>JAFDXO010000139.1 GCA_018267925.1 Bacteroidota bacterium | reverse complement strand
TGATCCGTGATATTGTGTTACCACAATGTTTGGAATGTGTGTCACATCAGATGGACCGCTTGGCAACAATGGCGTGCTTGGCGAATTGGCTGTTACCCACGCATTATACGCATTGAACTCAGATTGTAGCACATACAACGTTACCGTTGCTGGTCCGTTCGTCGTTGGTGTGATGTCATAAGCACGAGGAACAAATGGTTTGTTGCCTAAGGTTTGAACCGTTGGTGAAGTCAGTACAATTGCAGATGTATTTCCAATGTTGGTAGCACCTGAGTTAATCACGGCTACCGTATCGTTACAGGAGCTGGTGTAGGCTACTGTAGTACCATTAGTTTGTGCATTGCCCACCGTAGTTCCTCCGGCTGCCAAGCCAGTTCCCGTTGCAGCCGCATTTACTGTGGCGGTTACAGGAACACGTGTGCCTTCGCAACCAACGGTGTAAGTAATATCTAACAACCCAATATTACCGGCAGCATCTGTAGATAAGTCCTGAAGTGGTGTAGTAGAAAGATTGTTTTGTTCAATCATCCTTGTAAGTACAACGCTGAACCCGTTTATGGTTGTAGTGTAAGTACCGGAAACGGCAGGATAACCAACATTATTACCTCGTTGTCCTAATACACCAATAACATCTCCTGCATATACAGGAATATTAACCGGAATCATACCGGTATTTGAATTATTCTGTGTAAAGAACAAGGTTGTAAAGGCATTTGTGGTGGTTGGATATGCCGGTGGTGGTGTATTACCTGTAAATTTCACAATACCAATACTTTGTGCACCTGTTGTAACTAAAGTATTGGCTTTAATGCCTGTAATAGTAAAATTACAAGGTGCTGTGAAAGAAAACCCGCGCACAGTACCACCTGTATAATCAGTGCTAACTGCAGGTGTAGGAATCACAGACGGTGCACCGCCACCACCGATAACTGGAGCTGCATAATATGTAGTTGTTGCACTAAGAGAAGGCGAAACAAAAGCATTTCCCGACCCTAACAAATTACCGCCTGTCAAAGAATCATACCATTTAATTCCCGCACCATTTGCACCCATGGCAAGCAAGGCTACATTACCGGTTCCGCAACGAGAACCCGGAATCGTTTGTGCAACCGTTGGGTTCTTCACAGTAATCGTCTTAACGTTAGAATAGGCACTGCCAGAAGATGCTGTACAAGTTACCAAGGCACGGAAATCTGTTGCCGTACTAACTGCTACGGTAAGCGTATCGCCTGTTCCTATGTTCGTAAAAGTACCAGCTCCCGCAGGGCTTGACTGCCATTGGATTTGAATACCAGAAACGCCGGTTGTATATCCGGTCAGGCTCAAAAAAGTAGTTCCTGATATACAAATGGTATCTACAGTAGCAGAAACAGTACCTGCATTGGGTGTACCTGTACACGCAGTAGGTGCAATAACCGTTACTGTATAATCATGAACTTCACCATAAGAATACAATGTACATGGATCAATAGAAGTAGCGGGGCTTGTACCATAAGATAAACGAACCCGCATCCTGTGATTTCCAAGTGCCGCATTGGTAGGTAAGGTTATAGAACTTGCTGACAAGGCTGTACCAATATTTGTAAATGTACCTACTGCATCAGATGGGTCAAAAACACCATCATTACCAAAGTCAATCCAAATTCTTACATATTCACTTGAAGAATAATCAGAATTTATAGAATCAACATAAGTGTATCCTTGTACTAATTGAACAGGGGTTTGTGCAGTACGATCGTCATAGCCGGCAGTTCCACCCGAGCAACCTGTATTCAAATCTCTAAAATAAGTACCATTTGCACCCCAAAGAATGAAGGTATTAATATCATCCTGACTTGAACATCCATAAGTCCATTGTGGAGCGCAATAGCATTGTGTTGGTAGATTTTGTGTTACCGTAAGTGTGTTTGAGTATGATGCCATACCAGACACAGCGCAAGAGTCAACAAAACGATAATCAGTGCTAACAGTTTGATTCGTTATATTAAGTATAGCATTAGTAGCACCGGATATATTTGTCCATGTACCCGCACCAGTAGGGCTGGATTGCCATTTTGTTGAGATTCCTATACCGGTCGTTTGTCCAACAACAGTAAGGTTAAATGGTGTTGCAACACAAGCATTGGTTGGGCCGGAAACTGTTCCACCATTTGGTGTCCCACTGCAAGTTAAAGCCTGTACAATATCCAAAACATAATCTTCCGTTTCATAACCATCAGTTGGAGCACAAGACTGATTCCACGCATAAGAAGTATAATACACCCGAACACGCATTCCAACATTACCGACTGAGGCTGTTAGAGGCACTGTAAAGGTACCGGATTGAGTAGTAGTCGTACCTGTCATTGGTATAAACTCTACCGAATCAAAAGTACCATTTCCATTAAAATCAATCCAAACACCATTATAGTAACCGCTGTATGGATTTGTAACATTCAGGGTATAGGTATTTCCCTGCGTTAATTGAGCCGTAGTGGTTGCTGTAGTAGGATAAAATAAATTATACCCCGAAGCGGTGGTAGTTGTAGTAGAATTATTCAGTGTAGTAGTTGGAATTGTTACATTGGTAATGTAATTAATCGGATAGCTTTGCAGCGGTGTACAATAGCAAATATAGAACGGATTCATATTTACTGAAACGGTGTTTGAGCTTGCATTACCACCTCCATTAGCACATGTTACTAAAGCATAGTAATCTGTTGCAGTCGTGATTCCACTTGATACTGTATATAGAGCATTCGTTGCTCCGGTTATAATTGACCAGTTATTTGCACCCGATGGGGAAGAATACCACTGAACAGATATACCTAAACCAACCGTATTGCCGGTTAAGCTCAATTGGAATGGAGCGGCAGAACAAACATCGCTTGGCGCACTGGCTGTACCACTTTGAATTTGAGAAGAAACGCATTGTGTAGCAGCCGCTAAGGTTACTACATAATCTTCCGTTTCATAATCATAATTGGGTGTACAAGCTTGTGTATTGTTGTAAGCTGTATAAAAAAGACGCGCTCTTAAACCGGTCATACCGGATTGAACCGTTACCGGAACGGTAAACGTACCCGTAGCTAATGTGCCGGTAATAGTTAATGGAATAAATTCACTGGTATCAAATACACCGTCTTGATTAAAATCAAGCCATACGCCGGAATAATAACCGCTATATGCGTGAGTCAAATTAATGGTGTATTGTGCACCACCAACTAATGTAGTTGTCGTATTAGGTGCTGTTGGCCAAAATAAAGAGTAACCATTTGCAGGTACGGTTGTTGTCGTATCATTCAACGTTGTGTTGACAATAGTAACATTGGTCAAATAGTTTATAGCAAAGCTATTTAGCTGCACTCCTGTAGCTGGGCCACAATAGCAGAGATAGAATGGGCTTAATGTTATTGAAACAGTATTCGAATAAGTAGTACCTCCGCCATTACTACAAACTGCTTTCAAACGAAAATCAGTAGCAGCAGCAATACCTCCCGTTACAGTATAATTAATCGAAGTTGCATTGGTAATAGCCGACCATGTATTAGTGCCAGCAGGACTTGACTCCCAAGAATAGGTAATTCCACTAACAAGTGCGTAACCTGTATCATATAATGAAAATGCAGAATTAGCACAAATCATATTACCGGAAGGCCCAAATGCACTACCAATAACCGGAATACCAGAACAAGGAGGTGCGGTAGCAATAGTTACTATATAATCTTCTGTTTCGCCCGAGCCAAAAGTTGCACACGCATCTCCTGCTCCGAACGATCCACCACGAAAACGCAAACGCAATCCAGTTTGACCGGCAACAGCATTTAGAGGAACCATAATTGTACCTGTAACAGTAGTGCTGCCTATGGATAATGAAGTAAATTCACTTGCTTCAAAAAGTCCATTACCATTTGCATCTAACCAAGCACCGGCAGTTAGCGGAGCTCCCACTGCACTATTAATAGTGCAGACCAAATTATATGAACCTAATTGTGTCAGAGTGGCTGTATTACTTGAAGGTGTAGGTAGAACTTGAGTGTAACCCGTAGCAGGATTGGTAGTATTTGAGGAATTAAGCGTTGTTCCTGTAATAACAACATTAGAAATATAATCATTTACAGAATTGTGTAAAATTACCGCAGGTGGCTTACAATAACACATATATGACGGAGCAACATTAACTGTATCTATGGGTGTAGTAGCAGAAAAAGTACCACAACTTATGATTACTTGATACCTATTCATAGAAGAAATACCAGATGTAACACTATAAGAACTCAATGTAGCACCAGCAATGTTTACGAAAGTACCCAAGCTATCCCTTTGCCATTGATATGTAATACCCGCAGCAACAGTATTTCCAGTAAGGTTCAGCATAAAAGCAGTAGAAGGGCAAATGGAGGCAGGACCTGATATTGTTCCTGCTGTTGGTGCTCCGAAACAGCTTGCAGAAGGTGTTCCTTTAATTACAATATCATCTAACCCCCATCCATTGATATTATACGAATTTTGCCCATACGCAGTAAAACGAATTTGAAAACTGCTTGTATCCGTACCACTTAAAGACACGTTTGTTGGAGTTACGTTAAACGAACCACTATTATTATTGTAATTAGTAAGCTGTGTCCATGAAGTGTCAATAACTTTTTTGTACTCAATTTTCAATTGTTCTACTGAGCCTCCATAATCATTAAGAAGCAATTTATAGTCAATTGTCATTCCTACATAACTTGTACCATTAATAACCTTACTTACTAATGAATAGGAATAGTTAGTAACAGATGGTGACCAATTGAAATACGCATTTGGTGATGTACCACCCGTTGGTGTGTACGAACTACCCATTTGCCAATTCCCTTGACCAGGAGAAAATGTCCACCCATTGGTCGTGAAGCTGCTAGAACTCCAATCCTCAGAAAAAATAGTTGTCTGAGCTTGAATACTGCCAGTTAATAACAACAACAACAAGGTAATATAACCTCTGAGTTTTGTTACTTTCACTAACAGCCTGTTTAGATAAATTTTTGACATGCGTTGGAATTAAGTTTTTGCCTACTCTAAAAAGGTTTTCGGCGTTCCCCTTATTTTGTTAGAAAATAAAGAATGGAAATAAAAAGGATCAGTGTTCTACCAAAAAGTGAATGTCAAATAACCAATCACTTTTTCCGAAACCAAGTAAAAGAAAGTGCTATACAGTTAGGAACAACAATCTAAAGAATGAATCAATATTCTCGACTGTTTGTAGAAAGTGTAATGGCGATAGCAGTGTAAGTCTAAAGTTGAATCCTGGGTAATCGTTTGGCGCATGGTGAAATCCGTTTTATAAAACTAAACGTGTGTAATGGTAGGGTGAAACTACCAAACATTTTTTGAGAAAAACAACTCATTTAAAAAGTTTAATTTCTTTTTAATCACAAGCACTGAAAGGATTTCAGCGAGTTATCTTTTTATTACCTCGGTGTCTTTCCACATCGCGTTTCGTTTTCTTTTCCATATTTTTTTGAAGTGCTTCATCTAAAGATATTCCCGTTTGATTAGCAATACAAAATAAAACCCACAACACATCGGCAAGTTCATCAGAAAGTTCCTGTTTTTGCTCTTCGCCTTCTTTAAACGACTGTTCACCAAAACGCCTAACCATGATTCGAGCTACTTCACCCACTTCTTCCATCAATATTCCCAAATTCGTCAGCTCGTCAAAATAGCGTACACCAACGGTTTTAATCCATTCATCAACCTGAAGTTGTGCTTGTTTAATAGTAGTTTCCATAGAAGTATTTGTTAGTTTTCACAAAATAATAGAACTTAACCGGATAATTTTAAAACGGCTTTATCACTTTTATTTTAGGTTATCGCACACATGCACTATACATCCGATGTTGAAGCAGCTAAGGCTCTTCAATCCAAGATTCAAACAATCAAATCTGCTATTGGTCAAGTTATCGTAGGGCAACATGATGTGGTGGACAAACTACTCATCTCTATTTTGTGCAACGGGCACAGCCTTTTAGTGGGTGTGCCGGGGCTTGCCAAAACCCTTTTGGTTAAAACGGTTGCCGATGTACTAGACTTGAGCTTTAAGCGCATACAATTTACGCCAGACCTCATGCCCAGCGACATTACCGGTGCTGAAATACTGGATGAAAACAGGCAGTTTCGTTTTGTCAAAGGACCTGTATTTGCCAACATTATTTTGGCTGATGAAATTAACCGTACACCACCCAAAACACAATCTGCCCTTCTCGAAGCGATGCAAGAAAGAAGTGTGACCGCCGGTGGACAATTATATCAACTGCCGCTTCCTTTTTTTGTACTTGCGACTCAAAATCCCATTGAGCAAGAAGGTACATATCCCTTGCCGGAAGCACAGCTTGACCGATTTATGTTTATGATTTCACTCGACTATCCTGCTTTTGCAGAAGAAGTGTCTATCGTAAGAAATACAACCGGAGCAAGCACACCAACATTAAGCAAATCAATGGATGCAACGGAAATTCGTTTCTTTCAAGAACTGATACGTCGGGTGCCAGTGCCAGACAATGTGTTGGAATATGCGGTTTCCTTAGTTCACAAAACTCGACCTGCTAATACGTTGGCACCTGCTATTTCAAAACAATTTATTGCCTATGGTGCCGGGCCTCGTGCATCTCAATACCTCATTCTCGGTGCCAAATGCCATGCCCTACTGCATGGCAAATATTCTCCCGATATAGAAGATGTTCAGGCTATGGCTCATTCCGTTTTGCGTCACCGAATTGTACGAAATTATAAAGCCGAAGCCGATGGCGTAACCCAAGATAATCTCATTCAACAACTACTCTGATAACAATGATCAATCTTTCAAAAAAAGCACGCTTTCTAAAGCAAGAATACACGCCTTTGCTACTTCGCATTTCGCCGGACACTTTGCCACAATGGGGAAAAATGAACCCACAACAGATGGTAGAGCACATGATAGAATCCGTAGCTATGGCTTATGGTAATCCTCCTTACGAATTAATTACACCTGCTGACAAAATAGAAAAAATACAAGAATTTCTTAAAAGCGAAGCCGATTTCAAGCCCAATACTGCAAACAGTCTATTGCCTGAAAGCCCGCGCCCAACAAAGCTTGCATCCTATCAAGAAGCTGTGCATACCTTACAAGAAGAACTTAATAATTTCTTTACGGCTTTTGACAACGAAAAGAAAAAGTATGTACTGAATCCTTTTTTTGGGGAACTTGATTATGGACTTTCTATACAGCTATTGTATAAACACAGTTGGCATCATTTACGTCAATTTGGTTTAGAATTAGCCTAAACTGCATCCATGATTTTACTTCCGCAAATTCGTCAATTAGATGAATTGAAGCTTGTTGGCATAAAAGCAACCATGTGCTTTGCCCAACATCATCCCGAGTTTTTGTGGCAATTTTTGATGCCTCGACTAACTACTATTAGAAATGCACGCAAAGGAACATTGTATTCTATTGAAGTTTATCCAAGCGGATTCTGGAACTCTTTCGGGATTGAAAATACTTTTGAAAAATGGGCTGCTATTTCAGTAAATAATTTTGATGACCTTCCTGAAGGGATGCATTCATTGACCATTCCAGCCGGAAAATATGCTGTATTTCATTACAGGGGTTCTTCAACAGAGGCATCCATATTTTATGAGCGTATCTTTAAAAGTTGGTTACCCCTTTCTGACTACATTTTAGATGATCGTCCACACTTTGCATCAATGGGTGAAGGCTATAAAAGAAACAAACCGGAATCTGAAGAAGAAATTTGGATTCCGGTTCAAAAAAAATGACTTAGTACTTATTTCTTATAGAGCTTGCTTTTTATCAACCCCCAACGATGAAAGCGATGTGTTATGGAAACCCGAAGCACGCCTAAACCATATTTCATGCTTCGACTGAAATTGATGCTGGAAGCCTCTTCAAAATATTTTGTAGGACAAGTAATTTCACCAATTTCAAAGCCATTCATAAATATCTGCGATATCATTTCATTATCAAAAACAAAATCATCACTATTGTGGCTGAAATCAATAGAGCGAATGACATCGGCAGAAAATGCTCGATAGCCCGTATGATATTCGCTGAGTTTTTGCCCAATTAAAATGTTTTCAAACAAGGTCAAACAACGATTGAAAATGTATTTATAGATTGGCATTCCGCCCTTTAGAGCACCCATACCCAAAATACGTGATCCAAAGCTGACAGGATATACATCATAGGCAATCAATCCGCTCATGGAATGAATAAGCTTAGGAGTATATTGATAATCGGGGTGAAGCATCACTACAATATCTGCACCCAGTTCGAGTGCTTTTTTATAGCAGCTTTTCTGATTGCCACCGTACCCTTTGTTTTTTTCATGAACTACTACATGCTGAATGCCCAGCCTACGGGCTTCTTCAACGGTATTGTCCGGACTATTGTCGTCCACCAACACTACGTCATCCACAATATCAAAAGGTATTTCGCGGTAGGTGCGTTCGAGTGTTAGTGCTGCACGATAGGCAGGCAATACCACCACAATTTTCTTTCCGTTGAGCATGATTAAAAATCGCAAATGTAAAAACTAATAGTTGCAAATTGAAATTGCCTTGTTTTGCTTAATTGGCAACACGAAAGGTGCCGGCTTCCGGCTTCATGCCGGTAACAATTAAGTTGCTGCTGGCTTTTGCTAAAATTCTCCCTTTCTGGTCAAATACTTCACAACTCACGTGAATAACCTTTTTTCCCTCTCTTACCACTTTTGCAATAGCCCTTAGATGCTCACCGCGATGAATAGCATAGAGAAAATCTACGTTTAGATTGAGCGAAGTGTAATTCTGTTGTGTGCTCAAGCTGGCCACACTCCAGCCTATCACTTCATCTATTAACAAAGACATCATTCCTCCATGAATATTTCCATAAGGATTGCACATGTCTTCTCGAACGATTAATTCAATTTCAGCTATTCCACGCTCCACCTTATTTAACGTAAACTGTAACCAATTTCCCGCCGGTGAACGAGAGCCTACAACTTGCTTGTTCAAAAAAGTTCGCTTCATGTATTCCAACATGCTTTCTTGCTGTTCTTCCATTTCCTAAATGCCTGTTATGTTTTGTTTTCCTTTAAATTTTGAAGCATTAAAATCATTTGAGCTATTCGCCTCTGGCGTGTTTCGGGCTTTTTCGCACTGGCTATTGCTTCCGCATATTCTCTTTTATGAGAAAAAGATAAGCGTTGAAAAAAAGTAAGCATCCCTTCGTGTAGCTCTAATGCCAGCGCAGCATCCTCAGGGAGTTCAACTGTTCGTGCAATATAATCCACCCCCGGCGTAAGCCTGTCTTCCATAGCCACGGAGCGTTTCAATGACTTTATTTGTCCTTTGTGCCGAAATCGAAGCACTGTCCAATCCCGATCAACTGCGACATTAGAAACCGGCAACCAATCTGCCTCATTCAATAATTGCCAATGCTTGTCACGCGTAAGATCGGAGGCTATTCGACCCGACTTTTTAGGATACGCAATCCAAAAAACAGCTTCATGACACAAACAAGAGAGCAATGGAAGAATGATTGTTTTCAACTCCCATTGGCTTGTTATAAATACCAATGCTTGTTGAGTACAAGCCGACTCAACCGTTGAGATGATCTTAAAGCCCTGAAATGATGCTTGTAGAGCTTCCGGCACATGAAGTAGGAGGATTTTATCGGCTGTTTTGAATTTCAAGTTAGCTATCCAATTACTTTCCATCAGTCGCCAAAGGTAGCGCAAAGAATATTGTTATGTCAATCGTATAAAAAACGATAAAAGCGGGCAATACACCCGCTTTTATTATTGTAAGAAGATCTGTTGTCAACGTATAATTTGAATGGGCTTTGATAAAGTTCGTTCGCCCGATTGTAGTCTAAAAATATAATGACCTGTTGGCAATTCGCTTACATTGATTTCAGCAGGCAAATGCACAGATTCCTTTTTAATTACACTACCCTGAAGGTTCAAAAGTAAAATTTCTCCTTCTTTGATATCAGCAGCAGTTATCATAATTTTTTCGCTTGCAGGGTTTGGATAAATAGAAAACACTTCTTTGTTTGAAAGATCATTAACGGCAGTTGGAACCAATTTTCGAGCTGTATCGGAGCCACATGTATTTGACACAATAAGCGTCACTGTCAGATTACTGCTTTGTCCAAGTGCGTAAGTGTGTATGGCATTAGAATCGGTTGAAGAAGTTCCATCGCCAAAGAGCCATAAATAGCCGGTAACATTTTGTACAAACGAAGGTTTAAAATTGTATGTATTGATCATACGGATGTATGAAAATCCCGAAACCTTAGGCATAGGGCGAACAGTTACATTAATAGAATCGCGACGAGAACAGTATTTTGTAACTTGAACCCAGTATAAGCCTGACTGGTTGGTAACATGAATAGTTTGTGTTGTATCACCTGTACTCCATAAATAAGTAGCACCTGGATAACCTGCATTTAACAACAAAGGAATACTCTCGCAAAAAGCTGTATCAACACCCAGAAAAGGTGCTGGAGCCGGACGAACAATGGCGCCAATTGGCACACGCACACTTTGGCATCCTGCAGAATCAGCAGCAATCCACATGATAGTATCTTTCGTCACATTGGGGAAAATTTTAGAAGTTCCGATGTTTAATAATAAT
Source organism: Bacteroidota bacterium (assembly GCA_018267925.1). Lineage (GTDB taxonomy): Bacteria > Bacteroidota > Bacteroidia > Chitinophagales > Chitinophagaceae > JAFIGV01. The sequence goes on along the minus strand of JAFDXO010000139.1, from coordinate 27,082 downwards.
CCATTTGTTGGTTGTGAAAACCAACGATACACCGTGTTTGCCACTCCGGTAATAGAAAGATTAGCATTTCCTTTTGGGCATACGGTATCAGAGTTTACTATGGGTAATGTTACTGGTTTGCGAAAAGTAAAACTGATCGTTGGCGTTGTATCATTTATCCGAATCGTGTCTGTAGAAAGCTGTGAAAACGCATTTGCAGTATAAGTTCCTTGTGGCAAGTTTATTTTTCCGAGTGCAAGGGTGTCGGTTGCCCACGCGCTTAACTTTTTGGTATAAGTTCCGGAAAGTGTATTAGAAGTAGCTCCTATAAATTTTGCTGTTACTGGAAAATTTTGTTGAGAGGAATCACCCACATTTCGTAAGGCAACACTTACGGTAACACTATCTGATGCACAATATCCATTTCCTGCAACTGGGCTAATTAAAGCAATCGCAGAAATGTTATTTACAGAAGCCGGAACAAAAGAAATACTCCCTGCAAAATAGCGAGGGGTAAGATTGGGAGAAGGTGCAGTGCCTGCATAGCCCGGGCTGACAGTGCTTCCACCGGTTTGAATGGTAACATTACCATTAGCATAAGTGTTGTTTCCGGTTGTTGCAAAATAGGCATTCCCAGAGTTACAAATAATAGCAAAACGATAGGTGGTGTTCGGCGGAATAACCACATATTGGTTTGACAACACCGTAACGATTTGTGATGTAGAAGAAGTGATTAATGCAGAAGTGCCAACTGTTAGCCAACCATTAGCAGCATTGATTGTAGGTGCGCCTGTAATGGAAGTTGGGTTGTAATATACTGTATAAGAACGCCCATTGTTGGTTCCAATATTATGATAGATTGAAAAACTCGTTACGGCAATAGAATAGGTGTTGCTGTTGGTTACGCCAAAAACATTAACACCACTTGCCGATGCAGTAGTGCTGCCCACCAAGCCTGTGGTCACAGTGGTTTGTGCCTGCATAGAAAGGGCAGACAACATTAGACAAACTACGAGCCATAATTTCTCGCGTAAAACATTTTTCATAAACAGTACTTTCTTAGGAGTTCCTAATTTAGAGAAGATTGTGCAATAATTCTAACTTCTTACCATCTTTTTTTAGCAATTAGCCTGTTACACCCATTTTCGACATTATCCCTGTTGAGCTATTTTATTCATTAAAACGTTAGGTTTGCTACATAATCTTTATCCTAAATGACCATCACACAGTTAGAATATGTAGTTGCGGTTGCCACATACAAAAGCTTTGTTGCAGCAGCAGAAAAATGCTTTGTAACTCAACCGACGTTAAGTATGCAAATTCAAAAACTGGAAGATGAACTGGGTATAAAGTTATTTGACCGAAACAAGCACCCAATTGCCATCACTGAAATTGGAGAATCTATTGTATCTCAAGCCAGAACAGCGTTAGCCGAGTGTGAAAAAATTTATGAACTTATTTTAGGTCAACAAAATGAGCTGGAAGGATCATTTAGATTAGCGGTTATCCCAACTGTTGCTCCTTATATTATCCCCGCACTTTTAGAAAGTTATGGGAACAACAATCCGGATGTGCAATTGCAGGTTAAAGAAATGGAAACCAACCAAATCATTATTGCACTTCGAAACAATGAAATAGATGCAGCCTTACTAAGCACACCGCTTGAAGAACCCGGGCTAAAAGAATACCCTATTTTTTTCGAACCCTTTGTAGGTTATTTTTCAAAACAAGATTCTGCTTTGAAGAAAAAAATGATTTCTCCTTCTGATATTGACCTGGGGCAAATTTGGCTATTAAATGAAGGGCATTGTATGCGCAATCAAATTATCAATCTATGCAGCGACCAAGTCAAGAAAATACAAAGTGAAAGAAAGTTTCGCTATGAAAGCAGCAATGTTGAAACACTACGAAAAATGGTTGATAAAAATGGGGGTGTAACGGTTTTGCCCGAACTATCAACCTTTGAGTTTTCTGAAGATCAACAAGATTATGTGCGTTATTTTGAAGATCCGGAGCCTGTTCGCGAAATTGGATTAGTAACGAACGATCATTTTGTAAAAATGAAACTATTGCAAAGCTTGATTGATGAAATAGCAACCCTTGTGCCTGAAAAAATGCGTGCACAAAAAAAGAATCGAAAAGTACTCCGTATCCAATCTGCTAAACTTTAACAATGATCACTTTGTTTATGCCAATATCAATTACAGAGTAATCAACAAAATGAGCCACCATTGCGTCATATCGCTCGCTATCAGCCGCGTCGTTAATCATAAAATTAATTATCATCACCCCATTGGGGTGGCAAACACTTCGACAGCTTACTAAAAAGGAGTTTTGAGAAACAAATTCGGGTACTTTTCTACCAATAAAAATATCTATCACTACAACATCATATTTTATGTTGCATGTGGTAATAAAGGCTTCAGCATCTCCACATACGTAACGTACACCCTCATCAGGCAATTCAGGCTCCATTAATTGAATAATTTGCCCATCATTTTCTACTAACCATACTTCACAGGCAGAGCCCATATTTCTCAAAATTCTAGCAGCACTTCCTGCTCCTCCACCCAACACTAAAACTTTTTTCCATGAAGGTATTTGAGTACGTAACTGTGAAAAGGCTTTGACCATCGGGCTGTAACGCACTCCATCTGAATAAATAGCGTCTTCTGTTGCCAATTGCCATTGACCACGATAGAGAAATAGTTCTAATTGTGGATGAATATCTCCTCTCCCCTTCCATATTTTGATCGGGAATAGATAACTCAATATTCTTTGGAAACTGGTTGTACGCACATTAATCTGTTATAGAATTAATCCTTGCTTCGATTTAAAAACCAAGTTGAGATGATTCTATCAAAATAAGTGTTTGAATTGAGAGAAAGAAAATAAAGCTTCAACTTAGTCAAATACAAAAAGAAGAAAAAAAGCTTTAAGATTAACTATTGTTACGATTTTTGCGACGTTTGAAAAGGGGTACTTTACTTTCATTTCCATGTAGCAAGCGGCTAATGTTTTTGTAGTGTGTTAACACGACTAAACAAGCTGTGGCAATAGCAAATAAGCGATAACTTAATTCTGGTTCGTTGAAGATAAAAACAATAAGCAATGGAAAAGCAATGCTGGCACTAATTGAGCTAAGAGAAACGTAGCGTGTAAGAAACAACATAGATAGAAACACCCCTACTAAACTAACAGCAACCAAAGGTTGAATTGCTAGAATCATTCCAAAAAGAGTTGCAATACCTTTTCCTCCACGAAAATCTGCCCAAATAGGAAAAATATGTCCCACAACAGCCGCCAAGCCTAATACAATTTGAAGATTGGTGATTTGTTCGCTGTACCAAGGATAAGATGACAGCAAAGAAAGTTTAACGGCAATAAACCCCTTGAGCATATCAATCAACATAACTGCTGATCCTGCCTTTGAGCCTAAAATTCTAAACGTATTTGTAGCACCGGAGTTGCCGCTTCCATGCTCTCGAATATCAATTCCATACAACCGTTTACTAACCCAAACTGCCGTAGGAATAGAACCAATCAAATAAGCCAAAACAATGAAAATAGCGATCGTCATGTATGAATTATAAAGCAAAGAAAACAAATGTACTTAATTCGCTTCAAAATGTCAAACCCATCAGGCAGCTATCATCGTTTTGCACAATGCACGGCAATCCATTCTCCGATTTGTTTTACACTGATTATTTCAAAACCAACACTCCGTGCAGCTTCCAAAAGAACAGCCTCATCAGAAATTAGGATTCCACTCATCACTAACACTCCACCGATTGATAACAAGCCAAAAAGGGAATCCATGTTATCGAGCAACACATGCCTATTGATATTTGCCAATACTATATCAACGGATGCTTTTCCGAAATCAGCTAAGGTATTGTCAGAAACTTGCACGTTTGAAATTTCATTTCTAAGAACGTTTTCAGAGGCGTTTTCTATGCTCCATTCATCATTATCAATAGCTAAAATTTGATTAGCCCCAAGTTTAGAGGCAAGTATAGCCAGGATACCGGTACCGGTGCCAAAATCTAACACCTTTTTCTCTTCAAAAGAAACAGTTTGCATGATTTGCATCACGAGCTGAGTAGTAGCATGGTGACCGGTTCCAAACGACATTTTTGGTGTAATAATGATCTCAAAAGGTGTTCGAATTGGGATGTGGTGAAAATCAGCCCGAACAGTACAAAAGCCATCTACAATTACCGGTTCAAAATTCTCTTCCCATTGTTTATTCCAATTGGTAGAGACTAATTCTTTTACAGTAAAAGTGCTATTCAATTGGTTCAATAAAGCAGCGGTACTTTGGTGATCGTAGGTATTGGTTTCTGCAAAAGCAATTAGGTGGTGTTCTTGTTGTTCAAACCCTATAAAATAAGGCTCTAACAAAGCAATAAATTGTTCTTGCTCTTCAATCGAATTTGTTTTTATAGAAACCTCAACAAAATTAGTCATGACACAAAAATAAAGGGCTGCACGAAATGTACAGCCCTATAAATAAAACAGAATAAAACATTAGTGTTTGTTCACCCTACTACCCGGCTTTCCGGCTTCACTTTCGTTATCAGTCGGTTCATTATCCGGATTATTATTTTCATCTTGCATCAAGTTCTTTTCTTGTTCGTTCATAGAACCCGGTTTGGCACTGTTGAATATAACGCGACGAGTAGGCACATCCGTAACAATACGAAATTCGGTACGACGATTTAATTGACGACCGGTTGGGTTGTCTGTTCCGGAAGAACTTGTATTAGGAGCAGCCGGCATTTTCTTACCAAAGCCCTTAACGATCATACGAGAATCTTCAACACCATTATTCACTAAATAAGATTTTACGGCTTGAGCTCTACGTTCAGACAGACTCTTGTTATACTGATCTGCCCCTTTACCATCGGTGAAAGAATAAATTTCCACACTTAATGATGGGTTGTCCTTCATGAAATTAATGAGCGAATCGAGAGAAGCTACTGACTCAGGGCGAAGAGTAGCTTTATCATAGTCATAATAAACATTGCTTACGCGGAAAGAATTTACAATAGCACTCAGGCAAATCGTAACATTAGCGGTATCATCCGGATCTGAACGCTTCACATCGGAAGTATTTACAGTGGCACGAGTTGAAGAAAAGCCTTGTTTATCCGCAGTTACAACATAAGAGTGACCACGCCCCATATTGAAACCAAAACTACCATCAGTAGAGTTGTAAGTTTTCATTTGTCCGGTTTCATCTACCATCTTTACTACAACATCAGAAACCTCTTGTTTGCTCTCGCAATCAACTACCTTTCCGGTAACCATCAAACGAGGTTCATACTGTACACGCCAAATATCATCACAACAAGTGGGATTTTTTAAAGCGATAGAACCAATACGATTAGAAACAAGATAAGCATCCGGCTTACCTACGGGATCTTTAATAAAATAGAGTTCATCAGCAGAAGTATTAATAGGATATCCAAGGTTGGTTACATTGCTGTAACGAGATGGACCACCATCTGCAGAATAAACATCGAATCCGCCCATTGTTACCCATCCATTAGAAGAAAAGTACAATTTGTGAACACGAGAATCGTAATAAGGTGTTACTTCATCAGCCTCTGTATTGATTTGCTTTCCTGCATTTTGAGGGCGACGATAAGTACCATTTCGAGGGTCAATAATGGAATACCAAATATCATATCCACCCCGACTTTGCAAGATTCTATTAGAAGAGAAGAATAATATTTCCTTTTTGCCTACTTTACCAACAAAAGGCTGGGTGTTTGATCCGCCGTCATTGATACCATCTCCTAATAGTTCCGGCTCTGTCCAAGCTGCTCCTTTAAAGTGAGATACATAAATTTTACAAATCACTTTCATTGAATCTTCTTCCGAGCATTTTGTAAAATAAAAGCGATCGCCGCCTGGGCTATATGAACCATTTCCTACGTGTTGGCGTGGATCATTAAACTTGCCATCAGCAAATTTTAATGCCCATTGAAAGGAATCCGCAACAGGAACATTTTCTTGTTTGCGAGACACCATGAAACGAGATACATATTCATCTCTGTTTTTCTTTTCAACATTAACCACAGAATTTTGACGCATTGTGGCAAACAAAAGTGCTGTGTCTCCCAATGGATAAGGCGACAATTCAGTATAAGCACTATTCACATTAGGGCCGGCATTCAGAACATTAACGGGTTGTGGATTAGACATTGACCCTTTAGCCATGTTAGCGCCATCAATCTCGCGCTTAGCACGCTGTTTCAACTTTTTAAAAGTCTTTGGATTGTCGGCAATAAATTTATTAAACTGAGCAATTGCCAAATCATATTGTCCAGCCATTTTCAGCATCATGGCTTCTTTGAAAGTAGCTTCAGGATACAATTTAGGTGCAAGTGCAAATACTTCACCAAAATAGTGTGCAGCAGGCACGTAGTCACGTGTCATCCAATAGCATTCGGCAAGTTGATAAGTAAGATAAGGATTGCGCTCCTGCTCTTGCTTCAACTGTTCGTAATACTCTATGGCGCTGAAGTAGCTTCCGGACTTAAACAAATCATCAGCCCAACGGAGCTTCTTGTAATAAGGCAGCTGAGTAACAGGATCGTTAGCCTTGTTTTTGTACTTCTCTCTTTTTTGCTGCTGTCCGTAAACATCGTAATGGTTTGAAACGAGTATTGTTGCTAATAGTAAAAGCAGCCAGTTTTTTCTCATGTGCGTGAGCATTATTATCGGGATAAAAGTAACAATCTGATTTAAAAAAAGAAAGGGCTAAAAGTTTTTTTTTGCCCTTTCCACAAATAAGGTCAAATATTTGGTTAGAACCGCGAGCATGGATAGACTAAGCGGCGGGCAAAATCGAGTGGGCTTGGAGCGATATATCGTAGTGAAATTTCAAATCCTCCATTTCCATTTGATGCAGCTTTCAATGCACTGGTGTTGTAATCATAGCTCACACCGAAACGCAATCCTTTCCATTCCATACCGGCAGTAATCATCATGGCATCGTTTGAACGAATGTAGCCACCTAAGAAAACCGCAGTTGCAATGGAGCGATATTCATCATCACCCACAATTAAGTGGAATTCGTTTCCGGCAACTAATTCTGTTGCTGTTGCTTGAGATTGATATAATACCGCCGGGCGCAAACTAAATTTATCGCTCACATATCCAATTACTCCGAGCTGTGCAGCATAACGGATTCCTAAACCAACATCAGCATTTCTTTTCTTTTGGAAAGACTCTTGTGGCTGATTCAAATTCATAGCTGCTGCACCCAATGTATAACCAAAACGGTCACTAACACTATGTGCCCAACTGATGCCTGCGTTCACGGTAAAATAATTCACTTTGTTGTTTAAACCGGGATATTCTCCGGATGTGCCTTGTTGAAAAACACCTCCATTAAATTCATCTCCAAAATAGAGACGACTCAAGTCAATACTTTTTTGGGTGTAACCGCCTTGTAAGCCCACTGAAAGGGTCTTATCCAACTTTTCCCCCAAAAATTTATGATAGGCTACCGATGCTAAACCTGAAAAATTAGTCAGATTCCCATCGCCTGCTCGATCGTTATATAATTGAACACCCACTGCAAGAAAATCATCGTGTGTAAGATCATTTACAACAGGGGCATCAAATGATGCACCGTAGGTAACAAAAGGTGCCGTAACACTACGCCATTGATTGCGATAAATCGCTGCTGCACGCCATTGCCCACTAAACCCTCCGGTAAATGCGGGATTCACAATCAGCGGTGCTGCATTAAATTGTGTAAAATGAACGTCTTGTGCCTGTGCAGACTGAAAACTCAATGCCATAGCGGCTATCAATGTTGCACGGGTGAAGGTATTTGTCCTGCTCATGTGATTCAACCCTTATTGGTGTTTTCTAATTGATTGTTACTTGTTTAAATAAATATTGACGCTTCGCCAACGGTTGAAAGTACGCAAATATTTCAAAGTTGCAATACCCTCTCGTTAATTTTTATTTTGTCAACCTACCTTTTCCTATGCTTTAATAGGTTGTTTGTCCATTATTTAGCAACCTTAAACAGTGCATAGAATAAAGACAGACTATTGAGGCAAAAAGTTTGTTTTTTAGTTAGTACGCCTCAAAAATAATTTTTACAGCCAATATTTTGCAAAGAGTTTTTTATTTCTCATGCAGGCCATACTAATATTGTACCTTTGCGCCTCTTTTTTCCTATGTCTTCGAAAAAGAAAAATACACCCACTACCAATCAATCAGTCCCATTGACACCAACCGTCAATCCAATTAAACGGCAATTTCGTCTTGGGTTTGGAATATTTTTTTTCCTGCTTGGCATTTATATATGCTTTGCCATAGGCAGTTATATTTTCACTTGGCAAATAGATCAAGATAAGGTAATGGCGCGATCTATTACTGATGTATTACGCCACTCGGTTCAGGTTGAAAACAAAGCAGGTTTACTTGGAGCTTACATAGCGCACAACTTAGTATTTCGCGGAGCCGGCATCTTTTCTATTCTCGGTGCTATTTGGATTTTAGCATGGGGAATAAATCTGACCTTAGGAAAGCGTGTTTTACCCTTAATGCGTTTCCTACGTTGGTTTTCATTCATCCTGCTAATTGGTGCTCCTTTTCTTTCCTATTTTTTTCCGGCAGATGGCTTTCCTTATGGAGGAGCTTGGGGCAATGAAGCTATAGACTATTTAAAATCTTTAGTAGGGAGTTTTGGAACTGCTCTAATTTTGATCGGGCTTTTATGTTTTTTCATCTTTGTCATCTTTGCATTAGATATCACGCCTCTTTTTAAAAAAACAAAGAAAACGACTACTAATCTACCTGATTCTCCTCCCCAAGATATATCTACCGAAGAAACGCCCACTTCACAACCAGACGACAGTTTACCTCTACAAAAAACAATCGCTGAAAAATTTGAGCAAGCAGAAAAAAGCAGTACCTCAATTAGTATAAATGATTCAGCTTTGGACAAAGTTCAACCGGTGTTTGAAGAATTTGAAAAAAAAATCATTGCAGATGAAACTGACCCTATTGACACATTATCCCCTCATCAACCTCATTCAACTCCCACTCTTACTTTTACCAACACACATCCAAAAGTCGCGCCCAATGATGATTTGGGCGACTTGTCTTTCGAAGTAATCAGGCAGCAGGATGAACCAATTGCACCCATTAATGGTCGTGTTTCGGTAGAAGGGGATGATCCTTATGACCCCTCTTTAGAATTATCAAGTTATAAGTTTCCGATTCTGGACTTATTGGAAGATAGAAACAGCAACGTTTCCCTGAATATTGATGAGCTGGAAAAAAACAAAAAACAAATTGAAACGACACTGAAGAGTTTCGGAATTGACATTCAAAAAATACACGCCACAGTAGGTCCAACTGTTACCTTGTATGAAATAGTGCCGGCTGAAGGTGTGCGTATTTCCAAAATTAGAAATTTAGAAGACGATATTGCGCTAAACCTTGCTGCGCTTGGCATTCGAATCATTGCCCCTATTCCGGGTAAAGGAACGATTGGCATTGAAGTACCTAATGCAAACAAGGAGATTGTTTCGATGCGTGCACTGCTTTCAAGTGAAAAATTTGTATCTACAAAAATGAGCCTTCCCATTGCGCTTGGGAAAAAGATAGACAATGAAAATTACATTGTTGATCTTGCAACGATGCCGCATTTATTAATGGCGGGTGCAACCGGACAAGGCAAATCGGTTGGCATTAATGCAATTCTTGTATCCTTACTTTACAAAAAGCACCCTTCTCAACTCAAATTTGTATTGGTTGATCCTAAGAAAGTTGAGCTATCTATTTATCGCCAGATTGAAAAACATTTTTTGGCTAAACTTCCAAACGAAGAAGAAGCTATAATAACAGACACTAAAAAGGTGATTCATACTTTAAATGCGCTTTGCATTGAAATGGATAATCGTTATGAGTTGCTGAAAGATGCTAAAACAAGAAACATAAAAGAATACAACGAGAAATTTATCGGTAGAAAATTGAATCCTCAAAATGGGCATCAGTTTCTACCATTTATTGTTTTGGTAGTTGATGAGTTTGCTGACTTGATCATGACTGCCGGCAAAGAAGTTGAAATGCCAATTGCCCGCCTGGCACAACTTGCACGGGCTGTGGGTATTCACTTAATCGTTGCCACACAACGCCCATCCGTGAACGTAATTACAGGAACTATCAAGGCAAACTTTCCTGCACGTATTGCCTTCAAAGTGTCTGCTAAAGTGGATTCAAGAACAATTCTTGATACCGGAGGTGCAGAGCAACTTGTAGGGCGTGGAGATATGCTGGTGTCGCATGGTAGTGACTTACTTCGTTTGCAATGTGCATTTGTTGATACACCGGAAGTAGAAAAAATTGTTGAGTACATCGGTTCACAACGAGGATATCCTACAGCCTTCGAGCTACCGGAATATGAAGGTGATGAGGAAGGTGAAAAAAAATCAGTTGACCTTAGTTCTCGCGATAAGCTTTTTGAGGAATGTGCAAAAGTTGTTGTTCAAACACAATCTGGCTCAACCTCCATGCTTCAAAGAAGGTTCAACCTCGGCTATAATCGAGCAGGAAGAATCATGGATCAATTAGAAGCAGCAGGTATTGTAGGTCCTTCGGCAGGGAGCAAACCACGCGATGTTTTATTTCACACGGAGGCAGAGCTAATAGAATTCTTATCATCCCTATAAGTGCAAACAGTAATTTTGTAAACTTTTTTTAGAAACCAGTATAATAAACGTGTAATGAAAAGAATGTTGATCTTGTGTGTAGTGGCTCTTTGCAGTATGAACAATCCCACCACGGCTCAAACGGATGCAAAAGCAAAAAGTATTCTTGAAGCAGTTAGCAAAAAGATAAGCGGGCTAAAATCACTGAAAGCTAATTTTGCTCTACATCTGATGAGTGCTAATGGCAAAACCAAACAATCTAAAACCGGTAGCTTTTTCATGAAAGGAACTAAGTATCGAGTATCTCTTGGAGACCAAGAAATTATTTGCGATAATAAAACCGTTTGGACTTATGTAAAAGCCACCAATGAAGTGCAGGTTAGTAATTACAACCCTTCTGAACAAACTTTATCTCCTACTAAACTTTTTACCAATTTCTATGATAAAGAATATCGTTACAAATACCTTGGCAATAAATCTTTTAACGGGAAATCAGTTTCTATGATAGAATTGTTGCCAACAAACAGCAATAAGCAATTTTCAAAAGTAGAATTAGCAGTAGATGCATCCAATACAATTGTAGGGGGTAATGTTTATGAAAAAAACGGAAATCAATATAAGTATGAAGTGAGTGGATTTACCCCAAATGCTGCTGTGAACGATGCTCAATTTATGTTTAATGCAAAGCAACATCCGGGCGTAGAAGTAGTAGATCTTCGGTGATTTCAAAATTTTAAAAATCAAAAACCGCGTATGTTCATAATTTCAGAAATACGCGGTTTTTGTATTTATATAGTATTTGAAAAAGGCATTGTCGGCTAAAACTTTTCAACCCTTTTTCAATTTCTGTTACCATATTTTATTTCTTGACCCTGAAAATTCTTTAGGTCGAACTATGGTAAAAACACGAGAAATGTTGAACCCAAAATGAATATCACCTTTGCCCCAATCATCTGTTGTCTGCCCAATCATATTTCGTTCTGAAACGGCTTGTGAATTTGAAAAAAGAAGTTGAAAAACGTGCCCACCGGTCTGTATATCAAGCCCAATAGTCAATGGATTTTTGGTTGTTGTTCCGGGAATTCCTTCCCGAAAGCGTTTTGTTCCTTCAAATTGATAATAATACTCCACTACTAAAGCCATTCTACTTGATAGTTTTACCCGTCCACCAAGCCCAACTGCCAGCACATCATTTGATTCTCCTAAATAGTTGACGAGGTTATAGTGTACATGTGTAGGCATTATTTGCAGAGAAACAGATTCATTCCATTTTCTGGCTATGATGAGCTGATTTACATAAGCCAAACGATTTATAAAACGATAAGGAATAGAGTCCGACAACAGGGTTGGATGATCAATTCCTAATACAGAAATTGCACCTAAATAACTAACGCTTACCGGCATAGCATTTCCGGTTTTTTGACGTAATATTTTCACTTTTGCAAAGCCATCATATTCTTTAAAATAAGAGCTTCTACCTATTCCGATCATAAGCCAATTGGTAATGCCATAATCAAAACCAATACGTGTGTTGGCTCCATCCAGCCCAAAAAAATCTTTGAAACCCTGAGTAAGAAGTCCAAACCGATGATTTACTCTGAAATCAAGAACTCCTTGTTCTACATTTTCAATACTTTGTCCGTTTGCAAGCCTTGTTGTAGCAAAGGTTCCTGTAACTGCCTCAATTTTGTCTGTAGGCTCATCAAGCAACATTGAAAGGCTGTCCGAGAGTGATTGTGCTTTTAATGAAGCACAAACGAAAGAGAAAAAAAGAGTGGCAAAAAGCAGTAAAGATTTTAATTTCATGGGAATAAACTATCGTTGATTTAAAACCGTATTGACCGTTATTTCTATTTCCTTAGCAATTTTATTTTCTACCAGCGAAGGAATACTTATTTTGTAATCAGCCGTCTTCACACGAAATTTTGCACGAGCGGTAGCCGTATTTCCGGCTATTACAATGGTTCCGACAGTTGCTATTTCTTGAGTTACGTTGTGGATGGTTAACTTCCCTTTTATATGAGCCGTGTAATTTCCGTCCTTAGAGAAATTTATTTCACTCAGGTTAGAAATGACCCCTTTAAAATCTGCCTTTGGATATTTATCACTTTCTAAGTAATCACTGTTAAAATGTTCTTGCATTAATGCCTTTTCAAAGCGAAAACTTTTGATGGGAACAATAAATACTACCTCACCCGTTTTCCCATCAATAGCTGCTGCCACTTCATTGTTGAAGGCCTCAATATTTTCAATTGGGGTAGAAGAAAAAAAAGAAATTTTTCCCGTTCGAGTTATCCATTTTTGCGCATTTAATTGGCAAACTCCGCCGACTAAAATGATGATGATAAACAGAAGATGTTTCATTGTTTCTATTTTTTATAGCGGCATTCCCGCGTTAATCCAACTTTGAATTTTTGCAATTTCACAAACGGAAAGTACAGTATTGCTTAAAGGCATCGGGCGATAACCGTCTTCGTGCTTTAATGAACCAATTAATCGCCCATTTTTCACAACTGCAACTGACATCTGATAGGAATCAAAAGACAAGCCACCCGCGGCATAGTATCCTGTATGACATCCGCTTAATGCACAACTACGCGAAAAAATAGGCTGTATTACAGTGGTGTAATTAACATTAACTGTATCGCAATTAGCTAATGAACTCTGAGGATATAGCGTTTGAACATTTTCGCTATAACAAGCATTCAGGCATACTGAAACACACAACACCAAAAGGCATTTTATCAAATTCTTCATTTCGAAACAATACAATCAGACAATAAAACTACAGTTGTATAACCATGACAAAAACCTTTGATCGCAATCTCATTGCCGACTTTATAATTTCCACCTCGGTCGCGCATCGTGCATTGTACACCCGACAAGGGGTCTCCTGTTTCCAACAAAATCACATCATTGCCGTCTTGGTTTTTATCTAATTCAGCTATTTTTCCATGAACATCTATTACCTTTTCAAGATAGAGCGCATTAGCTGAAGCTTCATTTTTTTGAAAAGCATCCACAACTGAATCAGCACTCAATTGGATTGCTTGTTGATTGTCCACTGTTTCATGTGGTTTGTTCCAAAGAAAGACCGCTACAAATGCACCAATAGCAATCGTAATTCCAAACGCGACAAGAAAAATGGTTCCTTTTTTCATGGCTCAATGACTTTTTATCTCAAATTAGCTACACATTTCGTGCTACCATTCGATAAATCTAAGGCAAAAATAGAATCCGGTAATGGTGTAAAAAAATTTGGTACGAATGTTGTCAAACATAAATCATGCAAAACAAATTTTTCAGCCTAACATTTTTAAGTTTTTTTCTTTTCTGCCTTACTGCTTCTGCACAAAAGGATACGATACTTAATGTTCGGTTAAAAGAAATTCAAGTAACAGACCATCATGTATGGACAAACGATACCGTTCGATATCATTTTAATCAAACCAAGTATTATGTACAAACAATACTACCCTATTTGAATGCTGCCACAACCTCATTTAATACAATCAATTCTAAACTGAATGCTGAGAATCTTTCCAGAAGGGAAAGAAAGACCTTTGTTCATGGTGAAGAAGATATGCTACGAACACAATTTGAAGATAAAGTAAAAGCACTGAATGAAACACAAGGAGTGCTTCTGATAAAGCTTATTGCAAGACAAACCGGATTAAATATTTACAGCATTTTGTCTGAATTTAAAAACCCGCTTACAGCTATTAAATGGCAAGCTTGGGCTAGGTTTCACGGGTTTAATCTCAATAAAATTTATGATCCTGCCGATGAGCCACTTTTGGAATCTGTGATGTTTAGTTTAGGCTATGATTTACCCGATTTTTATACTAATCATTCCGTTGCTCAACGACATTAAATGCTAACTGAATGAGGTTTAAAAATATCGTTTTCAATAGTCATGCTGTTGGTCAAATGGATAGACTGAATTCCTACACTTTGAGCTGCTACAATATTGTGAGCATTATCATCAATAAACAAAGTATGTTGGGCTTCAAACCCACATTCGTTTAAAATTCTCTGAAAAACGGCTGGGTCAGGCTTTCTCATTCCAATTTTATGCGACAAATAATACCGATCGAAGAATGAAGCAAGCGAAACACCATGCGCCTGTTGTAAAATTCTATTGAATGCGATCTCGTGAATTTCGTTTGTATTACTAATCAAAACAAGATCATAATGCGGTCTTAGTTGTTGGAGTATTTCTAACCTACGTATTGGAAAATCCAAAAGCATTTCGTTCCAAGCAAATGTAATTTGATCATCACTTAGTTGAGTTCCGCTAAATTTTCGTAATTCTTCAAAAAAGGTTGATGTAGGTATCTTTCCTGTTTCTAAATCATCAAAAAGCGTTGTTTGCTTCAGTTGTGAAAAAATATTTCCAAAATTTTTGATGCCAAGATTGACAAAGGCTTGTTCTGTACGGTTGTAATCCAAATTGATAAGCACACCACCTAAATCAAAAAGTATATGCTTTATTCCGGTTATCATCACGCAAAGAAAGGCATTTGTCTAAAGAAATATTTTTTACCTTTTGAAAAATAGGTCTTTTAAAAATTAAGATCAGAGCTTGGTCTCGAAAAATATTTTTGTACTTTTGCACTCCTTCTCGCGAAAACTATCAATTTTCCGAGATGGTCCTATAGCTCAGTTGGTTAGAGCACCTGACTCATAATCAGGGGGTCCCAGGTTCAAGCCCTGGTGGGACCACAAGACAGATAAGGGTTTCAGGCGAAAGTTTGAAACCCTTCTTTTTTGAGAAACACTTTAGAAACACAAATTTTAACTTCCCGCTGGAAGCATCAATAAGTCTGGCTTGAATATATCTTTAACGTCTGTGCTCGGCTCAAACGTGGAAAAGCGGCTATCCTGCGGATGCTTAATGATTATCCCTTCTTTTATGTCGTCAAGCGCTCTGTCCATTAGCCGGATGCCCATAGGAAGTAATTCACCGCGCCATAATTGAGCAGCAGCTTTGCGTGGCTCCATAAGTCTTAAACGCGGGTCAATCCAACACCAATCCTGATAGCCTATGTCGCCCCTGTCTATTCCCGCGTTGAGCCAATAGAGAGTGCCGCCTGTAATTATATCACCCATTCGTATTGCCCATTCCACAGCAGACCTACCCAGGTGTCTTGGAAGTAACGATGGGTGGTAGCCAATCCAGCCCAAACGAGGAATGTATCGGGTTCTTTTTCCGATATAATCAAAGGAATGGGCGGTAATACCAAGATCTACATTACGAGGCATAGTTCCGGCATTTAACCCGCCCGCGGGAATAACCGGAAGATCGTAAGTAGCCGCAAGCTTTCCGATATAATTATCCTTTGGAGGACAACACACGCCGACAATATTTAGGCCTTTATTAAGAGAAAGCCTTAAAACTTGTTCGCCAAATTTTTTTTGACCTGAAATAAATACGTTCATTAACCAATAAATTTAAATGATTGAATTGCTCTAAAATGCCCCCCGTAACCGGTCTTACTCCCCTTGAAAATCTGAGATTTAGAGGTACGCGATAAGCTCTCACCGCTTCTTTTTTTATTACTACCATGTAGTATAGCCCCAGTCTGCAACCACCCTTTAGCGCGGCGAAGAAAGGCGCAAAGTTGGGGGTGAGAAGTATGGAAGAAAGTCGGGTAACTTCTTTCTTTTCTTCCGTTGCCTTCAAGGTGATAACGGCATACGTAATCTAAAAACTTTCCCGCAACTCCAACACCCTGCCATTCGGGCATCACTACCAGTCGTGTAGCGCGGTAGGCGCCGGCCGTAAAAAGTGGCGTTACCGCTAAGTGGGCTACCAGTTCGTTATTTACTGTACCTACGAAATATTCAGCGCAGGGCGGATGCGGCAGGTCTAAATAGTAATGCGGTTTAAAAAATTTCCAATAACCGCCGTTGACCTTCCAAATGTCGAGTTTGATGTCTGGCCGCTTGTTGAGTTTTTTTTTTACTTCACCGGTTCGCGTATCATAAACCCAATCAGGCTGCAACCATTCTTCCACGTCGTAATGGCAAGAGAGAAGTATTACCCGTTTTTCTTTATTTCGCCTCCATGCTTTTGCAAAAGCCGCTGCACCTATTTGCGCAATCTGTCTATCAACTACAGAGGTAAACTCATCCACGACTGCTTCATTTGGGGCGTCTATAATCAACCGGGCCAAGCCCGCTCTATATTGTTCGCCATTGGATAAAACATGAAAAGGTCTAAGCCAAGCCGGTACATCCCCCAAACCTACCGAGGCAAGTGCACCGGTTACTTTTCTAAAATCATGTTCAGGCCCTATACAGTCAACAATTGGTTTACCTGTATCCCAGCTATCGTATAAATCATAAATTTTATCCTCGCCCCATATCTTTTTTCCAGTACTTGATTTGCCGCTACCTGAAGGTCCAACCACCAAACCAATCTGCCAATCGTCATCTTCGATTGGCAGATCCGCAATGTGGCCCCAAGTGTGCCCACTTTCCGGGTTAAATAATGATTTGACTTTTTCTGCTCTGAATGAGTCATAGTCAGCGCATGTGTGATTTATTTCAATTTTCATACTGATACTACTTTAATTTTTTTAAATCCCAGTTTCTTTAATTTTTCAAATACTTCTTGTTGCTCTTTTTCGGTTTCAAGTACAACGATTACTGCGTGTTGCTCTTTGTACTTAAAAGGCGATTTTTTGTTTTTATTCATTAGTCTATTTTTGTGGTTCTCTGACGTAAAAAAATAGGTGCGTGAACACCACTAAGAGCTTAGCTCTCGGCTTGGTGCGTGTTCACCTTTATTATTGTGAGGGGTCAGAGCCTCACAATAAAGTCGGGGGCTTATTTATTAAGCCATTTTTTGTAAGCTTTTTCTAAACTGATATTGTAAGGCTCACGTCCGTATTTAGCAGCTAAATCTTTGTAGCCTGAACCGTTGTAAATGCTTGCAATGGTGTGAAAATCCAAGCGCTTCATCGCAGAAAATAGACGCGGATCACTTTTAATAAACCTTATCAAAGCGAGTAATTGAAAATATTCTCCCTTCTTAAAATCGTCAACCATAGCGCCGACGGAAGCATAGCCTAAGCGCTTCCAATGAAAGCCCATTATTTGGGGCAATCCCCAGCTTGTGGCTTCCATAGCGGCATTAGGGTCTTTAGCAAACGCGTCATTAAATGCCTGCCATTCTTTTGCCTGCACATCTACTTTATTCACGCTCCATACGCCAGACGGCGCATAAGGTGCTTTTTTTCTAAACCACGCAGGCTCAAATTGGATAAGTATTTTTCCGGTTTTAGCATCAAAGCCTCTGCCTCCTGTTTCTACTTCTATAAACGCCATCAGCATGGGGTAAGAAATATTATTGTTTGCTGCAAGTTCTTTTGCCTGCTCAAGTGTGTACTTCATTCTATTGTATTATTAAACCAACAATTATTCCTGCAGCAATTCCCGCTATAGTAGCGCCAACACCTTTCAGCGTAGCCGCGGTTCTTTGTTTTCGCAGTTGCTTCTGCATCGAGGCAATCGCTTCTTTGTTTTTTTCTTCCACAAGATCACATGCTGCTAATGCTTCTTTCACACGTAAGTCAAGTTGCTTATTCCGTTCCTGTAAATCGTTTGCGAATTCAGCGTTTTTTTCTGAAAGCTTGCGCAGGTTTTCATTGCTTTGTTTTAGCAAAACAACTTCTTCTTTACAATCGTCGTAACGTTCGAGATCTGCCGATGCCGCACGAAACCAGCGCAGCGGGATCTTCACACTATCCTTACTTGCCGTAGCGTGCTGCCCATTGCTGCATAAGCTCACGCTCATCAGCATTATAAATGCGATTATACTTTTCATTGCGCTCATTATTTTTTTGGTAAAAGTTTAGAAGTATAGAATCATTTTTGCGCGACTGATTAGAGTAGTATCGCAATGAGTCTAATTGCTGCTGCTGCTTCACAAGGCTGATGCTATCCTCATACTTCCAGCGCGGCTGCATTACCTGCAGTACTTCTTTAGTTGTTACTGTCGGCTGCTTATCCGGTACAAGCCGCTCTATCAGCTTCCATATTCCTACGAAAAGAAGTGCGGCAAGCACCATTAAACCTGCGATCTGCAATGCGCGAAAATTAGCGCCGAATATTTTCGACATAACGATAAAATTTGTTGAGTAATGTAATAGTTCCGATAGCGATCATAGTGCCTGCAACATTGATTACAGGAGGCTTTAGCGCTACCTGATTTAGCATTATCTGAGATGCTGCGCCGAACACCAAACCTGCGCTTCCCAGCATTATCAGCAATACGGAAGTAGTGCGCCCGCAGCCACGCAGAATGAGCATGTAACAGAAGAAGCACAGCGCAGCATAAGCCGTAATGAAAAGCATTTGTCCGAACATTAGCAATGTTTCATTGCGCTGCACGAAGTAGGCGAGGAACAGCACCAATACTCCTAACAACCCAATCACCACAAGGCTATTATTCCATATTTCTGTCAGCTTGCGCAGGCGTATCAATTTCCTGTGTCGTTTCATTTGTGTTGTCATTGCTTCCTGTTTTTGAATTAAGCCATTTGCGTAAAAAATCTTTGAATAGCTCCTTGAAAAAATCCGGTTTTATCTCGCCCAGTCCTGTAACTACTATGCTGCCAAAAAAACTTGCGAAGAAGATGGGTATCAGCTTTAAAGTAGCCGACCATTCTTTTTCTATCACGTATAAAAAAGCAAGCCCTGCACAGCCAGTGCTGAAGATGAATAGAAAAAATACACTCATAAACGCAGGTAATTTTTTTTTGCTTTCGTAAAAAATACCTAAGCGAAATGCAAAGCCGATCAACGATACTACCAGCGCACCTAAAATTTGAAAACTCGTTATGTTTTGCATTTTCCATTCCTTTTTACTTCACTTCGCCTCACACCTCAGCCGCTCTTATGAGGCCGGGTTTTTTTTATTTCACCTCATACATCATACTCACATTTACCTGGCAAGCGCCGGGACTGGTAAATTCAATTCCTACCTCTATCAGATCTCCGTCATCATCGGCTATTATGTTACTTAGATAAGCAGTACCAGGATGGTAAATGAATCCTGTACCTTTTAAGCTATCAGCGTCCAAATCAGATGGCACAGGCAAAGAAAGCTTTACCCATTCCGATGTTGCGGAACCATCTGGTACTACCTGAAATGTGCCTGTAACAGAAACGATATTGCCTACACGCTGGAAGAAAAACTTATCCGCAGTAATATCCGTGATAGCGGGAGAATAAGAAATTTCCGGCGTGTAAGCGCCGCCATCCAAGCCTGCAACATCGCTGATAGCGTGTGCGTGAGTAACCGGCGCATAAGCTCCTGCCGTAGCCGACAAAGCTCTGGCGTTGGAGAAATACTTGTTAGTTGCGCCTTCAGGAACATTGTCTGTGGTGCCAGGGCTTGCAACAATTTCTACATAAGCGCTGCCACTCCAGCGGTAAGACTTTGATGTATCTATTGCTACATAAATCTTTCCGGTTTCTCCGGTGGCAGGAAAAGCAGCGGTGTTAGCATACTCTAACACATCATCTACATAACTCGGAAGCTGCGAAGCCGGTACTTTGCCGTATTGGTCTAATGTTGCAACCGCTTTACCATTTACAGCAATATCGGTGCATTGAAGGTTATTTACGTTCAATTTTTCAAGGCTTACACTCGGTAATTCGCCGCTGTACTCCGCTCCGACATACACCTGAGATACATCTATAGCAGCATTCATGCCTGCAACCGATGCTACATTTTCAGAGTAATAATCCACGGTTATCATAATAGGATTGCCCCATGGGTGTAAGTGGTGAACAGGTATCTTCCACATGTAGTTATCCGCATCCCACGTCAGCTCTCCAATTGCATATTTGTCTTTTATTTCCCCCAACACCTTAGTGTAGCGACTCTCAAGGCTCGAGAATATTGCGCCGCCGGGATTAAATCCTAAAGCAAATGCTTTTTGCAGCACACCGGTTCCGTTTTCATTGCTATAATTAGCGTGTATTGTTACGACAAACTCACCCATTAATAGGTAAGCACCAGGCAGTGTAATATCTACTTTTTGATTAGCTACACCGTTAGGAAAGTTGCGCCGAAATATTTTTTGCCCATGCGTAATGTTAACGCTTTGCGCGTCTGTAATGCCGTAGCCTGCAAGCGTTGTAGGCTTATTGGTAATCCTACTCCAATCCATTTCCTGCTCAACAAAGTTTCCCGTCAGGTCAACAACATGCGCTTTAAAGCCCGCGGCTGTACGCAGAAAATAGATGCCATTCGCATCTCTTTGTCCTACAGGCGGTAGCCCTGTAGCGCTATAAAGTGTAAATTCAGTTACTAATGCCACGCTCTTTGAGTGTTTTTCAGTTTCAATTTTTCATTCTCAACTTTCATTTTTTACCAGTCACGCACAAACTTTGTCTTACCTGCTTCTATCGCGGTGTTCGTCCATTGCCTATTGGCTGCATGGGTGTCTGCGGTAGGGTCAGGAATTACGGGCGATGAGGAAAATGTTTTTATTCCGGCAACTGTTTCATTTCCGGTCTTATGCACTACAGAGGCATCATCAGCCGCGCCGGTGTTGGTACGTGCCTGTACTTTTTGTTCGTTGCTTAACCCCTGTGCAGCATCTACACGCACATACTTGCCATCGCTGGTAGTTCGTTCGGCGTTTATCTTTTGCTGTAATTTCCGCGGAGTGATAATGGTTGAATCATCATTACCTGATGCGGTTTGAGTATCGGTTGCAATTTTTGCAACACCCGCTACTGTTTCTGTAGCCTGATCCAAATTTCCTTCTACTATGTAAAAGTTGGCTCCCACTACAGCTTCTATACCTGCTGCGCTCGTGGTTTTACAAACAATCAAATCACCAACGCTCACAGGCTTTCCGCTTGCGCCGCCTATCTTACCGGCTACCGTTACTTTGTAGCTGTCGCCTTTGGTGCTGGCGGGGTAGTTTGGATTAGCGCTACAGTCTATATCTGTCGGCGTTCTGATGCCTTCTGCTACTGTGCTTGCAAGGTCATTGATCTGCGCCTGAAGGCTGGCATCTGCCGTGTCCATTTGTCCTTTACTGGCGGCATGGTTAGCAGCCGTGCCGTCAGGAATTACCGGAGAAGATGAAAAGGTTTTTGTTCCAGCAATCGTTTCATTACCTGTATTGCCTACTGCATCCGTAATGCCATAACCCGCGCGTGTGGTAGGCGCTCCGCTTATCCGGCTCCAGGGTATAGCGTCTGTAATACGGGTGTAGCGCGCGTCCAAGTCCACCGTTACACCTCCGCCTGTGATGCTCAATACGCCATTAGTAAAAGAAAGGTTTACCTGTACCGCGCCCGTTAATCCGTTCACCGTATCAACGCCGTTGAGTATGCCAAGATGCACCCAGTCGCTGTTATCCAGCTTGCGTATAGATACCGAGAACTTCCCCGCTCCGCGATCTGCGAGGTACATGCCGTTTACATCTATACCTGTTGTGGGCAGCGCTGCTACAGAATAGACGGTGAAATTGTTTATTGTCGCCATTGTAATTTTTTCGTTTTAGTTTTCATTTTACCACTCTCGCACGAACTTGCCTGCGCCGGTATTTGCCTGAACGGGGAAAAGAATATCAGCAGCTACCGTAGTGCCTTCAGCAGCTTCCATTGTTTTTAGCTTCAGTGTGTAAATGCTTCCTGCAATGCTTATTACTTCATACACACCAGCTTTATTGATGTACACACGCACGCCTGTAACTATCCACGCAATAGCGCTATGAATAACTACATCTACGTTGCCTTCCAATGCAGGCTGCGTGAATGTGCTAACGCTTCGCGTTATGATTTTTGTTTCTGCCATGTCATCCTGAGCTTGTCGAAGGATTATTCTTCTTCGTAGTCAAACATTAAATTCTCCTCTGATAGCACGGCACGGTTAAACACAATAGAATTTCTGTCTTCATTTTCTACATAGTCTTGCCCGTTAGGCGTCATGCGCGCGCCTTGCCGGTACACTTTCAGCGTGCCTGCCTTCCATTTTTTTGCGGCATCAATACGGAATGTTTTATTAGCTCCATCTCGATTGCCGATGATGTCCCAGTTGTAGGCAGTGCGGTTTCTATCCGTAGGTGTCGGCAATGCTCCTGCATCAATCACTACTCCGCCCGATAAAGTAACCTGAAGATGCCCGTTATCATCAATTGAAACACCTATAACAGAAACACCGTTTGTTCCATTCGTGCCGTTTGTTCCATTTGTTCCATTCGTGCCGTTTGTTCCAACCGCTTTTACTCCCGTATTTGTATCTCCGATCCACCAAAAATTATTCTCGATTCGCGGAGTTAAACCGTTAACACCGTTTATTCCCTCAGCGCTAACGCCTGTGTCTTCCCCCCCAACGACCCAATGCTTTTCCTCGTTTATAAAAGGCGCGGCAGAGTTTACTTCCGAGAATTTCGTATCAATCTGCGTTTTTGAATAGCTGTCGTTTATTTTTCTATAAACAGCGTCAAAGCCTGTTTGTGATTCGCCTAATTCTAACCCCTCCGCATAGTCAAGCGCTGAACTAAGCGCAGTACGCAAGTCCGCTGGATCGATCTGCTGCTCATCGTTATCAGGCAATAACTGGTTAATTAGATTTATTACGTCCTGTTTTGTTGGCGCTGCCATTATTAGTATTTTATGTAAGCTGTATAAGCGATATTCACTGGTCGTGTTTCAATCCCGCCTGCTTGCTCGGTGATTGTGCCACCGGTTGTCCCCTGCGGTAGCGGTACTACCTGCGTTCCCGCGCCCGTACCTTTACCCGGCGCTGGAAGAAATTCAACGAGATGTGCGTGTGATTTCAATTCATCGCTTTGGTACACTCCGTTTAGCGTGCCTGCAGGTCTATTAACGTCTATCCCGCGACCGTTGTCCAACCCACGCATAAACACACCGCGCAAATCAGGTATGCGAAAGGTAGTTGAGCCGTTACCTGTGGTAAAACAACCTGAATACAGCGTCGGGTTTAAGAGATAGTTAGATTCCGATACAACAGCGCCGTTGAAATTCACCCAATCCCAAAGTCGTCCGTATTGTATTCTTGAAAGTAACTGCCCGCTTGACTGTATGGCGAGTTGTGCGGCAGGTAATGTATAGGAATGTAGCACTTCGCCCACCTCAAAGAAATTAGACTGGGAATGATGGATAATGAAATACGGCCCTGACTTTATAAGCTCGACCGTTTCGCCACCATATAGATACATATACCCGTGTGACTGTCCTCTGCCTAAAAAAGAAGATCCGGCAGGAGGTCTTAGCTTAACACAGTGCTTTGGATTGCCGGGAATATAATCGCAACTTATACGAACAAAGGTGCCATCGTTTAAACCCGCGGGCAATGTTACATCATAGCCACTCTGATTAAAAGATAGAACCACGTATTTGTTAACTACGTCCTGAACGGTTAATGCTAAGAAAGAAGTCACGGAAACAGGATTGACAATCGCTTTCCCTAAAAGGGAATATAGATATGCCGTCCTATCCCCTAACTGCTGGGCCTGAATATTTGAGACCCCGCCTTGCGAGGGATCTCCGCCAAGAACTAAATCTGTAGTTTCGAGCTGATATATGCCCGGCACCCATTGTACCGTTTCTGCTAAGTTTGCCATTTTAGTTTATTGTTATTTTCCAAGCTCCAACAATTACCATAGGGGATACTTTCTGAATTGGTGTTCTCGTTTTCCGCGCAAACAAGACGTTGTTATTACTTAATAAACCAAATTCAGATATCGTCATACCGTTTGCTTCATTAGCGTTCAATATCCAGTCAAATTGCACTTCATTTATTGAAGGATAACTGACAGCGCCTATTGCTTTTGTAAACGGATTGGTAATAGCTGTGTCAGAAAGGGCAGGAGCGGTGGTATCTGTCCCTGCTTGAATTTTCGTGATAGCCGCTCCTGAAGCAGAGCCGCCAAGCAACTGCGCTACTATCTCCTTTCCAACAGTCACTACAAGGTTATTATCCGTATAATTTTCAATCAACTTACCGTCTATGTAAGTTTTCATCGAAAAAGCACCTTTTACTTTTATTGTGTCCATTATGGTATAATTTGTAGCGTTAATACATCAGTATCGCTGCTGTAATTCTTTGTTCCATCGTAATAATATGTTCCGTCATAGCGGAAGTCGCCGCCGACGAAAATTGAATCTGTATCTAAATCGGCATATCCTTCATCGCTGTCATCTGTAACGCTCAATGAATCATCAAACACGACCTGGAACTGAATACCCCAAAAATGACTTCTTACATTTTTGTACTCGTTTACCACCGCTTCAATATCAGCGATTGCCGAAGGTGTCAGAGTGTTGTTACCTATATTCAAACTAAGCTTAAAAGTCGCCCAGTGCGTAACGTGTTCTGTAATTGTTACATTAGGATAGCCGAGCGCCGCAAGCGCTTTGCGAATTGCGTAAATAGTGCCTTTGTAACGATGAAGTTCAATTGCATTTTTTATAAGCGCTCTTTTCTTAGCGTCTGTATCAGCAAGCTTCCAGCCTTTGTAACCGAGTAAGTCAAACTGCTCTGCGAGATAATAAAGCGCTTTCGCGTCCACGCTGTTAATCAGATAAATTAGTAGCTTATCAAGCTGCAACGCGTCTAATCTTTGTTTACACAAAAGATCGAACGCTTCAATGTGCGGAAGCTGAAGTGGATCGGGCAATATGTTTTCAAGCCTATTCATCACTGTATCCTCCTACTGATATTGTAATGCCTGAACAAATTGCTACTTCGTTGAAGTCAACAGAGATGGTTGCCGTCGGATGATTTACCGTAATATCATATACGTTATCAAGCATACACCTCTGCACAATCTTGTCCCGTACTATATCCAGCCCGCAACGCTGCTTTCTGCTATCCGCGTAAGCCTGCAATGAGGCAAGCACGGCAGCAGTAACATCGCCTGCAACAGCCCCAGTTAAGAGCGTTAATGTTACATCAATCTGATAGCTAACGGGCGTAGGTGCTTGCACTATAACGGTATCGGTGAGAGGCCTTACTTTCTCCGCGTTGCAAGCATCATAAACTTCCTGTAAAACTTGTGCATTAGGTAGTTGCCCGTTCTCCATTAACGGATAGATATTCACTTGCCCAGGTATCGGAGAAGTAACGCTTACGTCTATGATACCTGCATTTGCTGAACGCGCAAAGTATTTATAAGCGCCAATGCTGCCGGCAACACTGAATGACTGCGGAGCAAGTTTTATTCTTTCGCGTAATTCGTCATCCGTCTCAGCATCAGCGCCGCCACTTGTTTCATCAATATTTATCGCAGTAAGTAGATAGGGTTGTGGATCAAGTATAACAGCTACTGCGCCGGGCGCGTAATTACTTCCAACCTTGCCGGAAGTCAGACAAGTTGCCGCCACATCAACCGTTATATCAGAAGGCGCGACAAGCGTATCTTTATCTAAAGCGAAGACGGCAGCACCGTCTATTGTTTGAATACGCGTACCAAGAGGTATCACTAACGAACCATGGCCGGCCACAAGAGTTAGCCGTAATGTACATACGGCAGGACTTGCCAGTAATCTTCTAACGCCGACAAGCTCGCCAAGATAATCAAGAAACGGTGCACGACTAAAAGATACGAGGTTCATTCTCGCAGCTTCGTTGATCTGTGAACGCAACAAATACTCTCGATAAGCAAAAGCATTTATCAACAATCTTTCTACCTGCGCCGGCTGCAGAACACGACCGGTCATAGCTTCGTAATCAGCAACCATATCCTTTATGATTTGCTGTGCGTCCGTCGATATGAATTGTAAATCCGTCATGCAAAGTCTTCACTAAATCCTGAGCTAAATGCACCTGAAACGGCAGCCCATAGTTTTAAAGTGTTAGTTGAATTAATCGTTTGAATAAGTATCAAGGAATCCTTCCAAGTAAGCCACGCACCTTTGTCCCCCCAAGTATTACGCGCATACATCAGTACGTCTTCGCGGGAATACAGCATGTTATCTGGCGAAGTATCACCGTTAAGACGTACTTTGTAAAACTCTCCTGGTTGCAGCACTGGAAATATCGCTCTTATCGACTCAATCACACCTACAGATAGTGAGCCCGTTGCAGCTTTTACTACCAGCAACAATTCATTGTTGAGCAAATACCATTTGCCGAGATTCACCAGATTAACTTGTACCCATTCCCATAGTTCCTGTAGGTTTTCAAAACCCGCTTCTGGTGTTTCGTAAACGTGCCCGTCCAACTCCAAACGAAGAAAATAATGCGAAGCATTCTCAGGAAAAGAAGCGCGGAGCGTAAGCAGTTTAGGACTTGCGCCGTTTATAGCAGACACAGAGAACGTATGCTTAACCCGTTCACCTGTTTGCGTCACAAAATGTATATTGAAATCTATACCGCTCATTGCTGTTTATACGACGCCTCTATTTTGGTAATT
>JAFDXO010000138.1 GCA_018267925.1 Bacteroidota bacterium | reverse complement strand
CTGACAAACCAAAAAAGTCAAAAAGGAAAATTAAACGCTCATGCTTGTAAATGCAGCTTGCAAATAACGGTTTGGGTATTGCCGAAGTGGGGGTATTTGAAAACAGTCAGTCCAAATATAGCAAAAAGGCTGATTGAAGTAACATTGTTGAATTACTTCCATCAGCCCCCATTTTGGCAATACGATGTTAGCGGTTCGGGCTTTTTATTTCCTTACGTTCAGCATTCCTTGTGTCCCAAAGTTGGTGTAAAGTCCCGTCATAATTTGTTCAAGATGTTCATTGTATTTCTGTATGAGATCAGCCATACCAATAAAATCAACAGCCGTGCGGAATGGTTTGTTACCTTTAGGTTTTTCTATAAGTTCGGCAAAAGCGTCTGCAACTTTTTGTGGATCTTGTTGCGGATTGTTTTTTAAAACATTTTCAAAATTCTGTAGTGCTGCTTCTGGTACTTTAGCAAAATCACCATAACCCATTTCACGGCTTTTGTCACTTGGTCTTAACAAATTGTCAGAGAATGCAGTTGGGTACCCCCCAGGTTCTATAATGCAATTCTCTATTCCGAAACCTGAAAGTTCAACTCTGTAGTTTTCAGCTAACGCTTCCAAAGCCCATTTTGAAGCCTGATAAGCTCCATAAAATGGCAATGCTATTCTGCCAAGCAAGCTGGAAGTATAAATTATCAGCCCATCTTTCTTTTCACGGAAATATGGAACCACAGCCCTGTTCATCCGCTGTACGCCAAAAACATTGATGTCAAATACTTTTTGGAAATCAGTAGGTGTAAAGAACTCCTGCATTCCAAGAACTCCCATGCCCGCATTGTTTATCAAAACATCCAAGCCACCAAGGTCAGTAATAGCTTTTTTAACTCCATTAGTTACACTTGTGTCATCTGTTACGTCAATCTCAATGATTTTTGCACCAGCTGTCTCCAATTCGTCAGCAACATTTTTGTTTTTTCCGTTGATGTCACGCATTGAAGCCGCAACTTGATGTCCTTTTTGTAATAGTGTCAATACGGTTAATTTCCCAAATCCACCGCTTGCACCTGTAATTAATATTTTCTTTGTCATATTCATTTGATTTTTATGAAGCAAAGGTTCATATCATTTTTTGCTTCGTTATGGTGAAAAGTTCAGAATCTTTATTAAGAAATAATTTTAATGTTAAATGCACCATTATTGGTCGCACCATAAATACTTAACCATAGTGGCAAATACATTTCAGTTCCTCTTGCTTTTGTGATGTCTCCAAGATCAAGGATGTCTTTTTCAGCCCATCCAAAAGATTTCAGGATCTTCTTTACTTCTTCTTTTGCAGCCGTATCGTTGCCACTAACAAAAGTGCTGTGATCACCTCCATTTATCATTGCCGGGTTGACCATCAGTCCGCACCACATAGTGTTAAGTGCTTTTACAACTTTGGCTTGAGGAAATGCCTTTTGAATTTCTTCACCTAACGAGTTGGTATTACAAACTGCCAATGATGGCGGCATTCCTTTGGAAAAGTCAAGGGGATTTGCAATGTCTACAATTATTTTCCCGTTTAGGTTTTTCTCTCCTGCCATTTTCAACGCCTCCAATGAACCAACTCCTGCCGTGCAATTGAATATGATTTCCCCAAAAGCTGCTGCGTCTGAAAATGTTCCTGCACTTGCTTTGTCATGCTGTTTGGCAACAAAGGATTTTGCCTTTTCGTTTTCTGCTGTTCTTGAGCCCATCATAACGAAGTGGCCTATTTCAATTAATTTTGAACCGATGGTGTCTCCGACATTGCCGGTTCCTAATACTGCTATTTTCATAATGTTATCGTTTATTTGCTTAAAATTTACGATACAAAGGTGAGTATAACAGTTTGTTACATACTAGTCAAAAACTTGGTTGTGATGGTAGATTATTTTTTTGTAGACCGCTTCCTGTATTCAAGCGGTGTCTGTGCAGTATGTTTCTTAAAGAATTTACCAAAATTGGCAGGGTCTGAAAACTTAAGTTGGTGAGCGATTTCTGCAATGTCGAAGTCGGTAAATTGAATTAATGATTTGGCTTCTGACAATAACCTGTCGTTGATAAAACTCAAAGCGTTTTTGCCAGAGGAAGATTTCACCGATTGAGAAAGATGATTGGCTGTTACGCTTAATAGGCTGGCATATTCCTCGATTGTTCTTTTTTCAATGTAAAAATTGTTTACCAATTGAATGAATTTTTGAAACAAAATTTGTTGGGGAGATGTAAACCCCTCCTCCCATTGTTTAGAAGCATTGGTAAATTCATTTAATTGATATAATAAGGCAAGAAGTTTTAGAGAAGCAATTTTATGGTGATTGTCATTTGCATTTTCATACGCTAAAAATACTTCTTCAAAGTGAGGAGCGAATTCCTGAAACCTTGCTTCATTAATCTTGAAAAAGTTCGTGTGAAGAATATTAAAAAACGGAAATTCTTTTTCAAAATCTGGTTTAAAAAATGAGAAACATTCTTTTTTGAAATACATCAAATAACCGTGAGCAGAATTGTCACGATAAAAACTATAAAGCAGTCCGGGTGATTGAAATACTAAAAACGAATTGAGTTTGGTTACATTGGTGTTGTCATATGTTATTTTTGTCTTGCCTGCATTTGATACCAAGGCAATGAAATAAAATTCCTTTCGAAAAGGAGGTTTGTAATTACTAATAGAACCTTCATTTTCTTTTAATCGGAGGCAGAAAAAATTTGGGTTTTTAGTTTCATAATCTGAGAGGATTGACTTTAAGAAATCATTGATGTTTTTATAAAATGGTAAGTTGGATTTTGCATTTGCCATGTTACGCTTTACTGCTTAAGGATTTGAAATGGGAAGGGGTTAAGCCCACATAACTTTTGAAAAACTTGGTAAAATTAGAGGGGTCAAAAGTCAAAGTTTGTGCGATATGAGAGATTGTATGGTTAGTTGTCAGTAAAAGTGCCTTAGAAATTTCAATAAGCCGTTCCTCGTATATATCGCAGGGAGATTTTCCTAACACTTCTTGAATTGTATTGCTCAAATGTTTTGGGCTCACAAATAACAAGTCTGCCAAGTCCTTTATTTCAAAAGTTTTGTCAGCTTTCCCGTCTTTCAGGTCAGTTAGATGTTTATCAAGTTCCTGAAGGTATTGAGCAACAATTTCTTTTTGTCTTACTGATACTTTATTTTTTTCCATTGTTCTAACGTCAAAAGTTAATGTTGTTGTCGTTATAGCCTGACCGCTAACGGTTCTGGTATTTATGAAGGGCGGGATTAGATGTACAAAAGTTAAGCTTTGCTCTACCGCTTAATAGAATTACTGTCGCTGAAATTATGACGTTCAGCCCGCCTTTTATAAATACCATGTTAGCGGTTCGTTGTTGTTTTCGTGTATTTTTTTATTCGTGATAACCCTT
>JAFDXO010000137.1 GCA_018267925.1 Bacteroidota bacterium | reverse complement strand
CATTGTCCATCAGTATAACACCAAAGTTTAAATAAAAAATCTCAAACAATCAACTTCTGAAAATCAGCAAGGTTCCTGTTATTTTATCTTTTGGCAGCTAGTTGTGCATCGGTCACCTTTTGTTGGCTGCTGCTTTTCGTCCACTGAGACGAAAAAGCAAAATAATTTTTATTACCAGTTAATATTTTCTTTAAGTCTATAAGCTTTTGTCGCTTCTTCTAAATCTTTGTCAATGTCTTCGTCGTAAGAAAAATTATTAAGTTGCCACTTGTCTTTTGGTTTGTAAAAGAAAAAAGTAAAGCGAATTGGTTCTCTGTCATACTTTACAATGAACGTCACCATTTTAATGTTTTGTCCAGCGGTTTTCTCTGATAGCATTTCGTAGCCACAATAGTCACCACAAAGGTCAATTAGGTTTTTAAGTTTGTTTTTTAGGTCAGTTACAGCGTCTAATTTTCTGTCCATCCATTTGTTTGTCGAAAAGCCATAGTCAACCGCTTTTGCTGGGTCTTTAGAATAAAGTGTAAAAAACTTGTCTGTAATTTCTTGTGTTGTTGTTTGCCCAAAAGTTTTTGTCAAACCAAATGAAAAAAGCAAAAACAAAAATGGAATTGTCTTTAAAAAACGTGTCATAGTATTTGTAAATTGTAGTGTGTCGGATAAAGTTGCAGCCAACGTTTAAGGCTTGGCGATGGGCTGGTATTCTGTGTTCCGTCAGCCCGAACGTCAGCCGATTGAAAAACTATAGCTGAAGATAAATACAAAAAGCCGATATTTATTCGTCTGCTGGAACTGTTGCTGATAGCGAACTACAGCCGATTGTTATTCCGTCAGCCAGCCTATTGCCAAACCTACTGTTGTGTGTTAGTGCCTTTACTTACACTCTGCATCAAGTCTGTCTTTTGCATAAGGCGAGCCAAGCGATTTTGCTTTTGTCCAATCTTCACAAGCACCTTTTTTGTCACCTATGCTAAATTTTGAATTGCCTCTGTTAAAGTATGCCAAATCATTTTTGGGCTCAAGTTGGATTACTTTGTCATAGTCCTTTAGCGCTTCCGTATGTTCTCCTGCATCGTCTTTGTTAGTCGCTCTAATTAATAAAGCATCAACATAATTTGGGTCAATTTCCAAAGCTTTGTCATAATCTTTTCTGGCAGCCTTCCATGTATGAATTTCATCTTTGCAATATCCTCTGGCTTGAAAAGAAGTTTTGTCTTTTGGGTTTAACTTTATTGCCGTTGTAAAGTAAATTATTGCAGCACCGAAATCTCTTTTGTTCAAAGCATCAATCCCCTTTTTATGAAAACTATCTGCTGTTTGATTTTCTAAATTTAGATAGGTTAAATTTTTAGGGTCTGTCAAAGCCCCGTAGCCATTTAGCTTACAGTCAAATTCGTAACCTTTACAGTAAAGGTCAATAGCCCAAAATAATAAATTGTCTTGCGTATAAGGAAGTTCTATTGCGTCGCCATGTACAACCCAATGGTCTTCTTCTTTTTCAGGACTTTTAAGTTTGAAATCATAGTTGTCCGTCAAAAACTTCGCTAAAGAGTCAAGTTTTTCCTTTGTGTCAGAAGTGAAATCAAAGTCAAAAGTTGCTAACGCATTTTCTTTAAAACCGCTTTTAGTCATTCTTCCGTAAACGGTAATTGCCGAAACCATTTCTTTTCCATATTGCTGATTAAAATCATCTTCTGTAAAATATCGTTTGTCCATAGTTGTAGTTGTTTGCTTGTCCATAGTTTGGCTTGAGCAAGATGAAAATAAAAAGGTCAGGAAAAATATGGTCAAAGGTCTTGTCATAGTTGTAGAGCGTCCATTGGCATTACACACAACGGTCGAGTATTTGCGAAGGCAGGGAATTCATTGATTGTCCAGCCTGGTACAAATGCCCATTTGAAAATATGTTGTTGAAGTTAAGAACTAAAGCTGAACATTGAACGTCGAGCTGGAACCGCTGCTGATGCATGCACTTAGCTGATGTTACAATGTCCAGCCCTGCTTTTGCAAATACTTTTGTTAGCGGTTCGTTGTTGCATCATCACTTATGTTATCAGTTTTAATCATCACAATGCTGTTAGTCTGGTGTCAAATTAATTTTTTTGTTTTTGACGAATTTCTGTGATTCTGAATTTTACAATCTTTTTTATTAACGTTGTCGGTATAGGTTTGTCCAACGGAAATTGAATAGTTCCTCTGCCAGAGGTCTTATAAGCAGAAAAATCTTTTTCAAAGAGTTTATTGTTACTTGGGACAGGGTACAACCCTATATGTTTTTTATAGCCTGCAAAGTAAATTAAGTAGTGCCCGTTTAGTTTGAATGTCGGCATCCCGTAGCTGATTGTTTCTTCAGATTGAGGAACTGTCGCTTTTATTGTTTTACGGACTTGTTCTAAAATACTTTGAGTGTCTTGCGGAAACCCACTAATATATTCGTCTATGTTTTTTGGTTTGAATTTTACCATTTTACTGCTCTTTATGAATTTGTTATCTGTTTATCCGAATAACTTGTTTGGCTACTGTAATTGTCCATAATGGTGTAAGGAGAACAAGAATTCGATTAGTAATCCCATTAAATGCAATTGTTCCCTTCGGTAAAACTTTTTCAACAGCATCAGGTTTAATGTTCATGTCGCCACCCGATTGAGTATAAGTTATCATTAGAACAATCATGCTTGCTGCAAAGACTATAAGACCCATCCAAGTAAAGTTTGCTGTCCAGATAACTACATTCTTTAACCCCGACCATTTAGGCATCCGTTTTAAATGTACGCTTATTAGCATTGCAGCTATTGGTAAACTTAGTACACCAATGAGCCCTGCAACATTGTGCATTGGATGTGGAATCTCAAACACCGAAGCCATTGCCGAACCAATGCCCGAAGCTATCAAAAAAACCAAACCTATCTTGCCCCACCTTGTTGCCATTTCATTGCGAAGGCTATATGCCAAACACCAAACGTTTAGTGCACCTGCTATAAACATTAACGACAACACCCAGCCAAACTGACCAAGCGCATATTCACTAATCACACGCCAATTAGGGTCAAACTCAGGACTTAAAAAATGCAACGAAGTAAGGAGCAGTATTTCAATAATTCCCATTGCAATTGAAATTCGGGCAGCAGTCGTTTTTTTCATAAATCTTCTTTAAATAAATTGTCTAATTGTTTAAATATTTCAATTAAACCTGATTCCATACCACTCTTAACCATAGCATCCCTATCTTCTACTGAAAAGCATACATCATGAATTGTTAGTTTGGTGCGGTTATTAGGTAGTTCCTCAAACAACATAGCTTCCAGTACTACATGTCCTCTTTCTGGGAGTTCCATAAAT
>JAFDXO010000136.1 GCA_018267925.1 Bacteroidota bacterium | reverse complement strand
GGCTGGGTGCTGCAAGCCCACCCTGCTGGGTAACGGAGGTGCCGGCTGCACCGGAGTCAGCCGCACCGTTTTCGCTATACCCCAACCCTACCTCAGGCAAGTTTAGGGTACAGTATATGTTGGAGCCCGGTCAGGAAGGCTGGATAGCGGTCAGCGATCTGCAAGGGCGGGAGGTGCTGCGCAAGCAGTTGCACCCTATGCTGTCAGGTTTTATGTTGGACCTCAGCAACCAGCCCAACGGCATCTATCTCTATCGGTTTATAGTGAACGGCACCACACGATATAGCGGCAAAATAGAATTGGAACAATAAGCCCATTGCGCCGCTTTTCCTCCTATTGTCGGAATAGCGGCGCAATTCTTCAATAAAAATCTTTATCCTTTTAAATTGTAAATCATGAACCGGTAGTGGTTTTTTCCATCGAAGGTTTGTCATGTCAAGTTTGCACTGTCCTTGTGCGTTTGCTGGATAGCTCTTTTGCAAAACTTGGTTTTAGCGTTGGCTGGTGCGACCTGCAAATGTGCCACCAATAACGTTGGTTATTATCTGTTATATTTCGCAAAGTATGCATCTATTTCTGGTCTAAGTTCTAAACCAATTCTTTCAAAAATGTCAAGCAGGTCAGTATATGCACCTTGTCCGCCAAGAAAGTCCCAAAATTCTGCTGCCACTTTTAATTCATTGTCTAAGTCGAGCATACCACGCATTGTCCAACGGTTGTATGGTTATGGTTCGTAAGGATTGTAAGGAATTGCAATAATGCTCTGAACATTTGCTCTTGGATTAGCTGCTAATGTTGTGGCTACCCATTCTAAAAGAGTTCTTTTAAATTCTTTAAATCCACCTGCATTTGGTTTAGCAGTTTTGATGTCGAATAAGTAAATTGTTCCATCATGCCCAACAAGCTTAATATCAACTTTAGTTGGCTTCACCGTTTTCATTTCCCCTGTTTGACAAACCGCTCTGATAGCCTTTATCTCCTCAATTTTATTAGGCAAAGAAGTTGCAATAGCAAGTCCATCCATAATATTTTGAATAACTCTGTGAGCTTCCGATGAAATTTGATTACCTGCTGTTTGCTGAGATTCGGCACTTGCAAAAGTGGATAATGCCAATGCTTTAGCGACTGGTTCAAAAATGCTGGTACCAAAGTTTGTGTTTAATGAATGGATAAAAGAAAACAGAGCCATTCTGTCCTGACCAAGCAACCTTGTATGAAAAGGCATGACTGCTGGTTCTGGATTATAGTTTTGAAATTTATGCCTTAAACTGTTTCGTAAAACTGTTTCAACTTGCTGAATTTGTTGTTGGGTTAATGCCATTATTTTATTTCAATTTTGTTTATAATGGTCTAAAATAGGCTGTTCTAAAATAAAGAAATCTAATTTGTTTTCTCGCTCTCTAAATTTGCCGTATTGTTTCAAATCTAAAATCGCTCTTTCCAACATTTCAAAAGTTTCAACATCATCTGAGTACTTAAAACTAAATGCGGAAATTTGCTCTGCAATCTCATATTTTGAATTTTCAGTTTCTAATAATGCTGCTTCTTTATTTGAATATAAATTAGAGCCCCAAACTTCTATATCTCCGACATTAAAACTTACATTGAAACACTTTTTGTTTTTCATACTATTTAGATTTTAAATGAAAAATTATTTCTGAATACGCCCCTTTATCTTTTTCAGTTCGGTTTAATACTGGTCGTTTATATTGATTAACTATTTGCATTCCGGCATTTTCTGCAATTGTCGGATACATATTGTATTTGTCGTTTGCTACAAGGAAAATATCATAATCCTCAACAAGATATTTTTTTGCATTATTCAACACATCACTAAGACCTTGAATATAGCTTTGCTTCTCTGCCTTGTCCTTTAAAAAGTGGCCCAATTTCCAACTCGTCTTTGCGTTCAAAGCCAAACAAATCGTAAGCGTAAGCGTGCTGTTCGTGATAGTCAATTAAACCAACATAAGGCGGTGATGAAAAAATTCCTTTGATTTTTTGCCTCTCTAAGAGTTTTGCAAAATTTGGATTGATTTTATTTAGATTATCAACAAGGTTAATATTTCTGCTGTCGCCGGTTAAACAAGTATGAAAGTTGTCTTTTCTTAGCTTATCAAACTGAGCTAATCTTTTTACTGTGTCCTTAGAATACGTTTCCCACCATTTAAGAATTGAAAAAAGTGGTTTGCACATTTTTCCGTGTTTAGAACAATAGTAAGTTGCTGTAATTGGTTCTAATAAGGTTGCTAAGTCAGCATGTGTAGTTGCCCTACAACTTCTAATAGTGCGACTTAAAATAACACTAATAATTTTTTTGGCGTCTTGATTCTTTATTTTTTTGATTTCATCAAACACAAATTGAATTTCATCACGAATGTGTTGAGTAAACCATTTGTCAAGAAACGAATCTTCTTTCTCTTGACGCAATTTAATTTTATATT
The DNA here is from genome assembly GCA_018267925.1 of Bacteroidota bacterium. Classification (GTDB taxonomy): domain Bacteria; phylum Bacteroidota; class Bacteroidia; order Chitinophagales; family Chitinophagaceae; genus JAFIGV01. Next base: position 8,332 of record JAFDXO010000136.1, on the reverse strand, counting down.
CCTTAACAAGTTTATTGAAGGTCGGTAAAAATTCTTTCTCCTTCTCTGTACCATAAGATTTCTCATCAATCTCCCTGCGTATAATTTTGTATTTGTATTCAGGAACTGAAAAATATTTGTTGTTGAAAACATACAATTCTTTTAAAAGCCTATCTTCAAATTCAAGCGTTTTGTGGTCTGTTAAAAAAGATTTTAATGCTTTAGAAATTCTATCTATTTCAGTATTAACATCAACAAGATTGTATTTTGCAACTTTACAATTTCCAATCAATGCATTAAATGCAGAGACATCATTTCCAATGGCATGAATACCCAGTTCACAAGCTTGAACCATTGTTGTTCCGCTTCCTGAAAATGGATCGTAAACAATGTCACCAGGTTTGAAATAAACCTCCTTCTTGAATTTGTCTGTGTGGTTGTCGAGGAAATATTCAACTAATTGAGGAATGAATTTTCCTTTGTATGGATGAAGTCTGTGAACGTGTTTTGTAGTCTCAGCTTCCTTGTATTGTTCAAATGATAAAGCCCAATTCAAATCTTCTCCAAGCTGATCTTTCCATTCTTCTTGTCTCGATTTTTTTTGGTCTTTGTAATATTCAATAAGTTCTTCTTTAATTACCTGTGTTGAACCATTTTCGCCAATTTTTTTTATCCTACCGTATTGTATAAGATAGGAAATGTTAGAAGTAGTAACAGTTTTGTCCAAATACTCTAATGCCCACTTACTCGCTTCTTTTATGGATAGTAATTCTGCCATTTTATTTGTTTTTAGTTACACCATATTTAATTGCTTTTTCAGCAACTTTGAGTGCTTGAATGCCCAAGTCTTCGCCTTGAATTTCGTAAAGAATTTTCTCACTCAAATATTGAATAAGCAAGGATTCTTTATCGAGTTCTATTATGTCAGCCAACTTAGTAATTTGTTCCCTTGTGGCTTTTCTCTCACCACGTTCAATTTTACTTAGTATTGCTGTGTCAATGTCGAGTTGAGCAGAAACGTGTCGCAATAGCAACCCTTTTTCCTCTCTTTTATCTCTGATTATTTCTCCGGTCGTTTTCATTTTGAAAATATTGACTTGACAATAATTGTCAAATGCAATAAGTCTTTTTGATTTGGTCGCAATAAACTTTAAAGATTTTATCAACAGTCTGCAAACTTGTCAAGATGTTGGATGGGCTTGGGTGCGGTTGAGCAAAATTAAATGTGCTGCAAATTGGGTCGGCTTGTGGGTGGGCTTTGCAGCTCTTTTTAATTTGCGAAGGGATAGCCAAACGGCTTTGCGGAATTTTTCCGTCAGTTCGTTGTCCACAAGAAAGTTTGTTTAGTGAACTGTCGCAATACCATTACCGGTAACGGAGACGTTGGCGCAATAAAACCAATCCGGGAGAAATAGTCCGCAATGATTACAGTTACATAGCCGAAGGTTCTAAACTCACGAAAAAACTTGCGGATTTTTTAAAAGGTACAGGTCAATACGATAAGTAATATATGTAGCTACTATGGGGTAATAGGCTGCTGAATTAATATCTATCCATACATTAATGACAATTCTGTAACTTCCCTTTTCATTTATTTTTTCAACCATGATCGTTCAAAACTGGTGGATTACCACTGCCCTTAAACATAATGATGGACTTTGCTTACCCCTCAAACAAAATATTGAATGTGATATATTAATTGTCGGTGGCGGCATGAGTGGCATCAGTGCCGCAGCGGCATTTATTGGGAAAGGGCTAAAGGTAGTGGTGTTGGAAAAAAATGTATTAGGCGGTAGTAGCAGTGGCAGAAGTGCTGGATTTCTTACACCAGACAGTGAATTAGAATTGTCACAATTAGTACGACGATATGGGCTTAAAAAGGCAAGAGAAATTTGGGATATTCCTACGAAGGGGATTACTAAAATTAAGCAAAATGTAGAAAGGTTTGGTCTGAGTTGTGATTTCAGAGTTCAGGACAGTTTGTTTTTAGGCATAGGGAAAAGTGGTTGGAAGGATGTAAAAGACGAGATGGAAAGTCGCCATGCAGTTGGCTTCACCAATCAACAATTGTATGACCGCAAGACACTTTCCAAACTAATTCAGTCAGAAGGATATTCCGGTGGCGTTGTTTATGATGATTGCTATGGCATAAATCCCTTTCAGTATTTGCAAGGCATGAAAAAGGTGTTGATAGAAAACAACATTCAAGTTTATGAAAGTACTGAGGTAAAACAGATCAAAGATAATGTTGCCTATACCCATGCCGGAAGCGTAAAAGCCCAAACGATAATTTGTGCTATTGACAAAATGCAACATTCCTTTAACCCGGTTGCTGATGAAGTTTTTCATGCACAAACCTTTTTGAGCATTAGCGAACCCCTCAATGACAAAGAGCTTCATGATTTGTTTCCATCTGGAAAAGAATATCAAATGTGGGACAATACGCTTGTGTATTCCTATTGGCGATTAGTGGATGGGAATCGTCTATTGTTAGGAGGTGGCAGTGCCCTGACTTCCTTCGCTAAACATGCACACTACAAACCCGATGTCATATCAGGTGTGCACCAAAATTTCAAAAAACATTTCCCCTACCTAAAAAAGATTCAATTTATTCAGTATTGGCCAGGATTGATAGACACTACTCGAGATTTATTACCCACCATTGTGCGAGATAAAAGCAACCCCAATCTGCACTTTATTCTTGGCGTAGTTGGCTTACCTTGGGCAAGCTTTTGTGGAAATTTTCTTGCTGAAAATATTTTAGGTACGGCACATACAGACGATCAAAAATATTTTACCTATCTAAGCGACAGACGCTACTTTGCATTGGCAACTTATTGGGAAAAAATATTGGGGAAGTCTATTTTATTTTCTCTCAATAATTTATGGGCAAAATATTACCAAAAAGATGAAAAACATCAGTTTGGAGAAAATGACCAAGATTTTTAAAATTTACAGAACTACAAGAATGAGGTACTCATAACTACTTGCGATTAAACAGATAGCACTCTTACCTAATTTTGTAACCAAATGCAAACACTTAAAACTTCTGCAGCACGAGAAAAAATATTGGGTAAGATTCGTAATGGCTTATCCACTGCAAAGCTCCCAATGCCCTTTCCTGAAGTAGAAAGAAATGATGCAGATGTTTATGCTGCAACCCACTTATCTGCAGATGAGCTTTTTGCAGAAGAATTTATCAAGCTGGGTGGGAAATTTGTTTTTTGTGCAAACGAACAAGAGCTTTTAGACAGCATTCATTCCTTAGCAGATAGCCGAGGATGGAAACAGGTATTATGCGCCGAAAAAAAACTTTTATCCTTATTTCAAAACAACAAGCTGTCGTTCATAGAACCATCAAACCAAGCAAATGAATCAGCCGATGCCTGCATTACCGCTTGTGAAGCTTTAGTAGCCAGAACCGGCTCCGTAATCCTTAGTAGCAAACAGCATGATGGGCGCACAGCTCCGGTTTTTTATCCTGTACATATCATCATTGCCTATCAACAACAATTGGTCAATGATATTCGTGACAGTATTCATTTTATAAAGAAAAAATACGGCACGGAACTACCTTCCATGATGAATCTAAACACGGGTCCAAGTCGAACAGCCGATATTGAGAAGACCTTAGTAGTAGGTGTTCATGGCCCGGGTGAAGTTTTTTGTTTTTATGTCCATGTTTAACCATGACACTCCTAATCCATGCAAAGCAACTTTAGCATTAGCGGGCAAATTGTAGATGTTTTTCAGAGGAAAATATTTCCCGGAACAATCAACGTTCAACAAGGAATCATTGATTCTATCATTCCTTTAGATAGTGCGCCTCAACAATTCATACTACCCGGTTTTGTAGATGCACATGTTCATATAGAAAGCTCCATGTTGGTACCTACTGAATTTGCCCGAATTGCAGTAACACATGGCACTGTGGCAACTGTTTCTGACCCTCATGAAATTGCTAATGTATGTGGAATAGACGGTGTATTGTATATGTTGGAGAATGCGAAGCTATCGCCTTTTAAATTCTTTTTCGGCGCACCTTCTTGTGTACCGGCTACTATGTTTGAAAGTGCCGGCGCAGCGATTGATTCTCATGCAATTAATGAGTTATTGAGCCGTCCGGATATTTATTATTTATCAGAAATGATGAACTATCCGGGTGTATTAAACAATGATTCGGAAGTTTTGAAAAAAATTGCCGTTGCTCACCATCACCATAAACCGATAGATGGACATGCGCCGGGATTACGTGGCAGCGAGGTTAAAAAATATGCCGCACAGGGTATCACCACCGATCATGAATGTTTTACTAAAGAAGAAGCACTTGATAAAATAGCTGCCAATATGTACATCCTGATTAGAGAAGGAAGTGCTGCTAATAATTTTGAAGCCTTAGTCGAGTTATTTGCGCATCACGCCCCTTTTCTTATGTTTTGCAGCGATGATAAGCATCCCGATGATTTGATTCTTAGCCATATCAATAGTCATGTAAAACGTGCAGCAGACAAGGGTTTTGACCTATTTGATATTTTGTATTCGGCTTGTGTTTCTCCAGTACTGCATTATAAAATTCCGGTGGGCTTACTTCGGGTTAATGACTCGGCTGACTTTATTGTGCTAAATGACTTAAAAGAATTTGAAGTTCAAAAAACATATATCTCCGGGAAGCTGGTTGCTGAAAAAGGGCAATCTTTGTTAACCAGAAAAGCCGTTCACCCCATTAATCATTTTAAAGCACAAAAGATAGATGGGAAAACCCTGCGCGTTGAGGCTAAGAAAGGTTTGAAAAAAATAAAAGTCATAGAGGCTCTTGAAGGACAATTAATTACTCAAATTTTTGAAGCTACACCCAAAGTTATACAAGAAGAAATTGTGTCGGATGTTGCCAATGACATACTGAAAGTAGTGGTATTGAATCGTTACGAAGAAAGGGCAAAACCTGCAATTGCTTTCATTAAAAATTTTGGCTTAACAAAAGGAGCTATTGCATCAACCGTTGCTCATGATTGTCACAACATCATTGCCGTAGGTGTGGATGACGACTGTTTAGCTGCTGCCATAAACGCAATTGTTGAAACGAAGGGAGGAATTTCCGTTGCCGTAAGTGCTAAGGATGTTTCTATCTTGCCCTTACCCATTGCCGGATTAATGACCAACGAAGATGGCTATACGGTAGCAGCACAATATGCTCAATTGAACAAGCGTACGATAGAGCTACTACAATGTAAGCTAACAGCACCATTCATGACCTTGTCTTTCATGGCACTGTTAGTGATTCCTGATTTAAAATTGAGCGATAAAGGGCTTTTTAGTGGGTCTCAATTTTCTTTTACAGATGTTCAGATTACGGCGTAGTTTCTATCCATTCATACACAACAAAGGGAAAGACAACCGGCTCTTGCCGCATCTTGTCTAAAATCTTGGCATATTGAGAAGGAGAAATTTGATCCTTGTCATAAAGCTTTCGCAAAAAAGATTTGTAAACATCTTTTGCTTCATTCATGTTTCCGATATAAATATTACTATTGTTTTTTCCTCTTTTAGACAATTGTTCTCGCAAATAATTCAACAGTATAAAATTGCTATCGGCAGAAACGGGATCAAGCTGTAATTGAGTAGAAACAGTTCTGAAATTGATGAGCTTGCAGATGTGAGATACCGTTCGAATATCAGGCTTCAACAGGCTGGTAACAGTAAGTTCAGCTATTGCTTTTTCATCCCTATTCAACATCTTAAAATGAACCGATTCTGTTAAAAAATAGGACACATCAAAAGGAGCTAATTGTTTGCAACCTGCAACCAACAAAAGTATTGCAGCCAAGCTAAAAAGCGTTTTCGAAAACCTGATAATTCGCCGGTGAAACATCAGTACTTATTTATCATAAACTTTTAGGGCAGTTTCCAGACAATCCATAGCCGCATTGATGTCTTTTTCATTCAGCACATAAGCCAAGCGAACTTCATCAGACCCTCTACCTTTGGTGGCATAAAAACCGGCAGCAGGAGCCATCATAACTGTTGCGCCATTATGCGAAAAGCTTTCTAACAGCCATTGGCAAAATTTTTCGCTATCCCTTACCGGCAACTTGGCCATTGCATAAAAAGCACCGCCCGGCATGGGACAGGTTACTCCTTCCATAGCTTGCAATCGCTTCACCAATAAATCGCGTCGTGCGTTGTATTCTGCATGAACACCATCAAAATAATCGGCGGGTAAATCAACGGCTGCCTCTCCTAATATCTGTGCAAAGCTGGGTGGACTTAGTCTTGCTTGGGCAAACTTCATAGCAGTATCCAACACTTGTTGGTTCTTGGTAACAAAGGCTCCGATTCTACCGCCACAAGCACTATAACGTTTAGAAATAGTATCCATCAATATAGCGTGTTGTTCTAATCCTTCTATTGAAAGTGCTGAAAAGTGCTTTTTGCCATCATAACAAAACTCGCGGTAGGCTTCATCACTAAACAAAAACAAATTGTGCTTGAGGCAAATTTCTTTCAAAATTTGTAGCTCTTCCGGACTGTATAAATATCCCGTCGGATTGTTGGGATTACAGATCATGATTGCCTTTGTACGTGGAGTTACAGCCTTATCGAATGCTTCAATTGGCGGTAAAGCAAAACCGTTTTCTATGGATGAAGAAATAGGAACAATATGTACTCCCGCTGCTACCGCAAAGCCGTTATAGTTGGCATAGAAGGGTTCGGGAATGATGATTTCATCGCCCGGATCCATACAACTCATAATAGCGAATAAGATAGCCTCAGAACCACCCGTAGTAACGATAATTTGATTGGCATTTACTACAATGTTATTTCGACTATAATATTCTACTAATTTCTTTCTATAACTCTCAAAACCGGCACTGTGAGAGTATTCCAGCACTTTAATATCCGTATGCTTTACGGCATCTAAAATAGCTTGAGGGGTTTCAATATCGGGTTGACCGATGTTGAGGTGATATACATTTATACCTCTTTTTTTAGCAGCTTCTGCAAAGGGTACAAGTTTACGAATTGGCGAGGGCGGCATTAATTCGCCGCGATGAGCTATGGATGGCATGGTGCAAAAATAACAATACTAAAGCCGAATATGCGACAATACAATTCGTACTTTTACTAAGCTTTATAAATACAGACTAATGACCTCATTAAGCAAATTGGATGCAACCTTTTGGAACGAGCGTTGGGTGAATCAAGCAACCGGTTGGGACATTGGCTATGCCTCGCCGGCAATAACCGAATATTTCAATCAATATAGAGATAGAAATGCCTCCATTTTGATTCCCGGTTGTGGAAATGCGTATGAAGCAGAATACTTGTCCGTAAAGGGATACAGCAATATTACATTGGTAGATTTTGCCCCAGATGCGGTCATTCGATTAAAGGAAAAATTCAAAAAGAATCCAGAAGTTCATGTAATCCAAACTGACTTTTTTGAGCATGTAGGCAATTACGATTTAATTGTTGAACAAACTTTTTTTTGTGCCTTAGTTCCCGCTCAGCGACAATCTTATGTACAAAAAATGCACAGCTTGCTTCAGCCCAATGGTAAGATTATTGGATTGCTGTTTAATATCTCCTTTGAAAAAGATGGGCCGCCTTTTGGCGGAACTATTGAGGAATACATCACTCTATTTTCGCCTTATTTTGATATTCAAATTATGGCACCGGCTTTTAACAGTATAGCACCACGAGCAGGATCAGAATTATTTGTGATTCTGAAGCGAAAACCATAGTTGACTTCCCTGAATGTTCTTGCCCTCTCTTAAAGCTAAAACTGCTTAAATGGGAGTATGTGTTGTAATGGCAATCCTATTCCAACCATTGATAGCCACAACAGCCATTATCACGGCAGCCAATTCTTCATCAGTAAGATGTGCCGCAGCTTCCTGATACACTTCGTCTGACACATGTTTGCCGGCAATGAGGGTCATTTCTTCTGTCAAAGCCAAGACAGCACGCTCTTTAGCTGTATAAAGATTTGTTTCGCGCCAAGCATCTAATAGAAAAAGACGTTGAGCCGTTTCTCCTATTTCCATAGCATCGCGTGTGTGCATGTTTATACAAAAGGCGCAACCATTTATTTGCGAAGCACGTGTTTTAATTAATTCATACAATTTTTTATCAAGCCCGCTGGCAGCAAGATAATTTTCCAGCCCAATCATGGCTTCATAAGCTTTGGGAGAAACTTTGGAAACGTTTATTCGATTACTCATAAATGATTTAAGGGCACCTCTTAAAACCCCATTTTCTTTTCTGATTATTTTTTAATCAATTAAAAAAGCGAGTACAATTGCTCTATGTTTTTGTGTTAAATGCTACATCATTGATATTCAGTCTTTTATGT
>JAFDXO010000135.1 GCA_018267925.1 Bacteroidota bacterium | reverse complement strand
TACTTTTATCCATGTAATTGAAGTTGTGGAAAACCTAAATTACACTAAATCGGGGTAACCATAAAAAGTTACCCCAACTTTTATTTTTTTATCGGACAATAATGTTTTTTTATCGGACAATAATGATTTACAATCAAATGTTATAGCGATCACTATGGTGTAACCAACCAAATCGGACAATTGAAAGTAGGAGATGAATTAATCATTGATGATCCTTGGGGTGCTATCAGCTACAAAGGTGCAGGCTACTTTATTGCAGGTGGGGCGGGCATTACGCCATTTATAGCTATTTTAAGACAGTTGCACAAAGAGGGAAAGGCAAGGGGAAACAAACTTTTCTTTTCAAACAAAACACCACAAGACATTATTTATTTCGAAGAGCTGAAAGAAATTTTAGGTGAAGATGCACTTTTTGTTGTAACAGATACATCTGATGGAAATTACCTGCATGGCTTTATAGACAAGGCTTTTATTAATCATTACGTTTCTGATTTTAATAGCCAGTTTTATATCTGTGGTCCAGATCCGATGATAAAGTCCATCTCAAATATTCTGTTAGAATGTGGAGCTAATACGAATGCGGTAACTTTTGAAAAATAACCCTTGATGGAAGTACTTGAATGTATTAACTTTCAGAATTGTAAAACATAATCTCAATGAATTTAAAAAAGTCAAAAAAATAATTCACCATAGGAATTAAGACACACTTTCTTCTTTTTTAAACAACTAAACAATCTAATCATGAAAAAACACACAGCCTATGCTGTATGGAGCGGCTCCTTAAAAGAAGGTGAAGGCAAACTAACCACGAATAGCAAAGTCTTAAACAATCATCCATATTGCTTTAATAGCCGCTTTGGAAATGGCACCGCTACCAATCCCGATGAGCTTTTAGCCAGTTCACACGCCGGTTGCTTTGCCATGGCTTTAAGCCTTATTTTAGGTCAACATGGCTTTACGCCACAATCATTAGATGTGAAAGCTGAAGTTACCATGGATGCTGAGAAATTAGCCCTCACCGGTTCTCACCTTACTTTGAAGGCACGGGTACCGAATATTGATCAGAAACAATTTATGGAATGTGCTATGGCTGCCAAAGAGAATTGTCCGATTAGCAAAGCTTTGAGCATTCCAATTACCATGGAAGCAGCTTTAGAAAATGCTTAAAAAAAATTAGCCATGAGCAATCACTCAGAAATGTATCCGGCAGCAACAGCCGAAAATGCCAAAAAAAAAGCAGACCTCGCACCTAAACAAATCGAAGCCTGGCGCAACTTTAGTCGAACCGTATTTAAAGAAGGCGTGTTAGATGAAAAAACCAAACAGCTCATTGCAGTTGCCGTAGCACACGTTACGCAATGTCCTTATTGCATCAAGGCGCATGTTCCACAAGCATTGAAGAAAGGTGCTTCACAAGCCGAAATTATGGAGGCAATATGGGTTGCATCAGAAATGCGTGCCGGAGCAGCTTATGCACATGCTACTATTGCTATGGAAGCGATGGAACAAATACAGCCTTAACTTTTTATGGTATGCTGCATTGGTCTGAGATTATACTTCGACTGTTGTTAGCTTCGTTGTTTGGTGCTTTGGTAGGACTCGAGCGCGAACGAAAAAGTGAAACAGCAGGAATGAGAACTCACATGATGGTTTGTGTGGGTTCTTGTCTGATTATGATGGTTTCAGCTTTTGGTTTTTCCGACATTTTAGGAACACCGAATGTTACCCTTGATCCATCCCGTATTGCGGCTCAAGTAGTCAGTGGTATTGGCTTTATTGGTGCCGGAACTATTTTATTGCTTAAACAAGGAACTATTCGTGGGCTAACTACGGCTTCCGGTTTATGGACCGTGGCAGCAGTAGGATTGGCTACAGGTAGTGGAATGTATTTTGCCGCCGCAGCTACTACTTTTATTGCTTTAGCCATTTTGTGGGCTTTGAAGCCGATTGAAAGAATGTATGCAGCTAAATACAAACAGCGAACATTGAGAATAGTAACCGGATCGGAAGAAGATAGCAAGAGTTTACTTGAAACTTTCGCTCAAGAACCCTATTCTAAAATGCAAACCTTTACTATGGAGCGATCAGAAGATGATTTTATTTTTGAAGTCCGTTTTGTAAATCCTGATTTTGCAAAAGCAGAAGTGCTACTTGAATTATTGAAAGGTAAAATCTTTATCAAAGAAATCAGTTGGAATGATTGAAAATGGAGATGTCATTTTCTTAAAAGAAAAGAGTCGGTTTTTAACCGACTCTTTTGTGTTTTCATGCTTAATGCACTACGAGCTTCCCTTTCATAACCGGATGTATCATACAGTAATAATTGAAACTCTTATCAGCCTTTAGGGTATAAGCACTGTCTGAATGTATCATACCTGAACTGTGCGAGGTGTCTGCTTGATCGGTGACTGTGTGATCAACCATGTCTTTGTTAATGAAGACAACTGTGGAACCAGACGAAACCGAAATCGAGTCGGGTGTAAAAACCATATTCTGAATCAGCACAGTATCTATGGTCTTAGTTTTATTGGTGATTTCAGTGTTGGGTTGTGGGCTTGTGCAAGCACTTATCAATAACAATTCTAAAGAAACAATAATCACATTAGCCTTTGTGTGCGCCATGTCCTGATGATTTTGCTTGAACCATTTCTGCATGTTCCAAGTGTGTTTTTAAAATAGGTAATACTTTCTCTAAAAGCCCTTTCAGTTCAGCATTTTGGGCTTGCGGAATCAGCACGGTTTCTACTGCTGAAACAACTGCTTTGTGATATGCAACTTCATTGTCAATATAAGCTTTATCAAAGGCTGCTCCTGATTTGCTGTGCAACATCTTTTTCGTTTTTGCAGCATCACTAAGCAGTTTCGCACTAAATGAATTGTCCTTGGGTGTAACATGGAGTTTAGTAACTAAGGCTACTGCTTGATCAATGACCGACTTGTGATCATTTGCCATGGTCTTGGCAAACTCAAGCACATCTGCACTTTTCGATTTTTTTTCTGCAATGGCTGCATACTCAATATCAATTTTGTTTGCGGTTACAGCTACATTCGCTATCTCAGGATCGGTTAACTTTGTTGTCCCTTTTGCATAAAGGTTACTTACTGAAAATAGTGTGGCAGACAGTGCAAATCCACATGCGGTTGCGAGGTTTTTAATTGTGTTCATAATACGTTTTTAGTATTAGACTATTTGACTACAATTTTGGTTACAATTCTTGACCTGTTTTTCCCGATTATGAAAATTAACTTCTGATTTTTGAAATGATGTAGCACATTATTTGAGCCTATTTATTTTTAAGTTGAGTGTCAAATTGAAAATCATGAAAACAAAATTTCAAATCAAGCGGGTATATGAAAAAGCTGAAAATTCAGATGGATACCGAGTTTTAGTAGATCGAGTATGGCCAAGAGGAATGACCAAAGAGGCGGCGAACATAGATGTATGGTTTAAAGAATTAGCACCCTCTACTGAACTGAGGAAATGGTTTGGGCATGACCCCAATCGTTGGTTGGAATTTGAAAAACGATATCAAGATGAACTGAAGAAGAATGAATTTCTTGTTGCTTTTTTAGCAGAAATAAAGTCAAAGCAATTGGTTACGTTAGTTTATAGTGCTAAAGATGAATTGCATAACCAAGCTCTTGTTCTGCAAAGCTTTTTGCAACATCATTAGAGTTGGGCATTAACATGTCCATTTTTGTTTAGGCAAACTTGCAAGAGGTATATTTGCAGCTTCATCCTAAATAAAATTTAAAAACTTCAATCGGACGATGAAGAAAGCCATTGTATTTATTTCAACAGCTATCAGCCTAAGTGCTTGCCAAAATGTGTTACAAAACAAGGATAAACCCAAAGATATCTTAGCTGTAAATTGCGATTCATCTGTAAAAGCTTCTGATGATTTTTTTGATTATGCAGAAGGGGGCTGGTTGAAAAAGAATTCTATTCCACCCGATCAAACTATGTGGGGTATCGGTCAATTAGTTCAAGCTGAACTGTATGAACGATTGAAAAAAATAAATGAAGAGGCGGAGAAAAAGCAGACTAAAAGCGGTATTGATCAACAAATCGGAGATTTTTGGCATAGTGGCATGGACACTGTTTCCATAGAAAAACAAGGAATTGACCCGCTCAAATCTGAATTACAGCAAATTTCAAACGCAAAATCGCTAAATGAAATCTTGTCTTTAGTGGCTCATCTGCATAATATTGGAGTTGAAGTTTTTTATAGTGGCGGTGTATCGCAAGACGCTAAAAATAGCGACCAGATGGCTTTTAGCCTTTATCAAGGCGGACTGGGACTTCCCAATCGTGATTATTATTTCAATACAGATGAACGAACCGTCAAGATTCGAAATGCCTATCCCAATTATATTGAAACCATCTTGAAAAATAGTGGCTATGATTCTATCCGATCTATACAAGCAGCAGAAGCAATTTTAAAGCTGGAAACAAAGCTGGCAAAAGCTTCCAGAACACTTGAGGCACTGCGAGATCCTTATGCTAATTACAATAAAATGGCTATTGCCAACTTGAAAAACATTTCTCCTACCATAGATTGGATACAGCAATTGCAGCAATTGGGTGTAAGTCATGTGGACAGTGTAATCGTTGGTCAACCGGAGTTTTACAAGCAGCTTGATTTGATTTTACATGAAGAACCAATGGATGTAGTGAAAGATTATTTGCATTTTCATTTGGTTCGCAATTATGCTGCTTACCTCAGTAGTCCTTTTGTGAATGCAAATTTCAATTTTTATAGTAAGTTGATTCGAGGTGCAGAAGCTCAAAAGCCACGATGGAAAAGAGTGTTAGATGTTGAAGAAAGCGCGATGGGAGAAGCACTTGGACAGCTATTTGCAAAAGAATATTTTAATGCTACTGCTAAAAAACGGTATGAAGATATTGTTGAAAATGTTCGGAATGCCTATAAAATGCGAATGGAAAAATTGGATTGGATGACCGATACCACCAAACAAAAAGCGCTTCACAAACTGGCAGCCATAAAGAAAAAAGTAGGCTATCCGGACAAGTGGAAAGATTTTTCATCTTTAAAAATAGACCGACAATCCTTTGCTGCTAATATGATGAGAGCAAACCTTTGGTGGAATAACTATGAAATGAATAAGTTAGGCAAACCGGTGGACAGAGAAGAATGGGACATGACTCCGCAAACCTACAATGCCTACTACAACCCCTCAAATAATGAAATTGTGCTTCCTGCCGGTATTTTTACGGTTCCCGGATATCGTGATGAGCAATTGGATGATGCACTGGTTTATGGTTATGCCGCAGCTTCAACAATCGGTCATGAAATCACACATGGTTTTGATGACGAAGGCAGACAGTTTGATGAAAATGGAAACCTCAAAAATTGGTGGACAAAAAAGGACGAAGATGAGTTCAATAAACGCGCTCAAGTTTTGGTCAATCAATTTAATAACATGATTGCAGTGGATACATTGCACATTAGAGGTAAACAAACCTTAGGTGAAAACCTCGCAGACCTTGGCGGAATTTTAATCGGATTAGATGCTTTCAAACAAACAGAATCTTTCAAAAAGAATGAAACTATTAGTGGTTTTTCGCCGCTTCAACGGTTCTTTTTGGGCTATGCTTTAGGTTGGATGTATAATATTCGAAAAGAAGAATTGGCAACGAGAATTTTAACGGATGTTCATGCACCGGCAAAGTTTAGGGTAAATGGACCAATGCCCAATGTGCCTGAATTTTACGATGCTTTCCATGTCAAAAACGGAGATAAAATGTATTTGCCGGATACCCTAAGGGTGCGGTTATGGTAAACTAATCCTATACTGAAGTTTAAAAAATGAGGTTGCCTCTTTCATGACGAGACAACCTCATTTTATTTTGCTCCATTTAAGAAGCATTCTATTCTTATTGTTTGAAGAGGTTAAAATAAAAATAGACTTGCCTTATTTGGTTAATGTCGTTTGACAACTATCAGTTAGAAAGTTTAATACTACTTTATATTTCACTAAAATTTGCCCGTTACTATATGTCCCATATCCCGAAAAGGTTGCGCTGCTGGCGGTTTGTTCGGGAATGGAAATAGTTTGTGCTATGGGATCAACATCTGCGTCTAAAGTTGTGGCGGGATTGCCACTCCATAATCCTGCAATTTTTATTTTGTTGAAAGCAGGTAAGGCTTCTGAAATGGTAACACTGTTGTGCATGTTCCCGGATACGGCACAAGGTCCATTTTCCGTGTAAGATCCGGTTAAAACTCTGGCTGGATTTACAGGGTTGGGTTTTACTAAAATCCAAAAACTTCCACTCATACTATTTCTCGAAGAAGAGGCAGTAACACTAATTTTATACATTCCCAATGGTGTGTGATTGGTAACCAGTCGAATTGTCGTATTGAAAGAAGGTGTGTCCACCTCTTTGCTAAATGCTGCTCCTGCACTGGTAGGTAGTCCCGAAATTTGTAGGCTTATTTTTTCTTTTTGTCCAACAACGTAATGCACTTGAATGGGAATATATATAGTGTCCACTTGTTTTAAAACAGCCGTATCGGGCAACCCGGTAAAGCCAAATTCCATGGGACCTTGTTGGGTGAAATCCCCTTTTTTACAACCAATACTTAAAGCTATTAACAAAATCAGAGGTGCTATAAATTGTTTCATTCGTTTACTTTTTTATGATGGATACCGGACATTGTTTTCAACAACTTCTTCTTTTCAACAACTTCTTTTAAAATACAGACGTGTAAAGTAGGACAAAAGTTAGTTCACCCATTTCAGCGTTCATCTCAAATTTGAATCAGCAAAGGTTCTTTATTATTTTATTGGGTTGTTTTGTTGATAGAAATTGGCACACCTTCGCTTATGGGCGGTATTTCACTTCTATGGCATGAATCTCCAAAATAGGTTTTAAAAATTCTTCCAAATCATAAACACAAAGTTGAGATGCGGCATCACAAAGAGCTTTCTCAGGCTCGGGATGCGTTTCTATAAACACACCATCTACGCCGGCTGCCACACCCGCCCGACTTAAAACCGGCAAAAACTCACGAGCACCTCCTTTGGCATCAGCACTGGGAATACCATACTTGCGAATAGAGTGGGTGATGTCAAAAACAACAGGATAGCCAAGTTGGGCCATGTGATAAATAGCACGAGGGTCAACTACCAAATCATTGTAGCCCATGGTGTAGCCCCGCTCTGTCAGGATGATTTGATCGTTGCCGGCATCTATACATTTGCCTACCGGATGTTTCATGTTTTCCGGTGCTAAAAATTGACCATGTTTTATATTGATCACCTTTCCCGTTGCTGATGCAGCTTTCAATAGTCCGGATTGCATACATAGATAAGCCGGTATTTGCAATACATCGCACACTTCTGCTGCCGGTGCTGCTTGGTCTGGATAGTGAATGTCTGTTAGGATTGGAAAACCAAATTGTTCTTTGATTTTGCCCAGCATTTTAATCCCTTTTTCTAAACCCGGACCATCATAATATTTAAGACTACTCCTATTATCTTTTGTAAACGATGATTTATAAATGACCGGAATATTGAGTTTGGAACTCACTTCTTTTAGCTTTTCTGCCGTTTTCATCATTACCATTTCATCTTCTATCACACAAGGGCCGGAAATGAGAAAAAGCTCGTCTGCACCGCATTTGATGTTGCCTACGTTTATTTTTTTATTGCTCATGATTTGCTTAGTATTTCTTTAATTATTTACATGAATTACATTCTACGATACAGGTCTTTAATCGTATCCAATGAAATTTTGTCTTTCCAATCAGTTCCTATGGCATGGTTCCACATGTGATGCAAGTTGTATGCCACTTGTGCCATAGCGGTAATTTGTGCCTCTGACCAATTTTTACTGAGGTTTTGAGGTAAGGTTATTTGATGCTTTTGAAGCATGGCTCGAAACTCGGTAAGCCCTTGTGGATAATAGTCTTCCAAGTGTTGAAAAGCTAAACAATTGGCATAGCAATGTTTTTCACCTAAAATTTTTGAAAGCCCGTAAGACAGTGCATGGCATACGCCCACTTCGGAATAAGTAAGGCTCAATCCGCCCATCAATGATGCAACCATAAGCTTGTCATCATTTTCTGCCGTTTGGCCGGAATTTTTATCAAGATATATTTCCTTACAAAGCTTCAAGGACTCTTCTGCATAAGCATGACTGAATGCATTATTCAACATGCCGGTTTCGGATTCAATACAGTGAATATAGGTGTCCATACCGGTATAAAACCACTTGTCGCGTGGCACAGAAGCAATCAATTCAGGGTCAAGTATAACTTGATTGAATACAGTCCATTCACATTTTAATCCTAACTTCTTTTCTGGTCCGGTCAATACGGCTGTCATTGAAACTTCTGCACCGGTACCTGAAATGGTGGGTACACCTAAGTGATAAATGCCGGGCTTTTTAATCAGGTTTAGTCCTTGATACAAAGTGGAAGAGCCTTCGTTGGTGAACATTAGTGAAATGGCTTTGGCAATATCCATGATGCTTCCACCACCAATACCAATAACGCCGGAAGGGATTCCTTTTGTGGCTAAAATCTCATCTCGTAAACGGTCAATTTGTTCAGTTGTTGGTTCATGTGGATCAACATCTATGAACTTGACCACATCTTCACTTTGTGCCGGAAGTCTTGTAGAAAGCTCTTTATCTTGAAAATATTGGTCTATGATAAAAAGAAAAAAATGATTGTTTTCTTTTCTAACCGGCTCTATGATTTCAGCCATCATGCCGAAACTGCCACGACCATAAACTATTTTCTCTATGTTTTTAAAGTTCTTGTGCATTTGCAAACTGTGTATAAAAGGGCTGAATGATTAATTTTTTTGCAAAATTACTTCTTTTATAGAAGTAGCTTCGCTCATTAAAAAAGGGATCGGTGTTCCGACCCCATTTTTTAATTCAAACTATGTTTTATACCATTTGCTTTTGCATGACAGAAGCTACGCAGGCACTTATTTTTTCTGCTAATTCTTTTACTTGTTCCTCTGTCCATGTGCAGCGAATACCAAATGAAATGAGGCGACCAATCACTTCCTGAGATTGGGGTAAAGAAATATTTTGATAGTCTTGTGGTGCTCCTAAAACTTCAATGGCTAATTTGGAGGCGGTGCGCATTTCACGAATATGATCCCATTGGTTGATGAAGTGATACATATTCTTAAACCAATAGTCAAAACCGGCAATGCCGGCTTCGTTAAACGCATCAACAACGGCTTGGGCTGTTTCGGGGTTGGGCAATAATAAATTTAAAAATGTTGCTGAATCTCCCTCTGGGTCGGCAATTCGGGCAAAACCAATGCCCTGCGTTTTAGATAAAATTTCGGTAAGCATTTTTTTATACTTCCGATTTATCTCACGAATATGAGGCACTTTGCGGGTTTGTGCTACACCTACGGCGGCATTCAATTCTCCAATACGATAATTAAAACCTAAAATCGGGTGCTCTTCCATTCCTCTTTTAGCTCCGACATGACTGTGTCCATGATCTGAATAATAGTCTGCGGCATTATAGGTGGCTTCATCATTAGTTACAAACACACCCCCTTCACCGGCAGTTGCAATTTTGAAAAAGTCAAAAGAATAGCTTCCCGCTTTCCCGAAAAGTCCGGTAGATGTGCCTTTGTATGAAGACCCAAACGCTTGACCTGCATCTTCAACCAAAATCAAGTTGTGCTTTTTTACAACAGCCATGATGGCATCCATATCAGCCATACCCCCACACATGTGTACAAGACAAATTCCTTTGGTTTTTGGCGTAATGGCTTTTTCAATTCCCGCTGCACTCAAGCATAAGGTTTCATCTATTTCGGCAAACACGGGTAGTGCACCAACAAACAATACCGCTTCAATGGTAGCAATGAATGTAAATGGGGGAACGATTACTTCATCTCCTACACCAATGCCCGATGCGGCTAATGCTGTTGCTACTGCGGTAGAGCCACTACTAACTGCATGGGCATATTTTGCTCCGGTTATTTTTTTTACTTCTGTTTCAAATTCTTTGGCTTTCCAATGCCCTTTTCGTTGCGCATCGTGACCATATCGAAATAAAATTCCGGTTTCTAATACATCATTCACTTCCTTCCTTTCTTCTGCACCAAATAGCTCAGTTCCTGGCATGACAGTTTGTTTTTTTTCGATGGCAAAATTACCGCTATTTATTTTGAATGTTAGGATGCTTAAAGATAACGCTGTCCTAAAATTTGCATGATTTTATCCGTTGCACCACATTGTTGTGCTACAAATTTTTTCAATTGTTGAGATTGATAGACACGTGTTTCACTATTTTCCATTAGTTGTGTCAGTGTCTGGTTCAACTCTTCATAATTTTTTACAGAAAAGGCAAAACCATTTTCTACCAATAAAGTGGCTTCAATAAACTTTTTATAAACGGGACCAAATATGACAGGAAGCCCAAACACGGCGGGTTCCAGCGTGTTGTGAATTCCCCCTTTTTGAAAACCGCCACCTATGTAAGCTATATCTCCATAGCGATAAAGCGATGATAACATGCCGATGTTATCAATGATGAGTACTTGGTTTTTTTGTTGGGGTTGTAATTGAGAATAGAAAACAGCTTCTTCGCCGAAAAGGGTAGCCAATTCATGTAAATGCTTGGCATCAATCTCATGAGGTGCTAAAAGCAATTTCCAGTTTTGGGGAAACGTAGAAAGAAATGGTTGCAGCAATATTTCATCTTCTTGCCATGTACTGCCGGCTATCAGTAGATTAGAATCACCTTTCCATGTTTCAATCTCGGGAAATTTTTTCGCTTGTTGTGCAATGGTGTTTACCCGATCGTAGCGCGTGTCGCCGGTTACAGCTACATTTCCTTGAATGTCTATTGATGATAATAGTCGCTTTGATTGATTGTCTTGCAAAAAGAAAAATGAAAAACGGCGGAGCATTTTTCTAAACAAGCCTCCATACCATTTAAAAAAAGATTGTTCCGGTCTGAAAGTGCCGGAAATCAGTATGATAGGTCGTTGTGAATGGTATAGCCGACTAATGTAGTAGTACCAAAATTCATACTTGACAAAAATAGCAACCGAGGGATTTACAATTTGAACAAACTGTGCCGAGCGTCGTCGTCCATCAAATGGCAGGTAGAATACATAGTCGGCAAGAGGGTAGTCTTTAAATTGTTGATAGCCGGAAGGAGAGAAAAAAGTGATTAAGATTTTTCGCTTAGGATACTGCTCTCTAATCTTTTCAATTAAGGGACGCGCTTGTTCAAATTCACCAACAGAAGCACAATGAATCCATACTCTTTCTTCGTGATGGGGAAGGGTTGTCTTTATTTTTTGGATAATGTCATGCCTGCCAACTCGCCATTGGCGTGCTTTTTCGTCAAATAGAGAAGCAATGCGAATGGCGTTTCGGTAGAGCCATAGGAACAGGTGATATAGCAGTAACTGCACATGGCAAAGATAAGGGGTTAGGTTTGCCAATGTTGCCTTTACTCCTTGTTATTTGACCTTGGTAGCTATAAAGCAACATTTTTTGTTGAGAAAGAATAGAGCATCCATGCAAATATTTTTTCAAAAAAAATCTTCCCCAAAATTTGTTTTTCTCCTTAAGATTTTCTTAATTTTATGCTTGCAAGTTTGTCTAATCAAGCTGCATAAATGATATGAATAACAGAATAAAACACATTACAGTGTGGGGGGGGGGTAGCTATGCTCCTTTTTAGCACCTCAATTCGTACAGCGGCGCAGATTGTGTCGCCCGTCAACAGCGATGTTCATGTAGCATCTGTTGTGCCGCAATTGCCTGGGAGGGATGATATTTACGGCATAGACGGCAGGCAACTGCAAAGTGGTGATGCCGAAGCCGACCACCCTATTCACATTAGTCAATTGCCGGCTGGGTCATATATCTTACGGCTACAATCTGCCTCCGAAACCAGAGCCTTTCCATTTGTTAAACCATAAAATACTTCAAAAATGAATAAGTATATATATATCATCATATTGATGCTGCTGACTATACCAAGCAAGGGGCAACACCCCACACCCCAAGTGTGGTCTTTGTCGCCAATTACTCTCGATACAATAAATACACCGGGAACATTTTTGTACTTACAAGATATACCACTTAAGTCAAATGGAACTGTAATAGAGGGGATATACAAGAAGTCGTTTTTTTCAAATATGCCTAATCAGGGTACGATTACAGATTTTTATGTGCGGTTAGCATCGCCCGTAGCAGCCGGCGTACCCATTTACGGCTATCGCGTTATGATTGGTTACACCATGTTGGATTCAATTCCTAATTCGTGGGTAAGTCCAGTTCCGGTGGCTATTCCGCCCAATTTACAAGTATTTCCGGGGTTGACCCAGGTGTTTTACGATACATTTTTTCATTTCCCTTATAATATGGTCAAGGGCGATTGGCTAAAAGTGCATCTGTCCACTCCCTTTACCTATTCATTTTCGCCACAAGGCGAATCGGGTAAGATACCCAACTTGGTGGTGC
>JAFDXO010000134.1 GCA_018267925.1 Bacteroidota bacterium | reverse complement strand
AGTGCCTTGAAATAAGTATCATCTTTAATGGCAATTCTTTTGGTAAAATCTAAAAATAAAGCTCCCCTTCTTTCATACCTGCGATTATTGGCTTTAGCATACGCATTGAACAAATTACTAAACTTTTGCATTACAAAACCATGAGTGTTCGCAGAAAATTTTGGTAGCTTTTGTAATTCTTCCAAAGGTCTTATTTTAACTAAGAAGTGAAAATGATTGGGCATAAGGCAATAGGCATAGGTTTCCAAAATGCTATTGGTATATTCATCATATTTTTTAAGGAAATAACGAAAATTTTCATTGCTGCGAAATAGATTCTCATTTCCAACAGCGTGGTTATAGATATGATAAAAGGTTTCGGGTTCAAATTTATCATGGTATTTCATAATCAAAAAATATAATCAAAGATTAAAATAGTTAAACCTATAAGGTTTCCAAAACCTTATAGGTTTAATTATAGGTTTTCTGTTGAATTATTGCAGCACCAATTGCCGCACAATTTTCTCAGCATCTACATTCAATTCTAGAAAATAGACACCACTAGGTAGCTTGCTTTGGTCAAACTCTTTGAAAAATCGGGTACCCGTATTTTGGTAGCTCGATGTATAGAGCGTTTGGCCAATAGCATTCCGGATGCTGATGGAAAGCTGCCGGACAGCCTGCTTGGTCTCCATACTAATAGTAAACCGCCCATCCGTAGCTGGATTGGGGAATAAGCCAAAGCTTGACAGGTTGGAACCTACGTCATTGACCCCTGCAGAGACGAGATCAATGCCGAGATCCATGTAACCCAAACTAGCACTACCTGTAAGACTATCGATATCGCTCAGTATTCTTATTGTTGTTCGTGCACCAAGATCAAAGGTGGAACTTTCTATACAAGGAAGCCACATGTTTTCATTATTTTGCTTCTTTATTTTATATTCTACGACAAACTTTGCTCCTTCTGGATTATAATAGAATCCATTTTTCGTAACGGGTATTCTAATCCAATCACCTTTTTTTCCTGAACAGGGGAAAGAAAATGTATCCGGCCCATAGATATTTGTTAATCCTGTTTTAAATGAATCTGGTCCATTTCCAATGCGGCGGAAGACAGTATCATTAGTGTAGCCAATAGCTGCTGAAAAATCAGTAACGGTACAAGCTGCGCCAGGGTCATGAATCAATTGATAGTCCTGCCCAACTCGAAAGTAGATAGCTTTCAATTGCCCTGCCGGCATGGTTGGGAATTTGTATCTTGTGTATATCGTTTGCTTCTTTGCCATTATACGCCATCCGAAAGCAGGATCACACAGGACTTCTTGGGGTAGTGGATTGATAGTGTATTGATACTGTGGTGTTTGTGCGTGTAATTGGTTTGCCTGGGAGAAAATTATAGCAATTGTAAATGCGATTAAGTAGCGTAGTCTCTTCATTAGTTCAGTATTATTTTGTATCATAAATTTATTTTTTTGTAAATGAATAATTTTTCATAAATTTACCGCCCCCCAATATCCTAATAAAGTATTTCCCGTCAGTAAGTGATTGGGTATCAATCTTTTGCTCTGCGCTGAGCTGCCCTTGAAGCACGGTTCGCCCCGATATATCGGTGATAAGGTATTTTGTACCGGATGGAATGCCACTAATTTTCAAAAAGCTATTGGCAGGATTGGGAGCAATAAGCGTACCTACTTGCTCCGGAGCTGTTATATTATTAGGTGCCGCTCGGAAGGACATTACATCAGGCGTGCTATGTTTATACACGATATCTTTACCATTATACCAAGCACTAAGGATATCATTGCCGTAGTTACTACAATTACTAATGGCCATGTTGCGATTAAAATCCCAATAGAAATCAACCGGATTATTATTGACTTCGTAGGTGTTCGTACTCATGAGGCCACCACCGGCCAGCATAATAGGAAGGCATAATCGCCTAGTCGCTGTGTGTGTGTGCCCCACACTAGCTGCTCTTTGCGGCAGGCATTTTTGTGTTTTGTTTTCTGCATGGGAAAAAATATTTAAAAGTGAAAATAACTTGGCTACAAGGTAAATCAAAAATTTTGGAAAACTCAAAAAAAGGTAAAATATTATTTGCATAGACTGAGCTTAAAAGCTGACTAGCCCTATTTTTTCTGAAAAAACTCAATGAGCCAAAACGGCTTAAAGAACCGAAAATTTTATCCCAATAAATGCGGAATTTTTGCTTTCCCCATTTGCTAGTTATTAAGCCAACAAAGGAAATCGTTATGAAAAATTCGTCGATTTTTTTGTGTGTTAGTAGCCGTTAATTTCCCATATATATTTTATCAAAAATTCTTGCCAGCGGTATAGAATTATTATGGTAAGCTGAATTCAAGAAGCAAATGCAACCATATTTAAACGTAGTAATTTATTAAAAGAATTGAAGTTGTTCTTTTTTCTTGGACGGTTGATTAGGGCGCACATCCTGAAGGGATGGTATGTTTATAGAGAATTATATGAGACCGGCAGGTGCGACCCCAACGGGGTCGTATGTTGTGTTCGTGCCATTGTTTGCTATAAACATTGGAATCCTTCGGATTCGGTTTGTTGTAAACATTTGTTCTATAGACATTGGAATGCTGAATTCAAGAAGCAAATGCAACCATATTTAAACGTAGTATTTTATTATAAGAAATGAAGTTGTTCTTTTTTCTTAGACGGTTGATAAGGGCGCACATCCTGAAGGGATGGTATGTTTATAGAGAATTATATGAGACCGGCAGGTGCGACCCCAACGGGGTCGTATGTTGTGTTCGTGCCATT
>JAFDXO010000133.1 GCA_018267925.1 Bacteroidota bacterium | reverse complement strand
ATAACAACTAAGGCTTCGTTGGGTGCGCAGCACCAACAATGAAGCCGCCTGTTGAACGGAACCGGTCCATCTTATGGAGTTGTCGTAAAGTGAAAGTAGCCTATTGTTGCCGGGAAGAGAACTCCGGCATTCTTTTTAAGAGGTTGGCTCCATCATTAAGAGCCTTCGTGTTGAGGTGTACACATAAAATCCCTTACCCATAAATATCAATTTACAGGCACAGTTTGTTTTGCCATAAAATATTTTTCAGGTGGGCCCCGCCTTCCAAACACTTCTATGGTTATCATCGTTCCGGTTTTGCAACAGGGACATTTTCTGAGCAATGTCTTTGCTTTTGATTCCGGCCTTTTTACTTTCAATTCGCTTTGCAATGCCTGTAGCTTACCCCGCTTCCAGGTGCTGCTCAGTATTCCATAATGACGGATGCGCACAAAGCGTAAAGGCAGTATGTGTTGCGCAAACCGGCGAACAAATTCCCGGTGGCTTAACCGCATCGTCTTGTGGATGCCTTGCTCACGATAATCCTTATACGAAAATGCAACATCCATATCCGTTACCTCTTGCAAGCGATGGTTGCTGATAGCTACTTTATGGGTATATCTTCCCAAATATTCTATTACCTGCTTAGGGCCTCCAAAAGGTCGTTTAGCATACACTACCCATTCTTTTTGAAACAGGCTTTCTATAAGCAGCTTGTCTGTTATTTTACGCTCTCTTAACTGCTGCACATACTTTGCCCGAAACACTTTGCTTAATGCCCTTACCGAAAACAAATACTTATTGCTTCGTGTTTGTTTTTGCCATCGGCTCTGCCGGTCTATTCCTCCTCCCGGAATAATGCAATGCAAGTGCGGATGTAATGAGAGGTTCTGTCCCCACCACGTTAGAAATTTATAACTTCATCCCATGATAGAATTGAAAAGATATTATGTTTATGTTCTAAAGTCTGAAGCAGATGGTTCATGGTATATTGGTTATACTGAAGATTTAGAGAAGAGAATACAACAGCACAACAATGGGGAATCTCTTTATACAAAAAGAAAAACCCCGTGGAGTATAATTTATTACGAAGTTTCTTTTGACAAGTTTGATGCTATTGCCAGAGAAAAATATCTTAAAACCGGAATGGGAAGGAGATATCTAAATAATAGGCTCAAAAACCAACTTAATTTCTACCGTGGCCCAAGTGTGCAGAATACTTATCATCCCCAACTGCAACCCTGTGTTGCAACCAAATTGGTTTACCGTTTGCCATACACTCTTAAACAGTGCATCATATACCAATGCAGGTTGGTGCAATGCAAGGGAATTTAACTCCTGCGGTAAGGTGAACACCACGTGATAATAAGTGCAGGGCAACAGGTCTGCTTCTCTTGCCTGTATCCACTCTTCTCTCTTGTGTCCCTGGCACTTGGGGCAGTGCCGGTTGCGGCAAGAGTTGTAGCTGATAGAGATATACCCGCATCCATCACAGGCATCCACATGCCCGCCCAATGCCGGTGTACGGCATAGCTCTATTGCCCTGAGTGTTCTTAGCTGATGGCTGTTCAAGCCCATCTGCTCTCTTTCATTACCGAGACTGCGCAGCACATCGGCTACTTCACAGCTGGGGCGCATCTGTCAAAGAGGGTGTCTAAGGGACTAAACATTCTGCGGTCATCCAACTGGCAGATGTGCAGATACTCCATCGTTGTTTCTATATTGGCATGACCCATTAGTTCTTTTAGCGTTACGATGTTCATACCGGCTTCCAGCAGATGGCAGGCATAGGTATGGCGCAAGGTGTGTACGCATACTTCCTTAGTAATGCCTGCTTCTTTAGCTATACGCTTCACTGCCCATTGCACGCCCCGCTGGCTGTAGCGGCCGTCAAAGCCCTGACCTTGTGGATTGCCGCTGCCCGTGAACAACCATCCTGTTGGGTGTTCGGCGGCTATGTATTTTTTCAATCCTCTTATCAGATGTTCACTCAAGGGTACCATCCGGTCTTTGCGACCTCTGCTTTGACGGATATGTAATTGTCTTCTTTCAAAATCCATATCTGCCAGCCGGATGTTTCTGATTTCCATACAACGCAGTCCGCATCCATACAGCAGACCGATGAGCATCTTATGTTTGAGTAGCGTAGCGGCTTTAAGCATCTCCCATACTTCTTTCTGGCTGAGTACTGTCGGCAGTTTCTTATCACGCTTTATAGAGGGCAGGTGCAGGTGGCTGTACGGTAGTCCTTCGCCTTTGAGCATAAAGCGCAATCCGTAAACGGTGTGTTTGAAATAGGTCTCGGAAGGTGTTTTACTGCGTTGTTGCAGTTCGTAGAGATAATCCTTGATTTGTTCTTCGTCTAATTCCGTAGGCAGGCAGCCAAAGTGCAATGCCATGGCGGCTATGTGACGGCTGTAGTTATCAAAGGTGCGCTTGCTCCTGCCGAGGATGGATATATTACGTTCAAAACGTTCGAGCAATTGCTGAAATCCCGTAACTTCACCCTTCGGTTACACTCAGGGCAGGCTTAGCCCAACTTGCAGCTATCCACTTTCAAAGATTCTGTTTACAGGCGTTTGCAAATTTTTGAGTTCAGTTTTGTGTACTACAAATTTAATTTTGGTATAGGGTTTTGGTTTTGTAATTT
>JAFDXO010000132.1 GCA_018267925.1 Bacteroidota bacterium | reverse complement strand
ATAGTACTGTGTGGACTTTGCTAAACAATGGTATTTTACCCAATGTTCGAGTGGATATGATCAAGGTGAATAGTGCCAATCAACTGGTATTAGCAACTCATGGACGTGGTTTGTGGACTTCGAATGATGTGTCTCCTTTGTCCATGCAACTTTTGGCTTTTCATGCAACTTTGACCAATGATGAATCTGTTCTTCTTGATTGGACTGTTAATCAATCTCAACAAAATACTTCATTTACTTTAGAGCGTTCTTATGATGCTATGGCTTTTGATAAAATCTATAGCCAAACATCAAACAATAACTTGACTTACCAATTTTCAGATCATGATTTTAGCAAAGCACACGACCGTATCTTTTATCGGTTGTATTTGACAGATGCAAAAGGTGAAAAACAGTATTCTGATATTCAATCTGTAATTTTGCAAAACAGGGCAAATGTATTTATTGAAAAGGTTTATCCAACGGTAACTCAAGGGAAAGTTTCTATTAAAAGAGGCAATACTTCAGCTGTTACAATGCACATTAAGTTGATTGATGCTTTAGGAAAAGTATATGCAGATGAAGTGATGCCTTACCAAGATACAGAATTTGATTTGTCACGCTTTCCGGCGGGTATTTATCTGTTGTATATAACCGATGAAATTAATAGTTACAAGTCATTTAATCGGGTCATAGTCAGATAGTTTTTCTTTCTTAACTCGTGTTGATGACTTTCCTATCATCCACCAAATGATAGTAGTTTTAGGACTATCATCTGGTTATTTTCGAAGACTTTTATTTTGTTTTCAACATTGACAACTCGTTTTTTTGGTTAAGAGTGTTGCCATTTTTTGAAATGGCAACACTTCTCAAAAAGGATGGAAAGGTTGTTTATTTGGCTGTGTTAAAATGTTGAGCAACGCCAATTAATACCAAAACTCTGATTTGAAAAATTGTTGGTTATTTGTGATTGCCATAACGTTTGTAAGCTAATTCCCAACATGCGGGACTTTAAGTTAAACGGTAAAATGCTGGCAATTGTTTTCACTCTCTTTAAAAGGATGTAGTCATCGGTAAATCTTAATGCGGCTACCTGTCTGTCTTTGCCCGTTTATCTGGTAGGCACCTAATATATTGTAATAATCGCTTTCTGGTCGGTAAGGGAAACAAGTGTTACAGCCTCGTTTCTCAATTTCAAATCCAGTCAAAGTGAAAACCTGCCCGGTGCTCAATAACTTGATTTTATAGTCATGGGTTGTATTTATTTTGTCTTTTGTATAAACAGTAGAATAGTCGCCGGTTTTATTTGCTTGGGTTATGGAACTGTCTATTGCTGCCGTAAAGTTTGAATTTTTTGCATAGCTAATTAGAGCAATAGTGTCGAGGTCGGCTTGGGAGAAGTTGTAAAATTCAATTTCATGAATTTCATCGGAATTCACGCAATCTTTTTTCGTGCAACAAGCATTTATTCCCAATAAAAGCCCTACCGTTAAAATGGTCAATATGTTGAGTTTCATTGGTCAGTGAGTTTTACGTTTTGTTGTTTTTTCTAAGGTTTGTATGTGTTCCCTTTTAAAGCATTTTTACGTCAACATAGGATGTCGTTTAAAAACTAAATTTTGATCAAAAAGAAATCGGTAAGTGGCTAATTTTCTGCTGCAATGAGTGCCAAGGTTCTCGGCAATGTTTACCATTTTAGGATTAAAATCGCCAACCCACATCATTTCATATTGGCTATATTTAGAGTTGGGTTGCACTATTTGAGATGCCTCTACAATCATGTACGAGTCCACGCCTTTTCCTTGAAATTCAGGAATAATTCCAAATACTAACCCTACAAATTTTGAACAGCTTCCAAATTTCTGCAACCACAAAAATTTTAGTTTTTGCAACCATCCAAACTTGCCTTTTAAATGACGAAAATATTGGTTAAGGTCAGGTAAATTCACCCAAATACCGATAGGCTCATCTTTATAGTATGTAAACCAAGTGATGTTTTCATCCAACACCGGTTTCATTTTTTTAAACATTTTAAGAACAGCCCTTTCTTCTATCTGCTTGCCGCCACCGTGTCCCGCCCATGCTTTGTTATAAACTTTAGCAAAATCAGCAGCAAATTTATTTAGTTGCTTTTTGTCAATGGGAATAAATCGAAAATTGGGGTCTTGAGAAACTTCGTGATGACGCTTATAAAACTTGTCTTGAAGTTTTGTCTTTACTTCCATCGCATAGCAGAGCTGATAATAATAGGGCTTGAATCCATACGATTCAAATAGTTGTTGATAATAGGGTGGATTGTAATTCATGCAATAAAGGGGCGGCTGAAATCCTTCAATTTGTAAACCCCACCATCTATCTCGCTCACCAAAATTGATGGGTCCATCCATCGCTTCCATGCCTCGTTCTTTCAACCAATTTTTACAATGGTCAAACATAAAATTGGCCGCATTTTGATCATTAGTACATTCAAAAAAACCAATGCCACCGGTAGGTTGGTCGTTTTTATATTTTTTGTTGATAAAAGCGGCAATACGCCCCAAAACCTTTCCCTGTTTGTCTTTTAATAGCCAACGTTTACATTCTCCTTGTTTGAAAAATTTGTTTTTTGCTGGGTCGAATACTTCCTCTATATCCTTGTCAAGTGGACGAATCCAATTTTCATCGTTAGCATAGATAGGGATGGGCATTTCAAGAAATTGCTTCCTATCCTGTTCGTTTATAACTTCGAGCATTTGCATGGCGGTAAAGTTAAGTCAGCAAAGGAATTAGGCTGTGTATTTTTGAAAGGGTTAAGCACAAGTTTTTCTACTTTTGTACACAGATGTTGTTGCGCTATTTAATTGTTTTTTGTTTTTGCCTTTTCTTTTTGTTGCCAATAGAAGCTTTTGCTCAATCGGTAAAAGATAGTGTGATTCATTCATCGGCTTCTACTGTTGAAATGGACAGCGGTTCGAATGAGCAGAGTAAACCCCCAGTCGTTGTTAAAGGCAAATTGCAACAAACAACCAATCCCAAAAAAGCAGGGCTTTATTCAGCTATTTTACCCGGAGCTGGTCAGCTTTATAATAAGCAGTATTGGAAGATACCTATTATCTACGCAGGGGCAGGGGCAGCAATTTATTTCATTCAATTCAATAATGGTAAATATCAAACTTATAGGAAAGCTTATATTGCCGCTTTAGCAGGAAAGCCCAATGAATTTACCGGCAAATATGATCTGAATGCGCTTAAACAATTGCAAGACGGCTATAAACGTTATTTAGACATGACGGTTCTTTTTACCGTTGTTGGCTATACGCTTCAAGTGATTGATGCCATCGTTTTTTCGCACTTAAAGAACTTTGACATGTCACCGGATATTTCATTACATTTTACACCTTTAGTTTATCCAACCGGTGGTGTAGGAATGGGAATGGTTGTCAATTTTAAATAGTCCGAAACTCCATATCCCACTTATTATATTAGAACTCTACTCAAAAAATCAAAAGCAGTTTTTTGATTTAAAATGCCTCCTATTATTTTTGTAACATGCAGCAATCGAAGCCGAGAGAAGATAATTACCGCCACAAAGGACTAAGAAAACAATTGGTTGAAACATTGCGAAAAAAGGGAATTACAGATGAAATGGTTTTGGCTGTGATAGAACGAATCCCTCGCCATTTGTTTTTAGATACAGCTTTTGAACAATATGCTTATGAAGATCGTGCTTTTCATATTTTAGCTAATCAAACCATTTCACAGCCTTTTACAGTTGCTTTTCAAACTCAGTTACTCAACGTGAAAAAGTTTGATAAAGTTTTGGAAATAGGAACCGGTAGTGCTTATCAGACTTGCGTGTTAGCAGAATTGTGTGCCTCTGTTTATTCCATTGAACGTCAGAGAGAGCTTTACGAATTTGTATCGAAGTTTTCGTTTCTGCAAAACTATCCAAATATAAAGCGTTTCTATGGTGATGGCTTTCAAGGTTTGTCAACATTTGCTCCATTTGATAAAATCATAGTTACGGCTGCCGCACCCCTGATTCCACCTAAATTAATCGAACAATTAAAACCCGGTGGAGTAGCCGTCATGCCGGTAGGTAGTGACATGGGTCAAAAAATGTTGCGCATCACCAAAGATCAGTCAGGGGTTATTTTCAAAGAAGAATTGGGTGATTTTATGTTTGTGCCTATGCTCACCGGAAAAAATAAATGATCTTTCCTTGAGTGAATGGAAATATAAAAGCGTCGGAATGAATGACCGACGCTTTTAAGTGTTATTGCTTATAGAGGCTATTACATTTTCCAACCTATGGTTAGGGCAATAGTGTTCATGGAATTATTCAGCGTAGCAGTAGGTGCTATCAAACCGGAAGGGTAGAGGGCTGATGCCGGAATACTATAAGGGATCTCAGTTTGGTTATAAAGACTGTGAACAAATGCAACATCAGTAAAAAAGCGGCTACCCCGAAAGCCAAGCCCTAAAGAAAAATCTTTTCTCATAGCTTCGTTATTACCATTTTTATAAGGGTTTCCATAGTATCCAAAACCGGCTCTGACAGCAAAAGCGTCTAAACGCCCTTCTATCCCTATTCGAAAGTTGGATGCAGCTTGAAAGGTGCTTTTTATAGCATTGTTTCTGACAGTTTGTTCAGTTTTGTAATCATTGGCAAAGGAATAGTGCATTGAACTGTAATCAACATATTCATAATCTGCCGTGATAAAGCCATATTTGCCCATCATTCCTGTTGCACTAATTATTCCACGCCATGGTGTGGATAGGTTGTAATTAAAAAGGTTTTGATCGTTGTTGGTGGTTTGAATGCCTTTATAGTTTTCAGTGTTTGCAGTTAGTCCTTCATCATAAGTATCTTTCATACTAAACCAAGTTGGTGTATGCACAGCTAAACCAAATCTGAAATAATCACTGGGTTTTAAAATCATGCCTAATTTTAAGTTGATACCAATACCACTGGTGCGAAGGCTTTCTGTGTAACGAAAGCTTCCAAATCCATCAGCCGGATTGCCACTGGCATCAGTTTCTTGAAAATACGCATCACGGGAATAGCGAAGTGTAGGAATGCCGACGGTCATACCAAGCATCAGCTTTTCTTGGTAATTTCCTCCTAATGAAAATAAAAGTTCGCTCAAGCCACCTTTTTCGGAAACGCTTCTCGCTTGATTTAAACCTAAGCGTGAGCTGGCCAAAGTGTAATAACCTAAAGAGTCTTGATTTACAAGGTATGTTTGATAGCCAAGATAGCCCAATGTTCCATTAGTTGTTCCATTCCCCGGATTCTGTGCTATATCATTGACAAATAGTTCACTAAAACTATTGTTGGGCTGACCCGGAGCCGTTTTCATGAGTCCGCCATAGGAATAGTTTCGGTTGAAATCTGCAAGACGATTCAGTCCAATGCCAAATGAAACAGCCTTCCATGCTGAGTGATCATACCTTTTGCCTCTTTCTGCACGGGTGAAAATCATGCCAATATTGCTAAAGTTGAAAGCACTTTTAGTTTCTTCCGTTGAAGTGCCCAAATAAGAACCCGTTGTATTGCCAAAACGTAATGATGGCGTAAACATAAATTCAGATTTTCGATAAATTCCAATTCCGGCAGGGTTTACACTTAGTGAGGTGAAATCACCGCCAACAGATCCCAATGCGTTCCCAAAACCCATTGATCGAGCAGTTCCCTGAGGTGAAAGCATTGAATATCGAAGTGCGTCAGAGGCATCTTGTGCAAAAGCAGTTTGGGAAACAGTAAGAATGCCAATTGCTGCTAAAGAAGCCAAGTTTGTTTTATTAAGCATAGTATCTCTTTTTGACAGAATATTCTTCAAGTTTTTCAAAAACAAAAACTGTACCGAATTATTCTTCGTCGCAAACTTCTGACATCTGAATTGATTAATAACAAACCATTGAACACTATTTTTGCATTTACATGGGCGAACATTTCAAATCAGGTTTTGTCAATATTTTCGGAGCACCCAATGCAGGAAAGTCAACACTTTTAAATGCTTTATTGGGCGAACGATTGGTTATCACTTCTCATAAGGTGCAAACTACACGACACCGAATAATGGGTATTTTAAATAGTGATGATTATCAGATTGTCTTTTCAGATACTCCCGGCATTATTGAACCGAAATATAAGTTGCACGAAAAAATGATGCGCCAAGTAAAAAGTGCTTTAGAAGATGCTGATGTGGCTTTATTGGTACATGATATTACGCAACCACTTGATGAAATAGCAGCTATTGGAGAGGCTTTGCGGTTGAAAGTACCGACAATATTACTACTCAATAAAACAGATTTAGTTAAACAAAAAAGTGAAGTAGAGAAAATTAAAATTCAGTATGCGGAACGGTTTCCAAGCTGGGTTGTTGTGCCTGTTTCTGCTTTGAAAAATGAAGTTGAAAAAATTATCCCAATCATTTTAAATCATCTTCCACAAGCACCACCATTTTATCCCGAAGATAGCATGAGTGACCGCCCGGTAAGGTTTTTTGTTAGCGAATTGATAAGAGAACAGATTTATACGCTTTACCATGAAGAAATTCCGTATCACACTGCTGTCATCATTCAGTCTTTTGAAGAAAAGCCTACTCTTACCGTCATAAAGGCTGAAATAATCGTGGCGAGAGAAACACAAAAAATTATCCTTATTGGGAAAGGCGGTAGTTTAATCAAACAATTAGGGATCAATTCTAGAAAGTCCATAGAGGAATTCTTACAAGGAAAGGTGCATCTTGAACTTTTTGTGAAGGTGCGACCTAAATGGCGTGACAACGATACTTATCTGCGCGAGTATGGATATAATGGATGAAAGTAAGGTTGTGATTCAACAACTGAAAAAAGTACCGAATTCCTTATCTATTGATATGCTTCGGCTCGATTTGCTGCATCCCGTTATTTCCGGTAATAAATGGTATAAACTTCGACCCAATCTGGAGGCAGCAAAAAATGCTAATTTCAATACCATCTTGACTTTTGGAGGTGCTTTTTCTAACCATCTAATTGCTACTGCGGCTGCAGCAGCACAGAGCGGTTTTCAATCGGTAGGAGTAGTTCGAGGCTTAGATGCGGAAACCACATTAAACCCAACGTTGGAAGCCTGCAAACAATATGGAATGAAGCTCCATTTCGTATCTCGAGAAGATTATCATAAAAGTAAAACAGAAGACTTCTTAGCAACTCTTCAAAACTTGTACGGAGAAATATTTGTTATTCCGGAAGGTGGAGCAAATGAAAATGGACGTTCTGGCGCAGAAGATATTGGGAATATGATTCCGAATCGTTATTCTCATGTCTGTGTATCAGTAGGTTCCGGAACAACTGTTTTAGGCATCTTGAGGCGGTTGACTATCGAAAAGCAAGTTTTGGGCTTTGCACCTATGAAAAAGGGTAAATACCTGAAAGAAGTGATTAGCCAACATTTTTTACCCAAACATCTTCCCAATTTACAATTGTTTGATCAATGGCATTTTGGTGGATTTGGACATTGGAAACCGGAACTTTTAGATTTTATGAATCAATTTTATCTTTCCGAAACGATTCCGCTGGATATGGTTTACACAGCAAAAATGATGTTCGGTGTTTTTGCTCTGATTCAACAAAATTATTTTCCTGAAAAGTCGAAAATTCTTTGCATTCATACAGGCGGACTTCAAGGAAATATATCCATTCGCTCAAATTTGTGCTATTAGCCAATAAATATTTTTTTACCGACACGGCACATTATTTTTACCCTCTATGCACGAATCAACAAATGCCGGAAAGGGAAACCGATTAACCTTCTATATTATTATCGCATTAGTGGCGGGAATTGGTTTGGGCTTTCTACTCAATACAAAAATTGTTCGTTCTGAAAATTTGCATTTATCCGCAGTGGAAGATAGTCTTCAATTGGTAAAACAACAATTGCTGCAAACCGATTCTCTTCATGCCAATTTCCAAGCATTAAAGTCAGAAAAAATCCGACTTGGCATACTCAAAACAGCTATTACGGAAAGTCGAAATACTGTATTGGAACCATTTTCCTTGATGGCGGACATTTTTCTTCGACTGATAAAAATGATTGTCGCCCCGCTTGTTTTCACAACGTTGGTAGTTGGTGTTGCCAAGCTGGGAGATATTAAAGCGGTTGGTCGTATTGGTGGAAAAACGTTATTGTGGTTTTTGTCAGCATCCTTTGTCAGTCTGCTTTTGGGCATGATGTTGGTCAACTTTTTTAAGCCCGGAATTGCCATGCACTTACCCTTGCCTGAATCCGCAGATACAGGAATTGTAAAGACGGCACTTTCTTTACGCGAATTTCTCTATCACGTTTTTCCCAGCAGTGTCTTTGAATCAATGGCTAAGAATGAAATCTTACAAATCGTTGTGTTTGCGTTATTTTTTGGTGTAGCCACAGCCGCTATTGGCGAGACAGGACATGTCGTTATTAAAGCGTTTGATGCAATGGCGCATGTTATTCTTAAGGTGACAGGTTATGTGATGAACTTTGCTCCTGTAGCTGTTTTTGGTGCCATGACTGCCATTATTGCTAAGCAAGGATTGGGTATTTTAAAAACGTATTCTCTTTTTGTTGGCGAGTTTTATTTTGGGCTTTTATTGCTTTGGGTCGTATTGCTGTTGGCAGGGTCTGTTTTTGTGAAAAAAAGAATTTTTACCTTGTTTAAACGAATAAAAGAGCCAATCATTTTAGCCTTTAGCACCAGTAGTAGCGAAGCGGCATTCCCTAAAACAATGATGGAATTAGAACGCTTCGGTTGTAAGGATAAAATTGTTTCTTTCGTATTGCCTTTGGGTTATTCTTTCAATTTAGACGGTTCTATGATGTACATGACTTTTGCATCACTTTTTATAGCCCAGTCATACGGTATTCATCTTGATTTGGGAACTCAAATGAGTATGTTGTTGGTACTGATGCTGACCAGTAAAGGAATAGCCGGTGTGCCTCGCGCTTCTTTAGTGGTAATAGCAGGCACCTTAGCTACATTCAATATCCCGGAAGCCGGATTGGCTTTACTTTTGGGCATTGATCCACTTTTGGACATGGGCAGAAGTGCAACTAATGTCGTTGGCAATAGTGTGGCAACCGTTGTGGTAAGCAAAATGGAAAATTCTCTCGAACACCATTAACTACTTCCTTGAACAGACTATAATTGTTCGGCTACTTTTTCGTAAGACACTCTATTGTTTAACCAGCTCTTTTTTAATGGCACCAGCCAAGTATCTATCAGTTCTTTTTTAGTTGTCGCTATATTATTGAACAATACCGTGTCGGCATTAATGTATCCTTTGTCCATAGCATATTGTACTTGCTCGAAAGG
The DNA here is from genome assembly GCA_018267925.1 of Bacteroidota bacterium. Classification (GTDB taxonomy): domain Bacteria; phylum Bacteroidota; class Bacteroidia; order Chitinophagales; family Chitinophagaceae; genus JAFIGV01. The sequence goes on along the minus strand of JAFDXO010000132.1, from coordinate 6,673 downwards.
TAGCATTTGTGCCTTCCCGTCAATCAGAAAAGTAAGCGTCATTCTATCAAAAAAGCTGACATCGTATTGTCGTTCTAAGCTTTTTATCATTCTTTGCATTCCATCTGTGCTACATCCTCCAATCGGATCGTCAGATAAATCAGCCATCACTATGATGAATTGTTTGAAAAGCAATTTTGCCCAGCCCTTTACTTCATCTCCATGCGATTTCCACTGGGTATAAAAATGATGTAATTGCTCGTCTATTTCATTCTGCTCTTTTTCTATAAATGGACGACTACCTTGATATATCCAAACACGAGCAGTGTCAGAAAAATGAGTCGGAAGTAGATTTGAAATTTCAATTTTATTCATGATGCAAAATTAAGCACATTGTGCTATGGCAAATGAAATGATGATTGGAAACATCTTTTTGTCGAATTGATTTTTGAAGATTTAAGAAAAAAGAAAAATGTCTGCCCGAATAAGATTGATTTATGGTAAAGAATGACCAATTAAACGCTTTCAAAAAACACGAGAATACCCCCTGAATTATGTTGTTGAATCCAATTGTTGAGTATAACAGTTAAAAGATAAAACTTTATCCGGTTACTTCACCCATTTTTTTAACAATCTGTCGTCTTACTTTAGCAAGCTGTAATTATTCTTAATTCTTACAGTTCATTTTCCTTTAGCTAAAAGAGAAAAATAGTGAGAGGGGCAACTGTGAGTGACAAAAAAAACAAAAAATTTTGAAGAACGAAAAAAAAATGTTGGTATTTCAAACAGATCCGTTACCTTTGCAGTCCATTTTGAAATTCATATTTAAAGGAAGCAATGCCTACTATACAACAATTAGTTCGTAAAGGTCGTCAGCAAATCCGCGCCAAGTCAAAGTCTCGTGCTTTAGATGCTTGTCCGCAACGTCGTGGAGTATGTACCCGTGTTTATACTACTACACCTAAAAAACCGAATTCTGCACTCCGCAAGGTTGCTAAAGTTCGTCTTACCAATAAAGTAGAGGTGATTGCGTATATTCCCGGTGAAGGACACAATCTGCAAGAACACTCAATCGTGTTGATTCGCGGTGGTCGTGTGAAGGATTTACCCGGTGTGCGTTATCATATAGTTCGTGGGGCACTGGATACTGCCGGTGTAAAAGACCGCAAACAAAGCCGCTCGAAATACGGTACGAAGAAAGAAAAAGCAAAAAAATAAATCTTAATAAGTAATCCAATAAAGCCAGTCATTTACAATGAGGAAGGCACAAGCTAAAAAGCTACCATTAGCTCCAGATCCAAAATTTAACGATAAAATGGTAACCCGTTTTGTAAACTGCCTTATGTGGGGTGGTAACAAAAGTGTGGTTCTTACCGCATTTTATGATGCGATAGAAAAAGTAAGCAAAATAACCAGTGAAGAAGGTTATGATGTGTGGAAACGCGCATTAGCTAATGTTACTCCTTCAGTAGAAGTACGTAGCCGTCGTATCGGAGGTGCCACTTTTCAAATCCCTACGGAAGTTCGCCCTGATCGCAAAATCTCTTTAAGCATGAAATGGTTGATTCGTTACAGCCGTGAGCGCAATGGAAAATCAATTTCTGATAAATTAGCTAATGAAATAGTTGCAGCAGCAAAAGGTGAAGGTGCAGCTTTCAAAAAGAAAGAAGATACACACAGAATGGCAGAAGCAAATAAAGCATTCTCCCACTTTAAGGTATAGTTTTATTTTTGTATTTTATTGTGAACCGTCTCATTAAATTGTGGCGGTTTTTTCTATTAAAATTATACCGAATTTTCTTTTAATAAAGTAGAAACCACAGAGCAAATTTGCCCCAATCTGACAGAATTGTGGACAACTTTATTTCGGCACTTCACGAATAGTGTCGTAAATTTGCCACTAATAATGTTGCTGGTGAGCATAAATTGAACTTTCAAAATTTGGCTGAAACCTTATTTCCCGTTAACGTAATAGGGATAATAAGGGGCTAAATTGAGCTGCAATATTGAGTGTTGATGAAGTTGATATAAAGCAACAGAAAGTTGAATTATCGAGATGTTTTTTTACCATCGGAAAGCATATCTTGGAAATTCGTTTCCTTTTTTTGAGAAATCAGTAATATATTTGACCATATAAGTAATTAATTAAAAACACACCATACGAAATGGCAACAGTAGTAGAAGACAAATTGAAAGTGCTAAAACTTGCTTTAGACAAGATAGAAAAGGATTACGGAAAAGGATCGGTAATGATGCTGGGCGATAAGCAGCAAATTGCTATTGACGTGGTAAGTACCGGATCATTAGGTTTAGATGTTGCACTTGGCGTAGGGGGCTTGCCTCGTGGAAGAGTGATTGAAATTTATGGACCGGAATCTTCGGGCAAAACTACAATCGCAATTCATACCATTGCAGAAGCACAAAAGAAAGGCGGTATTTGTGCCATCATAGATGCCGAACATGCCTTTGATGCCAACTATGCTAGAAAATTAGGGGTGGATGTTGACAATCTTATAATTTCACAACCAGACTATGGTGAACAAGCACTGGAAATTGCAGATCGCCTTATTTCTTCAGGCGCAGTAGATGTAGTAGTGGTTGACTCGGTTGCAGCCTTAGTTCCTAAAGGTGAATTAGAAGGAGAAATGGGCGACAGTAAAATGGGTTTGCAGGCACGCCTCATGTCACAAGCATTACGAAAGCTAACAGCAACAATTAATCGAACAAACACGATCTGTATTTTCATTAACCAGCTTCGTGAAAAAATTGGAGTAATGTTTGGTAATCCCGAAACCACAACCGGTGGCAATGCCTTGAAGTTTTATGCTTCTGTACGTTTAGATATTCGTCGAATTGCCCAAATCAAAGATGGAGATACAGCAAGCGGAAACAGAACTCGTGTAAAGGTTGTAAAGAATAAGGTTGCACCCCCTTTCCGACAAGTTGAATTTGATATTATTTTTGGTGAAGGAATTAGCAAGGTCGGAGAAATTATAGATATGGGTGTAGAGCTTGGTGTTCTAAATAAGAGTGGTAGCTGGTTTAGCTATGGTGATACCAAAATTGGTCAAGGACGTGATGCCGTAAAACAATTTTTGTCGGACAATCCTGAAGTGGCTGATGAAGTCGAAAGAAAAATTAGAGAAGCACTTCAGCAAAAGCCCTAATGATCTCATTTTAGTAAGTACAAAAAGGCGCTTGACAGCATGTCGGCGCTTTTTTCCTTTAACTCTTTTCGCAAGTTTTGATAGCAATTTTTTCGAACTAAAAGTTTTATACAGTTAAATTTATGAATCCTGCACTTGCTTTTTTCTTGCTCATAACGAGTGCCATTGTGTTGGTCTTTTTTCGCCGTAAAAAGCTTAAACAAACAAAAAATATCGTACAGCCGTTCTCCGATGATGATAGGAAGATTTTAGAACATCAGGTTGCCTTTTATCAAAACCTTACTAAGGATGATAAAACCGCTTTTGAAAACCGTGTTCAGGAATTCCTCCTAAAAATTAAAATAACAGGTGTGGGTACTTCTGTTGAGCCTTTAGATCGAATGCTTATTGGTGCCAGTGCCATTATCCCTATCTTTCACTTTCCCCAATGGAAATATACAGATTTGCATGAAGTGCTGCTTTATCCTTCTACTTTCAACCAAAAATTTTCACAACAAGGAGACAATCGGGATGTGCTGGGAATGGTTGGTGATGGTGCTATGAACGATATTATGATCTTGTCGAAACCCGCACTGAGAAACGGTTTTGCCAATAGTATGGATCGTAGCAATACCGGAATTCATGAATTTGTGCATTTAATTGATAAAACAGACGGAATTACAGACGGTATCCCAGAGGTTTTATTGACACATCAATATGTGCTCCCTTGGATTCAGGCTATGCACAAAAATATTGCTGACATTGCCAAGCAACATTCAGATATTAATCCCTATGCAGCAACTAATCAAGCAGAGTTTTTTGCCGTGGTTTCAGAATATTTCTTTGAACGACCAGATTTATTAAAAGAACGACATCCAGATCTGTATTCCTTACTGGAAAAGGCTTTTGCCGGATCTTCTGAACCAGAAATGAGATAAAAACATTTGATTTTTGAAAGCAATCAACTCGGAATGAAATAGAATCTACTTTAAACAAGATGCTTAAATAGAATGAAGCTTGAAAAAGGAAACATTGATTAGTAATTTTCTTTTAAACCATCCTGTTAATGCAACCCCTTTTAAGGGCAAATGATTTAAAACAAGGGTAGAACATTTAAAATTCTTATTTTGTTAGGTTATCATTATTTTACACCCCTAATTTCTGGGTAAAGTAGAATGGACATCGCTAAATATATCGGACTTTTTCTTTTAAAAAACAACTTTGTTTATGTTCCCGGCTTAGGGAATCTTGAATTGAAAAAAAAGAGTGCAGCTTTTACCGGTGAAGCATTACAGGCTCCCACGTTTGAAGTGTTGTTGACTGCCTCCGGTTCTATTGATGATAACTTGGCTAATTTTATAGCAACTAACGAGCAAACTAGCATTAGTAAGGCTTCTAACAGTCTTCGTGATTTTAGCCAACAAGCACGTATAGACTTACAAAATGGCAAAAAAGTAGCAATTCCGGCTATTGGATATTTTGAAGAAGAACGTAGTAAAATACGCTTTGTAGTTGATTCCAATTTCCAATACACACCACCTCCTTTGCCAACTATTCGAATGGCAAAAAAGCAGGAAGAACCAGTCTATAATTCCAGTATAGATATGCCGGTTGTAAAACCTCGGTATATTGACCCTGAAGAAGAACCAGAGACAACGGGTGGTATTAGTTGGGCTAAAGTGGCACTATGGGTTTTAGCCTTACTCTTACTTATATTTATTGGTTATTTTGGATATCGCTACCTCCGTGGTTCACATAATCCCATTAATGTGCCTATTACACCGGTAATGCAAGACACTACGTCAATCAATAATCATACTCCCTTAGTTGATACTACTCATATTGATACAACTGCAACAACTAATGTAAACAATCAAGCAATCAATATTGATGTCATTTTAAATAGTTACACCATTTTATCAAAAGCAGAACAAAGAGCAGCAAAACTTAAAACTTTTGGACATAATGTAGAACTAGTCAGTGAATCAGACTCTTCAATGTTCTATGTTGTGTTGCCTGTTTCAAAAGTAAATCCTGCTGACACATCCGCATTGTTAGACTCTCTTACCCGAGTTTTTAACCCATCTCATGGTGTGAGAATATTGCAATAATAGATTGTGTCGAGTTTTGACGAGATTTATTTATGAATTACAGGTAGAGCTTTGTAACTACCAGTCCTCCTGAACCTTTGTAAATAGGATTACAATAAAGCTTTTTGATTTTTTATTAAGCAAAAATGATCCTAAGTATTAATTTTTTGAGAAAGGAAGCACAATTTGCTTATTGATAAAATCTACCGATATGCGCCCAGATTTTTCAAGTAGATTATTACTAAAAAATCCGATTGATTTTTTTGATTCAAAATACCCTTCACTGGGTTGCAAAACAGCATAGACAAAAGGTAAACGTAGTTGATTGCTCAAAACAACACTATTTAATTTAACGGTTTTAAGAAGAACATTACCGCCAACTCCTTGCCCCCACAAATTCTTGTGTTCTGAAATGTCGCTCTCTTTTGAGTGTAATGAATTCCATTGAGTTGGGCTTAAATTTACATACACACTTTTGTCAAACTCCATGCTTACACCACTATTGTAATGAAGATAAGTTTGAAAAGTGTCGTTTAGTTTGACCGAAACTTTGGGTATCCCTTCCGGCATCTCAAATAAAATGGTCTTTTTTCTACCAGCCGGAATACCCGCATTTTGAAAAACAATTTTCTGCTCCTTGAAATCTATCGTTATAGCAAAAAGTTTGAGTAAATCAGTACCTAAAATACCATCCACCTTTTTCCCGTTTAGAGCAATAAAATGGTGCAGTGTTCTTGATGTTACTACTACATTTTTCAGGGTGCTATTACCTATCTTAAACAAAGCAAGCGTAACTATCTGAACTCGTTCCTTTCCCGCAGTTCCAATTACTGAATCTTGTTTTGAACTTGCAGAAATCTTTAGCCTTGTAGCTACATTATTATCAATTACGCTTGCATTAGCTCCAGTATTTAAAAGAAAAAGTAGATCATAATTGTTTACCCTAACAGGTATGAAAATCAAGGATTGGTAGTATTGAAATTTAAGCGTTTGCCCGAAACTAATTGTAACAAAAGTTAGAATTAGCAGCAAAGAAATCATAGGTTTCATAAAGCAAAAAATATCTGAAAGCAAAGCCCAGCGCGTATTTTGGATTGTTTTAGCGGTAATGTGGAAAACTTATTTTTGGTGTAATCAAAATCATACCACACCTTTGCACTCCCAAATCAAATAAGCGATAGGGTATAGTTCTTAAGGTTAAGCAGCAAGTGCAAGGAAGATAAAATGGCGGGTATAAAAAAATATTTGTCTGATAAAAATGAAGTATTACCTTTGCACTCCCAAACGAGAAAACGAGATGATGTTGATTGTTTTGGTGAGTTCATAAAGCGGGTGTTTTTCGAGAGATAACAGAAAAGAAATTTCGAGAAAAATTTGGTAGAAAGAAAAAGGTTCTTACCTTTGCACTCCCAAACGAAAAGCGACAGAGAGTAGTTGAGTAGAAAGGGTGTTATAGTT
>JAFDXO010000131.1 GCA_018267925.1 Bacteroidota bacterium | reverse complement strand
GTTATTCTTGCAAGCCTAAATTTTTTTTCACGTAGCAAAGCACTTATGTGGTTTACCATGAAATCAAAAATAAGTGGCCTAAAAAGATGATGATAAGCCCTCTCACTTTCTTTGTCTAGCAGATGATATAATGTGAGGTAGGATCGTGTATCTACTGAGCCTTTCAAGTAAGTCGTAGTTATGCCGGTTGCATGCCTCCGATAAACAGACGTTACATCTGGTAAAACACCAACTTTACCCCGAAGGGCACATAAGAAAAAAATAGCAATATCCCCATTGTTTATTGAAGAGAACCAAGATGGAAAGGTGGCGATTTTTCTAAACATCACACTGGAGGTATGAAATGGGACAAGGGGGCTAATTAATTGCTCAATAGGCAAAAGCCTTTCCTCTGTTATTTCCACACGAGGGCTAATATTAAATAAATGAGAAGGCGTTCCGTCTTCATAAACCACCTTCGTATTAGTTCCGCAAATAAATATCTCAGGGTGCAGCTCCAAAAAATCTACCTGCTTTTGCAGTTTATAGGGGTCTATCCAGTAATCATCGCCTTCGCAAAGAGCTATGTATTTTCCCTTTGCCATCTTAAACAAAATATTAACTAACGTGTTTTGTTTGTAAAACTGATTTTCTGTTTGGTAAACACATTTAAATAAATGCGGATATTTTAATTCGTATTCTTTAACAATACCGGCTGTATTATCTGTGGAGGCATCGTCATGTACAAGAATTTCAAAATTGAAATTAGTTTGTTGTTTAACAAATCCCTCCAGGCATTCACGAATATAGTTTCCGTGATTATAAGTAACACAACAAATACTAACAGTTATTTCCTTCTCCATTAATCTTTAATAGCATACGCAGCCGGCATCCAGCCAAATGGAAATTGTTTAAACTTTACATGTGGTAATAGTTCTCGTATTGCACGTATTTCTCCAGGTGCTTGTTCAAAACTATAATGATCTAAAACTAATAATCCTCCAGGGGTAAGTCTATTCCAAAAAGTTTTTATACTCTCAGCAACTACTTGATAAATACCGCAATCTAAAAAAACTAGCTTAAACTGAAGGTGAGCATTTTCCGGTGTATTAAAAAAGTCAGGAAAGTCTTTAGTTGCATCTAAATTGTGGATGTGAATTATGTTTTCTAACCCATTTGCTTTTACCAACCTATTAACTACTAATTCATCAGTTTTATAAGTTCCTGCTTTTAAAAAAGATTCTTCGCTTGTTGGCTTGGTACCTTGAAACCAATCAAAACCATGAACTAATGTTAATGAATTGGGTTCAAAAATTTTAACCAATTTTGTAAATAATAATGACACAGACCCTTTATCAACACCAATTTCAGCAATATGACCTGCTACATTTAAACTTAATTTAAAAGCTTCATATAAGGCTAAATATCTAGATAAAGTTAAATGCCCAATAAAACAGGGAAAATGATTAAAATACTCTTCATCTGAAAACCCTAATTCTTTCATTTCTTTTATCCCTGCTTCATAAAGAGGCCTGTCTTTATGGTACTTCATGTACTCATACTTCATTTCTTGATGTTTCATTATCAACAATTTTAATTTAAATAATTTTATATCATCTAAAAATCTAATTCCGCATAGCCAAATCCAGATTTACCAAAACCATTTCCATTATAAAACATCAGGTATCTTCCATCTACCTCAACTATATGTGGGTAACATATCATTTCACTGTCCCATCCATTATCAGAAACAGAAATACCAACTTTCGAATCATCTCTTATCCAGTTTATAAAATCTGTTGAGTAGGCATATCCAAATTTATACGCAGTTTCGCCAGCGTTTCTAAAATTGTGGCTACCTCTTTTTGAGAACCATAAGTGATACACCCCATCTTTTTCAATTATTGCCGGCTTGCAATGAGCTATAAATTCATTTTCAGGTTGAATAATAATTTCACCTGTTGTATTCCAATCAATTGCATTTTGAGAAGTCGCATAAGTAAACAGGTACGTATGTTCAAGCTTCCCATTTACTTCAATCCAATCTATACCAGTTGAATAAATAGCATAATACTTCCCATTTCGATATACTATTCCAGGTCCTGTTGCAGAAAGAGGATCGAATCTGTTTAATGAAAAAGATGGTGCTTCAGAGAATTTTTGAAATGTATTAGCATTATCCTTACTTATAGCTACTCCTGTAAAGTTTTTGTATGGAACATTTTTACATTGACTCCACCCGGCATAATAAAAATAATATTCGTTATCCTTTTTAATAAAATAGCTTGGAATAATACCGTTTTCATCAAATGTTCCTTTTCGTCCAAAATCTAATACAGGTTTTGTATTTAAGTTAAATATTTTTTGAGGATCATTTTTATCAACATCAATAAAAATTGGTAAGCTTAGACCAAACTCATTTCTTGTTGAAAAAAATATTCGTATGAATTTTTCAAATACAATTGCCGTTGGGCATTGAGCATGAGAAACCATCCAATCAGCTTGATTTTCGGCCTTGAATATTAATCCTTTTTTATTCCAACGCATTATTCTTTATCCGTTTAAAATTTTAATGGCTTCATGTTTAATTAAATTATCAAGCCATTCATACATACTTATCCCTAATTTACTTTGAGCATCTTTCGCCAACTTTTTTGTTTCATCCGAAACTCCTTCTAACTTACCAAAATATCTAGTATTAAATGTTCCTCCTCGTTCTCCTGGCAAGGGAATATCAAAATTTCCCTTTGGTTCCCCATCACCAACTTCATAATCTACTACATAATGAACATTGCCAATAATCCATCTGATTCCAACATTTCTTGCTTCAACAGGTATATATTTTAATGGAGCATCGTATGCAAACATTGAATTATTGTTAATTAAAATTTTTCCATAGGTTGTTTCTCTTAACCATTCAGGAACATTCTTTTCACAAAAAACAACCTTCCCCCCCTTCTTAACAACTCTTGCCATTTCTGATAATCCTTTTTTAATTGACGGGAAATGCCCTACACCAGCAAAACAATAAAGAGCATCAAAAGTATTATCATCAAATGGCAAGTCGCATGCAGTACCACATACAACTTCCGAGTTTTTTGAAAATTTATCTAATTTTTGCTTATTAAATTTTAGCATGTCAGGAGAAATATCTAAACAAAATAATTCTCCATCGCTCTTTAATCGCTTTAAAATTATTTCAGAATCTTTTCCTGTTCCTGCAGAGATTTCTAAAATTTTATAATTAGGTTTTAACCCTAACAAATCAATCATGTAATTTCTAACTTTTAATTCATCTTCAAAGTATAGAGAAAATGTGATGTCAACATTTTGGTCGTAAGTATGGGCAATGCCTTTATAATAATTTCTTGCAAAACCTGCATCTCCTTTCAAATCTTCTTCCGTTATAAAATCTACAATTCCATCTTTGATTATATATTCAAATCCTTTTTCATTCTCAATAACTCCTTCAACTATTTCATCACCAATTTCAATTGCAATACTTTTTATAGCCAATTTACTTTTTGTTTTGGGGCAGCGTAATTTAGATAATGAAGTTTTTTTCATTTTGTAATATTATAAATTGATAGAAAATTATATTTCTTTGTTTTAGTAAATCCTAAACTTATTGCCGTTTTCATTGAGGCTGTATTGTCTTCAAAACAATCCCACGTAGGTTTAATATTTTTAGCAACACAATTATTCACAAATGCTTCTACTGCTAGTTTTGCCAAGCCTTTTCCCCTATATCTTTCACCGGTAAAAACATCTATCTCCGCTATCTTGTTTTCAACGGCTGCGGCATAACAAACTGATACCGGCCGGCTATTTTTGTCAATAACTATTTGGACCAACGACTGTTGGAGAAAATTATCCGGGCCGTTCCAAAAACGATTTTCAAGATCAAGTTTAAATTCATCTATTTTTATTAGGTCTTCTCTAACCATTTCTCTTGTGCTAAATCCGTCAATCGTTTCAACACTATTTTTGGGGCTGTTTTTAAAATATTCTAATCTTATTCTCCCCCTTGTTTTGGTACCAAATTTAGCAGGAATATCAGTTGCGCACTTAATTAATTCTTCTGTAGCATCGTATATGTGAAAGTACTTTGGAAAAGAAGAAGTTAAAAAAATATCTATCAATTGATTAGTACAGTCTGCTGTTTGAATAACCGAACAAAAGCCGGCTTTATGTACGATCAAAAAATTATCTGCATACCGGTACACACTGCCT
>JAFDXO010000012.1 GCA_018267925.1 Bacteroidota bacterium | reverse complement strand
GTAAAACTTGAACAGAAATGAAATCCTCAATATGGTACTGCCAAAGAAAGGAATATAAATAAGTATCAATTCAAAAAATGATGACGCCAGCAGGTAACAAACAAATTGGCAAGAGAGCGGGTGAACGGCTTCGATTGAACAGAAGTGCAAAGTTGAACGATAGTAATTCTATTCAACATTTGTGCTAAAAGTCCGCTCCCTCGCCAATTTGCCGGACGTTATAGCCAATTGTAAGACGACACACACGAGAAAAAAATGAGTATAGTAAAAAGACAACATTATGTATGGAGACATTATCTCAGACCTTGGGCGGACAACGATAATATCTGGACACATTTTACACAGTTGAGCAAAATCGAAAGGACAAGTTTAATGGGCGTTGCTCAAGAAAGATACTTCTATAAACTTGTTGACTTTACAGATGCAGAAGAAACTTTTCTAAAAAACTACATTGAGAAATTTAGCCCTGTGGCTGTAAAGTCACTGAATTTTGATTTCTTAAATCTATTCACAAGTACAAGTAAGTTAAAAAAGCAGTTAGACAATACTGTTAATCCTGCGGTTGACAAAGAAAAGTATGCGGAAGAAATCAGAAAATTGGAAATCAATTTGATGGAAACAGGACACGGAAAAATGGAAAATTTGGGACAGAAACTTATTGCTTACAGAAGTTTGGAAGACCTAAAAACAATTGAACAAGATGACTATTTATTTGACGCAATAATGTTTTTGAGTTTTCAGTATTTCAGGACAAAGAGTATGCGTATATCAGCTTTACAATCATTTATTGGCGGACATTACGAAGAACTTGCAAAAAAATCTTGGAACATTTTAAGTTATGTAACAGCGACAACGTTTGCAAAGAATATTTCACTTGACCCGAAAATTAAATTCATTTTTCACGAGAATAATACAACTGAACATTTCATCACTTGCGACCAACCTATTTTCAATATTCTTAATGACAAAGTTGATGGAAATGGAGAAGTGACAGATTTAGAATTGTATTACCCTATTTCACCACAACACGCATTGACAATACATTTTCGTGACGACCAAACTGATAAATATGTAGGTAATAACGCAGACAAAGAGCTTGTTGACTATTTTAATAAAAAGGTTAGTGAAAACTCTGACTTCTATGTTTTTGCTGACACTAAAGCACAATTGGAACGACTGAAATGAAAACAACTGGCTATAACAGCGGTTTTGCGTTATGGGGGCTGACGTGCTTCGTAGAAACATTTGTGCAAGTTTCAACATTTGTGCTTCGTACGAACAGTAGTGCTAAAAATCCCCCACAACGCAAAGCCGCAAACCGTTGTGCGTTATGCTTAACGACATACTACAAGGGACAATCCTGAAAACCCTAGCATTTTGCAAAACGAGTAAGGCGTGAAATGGCTGAAAAACGAAAGAGTAGGCATAATTTTTATGGTAGAAGTATTAGAATACCAAAAAGAGAAAACTGCTATTAAACCAGCAGAAAAATTAATTGGACGAAGAGAAAGAAAAACTTCTCTTCCAATCCACAACATTCCAGGCAGTCTGCTTCTTCACGACAGAAGAGGTGGAAATAATATGTGCCAAGATAGAGGTGGAAAATGTACTTACAAACAGTAGTTCAATTATTTCATTAAAGAGGCAATTGACTAATGCCAATTGCCTCTTTTTAAATTAGGATTTATGACTTTAAAAGCAACAATTATAGACCACATAAATATTGATGTTAGAAATTTTGAAGAAACACAAGAGTTTTACAAAACCTTATTTGACTTTGATTTGCTAGCTGACCAGCCTAATCGTGGTTGTAGAATTATTGGAAACAATAACATTAAAATTTGTATATATGAAGTTCCAACAATGGAAATAGGACCCGGTGTAAATCATATTGGTTTTCATATAGACAATTTTGATGTTATAGAAATAAAATGCAAAGAATTAAATATTCCTTTTCTTTATGACGGTATAAAAGTATGGGAAAAATCAAGGTCATTCTATGTAGAAGACCCAAATGGTTACGAGATAGAATTAAGTGAGTTTGCAGGAGGAGGACTTTAAAAAATATAAGAATGATTAGACTAACAGAAAATACAATTGAAGGAGTTAGAAAACTCAGAATTAAAAAAAATATTGACACTTCATACAAACTGAGAGTGGGAATTCAAATTGGAGGTTGTGCAGGTTACACATATTATGTTGGCTTTGATAATATAAAAGAAAATGATGTTGAATTTATGCAATCAGACATTTGTATAATTGCGGACAAAGTTCACTTAACATTTTTTAACGGACTTGAAATTGACTATGTTGACCAAGAATATGGTGGATTTATTTTTAAAAATCCATTAGCTAAAAAAGTATGCGGATGTGGTACTTCATTCAATACAAAAGACAAAACAGAAAATAGCACAAACGCACAACAAGGTATTTGCGAAAGCAGGGCTGATGGAAGTAATTGAACATTTGTACTTCTATCAGCATTTGTGCATATTTTCAGCTGACGATTTTCAAAGCCCTGCCTTCGCAAATACCCAAACCGTTGGCAGAAATGTAACTCAACAGACGAATAAAACTTCGGCATCAACAGGCATATAAGAATAGCTTTACTAATAGCGACAGAAGTAATGATTTTGAAAGTTGAACTATCTGTTTTGCCGATGGGAGTAACCAAGTCCTCTGAAAGCCCGAATTAAAATGGAGGGGGCAAAAATAATAGGAGTATGAAAAATAAACTTTTGGCACTATCTTTCATTGGCATATTTGCTTTGTGTTCTTGTCAAAAATTAGAAGAAAATACACTGACGAAGAATCCAAATAAAACTATGGCTAGATACAAAGGAACAGGAAAATATTGGGACGGTGTAGATAAATGCCCTGCTGGCGATGGCAATTGTTTGGATGAGGTGGTTGTAAGAGCGCCAAGAAAAGCAGATTTAATTGTTGCAATTGGGAATGGGACACTCCCCACCTACTTAACCGACCACCCTGAAGTGTATCAAGACTTGACAGCAAGTGGTAGCTCACTTACAACCAGTTATATAGATGGACTTAAAAGTGGGCAATACAATGCAGTATTTAAGACTGACCTACCATTAGGATTTCCATCAGATAATAAAGTGATACTCATTGGAGAAGGTCTCGTAACTAATACGGATTATGAGGTTCTATTTGTATTAAAATAAAAAACAAAATGGGCATTCATTACTTTTGTATTGAATGTCCATATTTTCAATTATGCATAATTTAATAATTGCCTTTTATCTATTCTTATTTCTCACTTCTTGTAACCAACAAGTATCAGAAGAATATAAACTATATCGTACTGATAGTATCAATTTTATCACTAATGAGCCTAATTCTGTATTGATGTCATCCAAAAATTATCAAGTGATAAAATATGATAGAAATATTGAAAATAAAGAGGGCATTGGAATTTTGTTTGACAATAAAAATATCTTATATCAATATGATCTTGAGGATGGTCAATTGATAGGCTGCAAAAAAATTCCAAATCTTAATGAGCAATTATTTTATCGTTTTAGTTTAATAGGGAATAACAGCCTAATCATATCAACACCAAATAAATTATATTTTCTTTCAGATACTATTCTTTTAAACACTCAATATTGTCAACAAGAAATACTAAACAATTATTATGTTTATGCTTACACAAACCATGGACAAATTAATTTAGCTGGAAATACTACGCATCTATTGGCACTCGCATCAAAAGGTAATGAAGCAAAGGATGAAGCAAGTTGGTTGAAGGTACAATATAGTTTACCTTGTATGGGACTATTCAAGTCTTTTGGTGATTCTTTGATATTAACTGATACAGTCGCATTTTTTCCTGAAAGTTTTAAAACCATTTATCACTATTCCAAATATCCTTTTACTACAGTAGATCATAAGACCATTGCCTATTTATTTGAAGATGGTGACAGCATTTATACATATAATATTCAAACAAAACATCGAAAACCTGTTGCCTCACTTTTCGATATTGATGAGAAATACTTTCCAATACTAATGAAGTACGATAGCATAATGAATATCAATTATGTTGTTAAGAATTATATTACATCATCACGTGTCTGTTTTTTTCTTTATGATATTTATCGGAAATTGTATTACCTTGGCATAAAACAAACTCAGGAATATTTGAGTGCAGACAGAATTCACATAAATGATTATACTAATTATCCATTCAGTTTAACAGTCTTAGATACCGCGTTTCATAAATTGAAATCATTTGATTTTCCCAAAGGGTATTATGAAGCTTTGCCCATTAATACATTTGTAGCCCGAAAAGGGTTATATCTTATGCGTAAACCACAAAATAGTTACATATCTTATGAAATATTTGATTTTTCTAAGTTTATTTATTAGTTTAGGAGCTTGTAGTCATGTACCAACCCAAAGTGAAATTTTCGCTGATTACCTGCAAAAGAATTTTCAGAAAGAAATTCCCTTAAATCACCATACGTATGTCAGTTTCCCTAAAAATTCAGGTTGCCTAGGATGTAGCGAACATACCTTATCCTTTTTGCTATCAAACAATTTTGATAATGTGACAATTATATGTTCTGAAACTCAAAAGGAACAAATAGCCTCTATTACCAATAATGAAGTTTTAGTTGACCTTCTTTCAGAATTAGAACATTTAAATTTAAACACTCAAAATGTAGCAATAATTGAAACGGAACATTCAAAAATTAAGCAAATTATAAGCATTCAAGCTAATAATTTAGATAGTATATTAAAAGCATATTTTGTCATGCCAGTTAATTGAAGCCTAATCTCATGTTTTTACACTTCTGCCAACAAACATATTTGCAAAAGCACGGCTGAAGGAAGTAATTGAACATCTGTGCTACTATCAGCTTTTGTGCATATTTTCGGCTGAAAGTTTTCAAATGCCGTGCCTTCGCAAATATGCCGGACGTTGCCTGCTATTTTGCACGACACTTCAAACTATATGGAGACAATTATCAAGCACTTAGAATTCTTGGAAAAAACTTCAGGTGACACCTGCCAACATCTTTATCCAAAAGAGTTATCAAGCATTCAGACATTTTGCTTAGGACTATTAGAGCGTCTAAGTCATTCGACACTGACTTTGAAAACCCTTTTTCAAGAAATGCAAAAGGAACTAAAACATGAGTTTAGTGCTGGTGTATTGACAAGGACTCTGTTGCTAGACACACTAATTTCCATGAATTTATATAAATTAATAAAAGATTCAGAAACAGCAAGGAAACCTGAAGCCGAAATAGAAGCATTAGTTAAAGATTTTTGTGAGACAATACTTTCTGACGGATTAGAAAAAACATTTGCGTATTTGAAAAGTGCAAATGATTTTGGCTTTATTGATGAACAACAATTAAAAGACTCATACAACAACATGGCAGTTGTTCATAAACCTTTTCTAAACCCATATCCTGGAGACGGCAGCAAGCCTGACTTAAAACACAAGCAATTTTACGCCCCGACAAAACTTTTTCAGAACCTTGCAAATACTTCTGACTTAAAAAAGGTAGCTTCATTGTATGACACGTACTTATATTATTCGAAGTATGACCATTTTGGAATATTGTACTATCAAGTTGTAAGGGAAGACCATGGTAAAAAATTAAAAATCTACCTTAATGCGATTGAATCATTCGTTGCAGCACAAGCATTACTGCATGTAGTTCTTGCCAAATACTCATCAAACGATGATTTCCTCAACGCCCAAGTAGCATTGACAAATAAATATTTATTAGAAAAAGTGATAAGCACATTATAAACCTCGGCATAATTATGACATACAAATATTTTGCTGCAGCATATTACAAATTAGGGTTCAATACAACATGTATATCGTATCTAAAAACTCCATATAATTCACAAGAAAAAAATCCAGAAAAATCTCCAAGCCACGAATGGATTGAATTTCAAATTAAAAAGCAAAGCATCGAAGAAATTAATGCCTATGCTTGGGAATATTCAGTAGGTGTTGGTTGTATTTTGGGGTATAATAAAATTGTTTGTATAGACATTGATGATTGTTCTGATTATTCTTTGATAAAAGATATTTTAAAAGTTTTAAGACTCCCTGATGACTATGAATGGGCTATAAAGACACCAAAAGGGTTTCATATATTTATCCAATCTGAAAACCTGAATTTACCTTGTGGCATTAATAATAAAGGAATAATTTGTTTAACCCCAAATGAGAACCATGTTGATAAATTTAGCAGAATTGAGTTCCGTTATGCAGGGCATGTAATACTTCCACCATCAAACATAAACAGAAAATACTCCTTCATTCAAGATGTTGAAATACCAGCAGAGTCGCCAAAAAATGTAAAGTCAATTACAGTATTTAGATTAATGGCTTATTTGGCAGGAAGCCACGGTCCTTATAATACTTCCCCGAGTTCTTATGTAGCCAAACTGAAAATTGACGAGTTAGATTTCTATTTCACAGAAAACTCGGATTTTTCTGAATTCATACTGAGTAAGAAAAATAATATTCTATTTGAGCAATGTAAGTATTCAATAGACAATGCTATTGACATCAAAAAATACGATTCCATAATTTATCTTGACATTGAAACCACAGGTTTAATAAAAGACCCCACTAATTATAAAGATTATCCAAGACCAATTCAAATTTCTTATTTGGAGGAAAAGAGTAATGGAGAATTAAAAGAAACTAATTATTTTATTAAACATTCAGATTTAAAATTATCAGACGACATAGTAAGGCTAACAGGATTAACAAGTGAGTTTTTACAACAAAATGGTCATGACCTCCAAGAAGTGTTAAACCTTCTTTATAACAAATTTAATGAGAGACAACTTATTGTCATGCACAATTCAGACTTTGATACTTCTATTTTTGATTCAGAATATTTAAAAATAAATAAACGGAACCCACTTCGAGACGTTCAGTCTTATTGCACTATGAAAAGTTTTGCAGACGAGAACAAATCAAAATTTCCAAAACTTAGTGAACTATATGAAAGCCTATTTCGTAAACCAGTATCTCTCAAAATGCACAATTCCTTAAACGATGTATATGTTCTTAGGGACTGTTATAAATTAATGGACTTATATGGCTACACAAATAGCTTTACTTAATTGTAGCAATTGCAGTTTTCAAATAAAACAGCAGGCAACAAACATATTTGCAAAAGCACGGCTGAAGGAAGTAATTGAGCATTTGTGCTACTATCAACTTTTGTGCATATTTTCGGCTGAAAGTTTTCAAATGCCGTGCCTTCGCAAATATGCCGGACGTTAGCGGTCAGCTTAGGTGAACGCAAGATTTAAAGAAAAAATAAGAAAGTATAATCACTTGTGTTTGGAATTTATTTGTAATTTTGACAACTTAATGTAAATAAAAAATGGGACAAATTGTTTTAAGATACCAAATATCTATTTTCGGAAGTTTTGATGAAATTAAACCTACCGCAGATAACATCAAGTTTTTCATTGAGAAGTTTTCTGATAAAGGATTTATCCCTAACCAGTTTACAGAGGTCAGTTTAGAAATTAAATCCGAATCGAACAAAGGGGCAGAAACTACTAAAAATGTGGAAACATCAAGACTTCGTTTAAGCGACAGCGATAAAAAATGGGACATTAGATTTGCTTCTGATAGAATTGATTTTCTTTTTGTCAACTCAAACATAGGGCAAATCCAAATGATAGAAAAAGATGTTTTTATAGCTGAGGTATCTGAATTTATAAATAGAATAAATGAAAAACACCAAATCAAATCTAAACGTGTTGGTTTGATTACTCAATACCTGTATGATGACATTGACTTAAACAAGGTTTCTAATGTATTTCAAAATAAAATAGCGTTTTTTAATCAAAAGCCAATAATAGATTGGAATTCTAAAACAGCTACAAGACACAAAATAGAAGCTATTAATGAAGTTGCTAACTTAAGTATGGATGTTAGACGAATACAGAGACCATTAAAAGTTCACAACGGAACATCTCTTTTTGATGGTATTTTATTAAATATTGATATTAACACATTAGCTGAAAAATGAGTCTTATAGATTTACCGTTGACAACATCAAATCATTGATAGATGAATTTTCAACAATTGAAACAACCATTTTCAGCGAAACAGATACCAAAATACAATAATCCTAACTATGGAAACAACTCTTTTAGAAAACGAAAATATTATTGTTGATGATGTCATTGATTTTTCATTTGATTTAGATGAAATCTTAAACAGTTCAAGTGATTTTAATAATCAAATTGACTTATTTACAAGTGTAAATGACACCAACTACATAATTTCAGAAAATGAAATTATGGAAAACAGGGTTCTTTACTTAAAGAAAGAAGTTACCCCATTGTTTATTTCTCTATTAAAATACGAAGATTTTGAATTTGGACAAAAAAGCGAAAGTATAAAAATTATTCAAAGAGAACTACTAGTTAATAGAGTTGCAACAATAAATTGGCTAAACGAACTATATGTTAAATATTTTTCAAAAGATGAAAAGATACTAATAGGAATTTTAAGAGTGCTTGAGTATTTTAATGAAAAAGTATTTTATCCTAATTCTTACACAATAGCTTTGTCTTCATTGGTTCATAAAAATGATGAAATAAAAGAAATTGCAATTAGAATTTTTGAAAATTGGGCTTCAATAACCAGCTATGAAATTTTGAAAAATGTACAAATAGAAACCCCTTGGTTGAAATCATACATTAGTGAAGTTGTAAAAGATTTAGAGGAAGAATTATGCCTATCTTAGTTAGACGAATTAATAGAGCAAAATGGGAGCAAATAATAAATGAGGACGATGCTTCTGATTCTTCGGCAGACGCTATAACTAATTGTTTGAAGACAACAAATAATGATTTATCTGTTTGGAAGATTGAAAATATCGAACAGCTAGGTGATGCAATATTAGCTCTAATTACAGGAGGTCAGCAAACAAAATTAAGTACATTGCATTATGTTTTAATAAGAGAAGATGTATTGTTGGAACGTGGCTTAAATCTTGCAGAAAGCGAAGGCGATACAAGAGTAGAATCTTTAAAAAACAATCATCGGGACATTGCAAACTTGACATACAATCGACTTGGAATAGTGAAAAATATTATATTAGACTGTTTAGCAGAAGACACAAATAAAGAAGCCTTTTTTACAAGAGCTAAATTAAAGGTGCTTCTAAAAAAAGCCATAGATGATGGAAAAGTAAACAAAGAAGACCTTAACAAAGAGTTAATAGAAAACGAAAAGCTCTAAACAATAGGAAAAAAAAGCCGAACCGCTAACAAGGTATTGCCAAAAGCGGGGCTGAACGGCTTCGATTGAACATTTGTGCAAGGTTCAACATTCGTTCTTCGATTGAACTTTAGTGCTAAAAATCCCCGCCTTCGGCAATACCCGACCCGTTAACCGCAATTTTGGTTTTTGGAAAAGGAGGTTGCCACCGTTCTTATTCGTTTTCGCCAAAAGGCGAAACAAAAACCCAAACT
>JAFDXO010000129.1 GCA_018267925.1 Bacteroidota bacterium | reverse complement strand
TTGTGTTACAAATACAACATCAAGATGAATTTGACAACTAACGGAACATTTCCGAGAACAACAGAGAAAACCGTTACCGAATGGGCGAAACTAATTGTTCCAATTACAACGGACGTAAAAATAAGTTGGAACGGTGCAACTGCCGAAACTTCACAAAAAGTGATGAAAGGAATTGATTTTGAACAAGCCGTTACAAACGTGAAAGAGTTTATCCGCATTCGGGATGAACACTTTGCAAAAACAGGTTATTACTGTCGTGTAACCTTTCAACTTACGTTTATGCAAAACAATATGCACGAATTGGCAGACATTGTGAAATTGGCTGCACAACTTGGAGTTGATAGAGTGAAAGGACATCAGCTTTGGGCGCATTTTGATGAAATCAAGCATTTGTCAATGAAAGCAACGCCTGAAAGTATTTTGCAATGGAATGAATATGTAAAACAAGCGAATGAAGCACAAGAAAAATTCCCTAAATCCAATGGCGAAAAAGTGATTTTGGAAAACATAATTCCATTGCAGAAAAACGAAAACAAAGAAATTCCCGACAGCTACGAATGTCCGTTTTTAGAAAAGGAACTTTGGGTTTCTGCCACAGGCAAAATTTCGCCTTGTTGTGCACCTGACGAAATGCGAAAAACTCTTGGACACTTTGGAAACATTGAAATCACAAGCATTGAAGAAGTGTTGCTAAGCAACTCTTATCAAACTCTTGTGAAAAATTACAAGAAAATTGATTTGTGTAAAACTTGTAATATGCGTAAACCGAACTAAATGAATGTAAACGAAAACATATCGCTTTTGCTTCGCCACGCTGATAGAGATGACATTCCGCAAGGTTCTTTCGGAAATGAAATTTTATTGAACGAAAAAGGAAAACAAAACGCACAAAGGTTTGGCGAAAAATTATCTGAAAGAAGAATCAATAGAATTTTCACAAGTCCTGTTGGTCGTTGTGTTCAGACGGCTGAATACATAACCAAAGGTTATGGAAATTCAATAGAAATAATTGAAACAACTTCGTTGGGTGCGCCCGGACTTCATATTTCAGACGAAAAAATTGCAGGGAATTTTTTCCTTCAACACGGTTTTGACGAAATGTATAAACGATTTATGCAAGGCGAAAAAATTCCAGGCATTCCGAACATTAACGAGTTATATTTTAGAATTACTAATTTCATATACGAAAACTCAACACAAAACGGAATGACAATTTTCATCACTCACGATATGTTGATTGCGTTTTATCATTTCAGCATTAACAAGAAAGTTTACACTAAAGACAATTGGATAAATTATATGACGGGATTAACTTTTATAAACGGAAGAATTTATGAAAGATAATCTCAAATTGTTTTTTACGGAACATTGGAAGTATATGGCTGTTAGCACAGCTTGTAAACTCAACTTGTTTGAGAATCTACAAAAAGCCAAAACCACAAAACAATTGGCAAAAGAACTTTCTTTGAATGAAGAAAAATTAAACTTATTACTAAATGCATTACATCAAGTTGATTTTTTGAGTAAAGAAGAAGATTGTTTCAAAACCAACTCTTTATCCGAATTTCTAACAGAAAGCAACCCTGAGAGTTTGAAATTTGCCTGTTTGAATTGGAGTAGTGAGCATTTGACCGCTTGGCAAAACTTGGATTTTTCCATCAAAACTGGTAAAAGTTCTTTTGAAGAAATTTATGGAAAACCATTTTTTGATTATCTGAACGACTTTCCCGAAAAGCTACACGCTTATCAGAAAGCGATGTATGAATACGCTAAAGACGATTATAAGATTTTGCCCGATTTGATAGATTTCAGTAAACACAAATCCGTAATGGACGTTGGCGGTGGTTACGGAGCCATTTTAGAAAACATCAAAACTAAGAAACCAAACGTTGAATGTGTTTTGTTTGACTTGCCCAAAGTCATTGATAGAGTGCCTATTTCAAACATTAAGAAATTAGGCGGGAGTTTTTTTGAGAAAATCCCGAATCAGTCGGAAGCCATTGTTTTATCAAGAGTCTTGCACGATTGGAATAACGAAAAAGCAAAGCTCATTTTGAAAAATTGCTTTGAAGCATTGCCAAATAATGGAACATTATATGTAATTGAAAACTGTTCAGATAAAATAAAAATAGATTTGTCTTTGCTTTCTCTTAATATGAGTGCAATGTGTGAAAGCTACGAAAGAGCATCAACTCAATACATCTTGCTTTGTGAAAATACAGGTTTTCAATTTCATAGCGAAACCAAATTAAATGAATTACAAACTATTTTAATTTTCAAAAAATGAATTGGAAAGACATACAAGTTTCAGACGAAAACACACATTTTATCATTGACGGAAAACCGATTTTCGACAAGACTTTTATTGAAGTATTGAAATTTCATTCGCCAGGACTTGCACCAGTAAAAGACAATTCAGGTGCTTACCACATTTACTCCAACGGACACGAACTATACTCAAATCGTTACTCACGAACATTTGGTTTTTACTGTAATCGAGCTTCTGTTATTGACGATAACCGCTGGTTTCACATCAATGAAAAAGGCGAAAAAGTATATTCAGTTTCTTACTTATGGACAGGTAACTATCAAGAAAACATTTGCACTGTTCGATACGTTGACAACCAATATTTTCATATTGACCTAAACGGAAATCGCATCTACAAACAGAATTACGTTTACGCAGGTGACTATAAAAACGGAATTGCTTGTGTAAAATCACAAGACGGTTTTTATAGACACATTGACAAGAATGGAAAGTTAATCAACGACAAATCGTTTCTTGACTTGGGTGTTTTCCATAAAAACTTTGCAACAGCTAAAGACAATAACGGTTGGTTTCACATTGACAAACAAGGAAACGAAGTTTATAAAAATCGCTACCTGACAATTGAACCATTTTATAACGGGTTTGCCTTGGTAACAAGATTTGACAACGAAAAAATAATTATAGACGAAAAAGGACAGAAAATATTAACGGTATGACGACTAAACAGAAAGAACGCCTACCTGTAACAGGCGTTTGGCAAAAGTGGCGGTTAAGTGCTTCGTATGACAGTTTTTACTAAATTTGAAGTTCGGTGCTTCGTATGAAGTTTTGTGCTGAAAATCGCCACCTTCGCCAAGCGCCAAAACGTTAGCGGCAAGTATAACCGACACTACCCAAGACTTTCTAACTGCTTAAAGACAGGAATTAACGACTTCCCTTTTTCGGTAAGATTATATTCTATATGCAAAGGCTTTTGCTGAATGACAACTT
>JAFDXO010000128.1 GCA_018267925.1 Bacteroidota bacterium | reverse complement strand
TTTTAAAACATTAAGAAATTAAGAAGCATTAAGAACAAAAACCTTAATGAAACCCCATAATGACCTTAATGCCTTAATGGTTCTTTTTAAAACATTAAGAAATTAAGACGCATTAAGAACAAAAACCTTAATGAAACCCCATAATGACCTTAATGACCTTAATGGTTCTTTTTTAAACCATTAAGAAATTAAGACGCATTAAGAACAAAAACCTTAATGAACACCTTAATGACCTTAATGCCTTAATGGTTCAACTCTTTTTAAACATTAACTCTTAATTCTTAACTCTTAATTCTTAATTTTTCACTTTTAACACTTCGACTACGTTCAGTGCATCGCTTTCTACTTTATAAATGGTTCAATTTTTTTAAAGATTAAAGTTTTCCTTTTAATCAGGTGTTTAAGCTATTTCAAGTAACCAATGAAACACATTCAGATGCTTTACTCCATTTCTGTCTTGGGTAAAATCGTCCGTAGTTAGTAGAAATTTAGGGTAATTGTCTTTGATTTTTTCCAATGCAGCAAACTCTCGCTCTACTGTACTTTCACTTGTCATCTGCCAAGCCACCTGATAGTATTCTATATCACCTGTTTTCGTTTTACACACAAAATCTACTTCGTTGCTTCTACTTGTGCCGGTCCAAATTTTATTTCCCCTTCGAAGCAGTTCGAGGTAAACAATATTTTCTAAAATATGTCCTCTATCTGTGGTTCGTTCTTTTCCTGTCAAGATATTGAGCAAACCGGTATCAACCAAATAATATTTTTCTTGCGTAGCCAATTGCTTTCTACCTTTAAGGTCAAAACGGCTTACTTTGTAAAACACGAAACTCGACACCAAATAGTCCAAATATCGCTCAACTGTGGTATTGTGTATATTTTGTCCATCCTGTTTTAAAGTTTTGGCAATATTGCCCGGTGAAAGTGGGCTTCCTATATTGGATGCGACAAATTTTGTTATGTTTTCAAATGCACGCTTGTCGTTGATCTGATGCCTTTGTGTAATGTCTTTTTCAACAATCGTTTTGTAAATCGCTTCCAAATATTCATAAATTTTATCAAACCCACCTTTTCTTAACTCAACGCCCTTAGGCAAAGAAGTTTCATTTACATATTCAAAAAAATAAGTTGGGTAGAAAAGATATTTATTGGCTACATCAATATTCCGTGCCGTTAAATATTCCTTGAACGAAAAAGGTAAAATGGAAATCTCAATATAGCGACCGCTCAGCAAAGTTGCCAATTCACCAGAAAGTAAAAGTGCATTTGAACCCGTGATATAAACATCAATATTAGGTTTTACGAACAATCCGTCCACTAAACGCTCAAATTCTTTTATATTTTGAACTTCATCCAAAAAAACATAACACGGTTTGGACAAATCCAACTGTTCAATAATGAAAGAATACAAACCGTCTAAATCATTCAGAAATTGACGAAGTTCAAAATTCTCGAAATTTAGAAATACAATTTGATTGCTTTTTACACCTTGTTTTTTCAACAAATCTCGGTACATTTCAAGCAAAGTGCTTTTGCCCGACCTACGCAAGCCACTCACCACTTTTATAAGGTCCTGGTCCTTATAGGAAAGCAATTTATTGACGTATTCCGTTCGGTTGGTGTACGTTTTCATGCAGTAAAGATAGTCAATAAATCATTAAAACTTGCAAAAAACACGGTTTTTAATGATTTCGAATCTTTTTACATTCATCAAAAAACTTTGCATCATTAAGTTATCTTTTAACACAAAATCATAATTTGTTTTAGCTTGTAGGCTTCATTTTTTAAAACATTAAGAAATTAAGAAGCATTAAGAACAAAAACCTTAATGAAACCCCTTAATGCCTTAATGGTTCTTTTTTAAACATTAAGAAATTAAGAAGCATTAAGAACAAAAACCTTAATGAAACCCCATAATGACCTTAATGCCTTAATGGTTCAAACCTTTACCTTTCTACTTTTTACTTTTTACTTTTACCTTTCTACTTTTACCTTCCCCCTTCCTACATCTTTTCTATTGAAAAGCCCATGAAATTGAACTGATAATCTTTGAATTGCGATGCCAAAACCAATGATTTTTCTTTTAATTTTTCAATGCTTATTTTATTTGGATTCCTTTTGACTTCAGCAAACAAAACCGTTTTATGCAAGTCATTGACCGCCACAATATCTATTTCATTCTGATTGTTTCGCTCCCAATACGTACCAATGTTATTGTATTGTTTTTGAGCTTTTAACTGTTCTACAAAATATTTTTCCAGTATCGGACCACTAAAAGTAGAATAATCCCTACGTATAATTTCTTTCAGATAATCTAAATTCCCCGCTTCCACAGCACTGCGGTATTGGTAGATAAATCGAAACCAAAATTTCAAGAAATTATCCTCTATGCGGTATTTTAGGGTACGACTGTTGGGTTTAGCCAAGATCGGACGAACTTTCTTTATCAATCCGTATTCATTTTCCAAGCGGTCTAAAAAGCCACCGGTTTGTATTTCCATAATAGACTCTATCTCTACTCTCGATGTTTTTCCGGAAGCAATCAGCGATAAAATGGAAAAATAATTGCCATATTCTTTGCCGAACTCATCAATCAATACATTTTTTCCTTCTTCCAAAAACAAGGAATTTTCAGCTACAATCTCATGGAGCATGGCTTCAAAAGTAAAAGCCTTTGCGTGCACCAGTAATTCAACATACTTTGCCACACCTCCTGTAAACAGATAAAAAGCCAACAAATCTTCATGGGTATAAGGAGGTGCATAGTCGCTCAAAATTTCTTTGAGCGTAGGAATATCAAATGCTTTGAGATGTATTCTTTGGGTTGCTCTTCCAAAAAGAGGTTCTTTGGAATTTTCAAAAATTTGGGTCATCATCGAATAAACCGAACCACACAAAATCAGATTGAGCTTGCTCTGTTCTTTATTCAGATCCCATATACTTTGCATCTCCGAATAGACAGATGGATTGACCGACTGAAACTCCTGAAACTCGTCTATAATCAATGTAAAATGACGGTTTTTGGACAAGTCCATCAAAAAACCAAACAAATCTTTGAATGATTTTATCTCTCCAAAAATCGGAATGTTTAATTTTTGCTTCACTTCCTCTACAAACTCTGCACAGAGCAAAACCTCACTTTTTTTTGCGACAAACAAGTAGATATAGTCCGCATCTACTGTGGCTTTCATCAAAAGGCTCGTTTTGCCAATACGTCTTCTACCCACCACAAAAGTCATCTGTGCTGAACCATCGGACAATTTTTCAATTTTGTCCAATAAAGCCAATTCGTTTTCTCTATTATAGAACTTCATTTATCGCAAATTATATTACAGTAACGTACATTACGATAACAAAGGTAATTATTTGTTTTTAAACCTCATCGTTTTTCTTTCTCAAGGCAGGACACTCACTTTTAAACTTTTCACCCTATTTTGTCATCATTTTTGTTTGCTTCGCCACAAAAATGCCGCCAAAATGAAAACTTGGATCTATTTCTTGCCCCAGGTTGCACTTCACGTTGTTCCGTTTACCCGGGGCTACAAATATTTGACCCCGCTGGGGTCAATTATTCTTGCAAATTATTACTTACTCTTTATCCGATGTGTGCATTTGTTAATCCGCATAAACATCTAAAATACAGATTAGTGTATAACCTCCGAAACTTCATTTAATTTTTAATTACGAGTCTTCAATTACAAATTCCTAATCCCTAATCCTCATTCTCCACTCCCCACTCCCCACTCTCCACTCCCCAATCCCCAATCCCTACTTTTACTGCAAGGTTTGATAAGGAATTAAATCTATATTTTTTCCATTGATTTGATAGTTTTCAGTTTGGTTGAAGGTGATGATTTTACCTTCGGTTAATCCAAAAAAGTCCATCGCAGAAATTAATCCATTGATTTCTCTTTTTAGATTTTCTTCGTTTACATCATAACAAACTTGAAGCACTTCTTCTATTTTTCCTTGATCGAAAATAACAAAATCACATTCTACTTTTTCGTGATAATAATAAATTTCTTTGCCTAATCTCCGATAATGCAGGAATACCAAGTTTTCCAATTTTTGACCTTTATCTTTTGAAAACGACACCGAATTGTAAGTTTGTAAACCCAGATCGATGGCATAGACTTTTTTAGGATTGCGGAGTTGTACTTTTAAAGAATAACTAAATTTGGGGATGAATTGAATAAGGTACGCATCTTCCAAATAAGAAAGATATTCTAAGATGGTGCTGGAGGCTTTAATGCCAAAAAGTTGGGTTAATTTTCCTGCTGAAATTAATTTTCCGACATTGGATAGCAAGTAAACTGCTAATTTTCGCAACGATTGACTATCCCGAATGCCAAATCGAACCGCAATATCACGCATTAAAATATCATCTAAAAGGTGATGCAAAACAGCCGGGTTTTTTGTTTTTATAAAATCCGGAAAACCGCCTTCATCGAGGTACGCCGAAAAGGTTTCTAAACTCCTTGTTTTTTCCTCTAAAAGAAGATATTCTGAATAGGAAAACGGAAACAACTCATAAGACAAATGTCTGCCGGTTAGTTTGGTACCCAATTCTTTACTCAACAATGACGCATTAGACCCTGTTACAATGATAGTATAATTTTCATCTAACTTCTGACGTACATACACTTCCCAATTGTCAAGCATTTGCACCTCATCAAAAAATAAATTCTGAACATTTCGTTGGGTAATTTCCTTGTCTAATCTCCTAAAATCATCCAATTCAAAACCTGTTAAACGAGGATCTTCAAAGTTTATAAAAAGAGAATTACCAGTTAGCTTACTTAACAATTGATGCATGAGCGTACTTTTTCCACAACGACGAACGCCTATGATGATGTTTGCAAAACCTTGTTGCATTTTAATTGCAGTCAATTTTTCACGAACAATACCCGTATTTTGGTTTAACCATATTTCATTTTGACGAGTAAGTACTTCTGATATAAGCTCTTGGGATAACATTATTCACTAATTTAACACAAAGGTATGCATTTCTTTGATACAAACAAACGATATTGTTTGACAGTAACAAATGATTATGTTTGTTAAATTATTGAATGGTTGAAATTCTTAATTTTGGATTTTCCTCATTCCCTTTTCGCACTTCGAAAGGCTCAGTGGATCGCTTCTTACTTTTTCTTATTTACCCAAAGCAGCTAATGAAATAACATTAATTCCATCTGGTCTTTGATAACTCATTCCTGTACCTGTGATGATGTTAAGCGACTTGGGTATTTCCATTTTGGAAGTATCAATGTTCGACACAAATGCTTTAAGGTTTTCAGCGGCTTGCTCAATAAACCCTACCCCTAATTTTATTTCGAATGCTGCGTAGTTTCCATTTCGTTTTTGTACAATGGCATCTACTTCGTAACCATAAGAATCATGGTAATGAAACACTTGGGCATCATTTATATTTGCATATACATTTAATTCATGTATGACTAAAGACTCAAAAAGAAAACCGGTATATTTTACATCTTTAAGCAACGAGTCTTTTCCCAATCCAAGAGCTGCCACAGCCAAGGAAACATCGCATAAATGTCTTTTAGGTGATTTACGCAAGGAAGCTGAAGAACGAATATGAAGATTAAATGCAGGCTGTTCGTACAAAATCATTAATTTTGAAAGTGCACTTAAATAATCAGTGATTGTATTTCTTGATATTTCAGCATGCTCATTCATTTTCACATCTTTCCCTAAGGTGCTGTTATCCACCAATGTAGCAATATTTCTTGATAAAGATTTTATTAAATTACGCACTTTTTGAGGATCTCTCTTCACTCCAGAAACTTGACTCATATCTACTTCGCATAATAAATCCACATAGCCTTGATTCATTTTTATTGCATTTTTCAACTGCTCACCCATCAGTGCGGGCCAGCCTCCGATACATAATCTTTCCACAATAAAATCTAAGGAAATAGCCGGCTCATAAAAGCTATTCACTGTACCACACAATAAATCTGAAAGGCTTACGGTTCCGTTTGAATATCCCAATTCCTGCCAAGTCATCGTATCCATTTGCAAAACGGTAAAACGACCTGCACCACTGTGTAATCTAACATTTTCTGGTGGATTGGCAGAACCCGTGAGTATGAATTGGCTTTTTAATTTTCGATTATCCACCTCATGTCGCACATAATTCCATATCTCAGGTTGTTCTTGCCATTCGTCAATCAAACGAGGAGTTTGTCCTTCCAATAAAAGTTGAGGATTTGTAGCCATGATGATGGGTACTTGCGGATCTCTGTCCATGTTCAATATACTATTTGCATATTGTTTGGCAGTTTCTGTTTTTCCACAGGACTTAGGCCCTTTAATCAAAACAGCTCCTGATGCAGCCATTTTTGCCTTTAAATCGTCTTCTACTATCCTTTTTGTGTATTCCATTTATTCGGCTTTCAATCCTTTGTAAAAGTAATACAAAAAACATCATTGTGCAAAATATAGGATTTTTATTGTGCAGATTTAAAGGTTTTTATTGTGCAAATAATAGCTTCCTTCTCCCGCCTTTTTTCCAATCATAGGTTCACAGCATGGAAAATTTGAAAACGAAAGAACTTAGGTTAAAGTTGGGTTCTTTTAAGGTTACGCTTTGACGTGCTCAGCGACCAAAGCTCAGTGCATCGCTTTCCACTTTCCAAATACCTCAATGGTTATTTTTTAAACCATTTAGAAATTAAGAAACATTAAGAACAAAAACCTTAATAAATCCCCTCAATGCCTTAATGGTTCATTTTTTAAAACATTAAGAAATTAAGACACATTAAGAATAAGAACCTTAATGAAACCCCTTAATGCCTTAATAGTTCTTTTTTTAAACATTAAGAAATTAAGAAACATTAAGAACAAAAACCTTAATAAAACCCCTTAATGACCTTAATGCCTTAATGGTTCTTTTTTAAAACATTAAGAAATTAAGAAACATTAAGAACAAAAACCTTAATAAAACCCCTTAATGACCTTAATGCCTTAATGGTTCAACTCTTTTTAAACATTAAGAAATTAAGAAACATTAAGAACAAAAACCTTAATAAAACCCCTTAATGACCTTAATGCCTTAATGGTTCAACTCTTTTAAAACATTAAGAAATTAAGAAACATTAAGAACAAAAACCTTAATAAAACCCCTTAATGACCTTAATGCCTTAATGGTTCAACTCTTTTTAAACATTAAGAAATTAAGAAAC
>JAFDXO010000127.1 GCA_018267925.1 Bacteroidota bacterium | reverse complement strand
TTAACATCGTATTGCCAAAAGGCGGGCAGAAGTACAAATTCTCAACTTTTATTCATAATTTAGCTGTGGAATAAAATTCAACTTGAGTTCGCTATTTTCCGCCCTTCGGCAATACGCGGCTCGTTAGCTGTTATTATTTAAGACCCGAACAATATGATAGAACAAGTTGTAATCGACTATAAAATCCACAAATATAATTCGGCAAAAGATGTCAAAGAAAAACTTGACTATTTTAGAAAGT
The DNA here is from genome assembly GCA_018267925.1 of Bacteroidota bacterium. GTDB lineage: Bacteria > Bacteroidota > Bacteroidia > Chitinophagales > Chitinophagaceae > JAFIGV01. The sequence continues at coordinate 6,772 of JAFDXO010000127.1, read as the reverse complement.
TAAGTAACGATGGACTTCATAAACTGACTGAACAAGAATTTGACAACTTAAAAGCTGAATTTATTAAATTTCAGAATGTCATTTTTACACTTTTTGCTGACACATATCCAACCAAACTTTTTAGAGTAACAAATAATAAATACCTCTATAACGGGCAGAAAGTAAAACTTCAAAAAGTTACAGATTTGGTTGGACCACCAGTTGGTAAATCTAATCACGGAAGATGTAATTTAAAAGGAGAGAGCGTTTTCTATTCCGCCTTAGATTTCAAAACTGCTATTTGGGAAACAAGACCTGAAATTGGCGATTTAATAACCGTTAGTGAATGGGAGATAAAACCAGGAGAAAAACTTAATACACACTATATTTTTCACCCGACACTTACTACAACAAATAAGGAAAGTGCAGGTGCTTACTATGCTTGGCTTCAATCGAAAAAAGAAATTAATCCAGAACTTGTTGAAGTATTTGATGAGTTAATATTGTTCTTAACAGAGCAGTATATGAAAAAGGTTTCTGACGATGAAAAACAGAATTATCTATTTTCTGCGAATTATTCTTCAAGATTAATACAGCAAAAACCAGACAATAATGGCTTTAAAATAGATGCTGTTTGTTACCCAAGCGTAAGAATGGAATATGGTTTGACAAATTTGGCTATATTTAATGATTGTGTATTTGACAAATTGCAGTTAAACAAAATTACTGTTTACGATATTGGAGAGACGAACTACGACACTAATAATGTATTAACAGAAGACCTGATTAAAGTGTCACCAATGATTATTACGACTAGCAATTTCGATTTTGAACAAAACAAAATTATTTACGATTTAGACGCAGAATTAAAATTAGCAATTGAACTTCACGAAAAATATAACAACAGCTAACGAGCAGTTTGGCGTTATGGCGGGTGGACGGCTTCGTTTGAACATTTTCGATTTATTGAAAATTCGTTCTTCGATTGAAATTTATCGGTTAAAATCCGCCACAAACGCCAAGCTGCCAAAACGTTACCTGCCATTTTAATGAGACACTGCATAAACATAATAACACTGACAATAATGTTTGGACTATTTGGATGTAAAGACAACAAGAAGAAAGATTTTGTATTTGACGAGTTTAAATCTCAAATAGAAAGCAATGGAATGAAAATTGATTCTGTTGATGAAACTGGGCTTATTTATATTTCACAAGGCGAGTTGACACTAAAAATTAGTTTGGACAATGTAAGGAGGAACTACGAACGAGACAAAGACAAAACGCATATTTCCGACTTAGTTCAAACTTTGCTTTCTTATTCAATCGAACTCCCTAAAAATTGGGCAGACGCAAAAGACGACATTTATATCTCACTATTTCCAAACGATTTCGATTTTCAAGACTTCATACATAGACAAATTACAGACGAGTTCAGTAAAGTGTATGTTCATAGCGGACAAGACAAATTTTCCTGGATAACGAAAAAAAAGATAGAACAATGGGGAGTTACAGAAACCGATCTTGACAATCAGGCGAACAATAATGCTGACAAACTTTTGAAACATACGACAATTTCATTAGACACAATCGAAAATAGAAAACTTGGATTAATTGAAGCCGAACACACAACTTTAAAAGGTGCTTTACTTTTCGCACCAACAATGAAAGAGAAAATTAAGACAGACTTTGGATTTCCATTTTACGCTGTAATTCCAGTCAGAGACTTTTGTTACATTTTTTCCGAAAAGGACTTTGATTTCTTCGCAGAGAGAATTGGTAAAGTTGTCGTTAACGAATACAAACAATCGGGTTATCCAATAACAACAGAAATACTTAAATTCACAGACAACGGAGTTCAAGCAGTTGGAAAATATCCAGTAGAATGAAATGACAACAGACAGAAAAACGGCAGGTAACAAACAAATTGGCAAGAGAGCGGGTGAACGACTTCGATTGAACTGAGGTGCAAGGTTGAACGATAGAAATTCTATTCAACATTCGTGCTATAAGCCGCTCCCTCGCCAATTTGCCGAACGTTACCTGCAAGGCTAAAAGACCGACAACCCGTGAAAGAAACGAACTATAAAATATTAAAGCCAGACACGGAACTTCAAAAATATGTGGACTATTTTTGGACAGGCGAAATATATCTAAACCAAACGGACAACAACGCATTTCGACATCTTGCACCAGCTTCCACAACATTAGACCTTGTGTTTTTCTGCGAAGGACATTTTAAAGACAACATAACAGGAAACAAACTATCGCAAAACGGAATTATTTACGGACAAAAAACATCATTTGACAATTACAGCACGACATCAGAAAAAGCGACACTTTTCGGAATAAAACTAAAGCCGTCCGTTTTGCTTACGACCTTAAAAATTCCTGCATCAGAAATTACCGAACAACAAATTGACTTACAAACATTATTCGGTTACAGTGGCGAAAAACTAACGGAGTTTATTTTGTCAGCACAAACATTTGAAGAAAAAGCAAACGCTTTTTCAGTGTTTCTAAAAGAAAAATTAAATGACTTAAATCCAAGATTCAAGCCATTAGAAAGGTTCATTGAAACGATAAACTACTCAAACAGTTTTTCAGCCATTAGCAAACAAACAGAAAACAACTTTTTGTCGCAAAGACAATTTGAACGTGATTTCAAATCCTTAACAGGATTTTCTTTTAAAAAATATCTCAAATTGAAACGATTTGAAAACTTTTTTGACGCCGTTCAGTCCAATCAACTAAACTCAAACTTGACACAGTCCGCTTATCAATTTGGCTATTACGACCAAGCTCATCTAAATCGTGATTTCAAAGAATTTACAGGACTATGCCCGAAAAAATTCATCCGTAATTTTTGCACGATATAATTTAGCTTGTCGTTTCCATACAATTTTACAAGGCAGACAATTCGCAATTTTGCCGAGAAATAAATAGTAAATATGGACAACGTAAAACAGAACAAAGAAATTTGCAAACGCTTTTTTGACGAGTTGCACGACAAAGGAAACTTTGACATCATTGACGAATTGGTTCACCCAAACGTTATTTCTCACGACCCATTTCCCGGACAACCCGAAGGTTCGGAAGGCGTTCGTAGCACAATGAAAATCTTCCGCACAGCTTTCCCTGACTTAAAACTCATTCATAACGATATGATAGCGGAAGATGACAGAGTAATGATAAAATTCACAGCGACAGGAACACACCAAGCCGAGTTTATGTACATTCCTGCAACGGGAAACAAAATTGCTTACGAAGAAGTTGTTATCTTACGACTGAAAGACGGAAAAATTACAGAACATTGGGCAGTAGCAGACGCAATGGCACTCTTACAACAATTAGGAGTGAAAAACTTCTAACCCAAGACAGCCCAGCAGGTAACATCGGTTTGGCGTTATGGCGGCTGACGTGCAAAAGCTCAACGGAAATAATTCTATTGAGCTTTTGTGCTATATTTGATCTGACGATTTTCAAATGCCGCCACAAACGCCAAGCCGTTGAACGTTGGCAGACATGTTTTGAACGCAACGGGAAACGAACAACGAACAGAAACGACTTCTTCGCTGGCTTTCTGTGTACTGCAACAAAAAACAAATAATTTAACACTAGCTAAAAAATGAACACAAGCAGTACAAATTCATCAAATCAAAAAACAATTACAATCCTGAAATGGATTTTTTCGATTTTAATTGGACTTTCGGCTCTCGGAGCATTGGCAAGTAAATCGTTTTTATCGTGCCTAATTTTACTTTTAGTCGCATCTCTTTTATTTCCACCTTTGACAGAGTTTTGGAGAACTAAACTTCCGTTTTTGAAAAATCGTGTAGCAAAAATTGCGACTGTAATTGTATTGTTTATTATCGGAATGGCTGTTAGCAACGACATTGACAAAACAACTTCTGATAAAACAAAAGGCGAAAACAAAACGGAACAAACAGCAACTAAAACGGAAAATGAAACCGAAACAGTTGAAGAAATAGAAGCAATTCCGACAATTAAATACGAAATTCTACACGAAACTGTAAAACGATATGACAAAGCACCAAGCTATTTTGTTTTAATTGATGCAGTTGATTTGTCAAGCGATAAATTCAAGGACGACATCAAAAATCTGATAAATAAAATTGTAACAGAAAAAGGAGCAAAAATTTCTATTGACATTCTTGACAATAAAAATGCTCTTGAACTTTTTTACAAAAGTCATTATGGAGCAAATACTTTGGGACGAATTTTGAACAAAAGCGAATTAGCTGAACTTGAAAAACATAGCATTGCTTCTTTCAGTGGAGAACTTGAAACCGATATGTATTTGAATACACTTTACTTTTTTCCGTCAGCTTCTAAAAGCACTGCAAAAGTTGGAAAATATGTAGAAATCATTGAGTACAAACCCACAGTAAAAGACGACAGAGTTGTCAAAAAACAGCGTGCAGATTTAGACAATCAAAAAGCACAAGCAGATAAAAAGAAAAAAGATTTTGAAAAGAATTGTTTTAGCAGCTGGGACGGTTCAAATAGAGAACTCGTAAAATATGTAAAAGCAAATATGAACGACAAAAAGAGTTTTGAACACGAGGAAACTACTTACACAATGTTAGATGATTATGCGGTGGTTATTATGAAATTCAGAGGCAAAAATTCTTTTGGAAATATGGTGCTAAACAGTGTAAAAGCAAAGGTAAGTTACGACTGTCAAGTTTTGGAAATAATGGAATAAGTCGGTTTAAAAAAAATTAAAAGAAAAAGTTGTATTATCGTGCAACTTTTTTTTGTACCTTTGCGTTAATATGGAAAGTGAGAAAATACGACACGTTTTTTTGTACAAAGAATATTTCTCAGGTTTTTACGAGAAGCAAAAGCAGAAAGTAAAAGAGAAAATCCTTTGGACATTTAAGGTAATAGAAACGATACAACAAGTTCCAACAGAGTATTTAAAACATTTGGAGGGAACAGACGGCTTGTATGAAATAAGAGTGCAAACGGGAAGTGATATTTTTAGAATTTTCTGTTTTTTCGATGAAGGAAAGTTAGTTGTATTAGCAAACGGATTTCAGAAGAAAACGCAGAAAACACCAAAACAGGAAATTGAAAAAGCATTAAAAATAAAAGAAGAATATGAAAACGATAAAAAATAAAAACTTAAAATCTCTTGACCAATTTGTTGATGAACAATATGGCAAAAAAGGGACTAAAAAGCGTGATAATTTTGAGAAAGGTTACGAAGAATTTAAACTAGGCTTCATTCTTCAACAAGCTCGACTTGAAAAAGGAATGACCCAAGAGGAACTTGCCGAAAAAGTTGGCACAAACAAAGGCTACATTTCACGAGTTGAGAATAACATCAAAGACGTTCGTATTTCGACACTTCAAAAAATTATCGAAAAAGGATTTGGTGGACATTTAGAATTAGCGATAAAAATGTAATACGTCTGCCAACAAACAAATTGGCAAGAGAGCGGGTGAACGGCTTCGATTGAACGATAGTGCAAAGTTGAACGATAGTAATTCTATTCAGCATTTGTGCTAAAAGTCCGCTCCCTCGCCAATTTGCCGGACGTTGGTGGCAATTTTACAGACAGACACTGCAATCTATTCATCAACAGACAGGAACAATGAAACTTCACAATAAATAAACAAAAAACCATGTTGAGAATATTCATACCAATACTTTTTTTTGCAGCTTTCATAGGTTGGTTCCTTTACCGACTTTTGATAAAAAAAGACTTAAAACAAAACCTAAACACACTTTATGCTGGACTATCGTTTGTGGGAATTTGGGTTATCATCTATTACTTTCTGCTTAGGTAAAGTAGGATTTTATTTTATTGCTTTTTCATTTGCATATTGTTCCATTATTCGTTAACTTTGCAAAATGGAAGCAATTAGAGAAATCATATTCTATAAAGACCACTTCGATGAGTTTTTCGAACCTTTGCCACAAAAGGTAAAGGACAAAATAGACGAAGTGCTTTTTATGTTTACGATTATCGAACGCATTCCGAAAAAGTTTTTCAAAAGCATTGAAGATGTAAAAGGACTTTTTGAAGTTCGTGTTGAATACGAAAGTAACATCTATCGAATATTTTGTTGTTTCGACAAAGGTAGTTTAGTGGTGCTTTTCAACGGATTTCAAAAGAAAACACAGAAAACCCCAAAGAAAGAAATTGACAAAGCAGAGAAAATAATGCAGGAATATTTTAACGAACAAAAAAGCAACAACAATGGAAATGAAAAATAAAAATATCAAAACTTTTTCCCAGCATCTTGACAAAAGATACGGAAAAATCGGGAGTGAAAAACGCACTGAATTTGAAATTAAAGCAAAGTCATTTGCTATTGGTGAATTGATTAAAGAAGAACGCAAACTAGCTCAATTAACACAAGAACAATTGGCAGAGAAAATTGGAGCGAAGAAAAGTTTTATATCAAGAATTGAAAACGGACATAGCGACATTCAACTTTCGACCTTGTATAAACTTATTGAATTTGGGCTTGGACGAAGAATAAATCTGACTATCCAATAAAAACTGCCACCAACAAACAAATTGGCAAGAGAGCGGGTGAACGGCTTCGATTAAACGCAAGTGTAAAGTTGAACGGTAGTAATTCTATTCAGCATTTGTGCTAAAATGCCGCTCCCTCGCCAATTTGCCAACCGTTACAAGCAACCTTAGAACGACACTCAAGAAGAAAATATGTTTACTAAAGAACAAGAAAAACTACTCGATAATTTTGCAGACAAAAGCGACCAATTATTTGACTTGGGTGTTATTTCTACGGA
>JAFDXO010000126.1 GCA_018267925.1 Bacteroidota bacterium | reverse complement strand
ATTGACCGAAAAAATGCGTACTTTTATCCATGTAATTGAAGTTGTGGAAAACCTAAATTACACTAAATCGGGGTAACCATAAAAAGTTACCCCAACTTTTATTTTTTTATCGGACAATAATGATATTTTTTTATAAAAGGGATAAAAAAACACTCGCTTATTTTACCAAGCGAGTGTTTTTGATTTAGAAGTTGATTGATTGCTACTTCACAATATCCATTTTCCCTTGTTGTACCAAAGTTCCATCAGCTGAATAGATACGATACAAATAAATACCCGAAGATAGATTAGAAATATCTACGGAAGTCTTACCTGAAAATGATGTTTCAGCAACTTTTTGTCCATAAACATTAAATGCCTGCCACTGATATTTCCCATTTTCTTTTGCTTGAAGAAAAACGATTTGATTGGCAGGATTGGGATAAACTGTTACTAAAGCTTCTTGAGCTGGCAAATCATTGATGCCAACTGTTACAGCTGAAACTTCGTCAACAAAAAGCATGGAGCTATCTGGTCCGCCCGGTGTATTGCTGCTTACAAAACCTACAATCATGCGATTGGGCGTTACATTGCCATTGATATAGGCAACCGGCGCGTAAATTTGAGTATATGTACTGTTTGGAAAGATATTACATTTTCCAGTACCAACTACTGAATCTTTATTTCCAGTAGTAGCATCATTTAAAATAGCTGTAATAAACATGCTTGCCGTATCATTTGCTTTGGTATTATATTTTACCCAAGCTTTCAAGCCACCCATTTGTTGAGTAACAGGCAATCCACCCGTCATGGTGATGGCACTTAGCGGATTAGAAGCGTTAAATTTAGTGATGTCGAAAAGAATGGTAGCGTTTGTTAGCAAGCCCGGTATCACGCCCATCGAGCCTACGTTTCGGCTTATAACGATAGCCGCAGCAGAACCTGCTTTTGCATCAGCAGGCGATGACTTAAAAATATGGCGGGCAGGCGTTAATCCGAGTAATGGACCGGTACGATATACTAATGAATCAGAACCATTCCAACCGTAGGGAGCTTGCAAAGTAGTGCCGCTGATGGTGTAGCTCCGCCAGTTTTCCATATCACCCTGAAAATTTTGAGCATAAGAATGAACAGAAAGTGCTGCCAATGCAATTGTAAGGAGTTTCTTCATATTAATGGTGTTTTTTAAAAGAAGGCTAAATTAATCATTTGGCAAGAGTTTTTACACATCCACGCATATTTTTCAGTTGATGAGTGAAAAATTGTCCGTTAAACCCTCTTCAAGCTATTCCTTGACATTATTTTCGGTAAAAATGACTGACATTCGCGCCTCGGCATAAAATCTGATAAAACGATATCAACGAATCAACTTTCATTTTAAAAACCAATTTAAATTTTCATAGACTATGGCAAACAATGTGAACATTACTCCGCTACATGACAGAGTAATTGTGAAGCCTGCAGCAGCTGAAGAAAAAACAGCCGGAGGAATTATTATTCCTGATACAGCAAAAGAAAAACCACAACGTGGAACAGTCATTGCAGCTGGACCCGGCAAAAAAGATGAGCCTGTAACTGTTAAGTCTGGCGATACTGTTTTGTATGGCAAATATGCCGGAACAGAAATTAGCCTTGAAGGTCACGACTATTTGATTATGCGCGAAAGCGATATTCTGGCAATTGTATAAAAGAGGTATTTGTATTTCTACATTAAAAAAATGAAAAGTAGAAATATGATTCTCAATTTACATTTTTTAATTTTTTTTAAAAAAACTCTCAAACTTTAATAGAATGGCAAAGCAACTTTTCTTCAGTACCGAAGCACGAAATAAAATGAAGCGCGGTGTGGACGTTTTGGCAGATGCGGTAAAAGTTACCCTCGGACCCAAAGGTCGTAATGTAGTAATTGAAAAAAAATTCGGTGCTCCCGGTATCACTAAAGACGGTGTTTCTGTAGCTAAGGAAATAGAATTAGAAGACGCAATCGAAAACCTCGGTGCGCAAATGGTGAAAGAAGTAGCCTCAAAAACTGCTGATGTTGCCGGCGATGGTACCACAACTGCCACCGTACTTGCACAATCCATCATCAACGAAGGACTCAAAAACGTGGCAGCCGGAGCAAACCCAATGGATTTGAAAAGAGGTATTGACAAAGCAGTAGGTACTGTTGTTGAAAACCTCAAAACACAATCTCAAAAAGTGGGTAACGACAATAGCAAGATTGAGCAAGTGGCAACCATCTCTGCAAACAATGATAGCAACATTGGTAAATTGATTGCAGAAGCTATGGCAAAAGTGGGCAACGAAGGCGTGATTACGGTAGAAGAAGCCAAGGGAACTGAAACTACTGTTGAAGTAGTAGAAGGTATGCAGTTTGATCGTGGATATCTGTCTCCTTACTTTGTTACCAATACAGAGAAGATGCAAACAGAGCTTTCGAACCCTTACATTCTGATTTACGATAAGAAAATCAGCACACTGAAAGACATTCTGCCTATTCTTGAAAGTACGGTTCAAAGTGGTCGTCCACTATTGATTATTGCGGAAGATGTAGATGGAGAAGCTTTAGCAACATTAGTTGTAAACAAATTACGTGGTTCGTTGAAAATAGCGGCTGTAAAGGCTCCGGGCTTTGGCGATCGTCGTAAAGAAATGCTTCAAGATATTGCCGTTCTTACAGGTGGAACTGTTATTAGTGAAGAGCAAGGCTATAAGCTGGAAAATGCTTCTATGGCTTACCTTGGTCAGGCAGAAAGCATTACTATTGATAAAGACAATACAACTATTGTTGGCGGAAAAGGTGAAAAAGAAAATATTTCAGCTCGTGTAAATCAAATCAAAGCACAGATTGAATCAACTACATCAGACTATGATCGTGAAAAACTGCAAGAGCGTCTTGCTAAATTGAGCGGTGGTGTTGCAGTGTTATATGTAGGTGCCGCTTCAGAAGTGGAAATGAAAGAAAAGAAAGATCGTGTTGATGATGCGCTTCATGCTACCCGTGCTGCTGTTGAAGAAGGAATAGTTGCTGGTGGCGGTGTAGCATACATTCGCGCTATTGAAAGTATTGCAAACCTGAAAGGTGACCATGCTGATGAGAATACGGGTATTGCCATTGTTCGTCGTGCATTGGAAGCTCCACTCCGCACTATTGTAGAAAATGCCGGAATTGAAGGTTCAATTGTTGTTCAAAAAGTGCGTGAAGGGAAAGCCGATTTTGGTTTTAATGCCCGCACTGAGCAATATGAAAATTTATTGAAGGCAGGTGTTATTGATCCGGCAAAAGTAAGCCGTGTAGCACTTGAAAATGCAGCATCAATTGCATCTATGCTATTGACTACCGAATGTGTAGTTGCTGATAAGCCTGAGCCAAAGGCAGCTCCTGCACCTGCTATGCCGGGCGGAGGAATGGGCATGGATTATTAATCCAATCATTCATATTGAATTTAAAAAGGGTCGCGCCTTCGGCGCGACCCTTTTTTTCATTAAAACCTTCCATTTTTTAAATTCTTCCCTTAAATAATCAACCCTTTAAAAATAATTACCCCTTGACACTTCAAAATAAGTTTGTAATTTTCACAAAATTAATTGCAAACCGTGGAAACATATAAATTCGGCTTGTTTAAGTGCTTTTTAATCTAAAATCAACAAATAGGAAACGTCCTTGTTGAAAATTGATTGAAATATTCTACCAAACTTGCCAATTGATTAGAAATTCATTAATTAAAACACTTAAAAAAACATTTTCTTTTATGATCTTCACAAGAACGTATCGTTGCTCTTCCAAACTACCAGTAGCTGATATAAAATCGCGTTTAGCTGGAAAGCATTTCCAAGTACACAATTTAGACTTTGAAGTGTCTGAAAAAGAAGGAATGTTGCGCATTATTCCACATGCCGAAAATGAAAAGGAAATAAAAACACTGCCTATCACGCATGTAGAATTTTCAGGCAATGGCAGTAATTCTCAATTAAAAATAAGCTCAAAAATCCGCAAGATTGATTCAGGCGGGCCTAAATTGATTGTCATCTTTTGTGCATTTATCCTGATTGCCGCAGTATTATTTTTATTATTCGGCCGCGGTGAATACACTTCATACTCCTACTTTCTTTTTGGATTATGCGCTATAATCTTTATTCCATTTTGGCTGCGAATGGAAAAGGGTTATTTTGACTATGTAAGAAAAATCCGGGACTACATAAAAAAACAATGTAGTGCTTAAAATCAATTGCTTTACTGCAAATATCTACTGATGCTATCTATGGGCGCATTACCAGTAAAAACCTTTATCAGCTTGCGTTTAGCATCATAAATATTAATTTGAGGTAAGGATTCATACCTAAAAGTTTGGTTGATATAATCAGAACTATCTAAGGCAATTTGGATTTTAGGATAGTTGTCTGCGTGAATATTATTCACAAAATAGCCCAAATATGGCCCCATTCCCGAAGCTGCCACCAGCAACAAATCCGTGTGTAAAAAGGCAGCCATGTTTTGTTCAAATAGGATAGCTTGCTTTTCACAATGATCGCAAGTTGGATTAAAAAGCATAATCACAAGATTTCTACCGGTGATATCTTCATTGCGAATACTCACACCATCGCGTCTATAAAAATTGATGGGGGGTAATTTAGCACCCAATTCTTTGTATGAAGTAATAGGAGCATTATGTTGACTTGGATGAGGTTTTCTTTTTTGAGCATTACAAAAACCGGAAACCAAAAGGAGAACAACAATTAATAATTTGCGCGACATAATCCAGCTAAGTTAAAAGAAAGCAGCCAAAGCAATGCCACAAAATTCATTCGTTCCATTAGCAGAGCGTACACGTCCACGATCACTTTCCGAATTTATAGGTCAGCAACATTTAGTAGGTCAAGGAAAAGTATTAGAGCAATTCATTCGCAACGGCAAAGCCCATTCCATGATATTTTGGGGTCCACCGGGCGTGGGAAAAACAACCTTAGCACAAATTGTTGCACACTCCCTAAGTCTTCCATTTTTTACGCTCAGTGCCATAGATAGCGGTGTAAAAGAAGTGCGAAATGTAATAGAGCAAGCAAGAAAGGTGGGTCATGCCGTTCTTTTTATTGATGAAATTCATCGGTTTAACAAAGCTCAACAAGATAGCTTATTAGGAGCTGTTGAAAAAGGGATTATTACATTGATAGGTGCTACTACTGAAAATCCATCATTTGAAGTCATAAATGCTTTATTAAGTCGTTGTCAAGTATATATTCTAAACCCTTTGTCAGAAGAAGAGCTCAAAACCTTGACCCAACAAGCTATTCAAGCTGATCCTATTTTGAGCCAACTGGAATTAAACATCAAAGATTGGAATGCACTTTTACAACTCAGTGGCGGTGATGCTCGAAAATTATTGAATCTTCTTGAACTTAGCATAGCGATGTTGCCGCCCAACCAACATGACATTACAGACAAATTGGTGTTAGATGCAGCTCAAAACAAAATGGCATTCTACGACAAATCAGGCGAACAACACTACGATATTATTTCAGCTTTCATCAAATCCATCAGAGGTAGTGATCCCAATGCAGCGGTATATTGGCTTGCCCGCATGATAGAAGGAGGAGAAGATGTAAAATTTATTGCTCGACACTTAATCATTCTTGCCAGTGAAGATATTGGTAATGCTAATCCGAATGCGCTATTACTTGCTACCACTACGTTTCAGGCTGTTGATATGATTGGGTTTCCCGAATCTCGTATTATTCTTGCTCAATGTGTCATTTATCTGGCTACAAGCATCAAAAGTAATTCAGCCTACTCCGCTATAAATCAAGCACAAGCGTTAGTAAAAAAAACAGGCGACTTACCTGTCCCTTTGCATCTACGAAATGCACCTACAAACTTCATGAAAAAGCTTGACTATGGCTCAGGGTATCAATATACACATGACTTTACAGGAAACTTTGTCAAGCAAGAATACTTTCCAGACGCCATTTCCGGCACTACCCTATTTCATCCCAACGACAATCAAAATGAAGCTAAGATAAAAGCCTATCTCAAACAGCTTTGGCAAGAAAAATACAATTATTGATCATTGCATTTCATGCTTAACGAGCTATACCTAATTTTGGCGAGGTTTAAATAAAGAGCAATTCATGAAACGATTCATACTACTTCTCAACCTTTTTACTGCAACATTTTCTTTTGGACAAAACAAAAACATCACTTTAGATGACCTCTGGAAATGGGGAACTTTTAGAATAAAATCAGTTCCGGGTTTTAATGGAATGAAGGATGGAAACCACTATACACAAATAGATATTGAAAACGGAAAGCAACAAATCAATGTATATAGTTTGCAAACAGGAAAAAAAATTCAAACACTTTTTGCCAATACACAACAACCCGCTATACACATAGATGACTACGCATTTAGCAACGATGAAAGTAAGATTGTCATCTACACCGAGGGGCAAAATATCTACCGCAGATCTGTCTTATATCGAGTTTACATTTTCGACATCAAACAAGGAAGGCTGGAACCATTAAGCAATGAAAAGGTGCTACACGCAAGCATTTCACCCGACAATCAAAAAGTGGCTTACGTTCAAAACAACAATCTTTATTGCAAATTCTTAGCTACCGGTGATTTGATTTCCATTACTCAAGATGGAAAGCGAAACGAGATAATCAATGGTAATTGCGATTGGGTATATGAGGAAGAATTTGAGTTTACAAAGGCATTTGAATGGTCGCCAAACAGCAATTATATTGCTTATTATCGCTTTGACGAAAGGCAAGTTCCTGAATATACTATGGCTATTTATGATAGTCTTTACCCTACACAATACACCTATAAATACCCCAAAGCCGGCGAACCTAATTCAATTGTAACCATTAAAAGTTTTGACCTTCAAAACAAACAATCAAAAAACCTAAACATCGGCAGTGAAACCAACCAATATATACCCAGAATAAAATGGACTAAAGATCCGAATAAAGTATGTGTCTATCGAATGAATAGGCATCAAAACAAGCTAGAATTGCTACTTGCTGATGTTCGCAACGGATTAAGCGAAACTATCTATTCCGAAGAGAATCGTTACTATGTAGAAATAAATGACAATCTTCAATTTTTAAGCGATGGAGAAAGCTTTGTTTTCAGTAGCGAGAAAAGTGGATACAATCATCTATATCGTTGGAACTGGTCTAAGAAAAAACTTACACCTCTCACCTTCGGGAATTTTGATATTGATGCCATTGTAGGAATTGATGAACCAAACCAACAAGTCTATTACACTTCAACTGAAAAATCGCCGCTACAACGAGCTTTATTTTGCGTGAGCTTAAACGGGAAACACAAAAAACTCTTAACACCTCAAGAAGGCACACATACTATCATTCCCATCAATGGCTATCATTACTTTTTGGATAAATATTCTCGACTGAATGAGCCGCCCACGTTCTCGCTACACGAAATGAACGGAAAATTAGTTCGCACTTTAGAAGATAATCAAGAATTAAAAAACAGAATGAAGGATTATCATTTAGGAAAAATTCAGGCACTTCAATTAAGGGCCAAATCAGAAATGTTGAATGGTTGGATGATTACACCTCCCAACTTTGACAGCACCAAAAAATATCCCGTATTGATGTTTCAGTATAGCGGACCAGGCTCGCAAGAAGTAGCTGATCGTTTTCCGATTCGCGATTATTTCTGGCATCAAATGTTGGCACAAAAAGGCTATATCATTTTATGCGTAGATGGCACAGGTACAGGATTTCGAGGAGAAGAGTTCAAGAAAAAAACGTATCTGACACTCGGCAATCTTGAAAGTGATGATCAGATTGCTGTTGCGAAAAACTTAAGGCATTTAGCTTTTGTTGACTCATCAAGAATTGGAATTTGGGGCTGGAGTTTTGGTGGCTTTATGAGTAGCACCTGTATCTTGAAAGGAAATGATGTTTTCAAAATGGCCATAGCTGTTGCACCTGTTACGAATTGGCGATACTATGACAATATCTACACAGAAAGATATATGCGTACTCCTCAAGAAAATGAAAAAGGATATGATGACAATGCTCCTGAAAAAATGGCTAATGGTTTAAAAGGAAAATTTTTAGTTATTCATGGAACAGCTGATGACAATGTTCATTTTCAAAATGAAGTGATGCTTGTCAATGCCTTGATCAATGCTAACAAACAATTTGAAGCAGAGTATTACCCCAACAAAGCACATGGAATTTCAGGTGGTAATTCGCGCTATCATCTTTACAAAAGAATGACTGATTTCATTCTACAAAACTTATAGCAAATACTAATGCCCAATCTCAAACAATGGATCAATAACCTTCCTGCTGTAAAACGAATCATAAAGACAGCCCAAACCTCGCACCCTAAAGGATTTGAGGGGCTTTCTTTATACCAAGTCGGAGTGTTTTTTTTTAGGGAAATTGGAAACAACAAATTAAATGATCGAAGCGCTGCCGTTACTTATAATTTCTTAATGGCCATTCCGCCAACTTTGCTTTTTTTATTTTCACTGATTCCTTATTTACCCTTAGGAAATGTGCAATACACTATTACCGATACCATCAAACAAGTGATGCCACAAACGGCTGTACGCGAAAGTTTGATAAGCGTTTTGGATGATTTCCTAAATCATGAACGACGAGATTTGTTATCCTTTGGTGTACTACTGACTCTTTTCTATTCTTCCAATGGTATGATGGGCTTGATGCGGAGCTTTGACCGGTCTTTGCCTGTGTATGTGAAACGAACCGGTTTAAAACGTAGATGGACTGCAATCAAACTAACTATTATGTTGCTTTGTGTAGCCATTATTTCATTAGGTGTGTTAATTATTCAAACAAGCGCAGTCAACAGCCTATTACTTAGGCTGTTCAATAGTTTGTTGTTAATCAAACTCATCAGCCTTATAGTGGTAGTAGGCGTTATTTTTTGCTCTATCTCAATTATATATACCTATGGACCTTCACTCACACATCGGTTCACGTTTGTGTCAGTAGGATCTATCTTTGCTACACTAACCAATATTATTGCCACTACTGTTTTCTTTTTTCTTGTAAACAATTTTATCAACTACAATAAAATTTATGGATCTATTGGAACACTCATTGCCTTTATGGCTTGGATGTGGATCAATACCTTAGTTATATTGATTGGTTATGAACTAAATCTGAGCATCTTGCTTGCAAAATCTACCAATGATCCTAAAATCATAGAGTTATAAAGTCACAAAAAAGCCCCCCAACTTAAAAGAAGAGGGGGCTATTCCATATTATCTCTACCCTATCTACGTCCACCTCCAAATCCACCTCGCTGCTCAACCGGTTGAGTTCTTTCCATTTGTGGGTCAGAGCGTCTCCATTCACGCTGCATTTGCTGCTGTTGACGTTCTGACTGCATCTGCTGCTGACGTTGTGCTTGCATCTGCTGTTCACGTTGTGCCTGCATCTGTTGTTCACGTTGTGCTTGCATCTGCTGCTGACGTTGTGCCTGCATCTGTTGTTCACGTTGTGCCTGCATCTGTTGTTCACGTTGTGCTTGCATCTGTTGTTCTCGTTGTGCTTGCATCTGTTGTTCTCGTTGTGCTTGCATCTGCTGCTGACGTTGTGCTTGCATCTGCTGTTCACGTTGTGCTTGTATTTGTTGCTGACGGTCTGATTGTATTTGCTGCTGACGGTCTGATTGTATTTGTTGCTGACGGTCTGATTGTATTTGTTGCTGACGGTCTGATTGTATTTGTTGACTTGATACAGCATGTTGTCCACCTCTTGGTGCTTGTTGTAATTCTGAATTTTGAGTTGCACTTCTCGATGGCTGCACCAAGTTTCCGTTTACTCGAGTATCTCCACCTGTCCGACCCATTTGATTTGTGCTTCTATCAACACGTCCGGGTTGAGCCATATCTCGAACTCCATTACTATTTTCTGAACGAATACTTTGGTTTGCATTATTTTGTGCGTCTCTTTCATTCCCCAAAACCCGATTTGAGCGAACAAAGCTTTCAGGCGCAGGTGCAGCTCCACGTCTTGCACCGGCAGCATTAGATTCTGTAACAGATGGGCGATACATAGCTACTTGATTTCTTTGCATAGCGGTTGGTCCGGGACGTTGCTGATTGCGAATATTATAGACCGTAACTCTTCCTCCGGTGTAACGTTCTATATCTTGACGACGAGGCCCATAGACATACTGGTTGTGGTAGTAGTTATTGATAATGGTCGTGCGATTGATATAGGTTGTGTTATACCCTGTTCCGCGCCAATAATTATAGAAATAAGGATTATAAATTTGACCACATGGAATAAATGTCCACCAAGTGGAAGGCATATAACCACCAAAAGATATAGAGATATTGATGCCGGGACTCATAGGTGCCCAACCATAATAGCCACCACCAGAACGCCAACTCACCCAAGCCGGTCCCCATTGTGTACCAGGCACCCATATCCAACCATAATAATTATCGTACATCCAGCGTCCATAGTGAAAGGCCGCCCATCCCCATTCATAATTAGAAATCCAAGTGTTTCCGTATTCGGTCATTGCCCATCGCCCATCTGAATAATAAGGTCGGAAACTTTGATCAACATCCGGTGCCCAAACATAGCCATATTGGGGATCATTAATCCATTGTCCATAAGGAGACAATTCATTATAGAACGTTTGAAAAGACACAGACATTCCGGGCTGTGCCTTAGCCTGCTGTTGGGGTAGGATTGCGAGCATTAGTACTGTTGCTACCATGCTCAATTTGATAAAGAAGATGCGTTTCATTTTGCCTAAGTTTTAAATTGCTCTCAAATACCTTCTTAAAAGGTTTCGAGTTACTTAAAACTAAAAGCACTCCGTGTTTTGTTAGCGATATGTTAAGCCTATGAAACTTCCTCTGAAAAACGAATTCCGTGATGTGCTAATTCCGTCAAAACAGGGCGATAAACAGAAGGCATGGATGGGATTAATACACCTTTTGGAGGTTTGATAGATTGATTGAGTACCAGCCGTGCTAAAATCCCCATCGGTAAACCAACCGTCTTAGCCATAGCAGAAAATTCTCGATTTTCTCCTTTGATAGACATGGTACTGGTCATGGTAACTTTAGTTTTACGATGTAGATACTCCACTTCATGTTGCATCACAACAATATCCTTATCTTCCGGTTTCATTGCCCACTTTTGCAAGAGTAATTCAAGCAAAACTTCGCCGGAATTTTTAGGAGACAAAGGAATTTTTTCATCATTAAAAATTCCCAACCAATCAAGCATGGCAATAACTTTATCATCTGGTTTCAATGATAATTTTTGTGCCACATGCTCTTTTAGTGAAATCGTATTTTGATAGGCAGATTTATCTTTCAACCAAGCAGCATACGAACTGTTTTCATGAACAGAATCTGCCTCTGATGTAAGCCCTAATTGAATAAGAGCATTCCAACCTTTACAGAAATCCGGGTGACGCAAGGTTGCCCTCAAAAAGGTTTTTATTTCAGGAACATCATAGAGATCCAAATAACGAAGTGAATCGCGATTAGCATAATAGGCCAATTGACCCACTCCATCAACTTTGATCTTTTTATTATGGTTAAAAATGTCTTCGTATTTAACCTCCTGATTCTTTCCGTTATTCAAAAATTTAGCACCACCCAAACCAGCAGTGATAATATTTTTAGGATTCCAGCTAAACTTGTAATGCCAAGGATTATCATCGTTTTCTGGCGCGACCAAACCACCACAATAAGATTTGAATGAGGTGATAGATGCCGCCACACGTTGCGTGCTATGAATAATTTGGTTGGCTGTCATGTGGTCTATACCTGGATCTAAGCCCATCTCACACATAAACATCAAATCTGCATCCACCGCTGCTTGATGCATCTCGCGCATTTCCGGAGATACATAAGAAGAAGTGATCAAATTTTTTTTGAATTGCAAACAGTCTTTTGCCAATAAAACATGAAGGGTTGGCGGCATTAAAGACACAACTATGTCTGCATTTTTTACCAACCTCTGTCTTTCTAATTCATTATGAACATCAAATACAGCACTTTCTGCGTTGGTGTGTCCTTTTATTTTCTCTGCTATTGCCTCTTCACTGCCATCGGCAACGATAATGCGCCATTTATTGCGCTTTGAATGGGATAACAAATAATGAATCAGGTAAGTTGATGACTTGCCAGCTCCTGCAACCAGTATTGTTTGCATACTTTTGAAAAAAAATATAGAATGAAAACGGGTAAACGACGTGCAAATGTACGAGTTCCATTCTGATTATTACAAAAAAACGTTTGTTTAATATTAATTTCATAAAAACTAACTAAATCAAATAGATATATGCAGTGGAAACAATCAAGTGTTTCTCTTGAAAACTTAAATGCACTATGCAAAGGAACAATAGCTGAACAATTAGGAATATTATTTTCTTCCTTAACCCCAACTTCATTAAGTGCTACCATGCCTGTTGACGACCGCACTCGTCAACCTTTTGGGCTACTGCATGGGGGTGCATCTGCCGTACTTGCCGAAACCGTAGGTAGTGTGGCATCAACCCTATGTATAGATCCTGAACAGCAAATATGTGTAGGAGTAGAAATAAACTGTAATCATGTGCGCGGAAAAAAAGAGGGTGTCGTTACCGCCACTGCTGAGGCATTACATCTGGGGGTATCCATGCACGTATGGGACATCAAAATTAGAGATGAACAAAACAAACTGATTTGTGTAAGCAGACTAACAGTTACGGTATTGCAGAAGAAACAAAAAGGCTAAAATCTGCGCCACGCTTGATTGTAGCTGACATCATTTGTCATAGAATTGTCTGACATTAACTACCGATGTTCTTGAATTTTATCATTTTAAAAGCACAAGGTTTAGTTAGCTTTGTAAGTTCTCTTTCTACCTGTATTTGAAGACTACTGTATTGATCATGATTCAACGTTTTTTCTTACTCCTTTTTTTCGTTTCAAGTATCATTTCTTGTGCCTCATCACGCACTCTTTTAAAGACTAAAGAAATAAAGATTTTACAGTTTACGGAACAAACTATATTACCAGGAAGAAGTGAAACACCGGTAAGTAAGCAATTTAGTATTTCAATTGATTGGCGACTAACGCAAAGCCCTGAAAAGTTTTTTATCCGTTATGATAGAAAATGGTATGTAGCTGCTTGGCAAGTATCCAACCCAATCAGCCAGATGAAACAACAAACATTAAAAATCAATTTTCAAGAAGAAGCACAACCGGATATTGCCAACACACTTATTAGTGCTGGAAATGTTTTGCTTGTTCAACTTCGGAACAAACAATGGAAATATGTTTCTTTACCAATTGCAAAAAAGAACACTGACATCATAATGCCTTAAATAGATGAACCAAAAATCAAGAATAATATCCTTTTCTCTTTTCGGGATGCTCCTTTCCATAACGATGGATGCGCAACCTTGGTCGCCTGCAACCTTGCACACCACCAAGCTTTCAGAAATAGAAAAACGCTATGAACGAAGCGTTGAACAAGGATTAAATGCCCGGGAAAACAAGAATGAACCAAATAAAGAGGAAGGGGATTATCACTTTGATAGGTGGATGTGGTATTGGCAACAGCACTTAAATGAGAAAGGAGAAATGGTATCTCAAGCTGCTACCTATCAAGCCTGGCAAGCATTTCAGCAAAATCAAATCAAACAAAATAAAACTACACGCACAACCAACAACGCGTCATGGAGTTTTGCCGGACCCTCTTCTTCTCCGGGTGGGTACTCCGGAATTGGCAGAATAAACAACATTGGTTTTCACCCTACTGATTCAAATACTTTTATCGTTGCTACTGCCGGCGGTGGCGCTTGGAGAACAACAAACGGTGGATTTAATTGGACAAATTTAACGAGCGGGTTGCCGGTTTTAGGGACATCAGACGTTGTGTATAATCCTCTTAATCCTAATACTATTTATTTGCTAACCGGCGATCGAGATGCTAGTGATACATATAGCTTAGGCGTTTTCAAATCTACGGATGGCGGACAAACTTGGCAACCTACGGGCTTGACTTATAATCGGACTGACTTTGCTTTGACTAATGCAATGGTCATCAATTCACAAGACACCAATTCATTGACCATTGCTACCAGCAATGGTTTGATGAAATCGTATGATGGTGGACAAAGTTGGAAAGTAAAACAAGTTGGCAACTTTAAAGAAGTACTTTATCACCCAACAGACACTTCAATTTTATATGCTGCATCCTATTCTCCGGGTCGAGTTTATCGCTCAACGGATGGCGGTCAAACCTGGACTATTACCGGGAATTTTGTTGGTTCTGTTCGCGTTTCTATTGCTGTTACACCAGCTGCCATCAACATAGTAAAAGCAGTCGTATCCAACAATAATCATGGTTTACAAGGTATATTCAACTCCAACGATACCGGTCAAAGTTTTACCAACATTTTTGGAAGCAATACAGATTGTAGTCAAAATATTCTGAATGGCTCTATGAATTTAAGCAGCACCACTTGTGATGGGCAAGGCTGGTATGATCTTACTATTGCTATCAGTCCGTTAAATGCCAGCATCGTTTATGTAGGCGGCGTAAATACTTACCGTTCTACCAATGGGGGTGTAAGTTGGGCTTTAGTCAATCAATGGTGGGGATCATCGCCCGGCATAGCTGTTGTACATGCAGACAAACACAAGTTAAAATTCAACCCATTGAGCCCCGCAATTTATGAATGTAATGATGGAGGTGTGTATAAATCATACAACCCCTTAACTTGGACAGACCTTACCAATGGACTTCAGATAACACAATTTTATCGAATTGCCTCTTCAAATGTTGCCAACTTTGTTATTGCTGGAGCACAAGACAATGGCTCAAAGCGTGTCCATTTTTCAGGAGTTTCAAAAGATTTAACCGGTGGCGATGGTATGGATTGTCAAATGGATTATGTTGATTCAAACACGTACTATACTTCTACTCAATATGGCAATTTTAATCGCACAACTAATAATGGATTTTCTTTTAAACGAATTGGTCCGACCGGTGTAGGTAATGGAGCTTGGGTTACGCCACTTGAAATTGGACGTAACAATCCCATGCAACTTTTTGTAGGTTACGACCATGTCTATACCAGCTATGACCAAGGGGATAATTGGGCTGACATCTCTCCTAATTTCCCTACCGGATCTAATATCACACGACTTTCTGTAAGCCCGCTCAATCCTAATGCCGTATTAGTTTTGCAGGGAGCTTCACTTCGCTACACTTCTGATTTAGGCAATACTTGGCAACCAATCATATTGCTTTATGGCACGGGCGTATCTGATATCATGCTTGACATGTGGGATAGCACCGTAGTTTGGGTTACCTATGGTGGTTTTACAGGAACAAAAGTTGCTCGCTATCAGTTTGGCAATGGGTGGTCGCGCCTACAAGATTCCATTCCGAATATCCCCATAAAATGTATTAATATGGATTCTCAAAATGGCACGCTTTACATTGGCACCGACATTGGTGTATTTTTTAAAGACACAGCCAGCACATTTTGGAAACCATTCATCAATGGACTGCCTGTAGTTCCGGTAACAGATTTAACGATAAACTATGCTACCAATGAAATTTGGGCTTCCACTTATGGTAGAGGAATTTGGCATTCTCCGCGATACATGATTAGCACAGGAGTACCCAGTATTCCTTTTGCATCTGATGTGGTAAAAATAATTCCCAATCCTAACAGAGGGAAATTTAGAATTGAAACAGAAAACAAGATGTTGAAGGGAGCCAACGCAACCATTGCAGTTTATAACTTTAGTGGACAAGCAGTGGCAAAAGAATCAGTACGATTTAGTGACAATGGTGTTGTGGATATACATCTATCCAATGTTCCTGCTGGTACTTACATGATAGAAATCTGGGCAAATAACATACCTGCTGCTAAGCAAAAACTTATTGTTTACTAAACATCCGTTTAAAAAGAAACGGGAACGAAGCATTTATTCATTCCCGTTTCTCTATTCACGATTGACCACTCATCAAAACTTGAACCGTGTGTCTGGTTTTCTGTTCCAATAAAATAAAACGTCTTCGGGTAAGGTCTTGCAACACTTCCGGTGTGTAATGTCGTATTGTGAGCAATTCAGCATTTTCATTCCTAAAAACTCGATAATCTTCGCTCAATCTATTGATTAAGGCATGCACCTTGTCTTCGGCATGATCTATACAAGCAACAAAACTAATGGCAGCATTTTGAATTAGGTTTACTTTAATTTTCAGCTCATGAAAAATACCGTATAAATGTCGAAGGTTGTCTTCTGTAACGAAAGAAAAATCGCGAGTAGTAACTTGAAGTAAGATCTGATTCTTTTTCAAAACAATAAGTGGAGGGTAAAACATGCTATCCACTTCATTTTGAATAATAGTACCCTTCAATTCAGGCTTTAGAAAGCACTTAACATACAAGGGTATCTTACTGTTTTGCAGCGGTTTTATAGTTTTTGGGTGAATGACCTGTGCACCATAATAGGACATTTCAATTACCTCATGATAGGTTATTGCCTCAATTTTTACAGTATTTGAAAAAAGCTTTGGATCCGCATTCAATAAGCCTTCTACATCCTTCCAGATTGTAACGGCACTTGCTCCAAGCATGGCTGCCAACATGGCTGCTGTATAATCCGAACCCTCTCGACCTAATGTTACGGACGCACCGGAATCTGATCGCCCGATAAAGCCTTGAGTAATAATATTTTTTCCCGACAGCAGAAAAGGTTGCAAAATTTCTTTTGCTTTCTTTTCAGATACTTTCCACAAGACTCTGGCATCTCGAAACGTATCGTCGGTACTGATTATTGAGCGGACATCAACCCATTGAAATGGGAAGCCCTCTTGTAGCAGAAAAGCATTAAAAATAGCGGTACTCAACAATTCACCTATACACACTATTTGATCATAAGAAAAGTCATACTTACTACCGGAAGCCTTTCCTATGGCAGCTTTCAATTCGTCAGAAAAAGAAATTATTTTCTCTTTTGCCTGACTTTTATATACATCAACCAAGAGAACCGATGCAAAATTGATATGATTGTCAATTAGATCAGTGGCCAATTTTAGGGCTTCTTCTTTTTCTCCAAGACAAGCATGAGATACTATATCTTCCAGTGCATTTGTCGTTTTACCTAAAGCAGAAACAACAATAACTAAGGGTTCTTTAGTTTGTTGAATGATAGGCAAAAGTTGCCTCATTCGTTCGGGTGTGGCAATGGAAGCTCCACCAAATTTATAAACCTGCATCATAATCAAAGTAAGTGAGCGTGAATAAAATTATTAGAAAGCCACCAAGTTATTTTTTATGCTGTTTGGAGGCATTTGGTTTAAGCAAATCTGAGTCTAATTTCTTTTCTTTTAACGAAGAGTCTTCTTTATTTTCTAAATTAGGATTAAAGAGAAATAGTTCTGCAATGCTTTTCGGTCGCTGATCCGGTAGCCAAATAAAACGGCTTAATCGAGCGTTTAAAAAGTCCACTTGCCTCATTGGAGTCATCGTTTGCTTCACATCTTGTTCAAGTACAATTTTCCTTACTTCTGAGCTATCAAACAAGACTCTAATCCGATCACATTGTGCTTGGTTCATACCCAAATAAGCACCGTTATCATCTTTAGCATATTGAATGGCTTCAGCGTTTGGCCAAACGATCATTTCTCTGATTGCATTATGCTCAAAATAACCAGTAATGGTTTTTCCTTGAACTTGATCGAAGATGTTTGACTGATCAGGCCCCGCTTGAGAAATGATAAACGAATTATTGGGCACAAACAATTTGCGAATGCTGCTTGTGTCGCTATAAAGCAGAATGGTATCACCTGTAATCTGGCTTTTACGACTCCAAACAACCGGTTGATACATCAGCCGCATGATAGAGTCTGATTGTGAATAACTGATACTATCACATCGAGCCTGCATAGAATCTGAATAGACAAGCACATGATGATAACCTATGAAATAGCGAGGGCGTGAAGAATCTGCTGCTGCCACACTATCCAATACAGCCCTGCGCATTGAATCGGGCAAAACGTTTTTTCCTTTGCCTTTTAATAAGCCATTTTTATTTCCAAAAAGTGAATCTATTAAAGGTACGGGTGCTGCAAAAAATGTGTCAGCACGCATATAAAGGCTATCATTCCCATTGCTTCGTTTCAATACCGGCTTGATGGCAGTCCACACTTTTTTTGCTTTTTCATCATATCTTGCCCAGCCGCTAAATAGCGTTATTTTCTGAGCCGTGTCTAAGGCATATACATTTCCGGTTACTATTCCTATTCCCGTCTTTTTATTGTAATCAATTTTATCGCCTTCTAAATAACGCGCTTCGCTTAGGATGGACGACCGAGTAATTAAATTTGCCAATTCATTTTTAGCGTCCCAAGTGCCATTGTTGGTATGAAGTTCTGATTTGTCATTGATGATCAGTGACGAATCAAAAAACCGAACCATTTTTGATTCCGTATTGTATCCAAGGTCTTTAGAAGTAACACTGTATTGCGGATCGGTTACAAAAACATCTACTGTAAAGCGTGCATCCTTTGACTTAGCATTATACATTCCTGTATTGCTGGAAAGCGTAGTCGTTTCGCTTTGCAAGGTTCCACCTTGGTCATAGGTTGCCACTTTGGTTGTCAAATCATAAAGCAGCGACTCAGCCCATAGGTTATTTTTTCCGTCAGTCAGGCTCACATTACCTTGTAGAAATGCCTTTTTGGTATTGCCGGTATAACGCAGATAATTGCTATTGACTTGCGTGCCACCGGGTTGAATTATTCTTACATTTCCGAAAGCCTGAACATTATTTTTTACGAGATTGATATAAGCACTATCGCAGTACATGTATGTGTCGCCTTGCTTTAAGGAGACATTATTAATGAGTTTATTGATAGCTCCGGAATCGGTCGTTATGTATTCAAGTCGAGTGCCATTTCCGGGTAATATTTCAATAGGTAATTTAGCAGAAGAATCTTGTTTCTTCTGTGCAAAAACAAGCTGACACAAAAAAATAAGTGGAAGACAAACAATCAATCCACGACCAAAAATATTACGTAAAGCAGAAGGGATAATCAAGTAACTTACTTCGTTTTCCGACCAAAAATAGTAAAGTTCAAATAGCGTGTAGGGTGTGCTTCAATATCTGCCATCAATTCATTAAGCGTATTGAGAGAAGAATTTAAGTTGTGATATAAATTGGTGTCATTCATCAACAAGCCCAAAGAGCCGTCTTTCCCATTAATTTTATCTAAAGCTACACGCAATTGTTGCACACTGGTTTGCAAGTCGGCGATTGTTTGCTCTATCGGAGCTTTATTTAATTTATCGCTGATAGAAGCCGTGTTTTCAAGAATATGGTTTATATGCTCGTTGTTGTTGGCAAGGTTTGAAGTGATACTATTGGTGTTTTGAATGATACCATGCAATTGTTGGGTTTCTCCGTTTAATCGAGCGGACAACGAGGTGAAATTGCTCATGGTAACATCTAAATTGGACGAAGCATTTTTCAAACTTTGAACGGTAGATTTATCTAACACATCATTTACTGAAAGTAGAACAGAATCCAGCGTTCCAACAGCATGTCGCATATCGCGAAGCAGGGGAGTAATTTCAATACTCAAAGCATTTATAATTCCATCTTCAACTTGCGAGTTCAAGACACTACCATCCGGTGCAATAGCAGAGTTGCTACTCAATTGCAAGCTAATTGCTTTAGTGCCTAACAGATCTGTAGAAATCAGTTTAACTATACTTCCATAAGGAATGGCAGTATTCTTATTAATGGCGAGCACAACTTTTACTTTATTGCTTCCATTTAATGATATAGTTGCAACTCTGCCTACGCTCATGCCTTTAATTTGGACTTGCGAAGACGGCTGCAAGCCTTGCACATCGTCAAAATAAGCGATGTAGTTTTTTTCTCCTGAAAAAATATTTATGCCTTTCAGAAAATAAAAGCCGGTTGAAAAAATAAGTATGGCTGATGCCACCAATATTCCAATTCGGGCTTCTTTTGATAATCTCATTGATTTAATTTATTGGGAGCAACCAAAAGGGTTTCTCAATTTTTCATAGTTAAAAAGTATGCCTCTTATCAGCCTACTTTAATTCTAATGATGCCACAAAAATAGGAAAGCATTTTATCCTAAACAGACAATCGTCATTCTTTTGATGATAAATACACGCAAAGCATTTTAAGAAATTGATTTTACTGATTCATTCAAATAGGTAAACAACTAAACCGACAATATCAATTTGTTCACAATTACTTAATAGCAAGATAATTTTTAGGAAACACCAGCTGAGTTTTTTTGCAAAAAAAATAACATGCGAATTACAAACAGTCTGCAGTATGTATTTCTATTACTCGGACTCTGCCTTTCTTCAACAAAAAGTATTGGGCAGGAAACCTCCGCCATGCTCTCCGGAACCGTTAGAGATGACAAAAAAGAGCTGATTCCTATTGCCACGATCGTGGTAAAGTATGAGCCTACCGGAAGTGTAACTTCCACAGAAACCTCCATAAACGGGCGTTTTACTATTGTCAACCTAAAACCCGGAGGACCTTATACCATTTCAGCATTTTATGCCGGATTTGACCCGTTTATTATGCCAAATATCTTTCTTTCCTTAGGTGAAAATCCTTCCTTAGACATTGCAATGAAAAATGCTGCCGGAACCACATTAAAAGAAGTAAAAGTATCTGCTAATCGTGGAGGTGCGGGTAGCACGAATATAAACAACAAGCAACTTCAAACCCTTCCTACACTTAGCCGTTCTCTTTCTGACTTTACACGTATCACACCGCAAAGCAACAATAATTCATTTGCTGGCACATCCTTTCGTTACAACAACATAACAATGGATGGTGCCGTAAACAATGATGCCATTGGGTTTTCCAATTCATTTGGTGGACAAAGTGGCGGCGGGCAAGCAGGAACAGCAGGAGCAGGAACCAGAACGACTCCCTACTCTATGGAAACCATTCAAGAAGTTCAAGTTCAATTAGCACCGTATGATGTGAAGCTCGGAAACTTTACAGGCGGATCTATCAATGCCGTTACCAAAAGCGGCACAAACGAGCTTCATGGAAATGCCTATTTATATGGACGAAATGCCGCCATGGTAGGAAGTTTCAATGGCAAAATGCCTTCATCATTTCACGACTATCAGGCTGGTATAACTTTAGGCGGACCCATCCTTAAAAACAAGCTTTTTTTCTTTACCAATTTTGAAATTGCCAGAAGAAAAGAACCCACATTTTACAATGCAGGCGATCAAGGCGCACCCATTTCCGTTGCCCAAGCAGAGCAGATCAGAAACCACATGATTTCAAAATATGGTTATGATCCCGGTGCTTATGGACCGGCTACCATTTCTACCAATGCAGATAAATTTTTTGCTCGATTAGACTACAACATCAACAAAAAGAACACCCTAAGTTTCAGAACGATTTATACTACCGGATCAGGGCAAAACTTGGAGCGGTCTTCAACCAATTTTCAATTTGGGAATACTGATTTCACGCAGCACACCAACAACTTGAATATGGTGGCTGAATTAAAAAGCACTATTCAACCTAATCTATACAATAGTCTGATTGGTTCATATATCAACGTACATGAGTATCGTGATTTTCCGGGTCAGTTAGCCCCTTTTATCTCGATCAACAGCGACCAAATATGGCTTGGCACTTGGCGTGAAGCTACTATTTACAACCTTCGCCAAAAGACCTATGAGCTTACGGACAATCTTACATGGATAAAAAACCACCATAAGCTAACCTTAGGGACTCACAATGAGTTTTACAACATTAACTATGGTTTTGTCAACTCTTGGAACGGGCGATGGGAATATTCATCTATCAATTCATTTCTTGCCGATCAGCCATCCAGAATTAGAGGAGCATATAATTTTTCAACCGGAGAAAACACCAGACAAGGTTTATACAACAATGTTCCCGGCTCAACATTCAACGTAAATCTTTTGAGTGGATACATACAAGACGAGTGGTCAATTTCTTCTCGACTAAAAATAACACCCGGCATCCGTGTGGACTATGCCATGCTACCCAAAGCACCTAATACAGACAGTGTCATGCAAAATTTACCTGACTTTCAAATGCAAAATGGACAATCTTCATATTCTCATACACCATTTGCCTCCATCAATAATAAATGGCTAAACAATGCTTCTATTTCACCTCGGCTAGGTTTCAATTGGGATGTAAATGGTGATAAAAACCTTGTGATCAGAGGCGGATCAGGAATATTTGTAGGCAGAATGCCATTTGCTTGGTTGGGCTATGCTTATACCTTATCTGGCAATCAATTTGGCAATATTGACTATAACAATATTCAAACAAATGGCACTAAAACTATTGGTTTAGCTATGGATCCTTCAACACTCCGTGATACGGTAACCAAATATGGTGGTGCATCAAAATCCGCCACACGAGAATTAAACATAGTTGACAACAACCTGCATCTACCAACAGTTTGGCGTTCAAATATTGCCGCAGATATCAAATGGGCTGATGGTTGGAAATTGACACTTGATGCGATGTACACCAAAACCATCTATGATGTCAAATTTCAACAAATAAACAAGCGAGATTCGTTCTTTAATTATCAATCGGGACCTACTCAAACACCCGTCTATCAAGGCTCTTCCATGAGCAGTCGTTATTCTAACATCTATTTATTAAGCAATACCTCTGAAGGATATCGTTACAATTTCACAGCACAACTTTCAAAATCAACATCAAATATCGCTTTTGGAAACAAGCAATTCTCATTATACAACAGCCTGGCATATACTTACGGACTTTCTAAAGATGTAGCTAATGGTATTCGAAATTCATTTCAGTCAAACTATGAAGTGAATCCGGCCATCAGTCCTGAGAATCCTCAATTAGCTTATTCAAATTTTGATTTGCGTCATCGTATTGTATCTGTTCATTCTATCAATTTAAAATGGAATGAGCATCATAACAGCAACCTGGCATTTTTCTATTCCGGTCAAAGCGGCTCGCCATATAGTGTGATATATAGTTCTTCACCCAATGCTTTTAATAATAGCTCAAATGCGACCCTGGCATACATTCCAGCAAATGCCAATGATATAAAACTAAGTGACGTGAAGGATGCAAATGGAAATATCACTTATAGCGTAGCCCAACAACGAGCTGACATGGAGACTTTCATTGAAGGCAATAGCTATCTGAGCCAACATCGCGGCCAATATGCAGAAAGAAATGCTTTGCGCACACCATGGAATCATAACCTTGACTTAAAACTGATGCATACATGGAACTTTAACGTCAGCAAAACCAGAACAAACTCACTTCAATTATCCTTAGACATCTTTAACGTACTCAATTTGATGAATAACAATTGGGGTAAGCAATATTTCGTTAGCAACGTAAGTAATTATTGTGTTCCACTTTTTAAGGCAGTGAACGACCAAAACGGGAAAACGCCTTCATCTCAAGGATATGCGCCAACGTATCAGTTTCAAAAGCCAACCAACAATGGACAATATTACACTGTTGATCCTATTAGCAGCCGTTGGCAAATGCAAGTTGGCATTAAGTATAGCTTTTAAGCACCCAGTAACTTTCAAATTTTAGAAGATAGATATAGTTACCTTTGCATTTCACAAAACAGTACTTCACAAATGATTACAAAAGCAGCTATGGTATCTGTCGCCACTCTTTTTGCAAGTTTTTCTCTTCAGGCACAAACACCTCAGGAAACGTCTATCAACATAAATGGTGAAAACGTAAGTGGGCTGAATGTACAATATACAATGCCAGTTCAAAACCTGAAAGAAGCACTTTCAAAGAAGTTGGAAACCTATAAATCCGGTAAAGTAAGCAGTAATAAATCCGGAGTAAACTGTTCCGGTTTGGTTATCCCAGATATTTCACCCAAGCAAATGGATTACTATTTTCAGACCCAAGGTGATGACAAGCAAAGCTCCATAACATTTGTTGCTTCTCGTGGCTATAATAACTATTTAACTAACTCAGCCGATGCAGAGTTAATTCAACGTTGCGGAACTTGGCTGCAAGCTTTCAAAAAAGATGCAGATATATTCCAAACAAATGCAGACATAAAAACGCAAGAAAAAGTATTGGAAAAAGCAACCAAAACTTGGAACAAATCGTTAGATGATGAAAAGAAAATTCAAAAAAATATAGATAAAACGAAGGGCGAAATTGAAAGTAAAAAAACACAAGCTGCGGCTGCACTCGACAAACTGAACTCCCTCAATAAGGTAAGTGCTACTGCCGGAGATGAAAATGAGAAAACGCTAAAAAAAGTAACCAAAGATTATGCTTCGCTAAATGATGATATTAAAAGTTTGCAAGGAAAACAATCCGGCTATGAAGGTGAAATGACTAAGCAACAAGGCCAAACCAGTGCGGCTAAAACACAAATGGATACCGAAACAGAAAAATTAAATCAGTTGAAAACACAGCTTAACAGCTTAGGCAGCAAATAACAACAGCGAATATTGTTAAGTTTGCACCGACTAAATGGTGATGGAGATTCAAAACCGCCATCACCATTTTACATTTTATACTGATGTACCAAAGAATGTATAGCATTGCCAATTTTACCTTTTTAAGCTTGCTACTCTCCCTGATGGCATTTCAATCTTGCAGTAATTCTAAAAGAGAAATACCCACCCATCCGGATAGTCCGATATTTAAAGATTCTGCGGTGGTTGTCCTAACTCGAAAAATAGAAGCATCGCCACAAACAGCTAAATACTACTATGATCGCGGACTTCTTTTACACAGAATGCAACAAGACACCTTCGCCATTCGAGATTTTGAACAAGCGGCAAAACTTGATTCAAATCGTGCAGAATATTTCAGTGCAGTGGGTGATTTAATGTTTGAACACAAAGACTTGTCCGGCTCTCTATCTTGGATTCAACGTGCCGTGCAGCTAAACCCTAACGATCCAACAGCTCGTTTAAAAATTGCCAAATTATTTGTCTTCACTAAAGAATATCCAAAAGCCTTTTCCGAAATAAATATTGTACTACGTCAAAATGCCATGAATTCGGAAGCCTACTTTCTAAAAGGATTAATCTATAAAGACCTTAAAGACTCATCCAAAGCTATATCCAGCTTTCAAACCGCTATTCAGGTAGATCCAAGCTATACACCGGCTATGGTGCAATTAGGCAGCATTTTCGCTAAACAAAGAAATCCGATTGCTTTAAAATATTTTGAAAACGCTTTTAAAGCTGACACAAGCGATGTATTTCCATTGTATGCAAAAGGCATGTATTACCAAGAGAAAGAAATGCCCGAAGATGCCAAAAATGAATATAGAATTGCCATTGCTCACAATAAAAATTATGATAAAGCCTACTTCGCTATCGGTTTCATTTTGATGCAACAAGATTCCATTGAACAAGCCTTACAGCAATTTGATAAAGTAACCGGCATAAATCCTACAGATGCAAAAGCCTATTACAATCGCGGACTTTGTCAAGAATTATTAGGAAAAAAAGCAGAAGCACTCCTTGACTATAAGCAAGCTCTCAACTTTGACCGCAATTATGCGGAAGCTGAAGCTGCCATTAAACGTTTGAAAAACAAAAATTAACTAAAACAAAATGACTATGCCACTTATAGCACCTTCTATGCTTTCTGCTAATTTTTTACAGCTGGAGCAAGAAATTGAAATGGTGAATAACAGTGAAGCAGATTGGTTTCATTTGGATGTCATGGACGGACAATTTGTTCCAAACATCAGCTACGGTATGCCCATTATAGCCGCCATGAAAAAAGCTGCCCGCAAGACTTTTGATGTCCACTTAATGATTGTAGAACCGGAACGTTATCTACAAGATTTTAAAAAAGCAGGTGCTGATTATCTCACCGTTCACTATGAAACAGGATTTCATCTTCACCGAACCTTAACCAGCATTCGTAGTTTGGGCATGAAAGCAGGGCTGTCCATAAACCCACACACGCCGGTCAGCATGATTCAAGACATCATTCACGAGATTGATCTTTTATTAATCATGAGCATTAATCCGGGTTTTGGCGGACAACAATTTTTGCCTCTTACTTATAACAAAATTCGAGAAGCAAAACAATTGATTCAAGAGTCTGGTGCTAACACCTTAATAGAGATTGATGGCGGAGTAACCCTTGAAAATGCCGGAGATATTATTCATGCGGGAGCAGATGTATTGGTAGCCGGCAATACTGTCTTTTCTTCAGCCAACCCTGCTGAAACAATCAGGAAGCTGAAACAAGCAGGAAAATAAATGTATCTTTTCCACCGTTTACGTTACCTATGTTGCAACGAATTTGCGCCTTAGTGGCCATCCTATGCTTTCCTGTGTTTGCCTTTTCGCAAACAGCAATGATATATGGCACTGTTCAAGACGAGCACGGCAACCCCATTGAGCTTGTCAATATTGCTATTGAAGGTACCAGTTTTGGAACCATGAGTAAACCGGATGGAACTTATCGTCTTGATATTCCGGCTAATCAAAGGCACACCCTCGTGTTTAGCAATGTCAGCTTTGAAGTAGAAAAGCGCCACATTAATCTTCTCATTAACCAACAACTTAAAATAGATATTCGATTAAAAAAGCGAGCAAATACTCTAACAGAATTTGTTAAAAAAGACGATCGGGTACGCTATGAAGCCGGAGCCATTCAAATAGAAAGCAAGAAAGCTAACGAATTGCCCAGCACCATTGGCGGAATTGAAGGCATATTAAAAACCTTTGTTGGCAGCCATAATGAATTAACTTCTCAATACACTGTCAGAGGAGGAAACTATGACGAAAACCTCGTGTATGTAAACGACTTTGAAATTTATCGTCCTTTTTTGGTTCGTTCCGGTCAACAAGAAGGACTAAGCTTTGTGAATGCCGACCTGGTATCAAATGTCAATTTTTCTGTTGGTGGATTTCAAGCTCGCTATGGCGACAAAATGAGCAGTGTGTTAGATGTAACCTATAAACGCCCAAAATCATTTCAAGGAAGTGCCATGCTTAGTTTACTCGGAGCAAATATTCATGTTGAAGGAGCTACCAAAAACGAAAAGCTAACCTACTTAGTTGGATTAAGACAAAAAAGCAATCAATATCTACTGCAAGCACAACCCACAAAAGGCGTTTATAACCCTTCTTTTACCGACATCCAAGCACTGGTCAATTATCGAGTAAACAAAAAATGGGAAATAGAATTGATAGGCAACTATGCTCGCAATCGTTTCAACTTTATTCCGCAAGAGCAAACCACAAGCTTTGGTGTGATAAACCAAGCATACCAACTCCGAATTTTTTATAACGGTGCTGAAATTGATCAATTTGACTCTCGATTTGGAGGCATTTCTACCACCTATCGTCCAAACGAAAAACTAAAATTAAAACTGCTTGCTTCAGGCTTTCAAACTAACGAACGAGAAACTTACGACATCAGTGGTGAATACTTATTAGGCGAATTGGAAACCGATTTAGGCAAACAAAATTTTGGACAAATAAAAACTTATTTGGGTACCGGTATTGTACACAATTATGCTCGAAATTATTTAAAAGTAAACGTTGGAAATCTTGCCCATCGTGGATCCTTCGATGTTTCCAAACATTTTATCAGCTGGGGCTTAGATGCCAATTTTACCTCCATTAGCGACAAATTATTAGAATGGGAAAGACGAGATTCCGCGGGCTTCACACAGCCTTACTATAATGATTCCATCGTGATGAAAAAACTCTATCATTCTTCTGCAAATTTCAATTATACACGCCTGAGCGGATTTATTCAAGACAATTTTAGATTAAACGACTCTCTCGACCTAACCATTTCTGCGGGTGTGCGCTTCAACTATAGTTTCCTAAATAATGAATTGGTGGTTAGCCCTCGTTTACAGCTTGCCTACAAACCCCATTGGAAAAGAGATATTGTATTTAAAGCCGCAGCCGGATTGTATGCCCAACCTGCCTTCTATCGCGAAATGCGCGACCTCAATGGAAATGTAAACACACAGCTTTTAGCACAAAAATCCGCACACTATGTTTTGGGTACTGATTACAATTTCAAGATGTATCGCCGCCCATTCAAGCTTACAACCGAACTGTATTACAAAAAATTGTGGGATTTAGTTCCATACGAATACGACAATGTACGTATTCGCTATTTCGGCAAGAATGATGCAATTGGATATGCCTATGGTGGCGAACTTCGGCTTTATGGAGACTTGGTAAAGGATGCTACATCTTGGATAAGCATTGGCGTGATGAAAACAATGGAAGACATCACCGATGACAAAATTATATTGAAAAACCAAGCCGGTGCCGACAGCACTACCATTTATCCCGGTTACGTTCCTCGCCCTACCGATCAACGTTTTATGTTGGGAATGTATTTCGAAGATTATTTACCGCGCAATAAAAACTTAAAAGCACACATCAACATGATGTATGCAACCGGACTACCCTTTGGTCCACCTAATGGCAATCGTTATGACGACACCCTTCGCCTACCCGACTATAAAAGAGTAGATATTGGCTTTTCAGCTTTGTTGCTGGATGGAGATAGAAAGGAACGACCATCACACAGCTTTTTTCGCAGCTTACATTCCGTATGGCTTAGCTTAGAAGTGTTTAATTTGTTAGGTATTCAAAACACCCTATCCTATTCTTGGATTCAAGATCAAACCACTAACAAAATTTACGCTGTACCCAACCGATTAACCTCCAGATTGCTTAATGTAAAGCTGATTATCAATTTTTAAAGAAACTCTAAACCATTGCCCATAAAGCGTTTCAGCCTTTTTTAAAAAAAAACTTTTCAAAACTTTTGGCAGAAAAGAGCAGATGATTATCTTTGCGTCCCGTTCGAGAGAACAACACGGTTGATTCCGTAGCTCAGTTGGTAGAGCAATACACTTTTAATGTATGGGTCTTGGGTTCGAGTCCCAACGGGATCACGAAAAAAACAAAAGTCGCTTTATGAGCGGCTTTTGTCGTTTTATACCTCCATAATAAACACCTCCGCTATACTAATATCAACCTTCGTAACTTTGCGCCGTTTTATACATACACAACATGAGTAGAAATGGAAAAGTTCTGGTAGCTATGAGTGGCGGTATTGACAGTACCGTGAGCGCATTGATGCTACACAACCAGGGCTACGAGGTAGTAGGAATTACTATGAAAACTTGGGATTATGCCCATTCAGGTGGTGGAAAAAAAGAAACCGGATGCTGCAATCTTGACTCCTTCAACGATGCCCGCCAAGCCGCAGTAGATCACGGTTTCCCTCATTATGTACTGGATATTCGGGATGAATTTGGCGATTTTGTCATCAATAATTTTGTAGAAGAATATATTGCCGGACGAACACCAAATCCTTGTGTATTATGTAACACCCATATCAAATGGAAAGCCCTGCTGAAGCGGGCTAACGCCCTAAACTGTGACTTTATTGCCACCGGACACTATGTGAAGGTGCGAAACGAAAACGATCGCTATGTCCTTTCCAAAGCAAAAGACCTTTCAAAAGATCAAAGCTACGTCTTGTGGGGGCTGGAGCAAGATTGCTTAAGCCGAAGCATCTATCCCCTTGGCGATCTGTTAAAAACCGAAGTCAGACAACTTGCTTTTGATATGGGATATACCGAATTATCCAAAAAAGCAGAGAGTTACGAAATATGCTTTGTGCCCGACAATGACTATCGTGGCTTTTTAAAACGCCGTATTCCCGAATTAGAACACCAAGTAAATGGCGGAGATTTTGTGCTTGCAGACGGCACCAAAGTCGGCAAACACAAAGGCTATCCTTTTTACACCATTGGACAGCGAAAAGGTCTCGACATTGCACTCGGCAAGCCCATGTTTGTAACAGCCATTCGTCCAGAAACCAACACCATCGTACTTGGCGAAGCACACGAACTCGAACAAAACAAAATGACCGTATCAGGTCTAAACATGGTAAAGTATGAACACTTGACAAATGGCATGGAGGCTGTAACTAAAATTCGCTATAAAGACCCCGGAGCTTTAAGCACCTTGACCAATACCGAAAATGGAATTCAAGTATCCTTTCATCATTCCGTAAACAGCATTGCGCCGGGACAATCCGCAGTCATGTATGAAGGCGATGATGTTTTAGCCGGAGGCATCATTTTGAGAGGGCAATAAGACTACACAATAGACCCTTCGCTTGCTTTTTTTATTTTGGGGGGGTCAGCATAGAATCACTATTTGAACTTGAGTGGCGATAGCACCGTTCATCCTTTTGCCTTGTTGAAGCATAAAATTCTAAGTAAAAATCCAAACTGAAATTCATTCATCATTTGAAATGATCACTTTTCACATGATCACAACTTTATCGTGATGGCTTTTTTTTAAAACAGATAGACAATTTAGAACAAGCCGGATGGCAACAAGTGAATCACCTGAAAATAATGAATCTTAGCAAAGCTCATAGACCAGATAAAACACTTACATCAGACAAAGCAAGAAATCTAATATTGCCGACAAACTCAACATTTTTTGAAGATTATTGACAGGTACTGTATTAAGAATACCCATTTAACCATTTCCATTAAGGGCACAAAAAAATCCCCGCCGATTTATTCAGCGAGGACGTGTTTATTTTTTGAAACAAATTATTTATTCCAAAGAGAAGGATCTCCATTATCTACACCATAATCATCTACGACCCCAGAAGTATTGTCTTTTACGACATAGCGCATCGTAATCTTGCCATTCTGTCCGTAGTATTTGTCTTGTTGAATGTAGCCAAAGCCCCGAATGGTTTTTCCGGCCAATGTTTGGTTAGGAATAGTGATCGTATCTCCTTTCACAAAAGCCTGTACATCGCTCACAAAACTGTTACGAAAATTTTTGATTCGCACTTCAGCAATATTAGCACCGGCTTCTAAAGAAATAGCATATTGTGCAGCACTACTGTAAGTTCCATCTTCCGTAACATTCCATACGCCAAGATAACGTTTTCTGGTAATTGTTTCGCATTGAGTTCCTTCATAGCCACTTGGGCAAATACATTGTCCACTACTACACACACCGCCATAGGCACATACAATGCTCTTGCACTTATCTTCTTTACAAGATGACACCAAAACAGTAGAAAAAGCAGTCAATGCACTAAGTGCGGAAAGGACAACAAGTTTAAAACGGGATTTCATTCGCCAGCGAAGTTTTTTTTCGAGTGTTTAAAGATAAAAGAACAATTTCAAAAAGCAACGACTACTCCCTAAAAATTCTATTATCATAACGGCTGCTAAAGTTGGAATTTTTTACGTGAAAAGCAAGTTGAACTAAACATTTTATCTTTCAGCCTCTGCTTTATAGGCTTTGATACCTCTATAAATAGCCAAAGCAATTTGTTGTTGACCAGCTTCTGAGTTCATATATGCTTCTTCATTAGGATTGTTGATAAACCCACATTCCACCAGCACACCGGGCATTGCGCTTCCGGCTAACACCTCCAATCCTTTTTGTTTTACACCCATATCCTTTCGTCCATCATTAGCAAATTCTTGCTGAATTTTAGAACCAAGCGAAACACTTCGGCTCAAAAAGGCTTGAGAATATTGGGCAATAATGATTGCTGTTTGCGGGTCATTTTCATTCATCAATCCGGGTTCTTGAGTAACCGTTTCTCCATATTCGCCGATAGCGTCTTCTTTTTGTGAATTTCTATGCAGCCCAAGGACGTATGTTTCCGTACCATTTGCCTGCGTAGCCCTATTGTGGATAGTACGATACACCGGTGTTTTAACTCGCTTTCTTCCATGTTTTACAGTTTTATAACCGGTCATTTCTCGTGTGTAAGTTCCCGGTGTTGCATTAATGTGAATGGAAATAAAAAGATCGGCATTCGCTCTATTGGCAATTTCATGCCTTTCCGGCAAAGTAGGATAGATATCGGAAGTACGGGTATATAGCACCTGCACTTCCTTCATACTGTCACGAATAATTTTACCTAACCGAAGAGCAATAGCTAAGGTTAAATCTTTTTCATTTGAATATTGACCTCTGGCACCGGCATCGTGTCCGCCATGTCCGGCATCAAGAACTATTTTAGTGATTTTTTTCCCTGCCGAAAAAGCAAGTTGCTGATGAGAAATGAGCACTAAACCAAGCAACAACAATTTTATACGCATACCTAAGCGAAACAGTATTGATCTTTTTTTAAAAAAATAGGAACGTTTTTCAGAACAAGCAAATGAGCTATTTTTGTCGCCCGAATGAGCCTGCGCGGTAAAATTATCCCAAAAAAGCCATTGATGCACTCTTTGCCGTTAATTCTAACGGCGTTTTTTATAGTGGCTTTAACATCCTATGTTTCAGCACAAGGGCAATTGAGTTTAAAAACTCGACCGGGTGTCAATGATACGGCTTGGGCAAAAAAAGCAATTCCCTCAAGCACAAATACCTCAGATTCCGTTTCTACAAAAGGTTTAGAAGATTCTTTGGGCATTAAAATTTCGCCGGATGCACTTTCGGCAAAAGTAGTTGCTACGGCCACGGATTCTGCTGTTTTAAACATGAAGAATCACTTATTTTATTTGTATGGAGATGCTCAGGTTACATATGAAGACATGAAACTGAACGCCGGACAAATAACTTTTGATCAAGCTACTAATACCGTGATAGCACAACCCACTTTCGATAGTAGTGGTGCTATTCAGAAACGCCCCAACTTTGCTCAAGGAAGTGAAAAAGTCAGCTACGACTCCCTTCAATACAACTTTAAAAGCAAACGAGCTATCATTCGAAATGCCCGTTCTCAATATGGTGAAGGTTTTGTGTATAGCCAACAAGTAAAACGAAATCCTGATCAAAGCATTTATGGCTGGAAAAATGTTTACACAACTTGTGCTTTAGACACGCCCCATTTTGGCATTCGTGCCAAAAAAATAAAAGTAGTACCCAATAAAGTTATTGCTTCTGCATCAGCCAACATTGTTATTGAACAAGTACCTACTCCGATATTTTTGCCGTTTGG
This sequence comes from Bacteroidota bacterium, assembly GCA_018267925.1. GTDB lineage: Bacteria > Bacteroidota > Bacteroidia > Chitinophagales > Chitinophagaceae > JAFIGV01. The sequence continues at coordinate 24,892 of JAFDXO010000126.1, read as the reverse complement.
TTTATTTCCTATCACCCAAAGACAACGCTCAGGCTTTCAAATTCCCACTTATACTTTCGAAGATAGACGAGGATTAGGGCTAACCAATGGCGGTTATTATTTCCACATGAATGACTATGTAGATGCTTTATTGCTCACTAATATTTACACAAAAGGAAGCTATAGTGTAAGCGGTGTAAGTAACTATGCCAATAGATACCATTATAGCGGTGGGCTTTCTCTCAGTTACGCGCTGAACAAGACGGGAGAAAGCTACGAACCGGGGTCGTCAATCACCAAAGATTTTATGGTTAACTGGCGACACCAACAAGACCCCAAAGCTCGACCAGGTACGAATTTCGGAGCCACGGTTACAGTTGGAACATCTACTTTTTATTCAAACAACAGCTACAATGTCAATCAAATCCTGAACAACCAATACACTTCAAATATCAATTACACCAAAAACTGGCAAAACAAACCTTTTAGTCTTTCCGTTGCCGCACGACACAATCAAAATACGCAAACCCATTTAGTGGATGTCTATTTACCTGAATTAAATTTCTACGTAGCACAATTTAACCCCTTCCAAAACAAGCATAGAATTGGCACTCCCCGATGGTATGAAAAAATTTCGGCGAGCTACAATTTTAACATGCTCAATCAGCTCTCGTTTTATGATTCTACATTTAGCTTAAAAACATTGTCTTTAGGTGATTTCCGAAATGGTTTTAAACATTCCATACCTATTTCTGCATCATACAATCTGCTCCGATTTATCAATTTATCTTTCAACACAACTTATTCAGAATATTGGCTAACCAAAAAAACAGAACGATTTTACAATGACAATGAAGGAAAGATTGACACCCTGACCAATCGTGGATTTTATACGGCTCGAGACTTTAATGCGACCATGCAGTTAAGCACCCGAATTTATGGGCTAAAAATGTTTAAACATGGCAAACTCATGGGAATTCGACATGTACTGACACCCAATGTGGGCTTCAATTACACACCTAATTTTGCTGCCAATCCTTTTAATTATTATTACCAAACTCGCCTTGACACCAGTAGCCGGCTTACTTATCTTTCTCCTTTTGAAACTTCAGTGATCGGAGTGCCCGGATTAGGGCAATATGGCAAATTTGCCAGTACAGTCAATTTTGGTTTGAACAACAATCTTCAAATAAAAGTTCGATCGAAAAAAGACAGTATTGGTGCAGGAAAAAATGTTACACTTATAGATGGATTCAGCATTAATTCAGCATACAATATTGCTGCAGACTCTTTCAAATGGAGCAATATTAACATGAGCTTTCGCACCAACATTCTGGATAAGTTTAATCTGAGTGGCGGAGCCGTTTTCGACCCTTATGCTACGGACTATAACACAGGCAGGCGACTACCTACCACCCTATGGCAACAAGGAACCGGCATTGCTTCACTTAGATCGGCGAATGTGGCGCTCAGCGCAGGTTTCAGGTCAAAACAAAAAAACAAAACACCCAATCCAGCCGTTAAGACAGACGAATATAATTCCTTAATGAAAAATGGCGGGTATAACAATTATGTTGACTTCAATATTCCTTGGAGTTTAGATATCGCTTATGCGCTCACCCTTTCAAAACGATACACTTCTTATTCGCATAGTGACACCCTCACGCTATCGCAAAATCTTTTATTTCGAGGCGATTTCAACCTTACTTCTCGATGGAAAATAACCTTTTCCAGTGGTTATGATGTAGAAAACCATAACCTAACACTAACTTCTATTGACATTTATCGAGACCTGCACTGCTGGGAAATGCGCTTGGGAACCATTCCATTTGGACCAAGAAAAAGCTACAACTTCACTTTAAATGTAAAGGCATCCATACTTCAAGACCTTCGCCTTATTCGACGTAGAGATTATCGAGATGCCGTTGGCTATTAGAAAAAAGGATAACCTGCCCAATCTTGCATTTTTGTGCCTCATTTGATTATTTTTGTCCCCGCTTCAATTTCAAAGACTTTAAAACACTTGTATGGCTATTGTTGATTTAGTAATGCCTAAAATGGGCGAAAGTATCATGGAGGCTACGGTGCTGAAATGGCACAAAAAACCCGGTGATGCCGTTCGCATGGATGAAACCGTACTGGAAATTGCTACCGACAAAGTAGATAGCGAAGTGCCCTCTACTGCCGAAGGTGTGATTACTGAAGTGCTTTTTAAAGAGAATGATGTGGTGCCTGTGGGAACCATTATTGCCCGAATAGAATCTGGCGCATCAGCATCTCCTTCTGCTCCTATCGCTCCTGCCGTAGCACAACCACAACCTGCACCCGTAGTGGCTGCCCCTACTTATATTCCACAAGCAGCCGCCGCCGCACCATCTGTGATTGATGGTAATAGATTTTATAGTCCTTTGGTACTTAATATAGCCGGCAAAGAAGGTATTAGCATGGCTGAATTAGAGCAAATTCCCGGAACGGGAAATGAAGGAAGGGTAACAAAGAAAGACATCCTGCAACACGTAGCTAATCGTAAGGCAGGTGTATCCATGCCCACCGCAGCACCTGTACAGGCAGTTCCTCAACCCGCCGCAACAGCACCCTCAGCCCAACCGGCTATAACACCACCTGTCATTTCAGCAACGACTCCGGCAACACCACCTCCAACTTCAACCAAACCTGAAACTACTACTTCCAACTATGGCAACAATGTAGAGGTCATTGAGATGGATCGTATGCGTAAGCTGATTGCAGATCACATGGTGCGAAGCAAGGCTACTTCACCTCACGTTACCAGCTTCACAGAATGTGATGTTACCAACATTGTAAGATGGAGAGAAAAAGCTAAAAAAGAATTTGAGAAAAAGTATGGCGAAAAGATAACGTTCACGCCCATTTTTATTGAAGCTATTGTCAATTGCATCCGAAAATATCCAATGATTAACAGTTCTGTTGATGGTGATAAAATCATCGTTAAAAAGGACATCAATGTTGGAATGGCTACTGCTTTGCCAAGCGGAAATTTAATTGTGCCGGTCATCAAAAACTCTGACACTAAAAATTTACTCGGCATTACTAAAGACGTTAATAGCCTTGCTAATGCAGCTCGAACAAATAAGTTGAAAGCAGACGACACACAAGGTGGCACATTTACACTTACTAATGTGGGCACATTTGGCAGCCTGATGGGAACACCCATTATCAACCAACCTCAAGTTGCTATTCTTGCCGTAGGCAGTATCAAAAAACGCCCCATGGTGATTGAAACAACAGAAGGAGATGTCATTGCTATTCGGCACATGATGTATTTGTCACTCAGCTATGATCATCGTATTGTTGATGGCTCACTGGGAGCAAGCTTCCTCACGGCAGTTGCCAACGAATTGGAAGCATTTGATCCCAATCGCGAAATATAATTGAACAACCATCTTTACATAATTTTTTGTACTGATTAATCTTTTAAAAGCCCCGACTACTTTTGGTGGTCGGGCTTTTTCAATTGAAGTTATGTCAATCATGAAAATGAAGAGAGAACAAGAGATCTGAATTGGAATACCCCTACCCTTGTGAATACACTATCTTAATACAAACTGTTGTTGGTTTTTTAAGACAATCGAATCTATTAAAAAAGCAGACACTCCTTTTATTTTCAAAGAAGGACTGAATTTTATGCAGGAAAGGTTTTTATCAATTTTCGCCAGCAATATTAGCCTAATCAGATTTTGCTTCAATAGCTTTCAAGCTAAATTCGATATCAAAACTAAAAGGGGCTTTGAAATTCTTCTAATGAAACAAAAGACAAATCGCGTGTAGAAAGAATCGGTTGTTCTACTTGCCAATCAAAATCAATTGAATCAAAACGCACGCCAGTATCACTCAGATTGTCATACTCTGACGATACTAAATAGTATGTAAGAGCATTCTCCGTGAGTGCTTTAAAGCCGTGTGCGAACCCTTCGGGAATATAAAAAGCTTTATGATTTTCTTGAGATAGTACTTGAGCCAAGCATTGCCCAAATGTTGGAGACTGTTTTCTCAAATCAACCATAACGTCCAAAATGGCACCTTGTGGACAGAAAACAATTTTTGCATGTTGGTGAGGCGGCAATTGAAAGTGCATTCCACGAATCACATCTTTTTGTGAATAGGAAAAATAGCTTTCTTTTAATTGAAAATGAATGCCTGCATTAACTAAGCTACTGTTGTGAAAAGCTTTTACAAAAGAACCACGGTGATCAAAGAACGAAGGAAACTCAATGAGTGCTGCTCCATTTACTAACTTTTCAATATTCATGCTTCATTTGTTTCAAAGTATGCTACGATTTGTTCCATACATTTTTCGGATGCAGTCCGATGCTGATCCGCATACCAATTAGCTGCCCAATCAATTGCCTGTCCAGCATTTAGCTTTGGTTGCCAACCTAATTCATTTTTAGCTTTACTACTATCCAGCAACAACAGATTTGCTTCGTGAACGTTATGAGGCGATTCGTGAATTTTATATTGGTTTTCACAACCAAAGGCTTTTAAAAAAGATTGTGTCAATGCCTCTACAGACTTTTCATCAGCCGGTTGAGGTCCGAAATTGAAAGCCGTAGAAAATCGTACTGGGTCTTGCCCCATTTTGGCTGCTAAAAGTAAATAGGCTCCGAGTGGTTCCAATACATGCTGCCAAGGGCGAATAGACTTAGGGTTACGAAGTGTAACCGACTCTCCACGATCAATAGCTCTAACAATATCCGGCACTATTCTATCGTCTGAATAATCACCGCCACCTATTACATTACCTGCTCTTGCTGCTGCGATGGACTTCAGATGTGAAGTGTAATTATCAGGATGAAAAAAGGAACGCCGATAAGAGTCAATAACTATTTCAGTTGCTGCCTTACTTGCACTATATGGATCATAGCCTCCTAAATTATCTGTTTCTATAAAAGGAATACCCCGTTCGGGATTTTCATACACTTTATCTGTTGTTACCATCACTCCAACACATGCCCCAGACAAACCACGCAAGGCCTGCAGAACATGGGCAGTTCCCATAGCGTTTACAGCAAAGGTTTCTACCGGCTCTTCATAGCTTCGCTTCACTAAAGATTGGGCTGCCAGATGAAAAACAAAATGAGGTTCAAAGCGAATCAATTCACCTTGAACGGCATGAAAATCTCTGATATCCGCCATGATGGATGCATAGCAAAGCTTATCGCCATCAATTTGATTATATAAATCGCAGGGTTTTTCCGGTGCTAAAGAATATCCCTTTACATCAGCCCCTAACCACGAAAGAATTTGTAGCATCCATGCACCTTTAAATCCGGTGTGTCCGGTTAGGAAAACCCGCTTTCCGGCAAAGGTTTGTTTTAATAAATCTTGCATAAGCATAGTTAGTGAATCATGTATTCCATTTACAACTGAGCGGAGATGAGCTATCTATGGTTCATCAATATGATTTTTGGAGTAATTACCAGCGTTTCCATAGCGGCTGATTTTGCCATAAATGTTCCAGTTCTTCTTTATCGCGCAAGGTGTCCATACACTTCCAAAAATCATGGTGTTTAAAGGCTGCTATTTGACCTTCTTTTGCTAAATCATCCATGGGTTGTCTTTCCCACATCACATCATCTGCATCCGATTTCAAATAGTTTGATATTTCTGGTTCTACAATAAAGAAACCACCGTTAATCCATGTGCCACTGTCAGCGGGCTTTTCTTCAAATCGTTCAATTTGACCACTATCTTCCATTTTTATAACTCCAAAACGGCTTGTAGCTTGTATGGCGGTCATGGTACACACTTTCCCATGAGATTGATGAAAAGCCAACAAATCATCTAAATTCACATTGCTCACACCATCTCCATAAGTAAGCATGAATCGTTCGTTACCAACATAAGGAAGCACGCGTTTCAAACGTCCGGCTGTCATGGTGTCCAATCCGGTGTCTATCAATGACACTTTAAAAGGCTCTGCATTATTATGATGAACTTGAAGAGAATTATTTGAAAGATCTACGGTTACATCTGCATTATGCAAAAAGTAGTTGACAAAATACTCTTTAATCATCCATCCTTTATAGCCGAGGCAAATAATAAAATCAGTGTGCCCAAAGGCAGCGTATATCTTCATGATATGCCACAGAATTGGCTTTCCTCCAATTTCAATCATGGGTTTGGGCCGCAAAGATGACTCTTCAGAAATACGAGTACCACGCCCACCGGCAAAAATGACAACCTTCATAAAAATTTTATCTTTGAGCGTATTGCAAATTTAAACAGTATTGAAGCACCATTATTTCTGAGTATAATTTTTAGGAACCGTAAATGGGAAATCAATGGGCTGATCAAAATCTGCTTTGATAAAGTTGATATCAAGCAAATGTTGTTCACCGGCATTGACCACACTGATATTTCTGGTCATTGAAAATTTTCTTTCACCAAAGGGAAGATAATCAGAAAAGCTGATGCTGCCCGATGGACCTCCGGTTTGAACGGATCGAAGTTGAATGGTATTTAAGGTGCTGTCTGATTTTAAAAAATTAAGCTGTTGAACTGAATTGCTGTCTGCTACTTCCAGAGAGTAGAAATTAGCAAGCGAAGCCGCACTAATTGCATTTCCGTCCGTTTTCAAGGCTCCGCCCAACACCAAATTTTGAAGGGTAACAAAATCTGCTGGTACAGGTAAGACTTTTGCTGCGTCCTTAAACGACATAAGCATGACTTCTCGATTCAGGTAGTTAATCAACTTCAGGCTATCCGGCGTTATATAAACTCGTGCTACTTGCACCACGCCCCCCAAAGCGGTTACAGAAGCCCAGATCACTTCATTTCTTTTGATACGAAACAAGGTTGTAAATTCTTGTTTTTGTCCTTGACCTTCATAGCGCATTTTTGCTTTTGCCGTAAAGCTGGAATAAGTAGGGCTTTTTTGCCACCAAGCAGTCAACATCTGCATCAGTGATGCCTTTTCATCCACACCGGCAACAGAATCTGCTTTTACAATTGTATTTATGGTTGGTGTGGTTAAAACCGGTGTAGAAACGTGTTTCGCCAATTTATGATGTGGCTTAACCTTGCGCAATAAAATACAAGATGATTGCGAAACAGTGACAAAGCAAATAAAGAAAACAAGCCATAAACCTCTATTCATAAATTTTTCTATCAGAAATTTTTTTGTCAATTTTTAAGTTTTCTGCTCCTTTTGCCTTTGCCTTTTTCCAACTCTCGACTGCTTTATCTACATCACCTAATTTAAAATACACATCACCCAAATGTTCCCACACCGTTCCATCTGCATCTGGATTATGGCTGATGGCTTTTAAAATATAGTCTTTGGCTAATTCTAATTTACCTTGTTTGTACAAAACCCAACCATAGGTATCCATAAAGGTTGCTTCATTCGGACGAAGTTCTAAAGACTTTTTCGACATCCGCTCTGCCTCTTCCAATCTTACGCCTCGCAATGAAAGGTAATAAGCATAATTGTTTAATGCACTTGCATTTTTAGGATTTAGCGCAATGGCTTTATCATAAGCACTGTCTGACTCATGTGTCTTTCCTGCGGCATGATAAATATCACCCAACATTGAATTCATGTCTCCCAACAAGGCTTTGTTATCTTCCGGCTGAAATTCAATGGCATGGTTTAGGGCTTTGATGGCTTGCGGATATTCTTTCTTATTAAAATAGCCAATGCCGTTTAGATAATGAACAACCGCTTGATTGGGAAAATAGCGTAAGGCTTTTTCTGAATAGCGAATCAATGAATCCGCATCTTTGCTATCGGTATAACTAAACATTAGGCGTTGCCAAGCCACATAACGGGAAGGGTCTAAGGCAACAGCTTTTTTAAAAGCAGTTCGAGCACTGTCCGGTTTATTATTGTCAAGCAACACTTCTCCATACACATTAGCTAAAGTAGCACTCTGCGGATGTAATTGAACTACCCGAGAGGTGATATCAATACTTTTACTTTGCTTTCTAACCGAGTCTGTGGCTAATTCCTGAAGATAAGAAACTAATGCAGACGTTTGGGTTTCTTCGTCAAAATCGGGATTTAGAATGGCTTTATACATGTACTCGTCATAGTGAGTCAAGTCCTTTTTCTCTTTATAGAGTTGTGCCATTCCATATTGAATATCGGGGTCATTCGGCAATTGTTTTACTGCTTGCAAATACAATTCATAAGCCCTGTCAATCTGATTGTTGTTGGTATAAAGCTCAGCCAAGTTGTTGTAGTATTTACCATCGTTCGGGTTATTGCTGATGAGTTGTTTGGCAGCTTCTATGGCTTTAGTAAGATCATTTAGCTTCAGATACATTTGTTGTTTTTGAAACAACAAAAAGTTTGAACGATCATCGCCATCTACTACCTGTTTTTGGAGTTGATCTATCAGTTCGATAGCAGGTTTAAATTGATTAGCTGCTGCATAAAGTTGAATCGCTTGTAGAATATACTCCTGGTTGAATTTTGATTTTTTAGCCAGTTCGCGATAGGCATCAGCTGCTTGTTCAAATTTATTTCGCGATTGAAGGATTTCAGCATAAACAACTTGATACCATGGGTTGTTTCCATCGAGTGCAATAGCCTTCTTGATCTGCTCTTCAGCTAACTCAGATTTTTTTTGATCTTTGTAAAGTCTCGCCAAATCGTAGTGTGGGGCTGCTTCATCCGGTTGCAAAGCAATCACCTCCAAAAGGTTACTTTCTTCTTTTTTAGGGTCGTCTAAAATTCGAGCTTTGATGGCATCAACATAAGTAGCCATAGCCTTTGTAGCCCGATCGGGAATAGGTGAATGAACAACTTGTGAAGATGCCGATTGTGAAAATAGACAAACAGCACTAACTGATATTAGGCGAAAAATTTGGTGCATCATTGTTTGGTAGAAAAGTCGCCTAAACTTAGGTCTTCAGCTTGATGGACATACACAACGTGTTTGCCTATCAGCGAGTTGTCGAATCTGGCGTTTTTAATGGTACTGTGAGCCTGAACTATACTATTCGTTATACGTGAATCCTCAACTACAACGCCCGCTTCCAAAGAAACATTTGGGCCGACAACAGAATTTCTGATCACTACATTTTCCCCTAGAAAGCAGGGAGCTATGATAACCGCATTTTCAGTTTTTGCTGTTGCATGAACCAACTGTTCTGATTGCTGCTTTATAGAAAGAATGCGACTGTTGGTATAAACGGTAGCATCTTTATTTCCACAATCAAGCCATTCGGCTACCTGATCTGTATAGAATTTCACACCCTTTTTCAGCATGTGATCCATAGCATCTGTGATCTGATATTCGCCCTTTATTTTGATATCGTTGTCAATTAATCGTTGCAATTCATTGCGAAGGTTTTCACCATCTTTGAAATAATAAACACCTATGATAGCCAAGTCTGAAACAAAGTCTTTAGGTTTTTCTACAAATGCCTCAATTTCATTTGCTGCATTAAGTTTTACTACACCGAAAGCAGTCGGATCGTCCACTTTTTGTGTCCACACAATAGCATCCTTGTTTTTGTCTATACTAAATGTGGCTTTAAATAAGGTATCTGCAAAGGCCACAAAAACATTTCCTTTCAACGCATCAGCTGCACAAAGGATAGCATGAGCAGTGCCTAATGCTTCATGTTGATAATATATTTTTCCGATGGCACCCAATGATTCGGCTACTTGACATAAATGAGATTCTACTTCTTTGCCAAAATTAGGACCAATTATAAAGGCAATTTCATCTACTTTTTCATTGCTGGTGGCTACTATATCCTCTACTAATCGTTGTACGATTGGTTTTCCGGCAATCGGGATTAAAGGCTTTGCTGTTGTCAATGTGTGTGGACGCATACGCTTACCCATACCCGCCATTGGAATAATAATGTTCATTTGATATAGATTGTTGGGAGTTTTTTGTTAGTTGTTTCTACTTTATTAGTTGTTTACAAAAGGGGAATAATGATTGTTTTGAAAATCCGGTTGAACAAATAAAACAATAGATTCTGATTAATGCGACCCGGAATGTCCAAAACCTCCGGAACCGCGCAAGGTGTTTGTCAATTCTACCGATTGATTCCATTCAATTTTTTCGTATCGAGCAATGACCATTTGAGCTACTCTTTCACCATCAACAATTTCTTGATTTTCAGATGAAAGATTAATAACCGGAATCATGATTTCACCTCGATAATCTGCATCAATAGTGCCTGGAGTATTGACCAGAGTAATTCCTTTTTTGATAGCCATACCGCTACGAGGGCGGATTTGTGCTTCATATCCTGATGGCAAAGCAATGAATAAACCGGTAGGAATCAACCTTCGTTCTAAAGGTTTTAATACAACCGATTGAGGCAACCAAGCACGCAAGTCCATTCCTGCAGCACCTTCCGTTTGATATTCAGGAAAAGCGTGTGGGGATTGATTAATTATATCAACTTTTGTAACCATAGCCGCACAAAGGTAGCGATAGGAAGTTTACAAAACAGAGAACATGCAGCTTTTAAGTACAATTGTATCGAGGTAAAGTTTACCTTTGCAAGCTTGTTCCTTAGGAAAAACATAACACACCGTTCGAATAAAAAACTACAATCCTTAGCATGGCACTGTTGGGCAATTTGATTTCAAGATCCCTTCATCTCAAAAAGCAATTATCACCGCGTGTAGCAACTCCACGCACGTACCAATTGCGCACACTTCGGCAATTACTTGAACGAGGTCAATACACTGCATTTGGTAAATTTTATGGCTTTGGCAAAATGCTAAGCGAAGAAGTTGATTTTGTACATGCTTTTCGTCATTCAGTACCCATCTTTACCTATAATGAAATGTATAAAGAATGGTGGTACAGATCACATCAAGGTGAGGAAAATGTAGCTTGGCCGGGAAAAGTGAAATATTTTGCCCTGAGCTCCGGCACTTCCGAGTCAGCAAGTAAGCATATCCCGGTAACATCAGACATGATTCGCTCCATCAAAAAAGTAGGCTTTAAGCAATTGTACAGTATGGTGGATTTCGAGGTGCCTCCGGTAGCTTTTCAAAAAGGAATTCTGATGTTGGGCGGCACCACTTCTCTTTTTGAAAAAGGAGAATATTATGAAGGCGATATGAGCGGTATCAGCGCGAAAAATATGCCACGTTGGGTTGCTAATTTTTTCTACAAACCGGGGCAAAAAATTTCAAAACGCCCCAAATGGGAAGACCGTATTAAACTCATTGTGCGCAATGCCCGAAAATGGGATGTTGGCACTGTATGTGGTGTTCCGGCTTGGGTTCAAATTGTGTTTGAAGAAATCATCCGATATCATAAGGTGAAGCATATTCATGAAATCTGGCCCAACTTATCAGTCTATATTCATGGAGGCGTGTCATTTGAGCCATATCGCGATAGTTTTAAAAAACTGTTAGGCAAAGAAATTACCTATATCGAAACCTATATGGCTTCTGAAGGCTCTTTTGGCTTTCAGGCTCGACCTGATGTAGCGGGTATCAAACTTGTGTTGAACAATGGGATATTTTATGAGTTTGTACCTTTTAATGAACAAAATTTTGATGAAGACGGCAATCCGCGCCAAGGTGCTCAAACAGTAATTATTGATGAAGTGGATGAAGAAACCGAATATGCTGTCATGTTAAGTACTTGCGCAGGAGCATGGCGATATATTATTGGAGATGTAATCCGTTTTTCAAACGCTAAGGAAGGTGAAATTGTTATTGTTGGCCGTACTAAACAATTTCTAAGCTTGTGTGGTGAACATCTTAGTGTGGATAACATGAACAAAGCTATAGAAACCGTTTCTCGTCGTTTTGACTTAACTATTCGAGAATTTACCGTTGCCGGATTTCGACATGAAACCTATTTTGCTCATCGTTGGTATATAGGATGTGATGACAACAAAGTTTCTGCTGAAAATATTCGTCAGGCATTAGACGAAGTTCTGTGTGAAATAAATGATGATTATGCCGTAGAGCGCACCTCAGCCCTCAAAGACGTATTTGTAACAATGCTTCCTAATCATGCCTTTTATGACTACATGAAAAGCAAAGGTAAGGTTGGAGCCATGAACAAATTTCCTCGTGTACTAAAAGGAAAAACCTTAAACGAATGGGAAGAATGGCTTCAAGATAATAAGCTTAAATAATGTATAGATGAAAAATGCTCACCTATCATTTCATCACTACAACAACAGCATCCGTCATCCTTATTTACCCCGTTAGATAGCTATACATCCAATGGGGTAAACATCGGTATTATAAGCCTCACAGGTACTTCCTGCTTGTGCCGTTCCCTTTACATTTAATAAGGACTTCCTGAGTTCCGTATAAAAGCCTAAACTAAGTCACACCTACCGGGTCGCATTTGCCCCGTAGCCAATAAATCAAGCTCCCGTTACGGCTTTTCGCTTGCAGCCAAGAATACAAGCTTTTGACAAAATGTTGCCCCATCTCCCGACTTCAACATTTTGCATTTTTTGTTTGGCTTTGTGCGGTTGGAAAAATGCAAATGTGCTACCAAAAGCGTTGGCTATTTGTCGTCAATGTATTTAACTCGTTTTCCTATAATTCCAAATCGCAAAACCATTCAGAAATACAGCAAATCCTGTCATAATTAAAAAATGATTTTTGATGTCGGCAAAACCACTTCCTTTTAAAACTATCATTCGCATTACTTCAATGAAATAAGTTACAGGATTGCAATTGGCAATAAATTTTGCCCATTGGGGCATTCCGTCAAGGGAGGTGAAAAGCCCGCTCATCAGCATAAAAATCATTGTGAAAAAAAAGGTGATTGACATTGCCTGTTGCTGTGTTTCCGAAAAAGTGGAAATGAGTAAGCCTAAACCTAATAGTGCTACTAAGTAAAGCGACATAAATCCATAAAGTAAAAATAAATTTCCTACAGGAACGATGCCGTAAACCCAGCGGGCAACACCAAACAAACCAATACTAAAAATGAATATTCCTATAATCCAAAATGGAAGCAACTTGCCCACAATAAATTGCCATTTTTTAATAGGTGTTACATTAATCTGTTCAATAGTTCCAATTTCTTTTTCTTTTACAATGTTCAAACTACACATATACGCCCCAATCATTGTTACCAAAACTGCCAAAATTCCCGGAACCATAAAAAAATTATAGTTCAAATGTGGATTGAACCAATTGGATGTTGTTACTTCTATTTGTGGTATCGGGTTGAATTTCGGTTGCTGTACCCACTTCAAACGAATATCATTATTGTAAGAAGAAATAATTTGTGCAAGATAAGCTCCTCCCAAACCTGCCTTTACGCCATTGATGGCATTAGCGGCAATGAATATTTTTTCTTTACTTTCTCGTACTAAGTTTTTTTCAAAGCCCTGGGGTATTTCCAAAATCAAATCGGATTTATCTTTTTCAATCTGATTAAATGCAGCTTGAAAGGAATTACCATAGTCAACCAATTGAAAATATCCCGAAGCGGTAATTTTTGAAATAAGTTGTTGCGAATAGGTTGAATGGTCGTGGTCAACTATAGAAATGTTGATGTTCCTTACTTCGTAATCGGATGCTAACGGCAGTATAAGCAATTGCAATAATGGCGATATAAAAATCATTGGTAACAATGCTTTGTTACGAAATATTTGCTTAAACTCTTTTCGTAATAAAAATATTAATGTTCTCATTTCTTTTTAATTGAATTTTATTTAGTTGAGAATTGAAAGTTGAAAGTTGAGAATGATTTTTGTTCACTCCCCATTTTCCATTTTCCACTCTCCATTCTCCATTTTCCATTTTCCATTGTCCATTGTCCATTGTCCATTGTCCATTACTCAAGTCTTGTTTTAAATGTTTTAAGGCTTAATGCCAATAATAGGATTGTTGTGCCTAAAAGAATTAGTGTTTCTTTCCAAATAGCGGAAAAGCCTAAGCCTTTTATCATGATTGATTTTACAATGATGTAATACCATTTTGACGGGAAAATATTGGCAATTACTTGTAATGCAACCGGCATATTCTCTAAAGGAAACATAAAGCCTGTAAACAGCATTGTGGGCAACATCATACCCATCATTGCCAAAAGCATTGCCGTTTGTTGCGACTTTGTGTTATTTGAAATAAGCAAGCCCAACGACAAGGCACAGATAATGAGTAATGTGCTTTCTGCAATCAATAGCCAAATACTGCCATTGATAGGCATATCCAACAAGGTAACGCTTAGTATAAGGATTACTACAAGATTAACAAGCGATAAAAGCAAAAAGGGAAGTGCTTTTGAAATAATAACTAAAAGCGGGTTAAAAGGCGACACCAACAGAATTTCCATTGTGCCGGTTTCTTTTTCTTTTACTATGGAAACGGCTGTCATCAGCACACAAACCAAAAGCAATACTAACGCCATAATGCCCGGTACAAAGTTGGTTGCACCTTTCAATTCGGGATTGTACAACATTCTTATTTCGGGTGCTATGCTGTAAGGTATATTGCTGTTTTGTATTAATTCCCTTTGATAATCCATTATTACCGATGTTGCATAAGTTGTAAGCGTATTGGCGGTGTTTGGGTCTGAGCCATCAGCGATTATTTGTACTTGTGCTTTGTTTAAATGCAATAAGTCTTTATTGAAATTTGCTGGAAAAATAATAGCTAACTTGATGTTTTCTTTCTTAAATTCTGTTTCTATCTGTGAATGGTTAAGCAATGCCTTTTCAAGATGAAAAGTTTTATTAGCGGACAACTTATTGATAATTTCCTGCGATGCAGGGTCTTTGGCATAATCACAAACAACTATTTTTGCATTTTTAATTTCGTTGGTTACGGCAAAACCAAAAAGTACAATCAATACTATCGGTAAGCCAAATAACATCAACAGGGTTTTATTATCACGGAAAACGTGATAAAATTCTTTTCTGACGAATGATAAAAACTGTTTCATTTATTTAATTGATAGTTGAAAATTGAAAATTGAAAATTGAGAATTGAAAGTTGAGAATGATTTTTCTCCATTCTCCACTCTCCATTCTCCATTATCTGTTTAGTTTTGTTTTTGTTGTTTTTACAATGCTTACGAGTATTTTGACTAACTCTTCAGCATCAGCATAAATAGATTGAAACTCCATTTGCGACAGGTATTCTGTTTCTTTCAATAGGATTAACCAATACAAAGTTTCATTAGCTTCTTTCAATCCTATGTTCATTTTATTTAAGAAATCAGCTTTTGATTGGGCGTGTTCAGCTTCTCTTGCCAAAGCCCCAATGGCTGTTCCGCTTCTCAACACTTGTTTTGAAAGAACATACTCCTTTTTGTTTTCTGCAAGTATCTTGTACAGTTTTACAATTCTTACAGCAAATACTAAACTTTTTTCCTGTATCATATCTTTTTTTATTTAGTTGAAAATTGAAATTTGAAAGTTGAAAATGATTTTTTGTTCATTCTCCACTTTCCATTTTCAATTCTCCATTATTCACTTATTTTCGCTCTTCTTGCCAGTTTATAAAATCATTAATAGAAGCGATAGAAAGTTGGCTTTACTGTAAATCCAATTCTTATCATACTTGTACTTTGTTTATAATCTATCAGGCTTTCAGAATAGCCCTGCCACCATTGTATTGACCAGTACAGGTTTCGTTTCACTGATGGTCTGAAACTCAATGTTGTCATCAGGCTGCCTTTGGTATTCCATTCCGCACCTTTTCTGCCTGTTACATCTAAAATCAATCGGTTTTTCTTTATATTCCAGGAAAACTGTGCTTCCGAATAACCGATGTATTTGTTCAAATCCGGGTTATCGCTAAGCTCAAACGGTACAAATACTTTAATAGATGCCAGAACTTTATCGGAGAAAAAGTGAGCATAATTAATGCCTACAAAATTCCAGCTTCGGGAGTAGATACTGTCTCTACCGTTACTTTCGTGTTCTAAACTCAATCCCAAAACTCCTATAAACCGGTCTTTTTTATAAATGGGTTTTATCAACTGTAATCCTGGATTATAATTGCTTTCGGCAAATGGGCTTGATGACTTATAAATATCCCAAAAGGATTTTTGCGTATAGGTCAGATAGAAATAAGAACCCCAAATTAATGGCTTGTTCTGTAATCTTTGTTTAAAGCTGAATTGGAACTTTGCATCAGAATTATTTTTTGATGGCGTTTCGTTCAATGTAGTGCCACTAATAAAATAGTTATCCTTGAATATAGAGAATGCAGGAGATTTACTGAAAACATACTGCGTACTGTCTTTACTCATATTTGGCTGTGCATATATAGTAAACGGAAACAACAGCAAGCTGCAAATTTGCAGATTGTAAGTGATGATATGTTTTATTGCATTGTTCATTTTTATTTAATTGAAAGTTGAGAATTGAGAATTGAAAGTTGAAAGTTGAGAATGATTTTTGTTCACTCTCCATTTTCCACTCTCCATTCTCCACTCTCCATTCTCCACTCTCCATTCTCCACTCTCCATTCTCCATTCTCCATTATTCACTTCTTTTTGCTCCTCTCGCTAGTTTATAAAAAACTTCGTCCATTGACGTTGCTGAGAATTTTTGTTTTAAGTTGGCAGGTGTGTCCAACGCTTCTATTACTCCGTCCACCATTATAGAAATTCGGTTGCAATATTCTGCTTCGTCCATATAGTGTGTAGTTACGAATACGGTAATACCTCTGTCGGCTGCTTCGTATATCAAATCCCAAAATTGCCGTCTTGTTATGGGGTCAACTCCTCCTGTTGGCTCGTCCAAAAAAACAATTTTAGGTTCGTGGAATACCGCAACCGAAAAGGCTAATTTTTGTTTCCAACCCAATGGCAATGAACCAACCAATTTTTTTGCTTCGTTTTGCAAACCCAATTTTTCAATCAATTCATTGCTTTTTTCTTTTAATTGTTTATTGGATAAACCATAGATACCGCCAAAAAATTGTATGTTTTCTATTACCGTTAAATCTTCATACAGCGAAAATTTTTGGCTCATATAGCCGATGTTCTTTTTTATTTGTTCGGTCTGCTTGTAAATGTCAAACCCTGCAATAGTAGCATCGCCCGATGAAGGTGTAGAAAGTCCGCAAAGCATTTTCATTGCAGTTGTTTTGCCTGCACCGTTTGCACCTAAGAAGCCAAATATTTCTCCTGCATATACGTCAAAAGTAACTTCGTTTGTAGCGATGAAATCGCCAAAACGTTTGGTTAGTTTGTCTGTTTTTATTACTACTTCTTTTTCAATTGACAATTGAGAATTTCTTTCAATTGAGAATTGAGAATTGACAGTTGATAATTCTTTATTATAGTTTTTATTTTCTTCCATTGTTTATTTTTTTGTTTTTATTCTTCTAATTGTCAATTGTCCATTGTCCACTGTCCATTAAATGGTATTGTTTCTCTTTAAATTTCAGGTGTTTCACGATAAAAGGTAGTCCCATTCCTTGAACAAATAACATTATAATTACTACGGTTACTGTAAGAAAAATAAGTATATCCCGATGCGGAAAATTATTGCCATCAGCTATTACAAATGGCAATGCCAATGCAGCTGCCAATGAAACGATGCCACGCATTCCCGACCAACCAATTACAAATGCTTCTTTTCTTGTTATCAATAATATCTTAAAGTATTGTAAGCGTTTTTTGAATGTGCCAACTTTACCAAATCGTTTATCCAATTGTAATGGTTTCTTTTCGTCCATATTTTCAAACTTTTTGCTAATACGCATAATCTGTTTTTGAGTATTTGATTTATAACTGAAAATAATCATCATTCGTGTTAATAGAGCCACAAGGAAAATCAGAAAAGCAACACCAATTAAGGGTAAAAATTGATTTTCAGGAATATTTTTTAATACTTGAGGAAACGCTAATCCTATCAAAATAAAAATTAGCCCACTAAGTATGAAAACAGTCGTGTCTAAAACAGATTTTGATTGTGCAACACTTTTTTCGGGTAGTTTACCCTTGTTTTGTGAAACGGTTAAACCATAAATTACTACTGCAATTACTCCTGATACACCTGTTTCTTCCGACAATATATATATCGCAAAAGGCAACAATAAATTGAGGGAAACAACAACATCTTTATTTGTAAGTTTTTTTGCTATTAAAACAAAAACTCGTGCTAAAATCCAACCTAATACAGCACCACCAACTAGTGTTACAAAAAAAATAAGTCCTGCTTTCCAAAAAACAAATTGACTTCCTGCAACGGCTGCCAATGCAAATTTTAAAGCCACCAAAGCCGAAGCGTCATTGATTAAACTTTCACCTTCTAAAATGGTGTTAGTGCGATGTGGTAAATGTAGATTTTTGGTTACACCTGTTGCAGCAATAGCATCAGGTGGCGAAAGTATTGCTCCTAAAATAAATGACAATGCCCAATCTAAACCTAAAATAAAATGTGCAGTAATGGCTATCGCAGAAGTGGTAATAAAAACCAAAGTGAATGCCAATGTTGAGATGGCAGGTGAATTACGCTTAAATTCTTTGAAAGAGATATTATAGGCTGCATCGTAGAGAAAAGGCGGTAAAAAAATAAGAAAAACAACTTCTGGATTAATGCTTATTTTTTCAAAATGCGGAATAAACCCAACACCAATTCCTACCACAAGTAATAAAATGGGATAGGGAATTTTAAATTTCGTAGCCACAGGATATAATCCTATTGCTATTGCTAAAAGTATAATGATGATGCTGTAATATTCCATTATCTATTTGTGTTTTTGTACTCCACTGTCAATCCCATTAGGGTGTAATTCTTTTAATTGTATTCTCTTTGTTTTTTATGTAGTGGTTAATTACACCACCAATATGCCCAAACAGGACTATAATTAATAGTATTGCTGATGCCTTGTGAGCATTAAGCGGTGGAATGTCTAAATTTTCAGGTAAAAGCGAAGCATTTACACTTTGTATTGCTTCTCCAAAACCACCCATTATAATAGTTCCAATTCCTGTTATACATAGTAATATCAATATGTAGTAAAAAGAATTTTCAATCCAAACAACTAACTTATTATGTAGTACGCTTCCGGTTTCTAATTTGGAAGGTCTTTTGTGGCGAAAGAAAAACCAAACACGAACTAATGTCAAAACAAAAACTATAATACCAACAAGTGCGTGTAATCGTAAAAGATTAATTTTTGCAATTCCCGGTTCCATATCTGCCATTATAATGCCCGTAGGAATAAGTGCAATAATTAGCAGGAAACTCAACCAATGTATAATGATAGTTCCCTTGCTGTATTTATCTGAAAGGTTATTATTTACAATCGTTTTCATATTTTAATTTTTTATAGTTTTTCTATCTTTTTTTAATTTTCCAGAAAGTTGCATACCGATTTTTGCATTGATGAATATCAAAGTGAGATTAGCTAACCCAAATGCAAACTCTGCTATTTGAGCAACAAGCAATACTCCGTCTATGGTTTGGTAATGCGAACGGTAATACAGAAAAATGGCTAACGACACCAAGCAGACACCATTTATCATTACAAATTTCATTCTTTTAGCCTTAGCCAAAATGATTGGGCTTTTAGATTTGCCTACTAATTTATCTCCTGTAAGTTTTAAGGTAGGCATTGCAATAACCATTATCGGCAAAGCATATAAAATAAATGCCTTTACACTTTTTATCAATGTTTCATCACCTTTGATTTCGGCAAAAAGCGAGGTTGAGAAAAATGTAAGAATGGTTAATGCTGCAACAATCGTAGCAATGAGATGTGTTTTTACAATGCTTTTCCGTTTCATAAATTTTTTATTTAGTTGAAAATTGAGAATTGAAAGTTGAAAATGATTTTTGTTCTTTCTCCATTCTCCACTCTCCATTATTTATTATCCATTAAATGAATAAAACAGTCTTCAATGCCTGGTGTTATTTCTTTTATTTCCAAATCCTTAAATCCCTCATTTTTTAGCGAAGCCATCAAATTCTCCATTGTCAACTTTTCATTTTCCACTTTCAACTCTCCATTCTCCATTGTTACGTGATGAAAATCGCCAAAAGAAAAACAGCTTTTTATTTGTGAGTTGCTTCGCAAAGAATTTTGCAACTTGCTCATATTGTCAGCTTTTACTGCGAATAGCTTATCTGGAAATTGTTTTATAATATTATCGGGTGTATCAATCATCATAATACTTCCATTTTGAATTAGTGCTATGCGTTCGCAAAGTGTGGCTTCGTCCATATATGGTGTGGAAACCAAAATTGTAATGCCTTGTTGTTTCAGACCTTTTAGCATTTCCCAAAATTCTTTTCTTGAAACTACATCCACACCTGTGGTGGGCTCGTCTAAAAACAAAACCGCAGGACGATGAATTAAAGCACAACACAAGGCTAATTTTTGTTTCATACCGCCCGACAATTTTCCTGCTCTGCGTGTCTTAAATGGCTCTAACTGTACATAAATATCCTTTACTAAATCGTAATTTTCTGCTACGGTTGTGTTGAATACCGTTGCAAAAAAATTGAGGTTTTCTTCTACTGATAAATCTTGATAAAGTGAGAATTTACCCGGCATATAGCCCACATTTTTGCGAATGGTTTTATAGTCTTTCACTACATCAAAACCATTTACGGAAGCTGTACCACTATCAGGCAAAAGCAAAGTTGTAAGTATGCGAAAAATGCTTGTTTTTCCTGCTCCGTCTGCTCCAATTAAGCCAAATAATTCGCCTTTGTTTACTGAAAAAGAAACATCACTTACTGCTTTTATTTCACCTTTATTATAGGTCTTTACAATATTATTTAATACAACCATTTTAATTGAAAGTTGAAAATTGAAAGTTGAAAATTGAAAGTGATTTTCCATTATCCACACTCAATTCCCCACTATCCATTATTGTTTATTTAGTTTTGTTTTCGTTGTTTTTACTATACTTACGAGTATTTTAACTAATTCTTCTGCATCAGCATAGATAGATTGAAACTCCGTTTGTGACAGGTATTCTGTTTCTTTCAATAGGATTAACCAATATAACGTTTCATTAGCTTCTTTCAACCCAATGTTCATTTTGTTTAGAAAGTCTGCTTTTGATTGTGCGTGTTCGGCTTCTCTCGCTAAAGCTCCAATAGCTGTTCCGCTTCGCAATAATTGTTTGGAAAGCACATATTCCTTTTTGTTTTCAGCAAGTAGCTTGTATAGTTTTACAATTCTTACAGCAAATGCTAAACTCTTTTCTTGTATCATAATTATATTTTTTATTACAAATCTAAATTTTCAATTCTCAACTCTCCACTCTCAATTAAAAAGAAATTTCCCCATACATACCAATTTTATATGCTCCATCATTCTTTACTTTCACTTTGATAGCATACACCATATTTGCCCGTTCGTCTTTGGTTTGAATGGTTTTTGGTGTAAACTCTGCTTTGTCGTTTATCCAAATTATAATGCCTTCTGTTTCTTTGTAACCGCCTTTGCCATCATCGGTATGCACTTTTACTTTTTGGTTCAGTTTTACCTGTGTTAGTTGATTGCCTGAGATGTAAGCCCTTAAAATGATGTTGGATAAATCGGCAATTTTGTAAAGCGGTTTTCCTATTGCCGTCATTTCGTTGGTTTCGGCATATTTTGCAAGCACCGTTCCATTGGTCGGGTTAATAATGTTACATTTTGCAAGCTGGTCATTCAGTTGCTCAATCTGAACCTGTAAAGGCACAATGTCTTTCCCTATACCCTCGCTTGAAATGCTTAATGTTGATTGCTGTGCTTCTATCTGTTTTTTCAGCACTTCAATTTGTGCGTTGATGTCGTCTAATTGCTTGGTTGTAGCAGCATCGCCTTTTACTAAGTTGGTTATCCTTATTTTTTCTTTTTCAGTAGTTTTTAGTTGTTCCTGCAATGCAGATAATTGAACAGGAATGTTAGGTTTTTTCCCTAAAATAGCAATGACCTGTGCTTCTAACTGTCTTTTCTTCAAATACAACTGCAAGCTGTCAATGAAACCGATATTTTGACCTGCTTCTAATGTTTGACCCTCTTCAATTTCAAGCCTTTTAATTGTGCCTGTGGCTTCCGATGATATAATGGTTTCTTCTGCTTCAAAACTTCCCGAAGCATCATAAGAAACTTTGTTGTCGTTGCAAGCCGACATAATAATTGCAATAGCAATTATTATGAAGGGAAAGTTGAAAGTTGATAATTGAAAATGATTTCCTCTCAACTTCTGAAATTCGTTTTTATTTATCTTATCCATTTTTATTCGTTTTATTTTTTTTATGTTTTTTATGTTTTAATTGTATCAACATTTTCCATTCTCAATTTTCCACTCTCAATTCTCAATTCTCAATTTCCTGTCGTTGTTTGAGCATTATACTCGGTCATTAAGAGTTGTATTTCGTGTAAAATCAAATTTTGTTTTGCCTGATCTTCCGCATTTACCGCAATCAAATAATCGTTTGTGGTTGCCGTGCCATAAGTAAGTTGATTTTGTGTTGTAGTCTTTACACTTTCACGAAGTGTAATAATGCTTTTATCGGTTTCAATCAATTCCTGCATTTTGGTTATATCGGCATTTTGCTGTTTTAGTGTGAGGTTGGTATTGAACAAAAAAGTTTCCCTTTGTATGTCAATGGCACTTTGGTTGTTGACAAGGATTTTCTTTTCGTTCTTGTATGTGTAGAAACCCGTGATGTTCCAATTCAATCGCAAACCACCTATATAATATCCTGCAAAGTCGGGGTTAAGCATATTTAATCCCGGTCGTCCAACACCGCCCTGAAAAAACAAACTAACACGAGGCATATTTTTAGCGGTAATTAGTTTTCCCTGTACATCAAAAGATTTTTTCTGTAAGTCAAACAACCTTAACTCTGGTCGGTTAATGGTGTTTGTAAATAGTTGCCGATGTGGTTTTTCAAGATTGGTGTTTTCATCAATCGGCTTACCAATGAACAAAGACAACATATCTGCATAGCCTTTGCGTGTGGCTTTTAGTTCAATAGTTCTTTGGTTGGCTTTCAACAATTCAGCTTTGAGGTTATCGGCTGTACTTTTTAAAGCTACTCCGTTGGCAATGGCTACATTGGTTTTTTCAATACCGTTTTGAATATCTTTTTTTAGTAATTCGGTTTGTTGAATTTGTGCATCAATTAAGAGTATTCCGAAAAAAAGGTTGTTAGTACGTTCTCTTAATTTGTACAACTCTACTTCAATTTTTTTGGTTTCAATTTCTGAATTAGCATTGATGTATTCCTTTTGATCCTTCACAGTAAAGAGGTCTGTAATGGATTGCGACACTTCACCATACAACTTGTATTGGTCTTTACTGATTGTAGGAATATCCATATTGGGCAATGAGATTTGAACTGCTGTAACTGCGGATTGATAAGTTGCCTGTCCTGCTACATTGAATTGGGGTAAAACCCCTTTTTGAGCGTTGGCAATAGAATATTCTTTAGTCTTTTCTATCAGTGTGTATTGTTTTATCAAAGGATAATTCTGTTTTGTCATTTCAAGGCAGTTGTCAAGGGTCAGCGACTGTGCATTGGCAAAGCCGAAAGTCGACAACCAAATGCTAAAAGCTAAAAGAGTTTTGTTTATCATTTTTTTAATCATTTCGTTTTAACTGTTTTTTGTAAAAATTTTGTTTTCATATTCCTGCGATAATTTGTCCACTGATAAAATCAAAACAATTCTTCACAGCTAAATCCAAGCTTGTTTAGAACAGACACAATATCATCCTCTTGATAATTTTGTCCCTCCAACCTCAATATTTTATCGCAATCTTCAAAGTCAAAGTTTACTATCATCGTGGGATAGGTCAACTGTATCTGATTAAGAACAGTCTTAGCATCTGCATCACTACTCACATTTGTTTTAAAAACGGATATCCGAAAATTATCTTTAATCACAGTTTTCTATTTTAGTTATATTTCTATTATAATTTTTGCCCACTAACTGTATTGGTTTGTTTATTGATTTGATATTTCACTATACTCATTCTTTTAATCGTTTTGTTTAATCTTTAATTTTAATCGTTTGATTAATTTAAAGGCAAAAAAAATTACTTCGCTTTCATCATTGCTTTAATCCAAACAGGTATCAGTTTTTTACGCTCCTGCATCATTTTGGTAAATTGGGTATCATTTACACCTCCGATTAATTTCACCAAAGGGCTTGAAATAAATGGAAAAATAGTCAATGCCAGCAAGTTCAAAAAAAATTGAAAAGGATTGGGTTCTGTGATTTTTCCTTTTGCAACATAGTCTTGATGTTGTATAAAAAAAGTGGACTTCAAAATTGGCTGTATAACAGGCATTCTTTCCAATAATCCATCAGCATTGTTACGCATTTCGCTCAACATAAAAATTGGGATATTAGGTTCTCTTAAAACAAAATCAATATAATTGGAAGCAATCAATTCTACTTTCTTTTCTAAGGTGCTTTTCTCATCGTTCAAAATGGTTGTCATAGTTTGTATAAATCCATTAACGGTTTCAAGCATTATGATATTAAATAACTTTTCTTTACTGCGAAAATAATAATTGAGCAAAGCAAGGTTGATACCCGCTTCTTCGGCAATGTCCCTTGTCCGTGTAGCGGCATAGCCCTTTTTTAAAAACACCACTCTGGCAGCTTCCTTTATCTTTTCTTCGGTTGTGGTATCTATTGGTTTTGCTTTTTTACCTTTTGTCATTTTAAATTAAAATTCGTTTCGGGGACAAAGATAAAAACTAATTTTTGATTTATCCAAATATTTTAATCATTTGATTAAAAAAAATCAAAAACCCGAACCGATTTGATTTTCAGTAAGGTTTTTACTGATTTCTTTTAAAGTCTGAATGCAGGGTGGTGGGTGGGCTTGGGTGTGGTTGGGCAAAATTAAATGTGGTGCAATAGCATTGGCTTTCCCGAATGGTCGGGACAGGTCGTGCAGTTGGTTGCACCTCTTTTAATTTTGCGAAGCGTTGGCATTTTTCCCGTTTTTCTGTCTGTCGGTTGATGTTGGAATGGACGGTTGGT
>JAFDXO010000125.1 GCA_018267925.1 Bacteroidota bacterium | reverse complement strand
CGTAGGACAGGAAAGAGGTAAATTTAAAGTTCAGTTCTTCGTAGAAAGTTCAATGGTTAAAATCCCTGCCTGCGTATAGCTGAGAACCGTTAGCAGCTATGCCGAGCGACACACCAAAACACGACAAAGAACTATGGAAAATAAGAACATTTTAATATCGGGCGCAGGAATAGCGGGAACGGCACTTGCGTTTTGGCTGAAAAAATTCGGTTTCAATCCAACTATTATAGAAGTTGCGCCAAAGCTGCGTGAAGGCGGCTACGCTATTGACTTTTGGGGTGCAGGATTTGACGTAGCGGAAAAAATGGAAATACTGCCAGACCTCAGTAAAGTTGACCTCAAACTTTTGGAACTTACTTTCGTTGATAAAAATAACAGGCGCAGAGGCGGAATGAATTACCGAAAAGTGGTGAAATGGATGAACGGACGTGCGTTTACCTTGCTTCGCAGTGATTTGGCAAAAACCATTTACAATAATCTTGACAAAGACATTGAAATTATTTTTGGCGACAAAATCAGCAAAATAGAGCAAAGCGAAAACGAAGTTTCGGTAACGTTTCAAAGCGATAAAACACGCAGTTTTGATTTGGTCGTTGGTGCAGACGGCTTGCACTCAAACGTGCGGAATATGATTTTTGGCAATGAAGCACAATTTGAAAAATACTACGGATATTATACGGCTTCCTACACTATTCCGAACCCAAAGGGCGACAAAGAATTTTCAATGTACAATGTTCCAAGCAAGCAGGTCGCACTTTATCCTACCAACGAAAATACATCGGCTGTGCTTTACGTTTTCGCTTCGCCCGAAAAATTATCTTACAATCATCACGACATTGAAGCGCAAAAACAAATTCTGCGAAATCAATTTGAAAACATCGGCTGGAGATGTGCGGATTTGATTGCAAAAATAGATACTGCGCCCGATTTTTATTTTGATGTCGTAAGTCAGATTCAGATGAAAAACTGGTCAAAAAAACGTGTGGTGTTGGTTGGTGATGCCTGTGATTGTCCGTCTTTGCTATCGGGTCAAGGCTCAACGCTGGCAATGGTTGGCGCATATATTTTGGCAGGCGAATTGAAAAATGCAAACGGAAATTTCAAAATGGCGTTTGAGCAATATCAAAATATTTTCAAGGAATTTATAGACGATAAACAACTGCTGGCACAAAAATTCGCCAAACAGTTTGTTCCTAAAAGTACATTCGGAATTTGGTTGCGAAATGTGGTAGTGGGCTTGATGTTTTTGCCGTTTGTTTCAAAGTTGCTTATCAAGCAGTTTACAGATAAATTGAAATTGAAAGACTATTAAAAAGTGAAGGCACAAGCTGCTAACATCGTATTGGCAATAGGCGGGCTGAACGGTTTCGTATCAACGGAAGTGCAAAATTCAACTTCTGTTCTTCGATTAAACTTCAGTGCTGATAATCCCGCCCATCGCCAATACCCAAAACGTTAGGTGCCATCACAAATACACACCTAGTCTGGTGTCGAGCGTCCCTCGTGCCATCCTCCCCAAATCCCTTACCTCCACCACCATGAGCGAACGCTTTCGGCAGCAAAGCAATCGCCCGATCATTCTGAACAAGCCGGATCTCTTCGAGCAAGGCGACGTTACCTTCGCGAGAATCCGCTACGGGCAAGATTAGCCAATGATGAAAATGCTTACCAATGAAGCAGTGCGAATCCGCAATTGGGCTTTGAATGCGATGTGGCATCGTGGGAATGCGGCACCAACGGAGAAAGTGAATCTGGATTAAAACCTATTAATGAACAAGGAAAGCTAATTCCAAAAACATATTACGATGAATAATAAATTAAATATGAAATATATAACAAAAGCAACTTTAATTTCCAATATGTTTCTATTCTCGAGCTTCACTTATTCACAAAATAAGGATGATTTAAAATTTTTCAGCCTTACTGTTATTGATACAATTTCAGCTAAAGCACAAATTGATACAATACAAGTTGATAATGAATTTGAATATGAAAATTTTTTCATTAAGGATTGGATAGATCAAAAAAGGTTTTCACATAAAGCATTATTTTGTAAAAATGGAGATACTTGTTTAGTATATGATTTACCCAATATTGACAACGACGGCTTCGGTCTTTTTAATTTGTCGAACAATAACAGGTTTGTAACTTACAATTCAACGTATGGTTATGGTTCTAGAGGACATTTCGAAGGAACAAGAACTTATTATATTATTGATTTGAAATACATTAGTTGTATTTTTATTAGAACCTACTTGAGAACTGAAAGCTATGATGACAATACGGAAAATGCCATAGATTCAAGCTGTTCATTAGAAATAGAATGGGAAGGAGACATCTTGATTGTAAAAAGAAAAACCACAAATGATTTGACCTATAAAAAGGATTTTGGCGAAGATTGTTCTCCACTACATGGTAAATACAAGGTTTCAAATGGATATTTAGTAAGACTTAAATCCAACAACTAACAGCTTTTTTTTGGAATAAACGGTTGATTATTCTTGGAATATATTTTTGACACCAAACCTTCTTGTTGCATTTATTCTTAACTTATCGCTACCGCGAAACGCCCAAAACCGTTGGCCACCATCACAAATACACCCACGCTACCACGGCGCACGCGCAGGACGAATTAAAACCGAACCAGGCCCGGCTGGGCTGGGGGCGCATACGGAACTCCACAAGAAATACGATCTTGCACAGCTCCCTCGCCATGCGCAAACCGCTTGTTGCCACCCTTCTTGCCTTGCTTCTTCAGCTTGCGGCCCATGGGCAAGCCAACTTCCAAGATCGCTTAGCGGATTCCGCGCTCACATTGACCCAACAGCACGTCCGGTATGATCCCGCGTACTTCCGCATAGGCTATCCGAATGGTGATGTGCCCGCCGACCGCGGCGTGTGTACGGACGTGGTGATCCGCGCCTACCGCAAACTCGGCATCGACCTGCAGCAGGAAGTACATGAGGACATGAAGGCCCGGTTCGCCGAATACCCCAAGCAATGGGGCCTCACCAAGCCGGACAGCAACATTGACCACCGGCGTGTGCCCAACATGATGACCTTCTTCTCCAAGCACGGAACGGTAAAGCCCATCACCACGGATGCCCAGGACTATTTGCCCGGCGACATCGTCTGCTGGAACCTCGGCGGAGGGGTAACGCACATCGGCATCGTATCCAGGGAACGCTCGCGTGACGGGAAGCGCAACATGATCGTACACAACATCGGTGCGGGCCAGGTGCTGGAGGATTGCCTGTTCGGCTTCAAGATCATCGGACACTACCGGTACGGGCGGTGATCATTGCGCCCCAACCTTATCCCCCAATAGGCGGCCACACCACCACAGGCAGCAGGGG
>JAFDXO010000124.1 GCA_018267925.1 Bacteroidota bacterium | reverse complement strand
CATTTGTATATTGGCCGTACGCTACGCGGAAATTACGGCCAAGCGGGCAGACGAGCAACCTATCCCCTGCCAGCGCAAAGCCTCGATCACGTTATGTGTCACCCTATTCAGCATCCTAATCACATTCAAGTTCGCATGACTTTGCCGCCCGACCCCACGCAATTTTTAGCACATTGCAAGGCGCACAAAAACCAGACACAAAGCCAACCTTGCAAAGAGCTAAAAATCCCAGCAGCACAGCCCACCCACCCCGGCTGACAAAATTCTTATCGGCTTGACCTTAATACATCAGCAGAATAACAACCATCAGCCAACTACGAACCCAAAGCTTGTTTTTGTTTCCAGTTTTCTACCTACATTTGACACAATTTGACAAGTCAAACTAAATACTCTATTTGTGTTAAATCATTTAGGACAAAAAATCAGAGAACTTAGAGAGAAGCAAAATCTTCTCTTGCGACAAGTGGCTGCAAAACTTGAAGTGGACACCGCTTTAATGAGCAAGATAGAAAGAGGGGAACGCAACGCCTCAAAGCAGCAGGTAATTGACATTGCCAAGATTCTGAAAGCTAAGGAGGATGAACTCTTAACGCTTTGGCTGGCTGACAAACTTGAAAGTGCAGTCGGTGACGAAAATCATTTAGCATCTGATGCTTTGAACATATTAAAAAAGAATTTGAAAAAATGAAGAAGGGCATTAAACTTATTGACAATTCCTCAAACGAGTATCAGCTTGGCAGTGTGCTGAAAGTATTGATTAACGACAAATCTTATTCTCAGATTTCAATTGCGACAGGCTATTGGGACTTACCCGGAATGGTTGAAATACTAGCAGATCTTTCTCAATTTTTTGAAAGAGAAAATGTCATGTTTCGTTTACTGCTTGGAGAAGAGCCTTCAGTCAAAGCATATCAGGTTAAAAAACCCGCAATACAAGACCCCGACTTTCCCGAAAAATATTTGAAGAAAGATTTAGAGGACTTGCAACTTAAAGAAGACTTTCAAAAAGTTGCCGACCTTTTGGGCAAATACATGAATGAAAACAATACAGGCAAAATTCAAATTAAAGTTTACAGAAAAAATTTCCTTCATGCCAAGTGTTACATTTTTGGAACTGATGAGGAAAATGCTGTTGGCATTATCGGCAGTTCCAATTTCACTAAGCAGGGAATGTTCGGAAATCTTGAACTCAATCAGTTTGAGGACAATAATGCAACAGTAAATTTTCTTCGTAAAAACTTAACGCAGCATCCTTCACACCGGACATGGTTTGAAGAACTTTGGAATAATAGTGAGGACTGGTCAAGATTTTTCAAAGAAGAAATCTTAGCGTTGAGCAAACATGGAGGAGTTTGTTTCAGTGCATACGAAATGTATATCCATGCCTTGTATCGCATCTATGGACAGGACTTGTTAGACGAAAAAGAAAACAGAGTTGACATTGACGACCCGAGTTCAGGCAAACCACAACTTTTGAAATTTCAAATTCAAAACGCAAACAGTTTAATAAAGAAATTAGAACGACAAGGCGTTGCCATGCTTTCTGATTCTGTTGGTTTAGGAAAAACCTACACAGCACTTAAAGTGATTGAGTATTACAAACAGAACATGAACCAGCGTGTAATTGTAATTGCGCCGGCAGGACTAATTCCACAATGGAGAAAGGCATTTGATGATTTCCGTGTAATACATATTCCTGAGATATACAGTTTGCAGGACACAGAACGAATTAAAGATGTTCGTGAAAATTTACAATCAATTCCCGTTGGTTTGTTTGTGTTTGATGAAAGCCACAACCTGAGAGCATCAGGCGGACAGCGTTTTGATGTGTTCATTAAGTGGAGACAGGAAAATGAAAATGCAAAAACATTAATGCTCACTGCAACTCCTATCAATAACCAGTTAGCCGACTTGACTAATCAAATCATGTTGGGTTCAGGCGGCGATATTTTTAAGTTGGGAAAATTTTATGACCGCAGCAGGCAAAAATACTTTACTCTAAAAGAACGGTTGGAACTTTTGCAAACCGATATGCGCAAACAAATCCGTGAAAGTGGTTTCATCAATTATCAGCAAATCAAAGAGCAACTTACTCCCCTTCTCAATCGCTTTATTGTAAGGCGTACAAGACAAGGAATTGAAAAAGAATATCCGGAAGGTTTGGAGATAAACGGCAACCTGCAAAAGTTTCCGAAATCGTATCCCGACAATTTGGAGTATGAAGTTCCTAATCAATTCAAATCACAACTGCTGAAAAGTGCAGAGCAAAACGCAGAGTTGACAAGAGCATTCAATTATGAAATAAACAGTTTGGCAGAGTTGGAATACCTTGCTCATCCGCTTGACTTGTTTGACCATTATACCGAAAGAGAAAAACCAATTCAATCATCACTTGAGATTATTTATACAGCGCTATTAAGTTTAGGGTTTCCATGTTATCGCTACAACATTTACCGCCATGCTTATTACGATAGAAAGCGAGGAGAATTAGAACTGAATGCAGACGATAACCGGGAACTAAGCAGACAAATCGGTATTTACGGAATTTTCAGAACAGTATTTTTAAAGCGTTTGGAATCTTCTCTTTTCTCCATCAATAAATCAATTGATAGTTACGAAAGAAAACTAAAAGACTTTCAAACCAAATTAGAGAAGTTCAACAAAATCATTTCCGTAAAAAATCTCTCTGCTTTGAACAAAGCCATTGACGCCTACAACGAACAGAACGCAGAAGAAGATGAACTGGATTTTGACATAGAATCCTTTGAAGAGGGTGAACAGGAATTTGTAACCATCGTTGCAGACGAAGGTATTTTCAATGTGGCACAACTGAAAGCAGACATCAAGAAAGACCTTTCCATTATCAGTATTTTGAAGCAACAACTTTCTTTGCTGTTAAAGAAGGATGATAAAATTCAGGAATTAGCAAAACACCTGAATCAGAATGAGGACAGAAAAGTTTTAGTGTTCACCTACTTTGCCGATACCTTGAAATATCTTGAAGAAAATCTCCCACAGTATTTGGTGAAGAAAAAGAACATTGAATTTGCATTGGGTTCAAAAGGTGAGATAGAAGATTTTGCCAAACGCTTTGCACCCGTTTCAAAAAAATACCAACTAAAAGACGGAGAAAAAGAAATAGATTTTCTTATTGCCACTGACAAACTTTCGGAAGGGCAAAATTTACAGGATTGCGGAATGATTGTTAATTATGATTTACATTGGAATCCTGTAAGAATGATTCAGCGAAACGGAAGAATAAACCGTTTGGGAACTATACACGAAGAAATTTTCATTTACAATTTCAGACCGGAAGAACAATTAGAAAATTACTTGCAATTAGTAAGGAAACTGCAAGCCAAAATAGATTTGATTCGCTACACAGTTGGAACAGACCAATCTATTTTAGATGAAGACCCGACACCACAGGATTTTACCGAAGACCTTTACAGCCGTGATGAAAAGAAACGCCTGGCAGCGTTTCAAAAAATATTTGAAACTTCTGAGTTGCTTGCAGCCGAAGATTTATTTATGGATGACCTGAGAGCATTTGACCGCAACGAAGATTTCACCTCTGAATACAAAGAGCAAATTAAAAATCTTCCAAAAGGAAAATGGGGCAAAGTACAAATGCGAAAAGAGGAAGATGATTTTATTCATCTTGCGCATTTGGCAGCAGGTGAAGAATCAACTTTTGAAGCTGGATATTTTGTTGCGTTCAGCAAAGATAAAATCGGTGAATTGTTCACCACGGCAGAAGGGCTTTTATCTATCAAAGCAACAAGCGAACAGAATGAACGCTTTGCCGACAAGTTCAAAAGCAAACCTGAAACCGAAGCTTACATTTTAGATTTCATTGAACGCTACCAGTTTTCAGAAGAAGAACATCAGGTGCGATACAATCAACCGCAACAGGCAGCCATTGCATTTTTGATAAACAAAATGATTGAATATGGTTATGCAGTTTCGGAAATTGATAAGGTGAGCAATTCGGTTTTGCATTCGCAAAACGCTTACATCAATAAAGAAAATTTAAAGCTGGTTCGTTTGATAAACCGCTTGAACCGCAGAGAAGAACACATAGGTGATGAAATTATAAAGCAATTTATTTCATTAGCCAACCAATACAAGCCCGAAGAAAAAACAGAGAAAGCACCATTAAGTGAAATCATACAAATATTTTCATGACCATTAGCGATATAAATAAAATTCTTTCACGACTTGCGGAGCAACCCACAAGAGAAAATGTTCTTGACTTTTCTTTTGCCCTGCTGCAATGGATGAATATTGAACCAAATGCAGGAAATAAACCGCAACTACTTTCACCACAAACACAAAAGCTGAAAGATTTTTTAGCACCTGCACCACAAACAGTGCAGCCACAACTTTATAGAATTTCAGCCGACAATCAGAATGTCCGTGTCCGCTTTGCTGTATTAAAAAAGTTGAAGAAAGAATACATCAACCAGTTGGTGGACAATGACCCCGGACTAAGCAGCTATCAAACTTTCGTGAAAGGGTTAACGTCTCAAAGTAATGGAACAACATTTATTCCGGCACAACCTTACTTCATTCACTTTGTAACCACACCTGATTACGACAAGTTAGTTTTAATTTTCAATCAGGGTGAGCAGAAAAGAATTGTATCGTTTCGCAACCGCTTAACAAATACACAATACAATAAAATCATTCAGTTGTGGCAGGGTATCGGCACAAAATCAAAACCTGAAATAGTTGACCTGCTTTGGAAATCGCTTGACATTAAAGAAGTAAACAAAGAGTTCTACAAACAAATTAAAGAACGCTTTGATGCACTGTTGGGAATTGTAAAAACCCAACATAGCACGGCAACCGAGAATCAGGTAAAACAATTTACGGTTCGTTTGATTGGCAGATATATTTTCTGTTGGTTCTTAAAAGAGAAAGGAATTATTCCGCATTCGCTGATTAGCAAAGTCACCATTGCCAACACTGACAACTACTATCAAAATGCTTTGCTGAAATTATTTTTTGAGACGCTGAACACCAAAGTGCAGGACAGAAATCCGCTTACACTCAATAAACTGTTTGAAAAAATTCCTTACCTCAATGGTGGTTTGTTCGACGAAAGCGAAGAAGATAAACTCTTTGTCAAACTTAAATTAGATGCATGGCTTTTGCCATTCGTAGAAATTTTAGAGAGCTATGATTTCACAGTAGATGAAAGCAGCAGCCAGTATCAGCAAGTGGCAGTTGACCCAGAAATGCTGGGACGAATTTTTGAAAATCTTTTGGCAAGCCAAAACGAGGAAACCGAAAAATTAGCCAACCAACGTAAAGCATTCGGAGCATTTTACACGCCACGGGAAATTGTGGACTACATGGTGAATGAAAGCATCAAAGCATTTCTGCAAACACAATGGGAGCAGCACATCATTGAGGAGAGAACTAAACACATCAACAATCCTGAACCTGTTGGCGATATTTTCGGAAATAAGAAGCCGCAACAGCTTGCCATAGCAACCAAACGCTATGAGCTGAAACAAGAGGAAAAAGAAAAAATTGAAAAATCTCTTGAACCACTATTTGCCTCCAATCCCGATGCAGGGGGTTTGAAGAAAGAAGAAAAAAATTTACTGCTCAACTTTTTGGAACAGATAAAAATTCTTGACCCGGCTTGCGGAAGCGGCGCTTTCCCAATGGGAATTTTGCACAAGTTGGTAGAGCTGAATGAAGTGTTGGGAACTGTAAAAAGTAGCTATGAATTAAAGAAAGACATCCTGAGCCAAAATATTTACGGGGTTGACATTATGCCAATGGCAATTGAGATAGCACGGTTGAGGGCATGGCTGAGTTTGGTATTGGAAGAAGATTACAAACCCAACGACCCCAAACACAACTTTGGCGTGAAGCCATTACCCAACCTTGATTTTAAATTTGTTTGTGCAAACAGTTTGATTGATTTAGGGCTTGATGCTTTTATACAGGAAAGTAAAGGCACACTGCACGAAGGGTTCACACAAAAATTGGTAAAAGACCTGAAAGATTTAGAAACTTTGCGAGCCAATTTTTTTAACCCCACTCTTGCCAGCAGCCAAAAAGAAAAACTCAAAAGCGATTACTTTGAGAGGCGGGACAAAGTAGTATCCGATATTGAAGCTGCTCACGACCCTGTACTGAAAAAAATAGCCCTAAAGATAAAACACTGGAATCCTTTTGACGACAGCCATCCGAGTCCATTCTTTTCTTCTATATGGATGTTCGGTATTGATAAGGGCTTTGACGTGGTGATTGGGAATCCGCCATACAGCTCAAAGCAGTCAATTAAAATGAAAGAGATTGCTAAGAATTATTCTTATGTAGAATATAAATGTG
>JAFDXO010000123.1 GCA_018267925.1 Bacteroidota bacterium | reverse complement strand
TCTAAATATTTTGGATGAATTGACCAAATTCTCATTTTCCTATATGTAGTAAATTATTGTAAAAGTTTAAAAGTCAATAAATGTCATTTTGTAGCAGTCGTCCTTTTGCATTGCCTGTAACGTTCAGGGCTTTCTGCTGTGCTGATATTCTGTGTTCCGTCAAGCCCGGTACAAAAGCCCATAAGAATTACTGATGCTGAAGTTAATTACTAAAGCTGAATATTTAATGTCGTGCCCGGACTGAAGCTGATAGTAGCAAACAGATGAGGATATGTTCGTCTGCCAGCATAGCAGAAAACCCCCTGTTGTATGTTCGCCCTTCGTCTTGGTGCTTTGAATTTAAAGCATGTGTCCACCGAAGCAGGGTATGTCCCGGAAGCGTTGGAACAAGGCAGGCTCTTGGGCAGGTTTGCTTTTGTGTTGTGGATTTGTGTGCCTGCCCATGTGCCTGACTTGGTGTGTTGGCTGGTGTACTATCTTTTCGCTAAACAAACAAACCAGTAGTTTCCACTTTCAAATTTTGTTATGGAATATCCAAATGACGTTACTAAGCTCTCAATATCTGAATACTCAAAAAATCTTTTCGGTAAGTTAATATGTTTTTGAGGAGATATTTCTCGCTTCACGTCTCTCAAATTTTTTGTTTGATATTTCAATTCGTGTTTATCACCCCAATGTGAATCTATAATCAAGAGTGAGGCTACCTTAGGTAGCTTTTCAAAAACAACTTGAATACTTGCATCACTGAAATGAGAAAGAAAAAATGAAAAGAAGACGAGATCAATTTTGCCTCTGATTATTTCTTCTGTTTTGAAGGTCGGATCAAAAATATCTCTGTTTATGGCGATTACTTTTTTATTTCTTGGAGCTACTGATAGTGCTTGGGTATTTACTTCAATTGCAAAGTATTGATGTATGTTCGGTTCAAATAGCTGAAACCACTGGCAATTTCCAGAACCAATATCTACAACGTTTCCTGTAACATTTAATCCTTTTATAAATTTCGAAATCATTAACCGATCTTGCAAGAACGAATCATTTTTTTCAATAATTTGCTTCTGATAAGTTAAGTACTCATTTCCATAATAAGACTGAACTTCACTTTTTAGCATGTGTTCATAATCTTCCAATGATTCATTGATTATCATTGAGACTTCTTCCACAATCATATCCGAATCACATGGCAAAGTATTATTCCTAAAAATGAGTGCTACATTTTTTAATTTTTTCCATTTTTCTTCAATCAAACCATCTTCAATTCTCAATTCTGTTTTTTTTAAAAGTATAAAAACCTTTTCGAGAGGTTCGGGAAATGGAATGTCCCAAACTCTGCTTTCCAATCTGGTTTTACAAACTTCTTTTGGAACAATGATCGTTAAGCAAACTATCTTTTCATCAGTATGGCTGAGCAATTCATATAAATCGTCAGCAAGTTGTCCTACCCCGATACATTCGATGAATTGATTTTTGTGCAGTATTATTGATTGTAAGAAATTCTTTTTAGCTAATATTTCTCCCTCTTTTGTTCCATCCCCATATTTCCGTCTATAATCATCAATAGCAATAACCTCAAAAGAAAATATCTCTTTTAATTTGCTAATCAAAGTAGTCTTGCCAGAACCCACATTTCCAAAGAGAAGGACTTTCATGCTATTTTATTAATCACTGAAAAGAGATTGCAGAGCAAGTTTATAGATTTCGAGTGCCTTTGAGTAATTGTCAATAGAGATTGATGCAAACTGGTGCAAAACAACAGAGGCATTTACTTCCATAATTTCAAAACCAAATTTGTTTGTGTGTGCAATATCAACGCTAACGAAGTTTGCATTAATAGCATCAGCAGCTTTAACTGAAAGTCTTTGCAGTTCTTCATTGTTTACTATTTCGTACTTTGTTCCTTCGGAGGCGTTATGCTTCCATTGAAGAAAAACCTTTTTATTTTGTTCAGGAACTTCGTTCAATCTTTTAATTAAAGAATTATCTACAAAACTGTCGCCTTTAGAAACACCTTGTAGTTTATCCCTTTTATAGTCGGAGAGTAATTGCAGAATGGTTTTCTTGCCATCTCCTGAAATAAATTGTCGAACTTTTTCATAAGTTATCAGACATTTTCCATTTAATACAATATTTCTATACTCCCTGATATTGTCCCGATATGGTGAAAGGCAAAGTGTACTGTCTGTATGATAAATAGCAGAAATAATATCTTCAAGTTCCGGTTCACCGGTTATAAAGAAAACGCCGTCACCACCAGAGGAGTTGTTTTTTTTTATCAATAATGGGAAACCGTTTTCGGCAATGAACTTTTGAAGAATTTCAAAATTTCCTTTTTTAGTGTTTCTTTTCTTTAAAATTGTCGGACTGAATATAAGATGATGAGGGATATTGGGGATGTAATTATGACTTAATATTTCACTACACAGGTTTTTGTTCCTGGCAATTTTGTAACAGGCCGAATCATTCAATGGAAATGTATAACCTATGATAAATTTATTTATTCCGGATTTTGAGAGTTTAATCGCCCAATTTTCTGAAAAACTTGATGCCTCAATTTTAAGATGTGAAGCAGCTTCAGTAATAAGTTTTATATAGTCTGGACTGTGCATTTAGATGTATTTTGAGAGTTTATTTCTCTCATGCTTTAATTGTTTTATTATCCATTCTTTCATTTCATATTCTTGGGTGTCAGCTAAAGAAGCTGAAAGAGACTCAGCCATTTCGCACAGAGCAATTGCTTTAGATGCAATATCCAACCTTTCATATTTTGCCGTTGTTGCTGAAAACTTCTTGTTTAGATCAATTGGCAAAATATCTTCAATGTCCCGATCAGGCCGCCCTAAAAAAATCGTATCGTTGATAATGTTTACCCGTACGATTTGCATTAAATATCTTCTAAGAATACTTAAAAGCTCCAATGCATTCCATAAATGATCTCTTGATATATTTTTCTCAATTTTTTTTAATGTAACAATTGCCAGTGAATAAGGATTCGATTTTAAAAATGGTTGTCTTGTATAGTTGGGAGAATTTATTTGTAATTTTCTACAGCTTTCAATTATTCCGGCTTTGTCGAATAAAATATAACCATCCGGTTCCCAAAAAAATTTTTCTTGTTTCATGGGACTGATGACACAAACATCAATAGAAATATCAAGGTCATTTTTATAATAGATAGTGTATAGTTTTTCAGTCCACGGAAATATTCCTTGATAAATTATTGTATCAAGATTTTTTAGATCATAACTATTTTTGATCAAGTTTTTTTCAAACGAATCAGGCTCTTGTATCAGGCAAAATAAGTCAACATCTGATTTCTGAATATTCTCTTTGTATGAAATCGAGCCGCCCAATAGCACACCTAAAACCAATTGATCGTGGTACAAGTTTTCCAATAGTTCATTTAATATCTCCGCCCTCTGGAAAGAAATATTTTCGACATTTTTTGGCAATTTGAATTTTACAATTTCTTCCATTAATTAATATGTTTATGAAATGCTTTAGCAGCATTTTCGTAACTAAAAGTCTCGGACATATACTTTGCTCCGTTTAAACCCATTTCCTTTGATGCATAAGGTTTATTCGCTATTTCTAAAATCGCACTTACCGCAAAGTCAATATCAAAAAGATTTTCTTTTGATGAATCTAACTGAATTGCTTTATTCAAATCATCAAAATTGAGTTTGTCCGTTTCAAAACAATGCCCCCCTTTTGCAAGTTCAATATGCTTTGCAATTCCAACCACACTTGATGAAACTACGGGAACGCCACAAGCCATAGCTTCCATCAATGCCAAATTAAAAGAATCATACAATGAAGCATTTATTTCAACGTCTGCAATTTGCAAAGGAAATTCAACGTCGCTCAAAATGCCCGTCCAGAATATTTTCAAATTTTCTGCATTCGATTCAAACTTGAATATTGAGTCTTGATTCTTATATTCTATTGTACTTATATTTAATGAAGTTAATACGTCAACAGGAACAGGGCCGCTCATTATCAGAATACACTTCTTCTTCATCAATGATGCTGCTTTTTGTACAATATCTAATACCACATCCGGACATTTTATACGACGCATACTGCTATGATGGTTTACTATAAAGTCGCTTTCATTAAATCCCAATTCCTTCCGTCTTTGTAATTTTTCTTCATTGGTTAAAGGATAAAACCTCTCCCTTTCTAATACAGGCGGAAGTATGAAAATCTCTCTCTTTATTTTATAATACTCTTTGATGTCGTGAACAAACAAATCAGAATAAGTACAAACAGCATTAACCAACGGATTGTCAATTAGCCATCTTACTTTTTCTTTTATCTGAGGGCCAATTTGCCAACAATCGCTGCCAACCGGATGAATTAAAAGTGGAGGATTTTGGCTATGATTGTTTAAAAGCTGGCTTTTAGCATCAACCATAAGGTCTGCGTATGGAAATAAGTTGGCAGCAAATAAAAATGAGTTTCTATTTTGCTCAAACCTTTGTACGATTTGATTTGACAGAGCATAGTTGTTAATGGTACTTGATTGAATTACCTCAGATTGTATTTTGTGAGAGTTTAAAATGTGGGAGTTTATTTTAGAATCTTGATGATTCTGGAAAAACTGAGGGGTTTCAAAAAAATATGCATTTATCGTGTAGCCCTGATCCGATAAATAGTTTAAAAGTCGGCTGGTATTTTTTGAGCCGCCTGCAAATGAATGATGGTACGATGTAAGAATTTCTTTCACTATCCCCAATTTTTTATTAGTGTTTCATAAATTTTCTTTTTCCCCTTATTAGAGTAATAAATTAGATCAATATGATGTTGGAGGCTACTATTAAAATCCGTTGATGATTTTGGTTTTGTAGTTTTCTTCAAAAATTTTTTCAATTCTTCTGGCTCATCTAACATAATAAATGCAGTTGCTGAATGAATTTTTAAAGATGCCATCAACGGCTCATTACTTTGTTCGTGTAGAATATGTTGCTTATGC
This sequence comes from Bacteroidota bacterium, assembly GCA_018267925.1. GTDB lineage: Bacteria > Bacteroidota > Bacteroidia > Chitinophagales > Chitinophagaceae > JAFIGV01. The sequence continues at coordinate 7,861 of JAFDXO010000123.1, read as the reverse complement.
TGGGCTGCAAGAGATAAAAACTCCTTTTTTCTGCCCAATAGTTTTAGCACTATACATTTATAACATTCGACCCACCAATTATCTTGATTGGCTTTTTTTAGTTGGCTTAACGACTGTAGTAAAATTGTTCTATAATTACTTTGATTAGCCCACCATTTCTCCATAAAGAAGCGACCTAATAAATAATGATATTCGCTATTTGTTAACCGATTGGGAATTTCTTCAAGTAAGTATTGGGCTTCACATATCTTGGCGTAAAATGCCCTATTATCTGGAATTAACTCATAAGCTTCTCGTAGTTCGCAATCAAATATGGTTGCTCTGAATAAGGCTTTGTATTTATCCTTAAGGTCTCCACTTTGTTCATATTTGTAATACTGTTCAATTCGGCTTCGAATAGATGCAAAGTTGCTTAGCCTCATTTCAAAACGAAAGAAATATTTTAAAATTTTTACGGTTGGTTCATTATCTTTTAAGAATTCTTCAGCAATTAGAAGCCCTTGGTCAATTTCATCCGTCTTATAAAGTTGCCACAGTCTCTTTTCAATTTCCTTAGCGATGGGGTTTTCTGTATTTAACCACTCGATTTTAAAATAATTTAGATACTCCTTAGCTGGATTTATTAATGAAGCTCTTTTAGGTTTCTCCATTTCATACTTCTTGTAAAGATTTCTAAAAAGTGTCGGTGTCAGTTTAATGTCCAGTCCATTCTTTTCCTTATGCCATTTGTTTGCGTCATTAGCCAGATCGTCATAAAGTATTATAGATGCTCCAGCACTGAGGGTATTGTGTTTCTTTTCAAAATAAAATAATATAAGGGCTTCGAAGTCCTCTAACTCTTTTGGTTTCAATATGACCTTTTTAGGTGATATCATTTATGCAAATCTATTTCAATTACCAGTAAAAAAGTAAGAAAAAAAGTAGGAAAAAATAGCAATAAAGTGGGAAAGCTATTCCTGCTTTATTAGAACAACTTGCTGTCAAATAGCATGGTTACAATGAAGAATACAGTAAATACGCCAAACATTTTAATAACCGACTTTGATGGTACTATTGCCGATACTACTGCAACGGCAGTTACGGGCATAAAAAGAGTTCTACAACTGATAGGCGAAAATGATAACGCTTCAAATGTTTCATCTTTTGCTGATTACTGGAGGTTTTTTGGAAAGTATTCTGAGTTGAAAAATATTGAACCTGATCAGACTATTGTTCTAAGAGAACTCCACCGAAAATATATGGATGCCCATGCAAACACTACCAATTTGTTTGATGATGTGATGAACATTTATTGGGAACTGGAAAGAAAGCCAATTATTGTATCATCCGCATATTTCAAAACTATTGTCACGGGTCTTGGTGATTCCTCAGACTGCTTTCATAAGATATATGGGCTTGACACAGCACCTAAGCAGGAACTATTAAAAAAAATGAAGGAACGATATAATTATATATATGTGACAGATACCAGAATAGATATTACCCGATGCAAAAATGTTGGTGTCCCGGTCATTGCGGTCACTTGGGGATTTGATAGCAAGGAGGTTCTGCAAAATGCATCACCAGATTTTTATGTTGATACTACTAGTGAATTAAGAAAAATTCTTTGTGAATTAAAACTCATGAAATAAAAAGAATATGACACAAAATGCAATTTACTCAGACATCCGTCAGCTTTATTTGGAGGCTGACGCTATTGAAGGAAAGATAGACGAACTCTTAGCTGATCGCAAAGACTTTTTGCAATTGTCTGCTTTGGCAAAACTGTTTGATAGTTGCGGTCAAGTTCGGGGAAGCCTCTTTTGCTTAAAGCTGCAAGTTAAGTTCTTGTTCCAACAGTATTGGAAATATAACAGCCTGCCTGAAGGTGTAACCATTCTTGAAGAAGCTCATGATTTGGCTATTGAGCTGGTAAACCGTAGCGAAAATAAAAGGAGCGTCGCTCCATCCTTTTACAAAGCATTGCTGAAAGTAAAAATCGAACTGGCAAACGCCAAACGTTCTACTGGCTTTTATGCCGAAGCTTTCGACCTGGAGCAATGTGCTAATCGAATAAGCAACAAAGCACACAAGCTATTTCCGACATATCAAGACTTCCCAACCAAATTACTAACGAAGTAAAAACAAATAGCTATGCGTACAACAGACAAATATTCCAAAATTTTCGGCGAAGCAGAGAACAGTAATCCAGATAAACCGGCAACAGGTAGTTACCAACAACAGCAGTCGCCACCTCTACAAACAACAAGGGATTTTGATGTGATCGCAACCGAAGTAAGAGCTATCATCACCAAAGCCTATCAAGCCGATGAACCCAAAAACATTCAATCATAAAAAAGAATAACGATGGAAGACTTAACCATTTTCAACGCAGCTTACCGGGATGTAAAAACGAATGCAGTTCCGCATCGAAATGAACAGAGTGTTTTTGTATTTACTCCCGGTCAGACTGATCGTCTTAATCAATCAAAATATCAGCAAATAACAACGTTGAATATCCAGATAGAACAGCAGGATAAAAAGGCAAAGGATTTACGCAGGGAGATACTTGCTTTCGACAAGCCATCGAACAAAATCATTGGTAACAATGAGAAAGAGAAAGCAATGTTCACTCCCGATCTGGAAGAAGAAAAAGACCACCGTAAAATACTGGTGGCACAACGCAAAGAATACATTGAGCAGATAATGACCAGGGGCTATATTCCCAAACAGCCTGCCGCAGCTTCAACAGTTTCACCTCAGCCGGTAAAAACTCCACAGAAAAGAAACTGGCACTGGAAAGAAATAAGAAATGGCGTAGCCACCTGGATAGCCGGAGAAGTATTCATGACGCTTACCCAATATCACAGCTTGCATTATTACCGGTCAGTGGACAACATTATTATTCGCAGCGTAGCCTTTGCATTCGTGTTATTTGTTATCCACTTTACTGCACACCTATACAAAAAATCACAAAAACATTCTGTATGAAAAAGAACAAAATCATTTATGCCGCTCTGCTTGTTTTCAGCTTTTTGATGCTATCAACGATGTTGTTTGCCCCACTAGTACTTAACCAGCTATACCCGGAAGTTAATTCACAATCTGTTGCAAGTAAATGGACAATCGGTACGATAACAGCAAACACAACTCCTGCTATTCATTCTCCCTTATTTGTTCAGTTATACAGGCAAAACGAATGGCTGCCCGGAATGCTTTGCTTTCTCGCCTTCACTTTAGTTATGGCTTTTGCAAAGAAGGAAGAACCTAAAAAAGAAATGTCACCGGGGCAGGAGCAAGCAAAAGCCAACGCAACTGAAGATGAGATCGCACAAAGGATAGCGTATTACGACCATGAAATAGCACAAAGTGAGAAGCGGGAAGCGAAAATCCTTTATGAACAAAAACAGGCACAAAACCCATCTACTCAAACAATGACAGAAATGCTGGCAACATTAAAGGAAAAAGAAAAGCAAGAAGATGCCTGCAAACAGGAAAGAGATAACCTGACAGGCACACGTCAAATCCTCCTTAATGATGTCAAAGGCGAATTAGCAAAATATAAAAGAGATTACAAAGAGGCACTTGCAAACGATCCTACGAAAAATACCTTCATCCATCCTGTATGGGAAACTGAAGCAGATATTCTTCATTACTACAAAATAAAAGCACAATGAAAAAAATAATTATTAGTTCAGTCTTGCTGGCAACCGTTTTAACCAATAGTTGTACATCACTATCGGAATGTAAAAACATCACCAAAACAGAAACCATAATGATGATTGATATTTCGGATAAAAAGTTGTTTCAAAGCATCCGTCAGGACATAACGGATAACGTCGGAAACTTTATGCAAAAAACCGGCCTGGGCACTATACAGGAATGCCAGAGTTTTAAACTATCAGTCGCACCTGTTGGCTCAAGAGAACAATTGGATATAACATCAGAAAGCATTGCTATTTCACAGAAAAATCAAAGCATCAGAGATCAGGAACAGCAGGCAGACCCTTCGCCATTGGTGAACATGCTGAAGAACCGCCTAAATGAATACGAAAAGCTTACAAATGACAAAGAGGTTACGTCCGCTTCAACCATTGTAAATACCATGCTCAAAGCCATCTTGCAAACAGATGTTGATGCAGAAAGCGACGTACTGCTTTTTACTGACGGCGTGGAGTTCAACAATTACATAAATATGTACCGCCACATCCCTTCGGTAGACGAAATACCGGATGTAATAAATAAACTAATTGATCAGGAGGTATTAAACAGGTTTAAGACATTTCAACAAGAAGGGGTTAATCCAAAGGTAATTATCATTTTAAAACCCTGTACGTCACCAGTCAAAGTAAATATTCGTGATGTTAAAGCTTATTGGATGGAACTACTCAAACAATTGAAGTTAACCAATATCCAGTTTGCGGATAATTTGAACACAATAAATACATAAGTTATGATAATACTCCTTGCATTAATCACAAGCCTTGCTTTAGTCACCTTAACCATGCGTTTTCTTGTAAAGGATTTTTCAAAATTTATTATCAGGAAAACAGTTGTTCCATCATTCGGCAAAACGTTCGTGGACTTTGGAGAATACTTTGCCACCTGGTTCGTAACTATCGCTATCGCTTTGTTTAGTTATTGGTTCTATAAGTTCGGTCAAGTTCTTACTTCGTATTTTATGACTAACGATCTCATAGAGTTTTTTCGATTGGTTCGCAGCGTTTTTACAGTTGCATCTAAAGAGCAAAATCCTTTTACATTTCAACACTTCGTTGCAGGCTTTGTTTTATTACCGGCTTTACAATTTGCTGCAGTTTTCGTGATATACAATTCCATCAAAGCCTTTATGTTGTTTGTAAACGCTAAATACAAAGCAAATATTTACAGTGAAGGCGACCTTCTTTATTTCAGTTTCGCCGCAGTCATACTTTTTATGTGCCTGGACATTCTTGCTTACAGCCAGGATATTCCTCCTGTTAGTGCCTTTGCCCATTTTATCTACCTCGGCATTTCAAAACTGGCATTAATAACTTTCTATTTAACCATTGCACACAATCATCTTTTGTCAAGCAGTGATTACAAAAAAGCATTGCCGGAATATGTACATCTGAAATCATTTGAACGTTCAATACTATTTTCAGCATGGAAGAATATATTGCTAACCTACCTGATCGGGATATCATTAAATATACCGTTCATTACGGGAACTCAATTTCTTCAAAATAACTTTAGCGTTTTGGTTTTATGTGCAATCTCCTGTCTTTTCTTCTTTTTTATTTTGAGAATATTCTTGTCAAAGGGTTACAACTTTATCGGAGCGGTTGTTTTTTATCACCGGATAAATATAGAAAGCATACTTGTTGCACAGGATATTTGGTTGAAAAAATATAGAAAGCCTGCACTTATCGTATTTGGTATATTGCTTATCGGTATTTTGTTGTACCTGCCAAAGATATTTCTATTCATACTACTTATTCTGTTATTCTTGTTAATAACTTTTACCGTGCTTTTCTTGTCCGGCTATTTTTTCTTTTTGGGTATTTCCATTTTGCGGGGCAAGAAGTTGAAAGTTGAAATACCACATGTTCTTCCACCTGCATTTAAGTATATAAGAAATATGGGAATTGGCTTTGCAAAATCAATTTTGCTGTCAGTTGCCTTTATGATTTTAGTCACCGTATTGATAAGTGTTGTACCAAAAAAATATCACTATAATCCAGATAAGAACTATATTCTTTCAGCAGTTGATGAAGATGGCTATCCGATCTACATAAAAAAAGGAGATAATAACAACACACTTCCTGTAGAATATAACACATTACCTCCTTTTTTAGTAAAGTGCTTAACGGCACAGGAAGACAAGTCTTTTTTCCAGCAAAATAGTTGGTTGCCCAATCCATCAACATGGCATGGTATATCACCAGCTATGATCTATCGTCCACTTATTGGTTCAGGTGGAGGAAGTAATTTGAATGCCACTCTAATTAAGAATGTTGCCTTTGACGGAAGTTTTCCTGTTGACATACAAAGAAAATTTGCTGAAGCAATAACGGCTTTACAACTCTCCTTGCAGTTAGAGCCAAAGCAGATCGCAGGTCAATACTTTAACAAAGTTGCCTTTGGTGGCGGTGAAGGTCAAAGCGGAATAGCGATGGGAGCATTAAACACATTTGGCTTGCCAGTTGAACAGTTGAACAATTTGGAAATGTTGTACCTGGTACAAACGATAAAGAGAGGAAAGTTTTTTAAAGCAGGTGATAGCTTGATTGCTTATCAACAGGCAGGCGCAAAAGCGCTGCTTATAAAAAAGACTTTAATTGAGCAAGCTACCGACTGGTTTAAGCAAGACCTCATCACAAAAAAGGAATTAAACGTCTTGAAAAATCAGGAATTACGATTTACCAGCGCCGAATACAAACCAATATGTAAAACGTCAACTAACGATTATTTCAATAAACAGTTTGGAAAAGATACGACTGCCAAAACATTTCAATCCTCTATTTCTGTAGCCAACCAACAGGAGATTTACAAAGCAGTGAATGAATTCAATGAACGTTTTAAAGGCTATTTGGAAAATGGAGATAGCCGTTTATTTTCTGCGGCACTTGTTGTTGATGTCCATTCAGGAAAAATCTTAGCACATTACGGAAGCGATAATATTGTTGATCTGACCACCTTCGGTACAGGCAGAAATATGGGTAGTGTAGGGAAACCTTTTGTAGCTGTTGAATTACTTGAAAGCGGATTTAGTGCAAATGACATAAGGCTTTATGATGGTCCTGTGAACGGTCTTAAAACACCAAAAGATTTTGGAGCATACTCGTACAAATACCTTACTATAGATGAAGCCCTTGCTCAGTCGAGAAATGCCTCATTCGTAAATGTGCGATTAATCACTGAACCAATTGCATTGTATAACAGAATAGAAAATCGGTTTGCACAGATGAACATTCCACCCGATCCATATCTGAACCTGAACGATGAAAAGCTCAGAACAGTGAACATTTTAAATTATCCTTTAGGTTCAAGAAACATGACGCTGCTGAACATTGCACAAGCTTATCAAGTCTTGTTCAACCAGGGAAGATGTATTAGGTTAACTCCATTAAACAGTTATTACGATCCATATAAGGACAGCACCATTATGATTACACAAGAAAACAAACAAATTTATTCTCCGCAAAATGCAGACAGAATTAAGGCAGCGCTACATCATACAATGTTACCAGGCGGCACAGCATTTCATCTAAACGAGATACTAAAGACCAGAAGAACGATGTATGCAAAAACAGGCACTACTTCAGAAGCAAAAGACGGCATATGTTGCCTTACAGATGGAAATATTTTGGTTGTCTGTTATATCAGCTATGGTCATATTACTAATGAGCGTTTAAAACTTGGGACGGCTGAAATTCCATTTGGTGCAGCAGGAAGATCAGCAGGAGTTTTGAGTGCAATCGTCTTCAATCATTTTTCAAAATTGAATTAACATCACGTACTAATTTTTGCAGTTTGTTAGATTAAGGTCGTCTTGTTGATTAAAGATTTTTTGTTGATGTGTTGAGATGATGTTGAGTAAAATTCCGTCTGCCGGGGTGGGTGGGCTGTGCGTTGACATTTTTAGCTCTTTTGCTTTTTTGTCGGGCTTTGTGTGTTAGCTAAAAAAGCGAATGTGCTAAAAATAGCGTTGGGCAGCGTGGCAAAGTTTTGTGTCTTGTCAAACTGGAACGCTGTGTCCAAATAGGGTGACATACAACGGTTTGGGTATTGGCGAAGGCAGGGCTTTGAAAAACGTCAGCTCAAATATTGCACAAAAGCTGATAGAAGTACAAATGTTGATATACTTCCGTCAGCCCTGCTTTTGCCAATACCTTGTTAG
>JAFDXO010000122.1 GCA_018267925.1 Bacteroidota bacterium | reverse complement strand
CTTTGTGTGTTGGCTTTGTGTGCCTTGCAATAGTGCCTGACGGCGAATTTGTTGATTTTTGTCTTTTGAATTTTTGGGATGCTTGCAAACTGTGGTAGAGGGTGTCGTACAACGTTCAGGGCTTGCCGAAGTGGGGGAAATAGAATTCCGTCCGCCCGGCTAACTGAAGCTAAATTTATAAATAAAAGCTGATGATTTGCACATAGCTAAATTAATAACGTCCTGCCCGATATGAAGCCAAATTGAAAAACAAAAGTTGAAACACGGCTTCCGTCCGCCCCCATTTTGGCAAACCCCATGTTGTACGTTCACCCTTCGTCAGGGTGTGTCCACCAGCATACTGTGTCCAATTACTTAGGGTGTGTCCCAGAAGCGTTGGAACAAGGCAGGCTCTTTTGCAAGGTTTGCTTTGGGTGTCGGCTTTGTGTGCCTTGCAAATGTGCCTGACTTGGTGCGTCGGTAAAGTCACATGAGCTAAAAATAATTATTGAGATTTTTAAAAAGTAACGATATGTCACTATAATTTAAAATTATGGCTGTAATCAGTGCCGCAAAGAATACAGAATAGGTTATAAGGACTTTCTGTTTTTCGTTCTCTATTTTCAAAAGAATCATAAGTAGCATACTGGATAAAGCGACAGCCCAATAAGATAAAACCAAATCGCCAAAGAACTTATAAAAAATGCCGAGTGCCGTTAATACAACAAGTATCAATTGTGTTACTATGTCTTTATTAAACTTATGGTCCCTCGCTTTGTAAGATTTGTACAATAAATAGCCTATAGCAAATCCAGATAAGCATAAGCTAATAATCCTTAAAGTTTGATACTTAAAACATAAAATAATAATGGCGATTATAGGAATGAAAATAATCATCAAATACTTTGCGGTATCTTTATCTTCTTCCTTTTTTTCTCCCTCGAAATCAGGAATTGTAGTTTTAATTCGTTCTTCCATTTTTACTATTTGATGCTTTAAAAAATATGGAAAGCACTAAATATGCACCTACTATTACATCAATAATATTCCATAAACTTCTACCTAATGCAATTTTTATAATCGGTTGAAATAAGATTGCTAATGCTATAAAAATTACTGTTTCAATTTTGCTTCCATTTTCATTTGCAAAATAGGCTAATAAAGCAAAGCCAATAAGTGCAATAAATCTTACAAGCTGATAATAGCCATAAGGCATTTTTGCAACGCAAATAAAAAATAAAACAGCAAGAATAATTTTGATTATGTTGATTTTCATATTTATCCTCTGATTCCAGTTATTATTCTATCATCATAATCATCCCTACCTTTAGGAGGTTTTGGCGTTAATGAAATTAAGCCCCAATTAACTTCTCGTAACTTGTCATAATTTTTATTCTGAATAGCAAAATGCCCTGCTTCAATCCATACTTTTGCTTGTTCCTGGTCGTTAAAAATTTGTGGCTTTTCTATTAGTCTCTTAAATCTTGCTTCAAGAAATGATGGAGTACGCCAAAGTATATTACTTCCTAAATCAATCAATTCATCAATTGCTTCTGTGATTTTTATAGGGGTTATAGAAATGAGAAATACCTGCTCTCTTGCTACGATATCGTTGAAAAGTTTATGGTCATGGTCATTTCCATTTTCATCAACAATTTGTTTGCACCAATCTTTGTCTTCAAAATATTTAGCCTTTAATAATGACATTTGCTTATGCTTTGTTATTTCATGAAACTGGTGGGCAAGTTTCCGTTTAGCATCATCAACCTGAAACTTTTTATCAGAACCGTCGTCATCTGGGATTTTATTAGTAGTAATCTCTAATTCTTCAATTTTGGGTTTCAATTCATTTAATCTTTTTGCCATTTCGTAATCTTCTATTTCAATCGCTTGTTTTATTTCCTTTTCAATTTTATTAGTGAGTGAATTGACATCATCTTTTAACCTGCCCACAATTGTTGCTCTATCTTTAATTGCTACAGGAACATTGAACTCCTGATTTGACATCACTAAATAAGCAGTCGCTTTTAACTCATTATTTTCTGATAACTCTACTTTAATATCAATTTCAGTTCCCTTTAATATGTCCCTTTCAATCATTTTACCTGTTATTTCAAGATATGCTACAATATTTAATGCTTCTACAATAGAGGTATGAGGACCTTCTAAAATTTTTATTATCAGCTTGTCTTCTGTGCCTTTAATTAAAGACTTACTAAGTGGTAATGGTCTTTTCCATTTTAAAGGCGGGATTGAGCCTTTCTGAAATATCAACAATGGTTTAGTTCTATCATCTATACCTTCAAGATTATCTACTTCAATACAAAAGTCATGGGATATTGGAGCATCCAAAAAAACTGGAGTGCCGTGAGCAATACCAATAAGTTCAATTTCTGTATCAACAATATTATTTTGTTCATCAAGAATTATAAATTTAAAAAGATTATACGATTCTTTGACTAAAGGAAGGTCTTCTGAAATTCTTGTAGTCAATTTCTTTTTACCACTGTCAAAACCTTTGTCTTCTCTCGTTATTTGATAATATAATCCTTCAACATTACCATCAATTCTGATAGCAAGCATTTCTTCATCGTCAAGTGAATTTTTTTGATACGCAAATCTTACTTTAAGACTATGTGAGTTCAGTCTGTTTTCTTCAGTCGTGAAATTTTTGTCTTTACTCCCAGCATAATAAGCGGCACCTATAGCAATTGCTGTAGTTGGGTCAATATCACAGTTGTTGGGTATTTGTAAAATCTCCTCAACTCTTTTTCTCACATAAGGAATATATGTTGACCCCCCAACCATGAGTGTAAAAAGAATGTCAGATGACTTTAATCCTTTACGAACAAGAATTTTTTTTATTAATTCAATTGTTTTATCAACTTCATCTTTAATTAAAGCTTCAAATTCAGAGCGGGTAATTATTAGAACTGTATCAACTTCTGTTTTATCATCATCAACTATATTAACTAATTCTACTTCTGTAGAATTTAAAGCAGAAAGTTGCATTTTTGCTTGTTCTGCCAAGTAAAGTAGTTTAAAATAAAGAGAATTATTTTTGTTGGATTTGCTCTTTATTGATTCATATTCTAAATCATTGAATCTATATTTCTTGTTAAGAAAGGGAATCATTAATTTTTCGACTATTAAATCATCAAATTCAATACCTCCCAAAAAATTATTGCCTTCATGGTCGAGGACTTTTATTTCACCATCTTGTAATTTCATTAATGCAATATCAAAAGTGCCTCCTCCTAAATCGTAAACAAGCCATTGTCCACTTTTTAAGTCATTTTCTTTTTTCTTATATGCATAAGCTAAACTGGCTGCTACTGGTTCTTGAAGTGTTAGTACTTGCCGGAAGCCAGCTAAATAACCAGCTTCTTGGGTTGCTTTTATTTGCGGAAATTCAAAGGAAGCAGGTACAGTAATTACCACAGCATCAATTTGCTCGCCTGTGCGAATAAACATTTTAAGCTCCTTTAAAACTTCAGCGGATAATTCAACTGGTGTTTTAGATTGATTTAGGCTTTCAACTTTAAAACTTTCAGTAGTGCCCATTTTTCTTTTGAAAGTGCTAAATACATTCATTGCATCTCTTGCTAAAAAAGTTCTTGCTCTACTTCCAACAATTATATTATCAGGCTTGTAATAAACAACTGATGGCAATGTTGAAGTACCAGTTGCTTTTGGGTCAGTAAAGACTTCAACATTTCCCTTTACAAATTTCGCAATTGCAGAATTTGTTGTACCTAAGTCTATACCAAAGTTTATTCTATTTTCCATGTTTAATGTTATTTTGAGTTTTGAGATTGAACGATTACGATTGCTTTTTGAACAATCATTTGCGTATTAGCATATTTAAAATAGATAATCGGTTTCAAAACCTCGATTATTACGAGATTTTCATGGTCGTTTCCTGAAATTGTTGCCTCACAATCTAATCTTGTAACATTATACGGTTGTCCTATTGGATTGTGATAAACTAATCCTTGCCCATCCTGCAATGCTTCGTTTTCAAAATAGTCTTTTATCCTGTCAAGATTTCTTTGAATTGAATTATTTTCTGAAATGCTTTTTAGTTTGTTCTCTATCTCGAATACTTGATTGAGAACAACAGGAAAATGTTTGGGTATTTTAATTGTATCCATAATTAATTATTATTAAAATCTGATTCAGAAATTGAGTTACCGGCAGAGTTGTCTTCATAAGTATTAGTAGTATAAGTTCTATATAGCTTTAAAGTATAGTATGGTATAGAAACCCGTCCATCATCGTAGTGGGTTTTATTAAAATCGTAAACACTTAAATCTTTTTTAAATGATGCATGTGTGGTAAAACGCCCTTGACAAATGGGGTTGCCTTCTTTAACTTCCCAATCATTGCCATAAGCGATTTTTAAATAGTATCTTCCTTCAGGAATATTTTTTACTGTGTATGTGCTTCCATTATTAACAAACACGTATCTAATACATCTATCTGTTTTATAATCATAAAGTTTAACGGCAACATCAGTTAATTCTGCTGTGATAATAAGTTTGGTGGTTATGTTTCTATCATACTTAGGTTCTATACCTGAACAACTAGAAATATTGCCATTGGACATTGCAATTTTGGTATAAACAGGTTCTGGATGATAGGTGTCTGTATTTGTAGGTGTGATATTTAAATCTGATTTAGCTGTATCAACTGACGCTGGTGGAATTGAATAAGAATTGGCTGAATTGTCGTTGTATGATGGACTTGAACTACTATGAGAATTGTTTGAATTTGAAATTAAGTAAATAATTAAAATAATCACACCAATTACTAGTAAAACGCCAAAGCTTGATTTTTCTTTAGTTGGATATTTTGTGGTTTGTTGCAGATTTGCTAATCGTTGTCTTTGGATTTTGGCTTTTAGTTCGTCTAATTGAATTTTAGCTTCAACCAATGCTGCTTTAGTATCTTCATTTACTTTAAGAGAAGTAGCTTTCGCCAAAACATCTAGTGCTATATCAATTTCATCCAAGCTATTCCAAACAGCGACAGACAAACTTTTAAGAGAAAGAGCAACTAAATTTCTAACCTGAAATGCTGCACTCGGAAGGTTGTTTAGTTCGGTAATGCTGATATTGGAATTGACCCAATTGTTTACAATTGAAGCAGAAATTTCTTTTTTATTAACTTCATCTCTTTTAGCAACTATTGCATCAATTAATGAATAGCACTTGTCAATATGTGGTTCATATTTTCGATTTTCATTTTGTTGAAGTAAATCTTCATAGCGACCTTTAATTATACTGTAACCTTTGGAAACAGTTTGTTTTGTTAATCCATCTGATTCGATTTCATTTGCAATCGAGCTAACTTTAAATGCAGGTTCAATCAAATTATACGGGTCATTGTTTATATCTCTTGCAAGGTTTCTAATACTCATTGCAATTTGATTTCTGATACCTTGAAAGTAACCAGGGAGTATGTTGATTAATTCCGTATTTACTATAGACCTTATTTTAGTTTCAATACCCAGAAATGATTTTAGAATGTATGGACTTTTTTCATCCTTAATCTCGTTAATTATTAGGTTAATTTCTTTATCTGCATCCTTTAATATTTCATAGGTGCTTTTATAGCAACTTTCATTAAAAGAAGAAACTGTTAAGGGTTGAACAGAAAGTATTTTCTTGATATTTTCTTTATTACCAGATTTGTAATTTGTACTTAATGCTATATCATATTTTGGCTCAAAATAGGGGGCAATAAAGCTTATAAACATAGGTAGCTTGTAAATACTTTCAACTTGGTATTTCTCAAAAAACAAGAGGTCTCCCTTAGATAAAAAATTGTTTAACGGCTTATTCTGGAAAATGAAAAAATGAAACTCTCTTTTATTTCTGTCATCTAAGTCATCAACTGCTGTTAAGCAATCGGCTTTTGTCAATTCAATGCCATTATGAATTATTGAGTCGGTATCGCTTAACTCTATTTCCTGTGTTAACTTTCTCCTCTCTTTTAATACAGTTTTACTATCTATGTCAGATAGATTGGTTGAGTTAATTCCTAAAAGTTCATATGGGTTTATATAGCTCATAGTAGTGCTGAAGTGAGTGTCGGCTAAATTGCAGCTCTTTTGCAGGTTGGGTTTTGTGCGAATGGTTTTGTGTGCCTGCAAATGTGCTGCAATTTGTGTGTCGGCAATTTATGAAGTGTCATGCAGTATAGTTTAAATTTTCGTAGAGTGTCGCCACAGGGTGACGTACAACGGTTAAGGCTTGTAGCAGTACGGGCCTTTGAACCCGTCCGCCTGGAGCCGGACTTGAAGATAAGCAGAATTTTGAGTTTATAAAGTGGCTGCGTAAATTAAGCGAAGCGT
>JAFDXO010000121.1 GCA_018267925.1 Bacteroidota bacterium | reverse complement strand
CTTTTTTGTCCCTCTGGATAGAGGGCTTACTTTTTAAAAACCACTCTCAACAAAAATCTACCACCTGATATTCAGGTAGTTAAACATCTTTTTGCATTAACTATCGGTTTTATCGGACGGTAGTGTTTTGTAATAGAAAATGCAAAATATTTTTTACGGCAATGCAATGTTATGAAATATAAGGGTTAATAAGTTTTCATTGAAATACTTACTTTAAACATGAAAAGCAATAAGTATTGTATTTTTGACTAAAAAAGCATCAATATTCTCTAAATGTTATTCTTGCTCACTTATCCTACTTGTATTTAATAAAATGTTTTATACACTTAAAATGAACAACGTTTTAATTATAGATGATGAAGAAAAACTAAGAACGCTACTCTCTAAAATCATTACATTAGAGGGGTTTGAGGTTTTTCAGGCTGGTGACATTAAAAGCGGATTTAAAAGACTAGAAACTACATTAATAGATGTAGTGCTTTGTGATGTAAAATTGCCAGATGGAAATGGTGTTGATACAGTAAAAATTATTAAAGAAAAGTATCCTACTTTAGAAGTAATATTACTCACCGCTTATGGTAATATACCTGATGGTGTTCAAGCCATCAAAAACGGAGCTTTTGATTATATCACTAAAGGTGATGATAACAACAAAATTATTCCGTTATTATATCGAGCAATTGAGAAAGTTGACTTAGCAAAAAGAGTACAGCAACTCGAAAAACAATTAGATGATAAACATTCTTTTGATAAGATTATTGGCAAGTCAAAAACAATCCAAAAAGCTATTGAACTGGCTAAAAAAGTAGCTGTTAATGATACATCGGTTCTACTCACTGGTGAAACCGGAACAGGAAAAGAAGTTTTTGCTCAAGCAATTCATTATGCAAGTTCAAGAAACAAACAGAATTTCATTGCAGTTAATTGTTCAGCTTTTAGCAAAGAATTATTGGAGAATGAATTATTTGGACACAAAGCAGGTTCTTTTACCGGAGCGACTAAAGACACTAAAGGTATTTTTGAAGAAGCTAATAATGGCACTGTTTTCTTAGATGAATTGGGCGAAATGCCTTTGGATTTACAAGCGAAATTATTGCGTGTATTGGAAACTGGCGAATATTTAAAAGTAGGCGACAGCAAGCCTACCAAAGTTAATGTTCGCATCATTGCAGCAACCAATAGAGATTTAAAAAAAGAAATTGATGCCGGGAATTTTAGAGAGGATTTGTTTTATAGAATTGCTGTTTTTGAAATTCACCTACCGCCATTGCGTGAACGAATATCTGACATTGATGATTTAGCTTATTTCTTTCTTAAAAAATGTACGAGTAATACAAACAAAAAAATTACCACCATTTCAAAAGAATATATTGATTTACTTAAACAACATCATTGGAAAGGTAACATTAGAGAATTGCGAAATGTGATTGAACGAAGTATTATATTGACAGAAGAAAACGAACTGTCCAAAGAAACATTACCTTTTGAGATTTTGCAACTAAACAAAACAACTTCAAAAGAAAAAATGCTTTCTGCTTTTGAATTGGCAAGTGCTGAAAAAATTCACATTCAAAAAGTGTTAAATTATACCAACGGCAATAAAACAAAAACAGCGGAATTATTAGGTATTGCACTTACTACACTTTATAGAAAATTGTCAGAATATAGTTTAGAATAAAAAAA
The DNA here is from genome assembly GCA_018267925.1 of Bacteroidota bacterium. GTDB lineage: Bacteria > Bacteroidota > Bacteroidia > Chitinophagales > Chitinophagaceae > JAFIGV01. The sequence continues at coordinate 68,924 of JAFDXO010000121.1, read as the reverse complement.
TGATTTTACAATGGCATACAAAAACATCAAAGAAATATTTGAATATAATCAGGTGTGGATTGAAGAACAATTAAAAAATGATCCTGATTATTTTTTTAAATTATCAAAACGGCAAACACCTAAATATTTATTTATAGGCTGTTCGGATAGCCGTGTTTCAACAGAAGCATTAATGTATGCAAAGCCCGGAGATGTTTTTATTCATAGAAATATTGCCAATGTCATACCGAGTAACGATTTGAACGTACTATCTGTAGTCAATTATGCCGTTAACCACATAAAAGTAAAACACATTGTAGTGTGCGGTCATTATGGGTGTGGAGGTGTGAAAACAGCCATTACGGCAACCGATGCAGGCATACTAAATCCATGGATGGGCTATATCCGTGATGTATATCGTTTACATAAAAAAGAATTAAACGCTATTAAATCATTAGAGAAACGAACAGACAGATTAGTGGAGCTAAATGTGCTGGAGCAATGTATCAATTTGGTAAAAACCAGAGATGTGCAACAGGCACTTTTAGAAAAGAGAATTGAGATACACGGTTGGGTTTTTGATATGCGAACAGGTAAATTAATTGATTTAGAATTTAACACCAAAAAAGTTGCAAAAGAGGTTTTAGATATTTACAACATAGTGAAATAATAGAAAACCATTAAGGCATTAAGAGTAGTTAAGTTTTTTTTCTTAATTCCCTAAACTTCTTAATGGTAAAAAATATAAACCATTAAGGCATTAAGAGTAGTTAAGTTATTTTTCTTAATTCCCTAAACTTCTTAATGGTAAAAAATATAAACCATTAAGGCATTAAGAGTAGTTAAGTTTTTTTTCTTAATTCCCTAAACTTCTTAATGGTGAAAAATAAAAATCATTAAGGCATTAAGAGCAGTTAAGTTCTTTCTTAATTTCATAAACTTCTTTATGGTGAAAAATAAATATAATATGGTAACGAAAAAATCAATCACAAATCTTAGTTACGAAATTACTGGCTGCGCTATTAAAGTACATAAAACACTTGGAGCGGGTTTATTAGAAAGTGTTTATGAAAAATGCTTAAAGTACGAATTAGAAAAACAAGGCTATCAAGTAAAACAGCAATTAATAATTCCTGTTACTTATGATAACCTAGAAATGGATGTTGATTTACGATTGGATTTATTGGTTAATGATTCGATTGTAGTAGAGTTGAAAGCCGTTGAAAAAATCCTTCCTGTGCACGAAGCTCAAATCATAACTTATATGAAATTACTTAAGAAGCCTCAAGGTTTATTGATTAACTTTTATACTGATAATATCACCAAAACATTGAAGCCATTTGTGAATGAATTCTTCAGAGAATTACCGGATGAATAAAAAATAAAAACCATTAAGGCATTAAGAGTAGTTAAGTTTTTTTTCTTAATTCCCTAAACTTCTTAATGGTGAAAAATAAAAACCATTAAGGCATTAAGAGTAGTTATGTTCTTTCTTAATTTCCTAAACTTCTTAATGGTGAAAAATATAAACCATTAAGGCATTAAGAGTAGTTTAATACTTTCTTAATTCCCTAAACTTCTTAATGGTTAAAAAAACATCCTAACACCCTTTCAAAACGCTATACTTTACCCTTTCAAAATGAAAGGGTTTTTTATTTGGCACATTCATCAAACAACCACAAATCTATTGATTATCAATAGTTTGATTGATTTTAAATTTCATTGGAACAGCTTTTGACTATTTATTGGCACAAACAATTAAATATGTCAAAAATGAAGTCAAAAAATCCAGAGAACATCTACAAGCAAGCACAACGATTTGCTGATGTTACTAAAAAATTAATCATTAACGGAAACATTCTAAGAGCTAAACGATGCTTGGCTATTGCTTCCAATTTAATGGAAAAAGGAAATAAAGAAATGCAGAACGCCATTTCAAATGTGTATGTCTTTTCTGTTTCTTCTTTTATGGAACTACACCATTGTGCCATTAAGAATTTATTTCCTCAAAACTTACAAAATGAATATCAAAAACAAATAAACACAAGCGGAATATGACAGCAACACTTCTTATCCTTTTAGGCGTAGCTCTATTTGCATTCTTTTATTATTTAATCAACTTATTTGAAAAGATATGACAGCATTATTCATCATTGCCATTTTGGTTTTTGGGTACATCAGTTATGTATTGGTAAAACCAGAGAAATTTTAATTAAAAAATTATGAACACAGAAATACTAGCAATCATCGCAATGTTCGGGGTAACGCTTCTTCTATCTATTCCCTTGGGAAAATACATTGCAAAAGTTTATGCAGGCGACCGCACTTGGCTCGATCCTGTTTTTAATCCTATTGAAAAGTTGTTTTACAAAGTATCGGGTATTGACCCTAAAAACGAAATGACTTGGAAACAACATTTGGTAGCTCTACTTACCATTAATCTTATTTGGTTCTTGATTAGTATGGCAATCTTGATGAATATGAGTTGGCTTCCACTAAACCCCGACAACAACCCAAGTCAATCAGCTGATTTAGCGTTTAACACCACCATTTCCTTTTTAGTGAATTGTAATTTGCAACATTACTCTGGAGAAACTGGTATTAGCTACTTAGGGCAAATTTGGTTGATGTTTTTACAATTCGTAACTGCTGGTGTAGGAATGGCGGCTGCCGTAGTTATTTTTAAAGCATTCAGAGAAAAAAGTACCACACAGTTAGGAAATTTCTACGATTACTTTCTAAAATCTTGTACTCGCATTCTACTTCCTTTATCCATAGTAATAGCGGCTATCTTGGTTTTTGAAGGTACACCAATGACTTTTGAAGGTAAAGATACTATCACGAATTTACAAGGAGATACAGTACAAGTAAGTAGAGGTCCTGTTGCTGCTTTCGTTCCAATTAAGCATGTCGGTACAAACGGTGGTGGTTTTTTTGGAGCTAATGGTTCCCATCCGTTAGAAAACCCAACATTCCTGACCAATATGACTGAGATGTTCGGACAGTTTATCATTCCAATGGCAATGGTTTTTGCATTTGGTTTTTTTATACGAAGAAGAAAATTTGCCTGGATGATGTATGGAGTAATGACAGTAGGATTTTTACTCTTAGTTATTCCAAATATCAACATGGAAATGCACGGAAATCCTGCTATTTCGGCTTTGGGAATTGATAATTCATTGGGAGCAATGGAGGGAAAAGAAGTGCGAATTGGTGCAGCAGCTTCTGGTTTTTGGAGTATTGTTACCACAGTTATTTCTACAGGGTCTATCAACTCTATGCACGATAGTTATATGCCTCTATCGGGTATGAATGAATTGTTAGCCATGATGATTAACTCATTCTATGGTGGCGTGGGTGCTGGAATTTTAAATTTTTTCATCTTCATTATTCTGGCAGTTTTTATCAGTGGATTGATGGTAGGCAGAACACCAGAATTTATGGGTAAAAAAATTGAAGCCCGTGAAATGAAAATAGCAATGATTATTGCTTTAGCACATCCGTTTTTGATATTGGTAGGCACAGCTTTATCTAGCTATCTCCTATCACATAATCCCGAAACTTATGGGGCTTGGTTAAATAATCCGGATTATCATGGATTTAGTGAAATGTTGTATGAATACACTTCCAGCGCAGCCAACAATGGTAGCGGTTTTGAAGGCTTAGGCGACAATACACCTTGGTGGAATATATCAACGGGAATTGTGTTATTGTTAGGTCGCTTCCTACCTATAATTGGACCAGTTGCCATTGCAGGTTTACTAGCCGAAAAAAGATATATCCCTGAAAGTGCAGGAACATTAAAAACTGATACCGGGACTTTTGGATTGGTGGTCTTTGTGGTGATTGCTATTGTCGCAGCTTTGGCATTCTTCCCAGCATTAACATTGGGTCCAATTGCAGAATATTTTTCAATGAGGTGAATGGTAAATGGTGAATGGTAAATGGTGAATGGTAAATAGTTAGAGTTTGTTTTTAATTGATTTTATTAATCCTAATAATAATTTAGTTATGGTTTCAATTTCGGATAAAAGTTTTTGGGCTGATGATTCATCACAAAAACACAATTCTTTTGACAATAGTAATAAGGTTTCTACTTCGGTTAATGAGCCTAATGCAATGTGCAAAAACTGGTTAAATTCTTTTTGCGTTTGCCTTGCTGCACCTTCAGAGATATTAGTAGGAACTGAAACTGCTGCTCGCCTTATCTGTGAAATCAATCCAAATCGTTCATCACTCGGAAATTTAGCTGTTAATAAATATAATTCTTTTACTAAAGAAAAACTTCGTTGCCAAACTTCAAGTTTATAGTGCGGTCTCATAAATTTAGAGTCTGTTTAAATTTTATTGCTCAAAATTTTTATAGCTATTTTGAGATGAATTTTTCGGTTCATATATGCAGATGTAACGGGTTACATCAAAAATAAGAAACGGAAAATAGGCTCAAAAGAGCATCAAAATTGAGCAAAGATGAATGTTAAAGATTATATAAAAAAAATCGGTAAAATCTTAAACAGGCTCTTAAATATTAAAAATAATGAATAAAGATAATAAAATACTAACAAGAGAAACTTTTAATACAAGTCTCAAACAATCTTTTATCAAACTTAACCCAAAAGTTATGATAAAAAACCCAATAATGTTTTGTGTAGAAATCTGTACAGCAGTAATGCTCGTGGTAACTATTAACTCCTTTTTTCAAGGCGTAGGTACAGACCATTCACCATTTACTACTCACCATTTACCAGAATCTATTTACAATTTAGTCGTTACCACCATTCTATTTCTAACAGTTCTCTTTGCCAACTTCGCAGAAGCTATTGCAGAAGCAAGAGGTAAAGCACAAGCGGATAGTTTAAGAAAAACTAGAGAAGAAACGCCTGCGAAAATAGTAAATGGTGAATTGGGAATGGTAAATGGTAAAAAAAATACTGGTTCTGATTTACACCATTCACCACTCACCATTCACCATTCACAAGAATACACAATCATCAACTCATCACAACTAAAAAAAGGAGATGTTTTCTTTTGCGAAGCAGGTGATGTTATACCTACTGATGGTGAAATTATTGAAGGCTTAGCAACTATTGATGAAAGTGCAATTACGGGCGAAAGTGCTCCTGTGATTCGTGAAGCTGGTGGCGACAAAAGCTCTATTACAGGCGGAACAAAAGTGCTATCCGATAAAATAAAAGTGTTGGTCACCACCCAGCCGGGTGAAAGTTTTTTGGATAAAATGATTGCCTTAGTGGAAGGTGCATCTCGTCAAAAAACACCAAATGAAATTGCATTAACTATTTTATTGGCAGGATTTACCTTGGTTTTTATCATTGTAACTATTACGCTAAAACCGTTTGCCGATTACGCTCAAACACCAATAACAATCGCAGCATTTATTTCTCTTTTTGTTTGTTTAATTCCAACTACCATTGGCGGTTTGTTATCTGCTATTGGTATTGCAGGAATGGATAGAGCTTTGCGTGCCAATGTGATTACCAAAAGTGGTAAAGCGGTTGAGACTGCTGGCGATGTAGATGTTTTATTATTGGATAAAACTGGAACCATTACTATAGGAAACAGAAAAGCAACTCATTTTTATCCAGCGAATGGTATAGATGAAAAGGCGTTTACAAAAGCTGTGGTTTTAAGTTCTATGGCAGACGAAACACCCGAAGGGAAATCTATTATAGAGTTGGCAAATGTAAATCCGTTAACCTATAAAATTGAAAATCCAAAATTCATTCAATTCACAGCAGAAACAAGATGCTCGGGTATTGATCTTGGAAACTCAAGAATTAGGAAAGGAGCAACTGATGCGATTAAAAATATAGTAGAAAGAGCAGGCAATAAATTTCCTATTGAAATTGCCGAAAAAGTTAAGGAAATATCCAGCAACGGAGGAACACCATTAGTGGTGTCTGAAAACGAGGTTGCTCTTGGTGTTGTAGAACTTCAAGATATCATCAAACCGGGAATACAAGAACGATTTGATCGTCTTCGTAAAATGGGAATTAAAACAGTGATGGTAACTGGTGATAATCCTTTGACTGCAAAATTTATTGCTGAAAAAGCAGGTGTTGATGATTTTATTGCTGAAGCAAAGCCTGAAGATAAAATGAATTATATCCGCAAGGAACAGGCAGATGGACGATTGGTAGCGATGATGGGTGATGGAACAAATGATGCTCCGGCATTAGCTCAAGCAGATGTTGGTGTGGCAATGAACAGCGGAACGCAAGCGGCTAAGGAAGCAGGAAATATGGTGGATTTGGACAATGACCCTACCAAATTGATTGAGGTGGTAGAAATTGGGAAACAACTTTTAATGACACGGGGTACTTTGACAACTTTCAGTATTGCCAACGATGTGGCGAAATATTTTGCAATAATTCCTGCTTTGTTTATTACAGCTATTCCTGCTTTGCAAGGACTAAATATTATGAAATTACATTCGCCAGAGAGTGCTATTTTATCTGCCGTTATTTTCAATGCGATTATCATTCCGTTACTCATTCCATTAGCGTTAAAAGGCGTGGCTTACAAACCAATTGGAGCAAGTGCTTTGTTGCGCAGAAACCTCTTTATTTATGGATTGGGAGGAGTTATTCTACCTTTTATAGGTATCAAATTGATAGACATTCTTGTAAGTATTGTAATGTAAATCGGAAAAAATAAATCATTCAGAATAATGACCCATACAAGAATAAATATAGATGTGTTCGTTAGAGATTTGATAAACGAGTCGGTGTTCGTGGTTAATTCTTCGCGACCAAAACCCGGACAAATTTCCTTTGAGTGCTTCGGGTTTGCCAATGCCGGAAAAAGGAGTTTGTTGAATATTTTCAATCAATTCAAAAATCTTAAAAACCAATTTTTGATTCCCCGATTTGAATTGCTGCATTTGATGAATGGCTTCAGGGGCAAAGACAATGGTTTTCATAGCAGACACTGCACTTATTTTTCAATAAAAGATTTTAGTTCTTCCATTGAAAAACTGGTTCCTAATCCTGCTTTGATATCTTCTTCTGCTTTTTTTATTCTGGCTTCATACGCTGCCTGGTCTTCATTCACAAAAGATGAGTGGGGACGCTCAGTCACAGCAATAGTGATTTCAGTATCCTTACCTTTTATCAATGCTTTAATTTTCTCAAAAAGAGTTTCGTTAAACTCCGAGGCTTTTATTTTAAATAATGCATCCATAACTAATTAACAATTACAATCAATCTTACAAAATTAATAAAATAATCAACGAAAATGAAAAAACATATTTTACCGGCAATCAAGTTAACAGTATTAAGTCTTGTTTTGCTATGTGTTATTTATCCTGCTATTGTTTGGGCTATGGCTCAATTTACAAAAGGTTCGGGTAAAGGACAAACCATTGAATTGAATGGCAAGAAATATTATTCCAATGTGGGTCAAAAATTCACCGAGGACAAATACTTTTGGTCACGCCCCTCAGCAGTAGATTACAACGCAGCAGGAAGTGGCGCAAGTAACAAAGCGGCATCCAACAAGGAATATTTGCAACAAGTCCAAGCGAGGATTGACACCTTTTTAGTCCATAATCCCGAAGCGAAAAAATCTGAAATACCGGTTGATTTAATTACGGCAAGTGGTAGCGGATTAGATCCAAATATTTCTATTCAAGGAGCAAAAATTCAAGTAAAACGAATTGCTAAAATCAGAGGTATATCAGAAGAAAAACTTTTGGAATTAATCAAACAAAATACTGAAAGCTCGTTATGGGGTTTGTTTGGTCCTGAAAAGATTAATGTATTGAAATTGAATTTGGCGTTGGATAATGTGAAGTGAATGGTGAATGGCGAATAGTGAATAGTGAATAGTGAATGGTGAATAGTGAATGGTGAATAGTTAATAGTTAATGGAGAAAGTATATAGCGTAACAAAACCACTTACCACTTACCATTCACTACTTACAAAATAAAATAGAAAAATGAAAAATATAATTACAATAATTGTTGCGATGATGTCTATGAACTCATTTGCACAAACAGCAATATCAGAAGAAGATAAAAAAGCAATTGTTCAACAAGTAAAAAAAGAATTGTTGGATAGCCTGAATAACAAACAAGAAATAAGAACAGATAAACTGAAAGATTTTAGTATTTCAGGATATATTGAGCCATATTATTCCTACGATTTTGGTAATCCTAACGATCACAATCGTGTAGGATTTAATTACTCGCACCAACGACACAATGAAATCAATATCAATTTAGCTTTTCTGAAAGTGGCTTATCAAACTGAAAATGTTAGAGCCAATTTAGCACTAGCTGCTGGCACTTATATGAATGCTAATTATGCTGCTGAGCCAGGGGTATTGAAAAATTTATACGAAGCCAATGCTGGGGTGAAGATTTCAAAAAAGAAAAATCTTTGGGTTGATGCAGGAATTATGCCTTCGCATATTGGCTTTGAAAGTGCCGTTGGAAAAGACAATTGGACGGTTACTCGTGGTATCTATGCAGAAAATTCACCTTATTTTGAAACAGGTGTAAAAATGACCTATACGACTAATGATGATAAATGGACATTGAGTGCATTAGTATTAAATGGTTGGCAACGCATTCAGCGCATCAATGGCAATCATCTGCCTGCATTTGGGCATCAATTAATTTACAAACCCAACTCTAAAATAACTTTAAATAGCAGTTCTTTTATTGGAAGTGATAAACCGGACAGCACCCGACAAATGCGTTATTTCCACAACTTGTATGGGATATTTCAAATTTCAAATAAGTTTGCCCTTACCACTGGCTTTGATATTGGTGCAGAACAAAAAGCAAAAGGAAGTAGTCAATATAATGTGTGGTTTACTCCGGTTGTAATTGCGAAAATTTCGCCAACAGACAAAATAAATTTGGCATTTAGAGGAGAGTACTTTAATGACAAAAATGAGGTAATCTTAGCAACAGGAAATCCTAATGGTTTTCAGACATGGGGCTATTCGGTAAACTTTGATTATAGCATTAGAGAAAATGTGGTGTGGAGAATTGAGGGAAGAGGATTTTCTTCAAAAGAGAAAATATTTACGTTAAATAATAAACCAAATAACAACAACTTTTTTATAACGACAGCGTTGACTATTGCATTTTAATATGGAAGATAAAGAGCAAACAGTACAGCATTTTCTTGATTTGATTAAAAAGTCAAGACGAGGGAAGTTTAAAATCTACATCGGTATGAGTGCCGGTGTAGGTAAAACTTATCGTATGTTGCAAGAAGCACATTCGCTTTTACGAAATGGTATTGATGTAAAAATTGGTTATGTAGAAACACATAACCGTGCAGAAACCCACGCTCTTTTAGAAGGTTTACCCATTATTCCAAGAAGAAATCTATTTTACAAAGGAAAAGAATTGGAAGAGATGGACTTGGAAGCCATTATCAATCTTCGCCCCGAAGTGGTGATTGTAGATGAATTAGCTCACACCAATATTGAGGGAAGCAAAAATGAAAAACGCTGGCAAGATGTGGTGGATATTTTAGAAGCAGGCATCAATGTGATTAGCGCTTTAAACATTCAGCATATTGAAAGTCTGAACGAAGAAGTAAAAAACATTACTGGAATTGAAGTAAAAGAACGAGTGCCCGACAGTGTTATAGCGCTTGCTGATGAAGTGGTTAATATTGACCTTACAGCCGATGAACTCATCACCCGATTGAAAGAAGGGAAGATATATGACCAAAGTAAAATTCAGGCAGCTTTAACTAATTTTTTTAAGAGCGAACACATTTTGCAATTAAGAGAATTAGCATTGAAAGAAGTAACCTCGCAAGTGGTGCGGCAAGTAGAAAGTGAGATTGTTGTAAATAAAAACAACAAGCGGGAGCGATTTTTGGCTTGTATCAGCAGTAATGAAAAAACTGCTAAAAATGTAATCAGAAAAACAGCCCGTCTTGCAAGTTATTACAATGCCAAATGGTTTGTATTGTATGTACAAACGCCCAAAGAAGCACCGGATAAAATCGCTTTAGATAAACAACGGTATTTAATAAATAACTTTAAATTAGCCACAGAATTGGGCGCTGAAATTCTTCGGGTAGAAAATAATAAAGTAGCTACAACTATCATTGAGCAATGCGAAGAAAAACAAATTACAACGGTCTGTATCGGAAAGCCGAAATTAAGTTTGCTACAAATTATTTTGGCCACTAATGTGTTTAGTGAATTATTGAATAAACTATCTGAAAATAAAATTGATGTAGTCGTTTTAAGTTAAAAAATAGAACATCACAAGAAAATAGAAAACATATAAAAGATCTATGTTACCTAATGAGCCTATGTGGTATAAATAAAATGACATAGGAACACAAAACATATAGAAAAATCAATGTTATATACTGTGTCTATGTGGTAAGTAAAATAAATTAAAAAACAAATGAACTATGAGTAATAATTTAACAAAAAAGTATCTTAACGATTTAACTTATGAAATCATTGGAGCGGCAATAGAAGTTCACAAAGAATTGGGACCTGGATTATTAGAAAGCGTGTATCATCGTTGCCTATATTATGAATTAAACCTAAGAGGAATCTACTTTCAATCGGAATTGGTAGTGCCTATCGAATACAAGAATTTGGAATTTGATGCTCAACTTCGTTGTGATTTTTTCGTTGAAAATTCTATTGTTGTTGAATTGAAAGCGGTTCAAGAAGTTTTACCCATTCACGAAGCACAACTTATATCGTATATGAAGCTTTTGAAAGTGCCCAAAGGAATTCTAATCAATTTTAATGTTACCCATCTTTTTAAAGAAGGGCAAAAAACTTATGTCAATGAACTATTCAGAAATTTACCCGAACATTAGTGTATAATAAACTATATAGCTATGTATCCTATTGTTCCTATGTGATAAATGAATACAACCACATAGAAATATAAGACACATAGAAAATTTTATGTTTCCTATTTTTCCTATGTGATAAATGAATACAACCACATAGAAATATAAGATACATAGAAAATTTTATGTTTCCTATTTTTCCTATGTGATAAATGAATACAACCACATAGAAATATAAGCAACATAGAAAATTTTATGTTTCCTATTTTTCCTATGTGATAAATGAATACAACCACATAGAAATATAAGCCACATAGAAAGTTTTATGTTTCCTATTGTTCCTATGTGATAAATGAATACAACCACATAGAAATATAAGCCACATAGAAAATTTTATGTTTCCTATTTTTCCTATGTGGTAAATGAATACAAACACATAGAAATATAGCGCACATAGAAAATTTTATGTTTCCTATTGTTCCTATGTGGTAAATGAATACAAACACATAGAAATATAAGCCACATAGAAAAACCTATGTTTCCTAATATCTCTAAGTGGTAAGAAAAAAACAATAAAATGAAAATTAAATTCAAACTAACCTTAGCCGTTGGATTACTATTCGTAATGATAGCAACTTTGACAACGATTAGTGCCATCTACATCAATCGCTTATCGGTAGATGCTAAAAACATCATCAAAGACAATTACAATTCCGTTTCCTATAGTAGAGAAATGTTGATTGCATTAAACAACGACATTTCAAGAGATATTGAAAATAAACGATTTTTAAAATACATTGAAAAGGAAAAAAATACAATAACAGAGGTGGGTGAAAAAGAATTAGCCAACAATATAGAGCACAACTTTAATCTATTACAAAAAAACACCAATGATAGTGCATTAATCCAAAATATAAGAAAGGATATTACAGATGTGATGTTGTTAAATATGCAAGCCATTCAGAGGAAAAGTGCAGTGGCGGAAGAAACAGCAAAAAACTCCATCATCATCATTTCCGTAGTAGGTACATTTTGTTTTCTAATTGCCTTTACATTATTGGTTAATTTACCTTCTAATATTGCCAATCCTATCAGCGAACTCACGAATAGTATCAAGCAAATAGCCAATAAAAACTATTCGGAACGAGTACATTTTGAAAGTAGCAGTGAATTTGGCGATTTGGCAAAATCATTCAATACGATGGCACAAAAACTACAAGAATACACCAGTAGTAATTTGGAAAAATTATTGATGTCAAAAAAACGAATTGAAACCCTCATTAATAATATGAGTGAACCGGTAATTGGTTTAGATGAAACAAAAAACATTCTATTTATTAATAATGAAGCACTGAAAATATCTGGGCTGAAAGGCGAAGAAGTAATAGGAAAACCTGTACAGGATATTGCGATGTATAACGATTTAATTCGCTCACTCATTCAAGATTTATTTAAACCTAATCCATTGCGCGATGAAAAAAAACAACCGTTAAAAATATTTGCAAACAACAAAGAAAGTTTTTTTGAAAAAGAAATTATACCCATAAAAATTACACCAACCGGAGAGGATATGGAAAAACATATTGGCGATGTAATATTATTGCGAAATGTCACGACCTACAAAGAATTAGATTTAGCCAAAACAAATTTTATTGGTACTGTATCACATGAATTTAAAACGCCTATTGCTTCCATAAAAATGAGTTTACAACTTCTGGAAAATGAGCAAATAGGCACTATGAATGCGGAGCAAAAGGAATTGGTTAATAGTATTAAAGAGGACACCAATCGTTTGCTGAAATTTACCGGAGAGTTACTGAATATGACCCAAGTAGAAAGTGGTTCCATTCACCTTGAATTGCAACCTTCAGATACTGCTGAAATTATTAATTATGCTTTAAATACAGTCAAACAAACGGCAGAACAAAAACAAATAAGAGTGGTTTTAAAAATTGCTGAAAACTTGCCAAAAGCAATGGCAGATAAGGAGAAAACGGCATGGGTTATTACAAATTTGTTAACCAATGCCATTCGTTATTCTCACGAAAATTCAATAATAACCATTCAAGCTATTGAAAGCAATGAGAAAGTAAGAATATCTGTCATTGACAGTGGACAAGGCATTGCTCCGGAATATTTGGATAAAATTTTTGATCGTTATTTCCGAGTTCCGGGTATTAAAAAAGAAGGAACGGGATTAGGTTTAAGCATCAGCAAAGAGTTTATAGAAGCACAAGGAGGTAGTATTACTGTTGAAAGTGAATTTGGCAGTGGCAGTAGATTCAATGTCGAATTGAATAGTGTACAAATTATATGAATTGCAAAATGATAATGAGGTATAAGTTTTGGTTATATATTTGGTGTAAAACTACATATTGTTCATAGTTGCACATGTTGAAGTATTTTTTTAATATTTAAATACTTTGTGTGGCTGAAAATTATGTTAGAACATGTTTGTTAAAACAAATTTATGGTAAATCATTAGCTGCTTTTTTGAGCAAATGCAATGATATGCCCATCTAAATCTGAAAAATAACAAACTTTGTCTCCCCAATCTCTATCAGCAATTGAACTGATTAAATTTGCACCAATACATTTTGCATGTTCAAATTCTTGATTAATGTCTTGCACATAAAAATACAATTCGCATCTTGGAATACCGCCACCTAAGTCAGGGTGGGGTGTTTTATGGGAAAGTATTTTTGCTATTCCCTTATTGGGCATTAATCCTAATTTACAATTTTCAGCCAAAGTAAACTCTGTCATTCCCGGAACATATAGGCTTGGACATTTTCTAAATAATTTTGAATAAAAATCTGTACTTTTTTCTTGATCGTTTACATATAATATGAACTCAATGAATGGGAAGTTGTCCATAAACGAGAAGGTTGTTGTTTACTCAAAGTAAGGTTTAAAAATGACATGTAAGGGTGAAAAAATCGTTTGTTTTATTATCTCAATCTAAACTCTAAATTTTTTTTTAGAAAATGATAATTAACTTGACTAAAAGTAGGTTAATTACGACTTTTGGCAAATGTTTCCTCGAGTTAATTGGAATTTTCGATTTTGTTTTTCTACGATATTGGTGATCTTTTCATTGTTTGCTAAAGCTCAAGAGGAAGATCAATCTGGTTCAATTTTTTCTGGTGGTATAACGATAGGAGGAAATGTATCCCAATTGATAGGTGATGCTTATAGTGGATTTCATAAGGTAGGCTGGAATGTTGGTCCAATTGTAGATGTTCGTCTTTTTTCTATTCTTCATGGGAATTTAGAGTTATTGTATTCACAAAGGGGTTGTCGGGGTGTTCGTCAAATCAATAGTCAGTATGTAGGAGCAATGTTTGAAAAATATTACGTTGATCTCAATTATTTTGAAGTGCCTATTCAATTGATTGTTCAATACAAACCCAAATGGAATGTAGGAGCCGGATTTTCCTATTCGCGACTCATCAAAAGCAGGGAAGATTTATATTCTGACCAACCTTATAATCTTGACTCTTCCAAATTTGCTTTTCAGAATGAAGATTGGGCTTTTGTAGTGGGAGGAAGCTTTCAGTTTTACAAAAAATGGAGTCTCAACTTGCGCTATCAACAATCATTTCGTCCGATTCGCAATTGGTATCAGATACCCGTTGGCTTAGGAAATGGAAATCAATTCAACAGTTGGTTTACGTTGAAATTGGTGTACCTATTTTCTTTTAGTGATCAAAATGTTAAGTAGTTGTAAAGGGCTAATTCATCAACAGTAAATTGACGCTTCGTTGCAAGATATTGAAGGCTATTTCTGCCATCATATTTTCTTTGTCTAAAGTTGGATTTACTTCTGTGATTTCAAAACAACAGATTTTGTGGTTTTGCATGAGCGAGGCAAGCATATCTTCTGCTTCTCTTTCTCGTAAACCGTTGCTGACAGGCGTTCCGGTGCCACGAGAAATAGAGCTGTCTAAGCAATCAACATCGAAGGAAACATAAATATCATCGCAATTGCTGAGGTGCATAAGTGTTTGTCGAACCACATTTTCTACTCCTTTGCGACGTACCTCCTGAACTGGAATTACCTTGATGTTGTATTTTTTGATGATGGCTTCTTCTTCTTTTTCAAAATCGCGCAAGGCAATGAATACAATGTCTTCGGGATGAATTTTAGGGGAAAGATCACCAATACTTTTTAGTTTTTCCCACAATGCAATAGTTTTTTCATCGGGGCTGTGTACTTGATGGTCTTTATTATCTTCTGCTAACGCAGTTGCAAGAGGCATTCCGTGCATATTACCCGAAGGGGTTGTGTAGGGTGAATGGAGATCGGCATGAGCATCAATCCATACAACACCTAATCGGTTTTGCGGGCGAGCCATTCTAACGCCTGCTATAGTACCCCCTGCTGTGCTATGATCGCCGGCAAGAACCAATGGAAATAAACCGGAACGTAAAGTTTCTGAAACGCTTTTTGCTACCCGTTCATACATCGTCAATACACCATGAATTCTTTTGGCATAGGGAGATTGTACCGGTTCATAAAGTAATTGATTTTCGGTTTCTACCCGTTCAACTGGGAAGTTTACGAAAAAGCTACTCATAAAATCTAATGCAGCTATTTGTATGGCATCAATTCCTAAGCTGGCTCCTCGTGTACCGGCTCCTATTTCTGATTTAACTTCAATTATCTTGATGTTCCTCATAGACCGTCAAAGATAGAGAAACCTTTCTCGTCCCATATAGACTGTTTGTTTTTTTACAGTTTTTGATAGGTGCAGCAAATGGCTTACTTATTTTTGCATCTCATGTTAAAGCGATATTTTTTGGAAGTAGTGTATGACGGTACACAATTTCATGGCTCTCAATTACAAGGGAATTTGCCTACTGTTCAACATTACATCAATACGGCATTGTCCATACTGCTTAGAAAGCCGGTCTTGAGTTTTGGTGCTAGTCGAACTGATGAAGGTGTTCACGCTTTAAGTAATTTTTATCACTTCGATTGGGAAGATACTTTATATCCTCATTTTCATTACAAGATCAATGCGATTCTTCCCCCTGCTGTTTCGGTAAAAAATATTTTCAGTTGTTCGGAAACAATGTTGAATGCTCGATTTGATGCCGTTTCTCGCTCTTATAGGTATAAAATTTACACTCAAAAAAATCCCTTTTATCTGCATCGAGGCTACTATTTTCCCTATTCGCTCCAAGCAGATTTATTGTGTCAGACAGCAGCTATAATCCGCTCCCAGACATATTTTGAGAGTTTTTCAAAAAGAAACACACAATCTAAAACTTTCATTTGCCAAATTTTTGAAAGCTTTTGGGAGCAAGTTGACGATCAACTTCATTATGTAGTGCGAGCAAATCGGTTTTTACGTGGAATGGTGCGTGGTTTGGTAGGTACTCAATTACAAGTTGGAAGAGGAAAAATATCTGTCAGCCAATTTCAATCCATAGTTGATGCACATGATTGCACTCAAGCAGATTTTAGTGTGCCCGGACATGGATTGTATTTAGAGGAGGTTCGCTATCCTGAAGGTTGCCTTCAATTGTTAGACCTAATGTAGGATGAGCTTATGAAGCATAAGAGAGTTTGCCGTTAATTATTTTAGCCGGTTCCGTATAACTATGTTCTTGCGATTTTCCTTCGCTCATAATGTGCAGTACATTCCATCCCTTACTTTTTAAATAGTCCGAAACCATAGAGCGGTGACAACGCCACCAAACAGCTTCTGAGCACATAATAGCAGTTTTCTTTTGCCGTGCCAGCCTTTCCAAATGTTCAATACCGAGTAAAAATTCAGGTGTCTCCATATAATCTGCATAACCTCGAAATGAAGCATTGTGCCAAGCCATATTATGAGAGTCTTTTTTTGCTTTTCTCAATCCGCCAAGATCTGCTAAGTGATCATATTCTATGCCTGCTTGAGGTAGAGAAAGAGCTAAGTTTTCTTTATCGAATTGAGGGAATTTTCGAGATCCGGGCAAGCTCCTAATGTCGGCTAAAAGCTCTATGGTAAAGGATTGTAGCATAGCAATGAATAGGTCCAGACTATGGGTCGAATGACCTATCGTATAAATAGTAGGCGTTGAGTTCAGCTTCATAGCTATTGGGTTAAGACGGTGATATATTTATCAATAAACTCTTGTCGAGCATGAAATTTATATTGCTGGATGTATCTTGGATGCTCTAAAACCTGCATTTGGGCAAACAGCTTTTGTTCTAGATTTATTTTTTCTAAAAACTGTGCATTTTTTCGACCTAATACATACACTACATCTGTTTCTAAGCCAAGACTAATATGCTTTTTCAAAGATTCAATCATAAATGGTTTGACCATTTCAAACAAGGTTGGGTCATCATAATAATTAGCGTTCAACCATTGTCCGGAAACATTATGTCGAATGATAGCAAGCGGAAATGGAGAATTAATATAATACTGCCTGTAAAATTCATCTGTACCACCAAATTGTGCTATCATATCGTACATAAATACGGAAGACACTTCATGTGTGTGAGCAGATTTCATAACAATTCCACATGCTTGTTCTAATCGTTTAGTGTCTGTAAAAGGAACGCCCGTAACGCCCGCTCCATGCCTACTCGGATTGATGCCGATGATAAATTTTCGTTCGCGGAAATCGTGATAATATTTATGATAGAAGGCAGTCATCACCTTTTTTGTTTCAGGGTTTTCAATATAGGGGTTCATCACGCTAAAATTTGTAGGAAGCCGACCACTATAAGATAGCTTTGTGTTGAAATCAATTACCCGTTCTCCAAAAGTTGTTTGCTTCATTACAATGCAAAAATACAAGGTTGAAAGAGTCAGTAAAAAGAATCACTTCTAACCTAATAGATTGAAATGAGTTTGAAAAAAATAAGCAACAATTTTTCGAGTTTAACAGTAACAATTACCAATGAAATCTTTAATTCTCAGAATTTTTAACTTGCGAATTAAATGAGTACAGATACCAATTCTATTTTGGGCTTGAAAATGCCTACTGATCCAAGGTGGGTGGATCTTGCTTCCATCTCTTTAGAGGAAATATTAACCGATCATGCTTTTTGTGAGCAAAAAGCAGCAACACAGTGTATCTCGTTGATTCAACGATATCCGGACAAGCCCGAATTGGTTAATGCGCTTTCGCCAATTGTTACTGAAGAGTGGGGGCATTTTAGAATGGTTTGGGCAGAAATGAAAAAACGAGGTTTTTCTTTAGGTCGCCAACGAAAGGATGATTACGTAAATCTTTTGTTGCAAAATGAACCCAAAGGAATTCCTGCTGAAGAAAAATTGTTGCACAAGTTGATGATTGGTGCGTTAATAGAAGCACGAAGTTGTGAGCGATTTAGATTGCTTTCAGAAGGGTTAGCCGAAGAAGCATTGAAAAAGTTTTATTACAAATTCATGGTTTCTGAAGCGGGACACTATCGTTTGTTTATTGATCTTGCCGAGCAATATTTTTCTGAAAAACAAGTGCGCTCAGCTTGGAAACTATGGTTGTCCATAGAAGAAAAAGTATTAGAAATGCTTGCCCCACGTGGTGATCGGATGCACTAATTTGGGAGAATCATTACAGCAGTTCCTTTAATTTTTCAATCACATAATCCACTTCTTTTCTAGTGTTGTTTTTAGAAAAGGAAAATCGAATGGGAACCATGTTTTCAGATGCCCCATTGTAAATGGCTTTGATGACATGACTAACAGAATTAGCCCCACTGCTGCAAGCACTGCCACCACTCACACAAATACCCGCCATATCAAGACTAAAAAGCAACATTTCACTTTTTTCTGTTTTGGGAAATGAAACGTTTAACACGGTATAAAGGCTGCTTCCTTGTGCATCTCCATTGCATTGAGCTTGGGGGAATTTGTCAGTAATTTGTTGAAACATGTAACTTTTTAGTTCGGTAATATGTTTTCTGTCTGATTCATATTGTTGCATGGCTAATTCTAAAGCTTTGGCAAAACCAACAATACCATATAAGTTTTCTGTTCCGGCACGCATATTTCGCTCTTGCGAACCGCCTTGTAGCAAAGGCTTGATTTTTATGTTGTTATTCACATACAACATTCCTACGCCTTTTGGTCCATGAAATTTATGTCCGGCTGCCGATACAAAATCAACATGAAAACTTTGTAAATCAATAGGGTAGTGCCCGATAGTTTGAACCATATCACTATGAAAAACAGCCTGATATTTCACACAGAGGTCACTAACGGCTTTAATTTTTAAAAGATTGCCAATTTCATTGTTGGCGTGCATTAAGGTAACTAATGATTTTTCATGTTCATTAAGCAAATTTTCTAAATCCACTAAGTCAATATGCCCATCACTTTTCAATTTTACATAGCTCAATTGAATGTCTTCTTTTTTAGCCAAATTTTCTACGGTATGCAGCGTAGCGTGATGTTCAATAGGTGATGTGATGATATGTTTACACCCAAGATCATGTACTGATGCAAGAATTGCCGTATTGCTGCTTTCTGTTCCACCAGAGGTGAAAAACACTTCACCTGGTGTACAATTCAATAATTTAGCTACTACTTTTCGAGCACTTTCTATTGCCATTTTGGTTTCTCGTCCATAAGAATAAATGGATGATGGGTTTCCAAACTTTTCAGTTAGATAGGGCATCATAGCTTGAAGAACTTGAGGGTCGAGTGCGGTAGTTGCGGCGTTGTCGAAATAAATACGCTCCATAAATTTTTAAAAAAAATTAGGATGCAAATTTACAAATAAAATGTAGAGGCTGAATGAACGAAATGAACTGAAATTTATGTGGTTGTATTGCTTGAGCTTTAAGTTGTTATAATAGCTGTAAATTTTGCAGAAATTTTATAAGACAGCGTTCGTAAAATCATTCTAAAACAATTATTAGGATTGGTTGTTTTTTGCTTTGAGTTTTTTCTTGTACGTATCTTTAGCATTCTTTTTCAAATTAATTTTTCATGAAGTCAATCCTTTTTACAACTGCATTAATATCCCTCATGGCAAATGTGGAAATGAAAGCCCAAAGTGGCTTTACCGGCAAATATCCGGTTACTAAAAAATCCGACCAAACAGATGTCTTTTTTGGCACCAAAGTAGCAGACCCCTATCGTTGGCTTGAAGACGACAGAAGTAAAGAAACCGCCGAGTGGGTTTCGACTGAGAATAATGTTACCAATGAATATTTAAATCGAATTCCTTTTCGTAATGCCATTCGAGATCGTTTGACCGCTTTGTGGAATTATGAAAAATATTCAGCCCCGTTTAAAGAAGGAGTTTTCACTTATTTCTATAAAAATAACGGACTTCAAAATCAATCAATTTTGTACAGGCAAAAGGCAGGTGGCGTGCCAGAGATCTTTCTTGATCCAAATAAGTTTTCAACTGATGGAACTACATCCCTTGCCGGAATTGAGTTTTCTAAAGATGGCTCTTTATGCGCTATTCAAATTTCAGAAGGGGGAAGTGATTGGAGAAAAGTAATTATTCTGAACACTACTTCTAAAAAGCAAATTGATGACACTTTGCGCGACGTGAAATTTAGCGGTTTGTCTTGGAAGGGGAACGATGGTTTTTATTATAGCAGCTATGATAAACCCAAAGGCAGCGAACTGTCGGAAAAGACACAAATTCACAAACTATATTATCACCAATTAGGGACAAAACAAGCAGATGACAACTTGATATTCGGAGGAGAAACTACGCCTCGCCGATATATTGGAGGTACGGTAACAGAAGATCAAAATTTCCTCATTATTTCAGCGGCAAATGCTACTTACGGCAATGAACTGTATATTCAAAACCTAACTATGGGTAAAGCTCCCATCATTCCTATTGCTACCGGCTTTGATTATGAACAAGATGTTGTTTATTCTGACAAAGGAAAACTTTACATTATCACAAATAGAAATGCCCCAAACAGAAAGTTAGTAACCGTTGATGCTGCCGATCCTAAACCTGAAAAATGGAAAGACTTAATAGGACAAACCGAATTTCCATTAACTATTACAACCTGTTCTGGAAAAATATTTGCACAATACTTAAAGAATGCTGTTTCACAAGTTGTTCAATATGATTTGAATGGCAAGAAAGAAAGAGAAGTAAAACTTCCGGGAATTGGCACTGCCGGCGGTTTTAGCGGCAAAAGAAACGACAAAGAAATCTATTATTCTTTCACTTCTTATGTCTATCCGACTACTATTTTCAAGTATGAT
Source organism: Bacteroidota bacterium (assembly GCA_018267925.1). GTDB lineage: Bacteria > Bacteroidota > Bacteroidia > Chitinophagales > Chitinophagaceae > JAFIGV01. Next base: position 47,940 of record JAFDXO010000121.1, on the reverse strand, counting down.
GCGACTACCGGAAAATTTGCCCTATTTAAAAAACCAACAGTAAAGTTTGATCCTGAAAGATTTGAAAGCAAGCAAGTTTTCTATCCTTCAACCGATGGTACTGTAATACCGATGATTATTACCTACAAAAAAGGTTTGGAATTGAATGGCACTAACCCTTTGATGCTTTATGGTTATGGTGGATTTAGTGTTAGTATCACCCCCAGTTTTAGTGTCAGCAATTTGGTGTTTATGGAAAATGGGGGTGTTTATGCAGTCGCAAATATCCGTGGTGGAGGCGAGTTTGGCGATAATTGGCATAATTCGGGCATCAAAATGCAAAAGCAAAATGTATTTGATGATTTTATAGCTGCTGCCGAATATCTTTTTGCACAACACTATACTTCCAGAGAATTTATAGCTATTTCTGGTGGTTCCAACGGTGGATTGTTGGTTGGTGCTTGCCTAACCCAGCGCCCTGAATTATTTCGTGTAGCTTTTCCTGCGGTGGGTGTGTTAGACATGTTGCGCTATCATAAATTTACAGCTGGTGCAGGTTGGGCTTATGATTATGGTACTGCGGATGATAGTAAAGCTATGTTTGAATATCTATATAAATATTCACCGGTGCATAATGTACGAAGCGGAACATGCTATCCTTCAACAATGGTGATGACCGGCGATCATGATGATAGGGTAGTGCCAGCTCATTCTTTTAAGTTTGCGGCTGCTCTTCAATCAGCTCAAAGCTGTGAGAATCCAGTATTAATACGAATTGAAACCAAAGCCGGTCATGGAGCAGGAAAGCCTACTTCTATGATGATTCAAGAGCAGGCGGATAAATGGGCATTTATGTTGTTTAACATGGGGCTTTCTTACAAACAACCATAAAATTTCAAACTAAAAAGTATCAGATAAGCGTATCTGTTTCGCTAACGTCGAGTTTTACTGATGTGCTTTGTATTATCTTGCAGCGTTTTTTTCTAAAGAAGTTTTATGTTCCGTTCACATACCTGTGGCGACCTAAGGTTGCAACATGCAGGCACAGAAGTAACCCTGGCAGGCTGGGTTCAAACTATTCGCAAATTTGGCAGCATCACTTTTGTTGATCTTCGCGACCGATATGGAATTACACAATTGTTTTTTAACGAGGTTTTGAATGAACAGTTAGATAACTTTCCATTAGGCAGAGAATATGTGTTGCAAGTAAAAGGGAAAGTTGTAGAAAGAAGCAATAAGAACCCTAAAATTCCTACTGGAGAAATTGAGATTGCAGTTCAAGATTTTGCTATCATGAACACCGCTTCGGTACCACCCTTTACCATTGAAGATGAAACGGATGGTGGTGATGAGTTGCGAATGAAGTATCGGTATTTAGACCTTCGCCGCCCTTCCCTTCAACATAATATGCAACTACGTTATCGGGTAAATCGTTCTGTGCGAAATTTTTTGGATGAACAAGGATTCATGGACATCGAAACACCTTTTTTGATAAAATCAACTCCCGAAGGTGCCAGAGACTTTGTAGTTCCATCCCGTATGAATGAGGGTCAATTTTATGCCTTACCCCAAAGCCCGCAAACCTTTAAGCAATTGTTGATGGTCAGTGGTTTTGATAGGTATTATCAGATCGTGAAATGCTTTAGGGATGAAGACCTTCGGGCAGACCGACAACCTGAATTTACTCAGATTGACTGTGAGATGAGCTTTGTAGAACAGGAAGATATTTTAAACACCTTTGAAGGGCTTTTTAAACATGTTTTTAAAGAAATTAAAGGTGTGGATATTAGCGATGCTTTTCCAAGAATCACTTGGGACGATGCCATGTGGAATTACGGAAATGATAAGCCGGATATTCGTTTTGGGATGAAGCTTTGCAACTTGAAATCTAAAGGACAAGTGCATTGTAATGCCTTGCATGGAGTGGAATTTAAAGTAACTAATGAGGCAGAAACCATTTTAGCCATTGTTGTACCGCAAGCAGCAGATTATACACGAAAACAAACAGATGAACTAACAGAATGGGTCAAGCGTCCACAAATTGGAATGACAGGATTACTATTTGTGAAAAACAATGTTGATGGAACTCTGAAAAGCAGCGTGGATAAGTTTTTTGATGAATCAAAACTACGTTCAATAGCCGATTTTTGTGCTGCAAAACAAGGAGACTTGATTTTGATGTTAGCAGGAAGAGAAGAGCGAACTCGAAAAGCAATGAGCGAACTTAGACTTGAGATGGGAGAGCGGCTTGGGTTGCGCGATCCGAAAGTATATAAACCTCTTTGGGTTATTGATTTCCCCTTGTTTGAATATGCTGAAGAAGAAAACCGTTGGGTAGCTCGCCACCATCCGTTTACATCACCCAAACCAGATCAAATTGACTTGTTAGCAAATCCAGATAACTATGGAGAAATAAAAGCCAATGCTTATGATATTGTATTGAATGGCACTGAAATTGGAGGCGGCTCTATTCGTATATTTCAACGTGAATTACAAGAACAAATGTTTGCAGCTTTGGGAATGGACAAAATAGAAGCACAAGAAAAATTCGGTTTCCTTTTGGGTGCTTTTGAATATGGCGCACCACCTCATGGCGGAATTGCTTTTGGATTTGACAGGCTGTGTGCCTTGCTGGGCGGGCAAGAGAGCATTCGCGATTTTATAGCATTTCCTAAAAACAATGCAGGACGAGACATGATGCTTGATGCCCCTTCTATGGTAGATGAAAAACAATTGAATGAACTGCACTTAAAGATTTCTTAAACTCTGCTTTGAAATTATTTTTGAGTGAGGTATCTTTATACGATTGTTCGTTAGTAAACAAAAAAATATCAATAGCGAACCATTTTTCTAAAAGACAATTTTTTAAATGAAAAGGACTTTATTTTTTGCTATGTTGTTGGTAGGTGTTGGTTTGATGAGTTGCGATAATGGCAACTATAATGCATCGCCTTCCAATGGCGGTTCTAACAGTGTGAATCCGCTAAATCCAACAGGCGGAATGAATACAAGTTTTGATTGGAGCGGGGATGACCCCATGTCTATGACCCTGAATGGACAATCATGGAAAGCAGATGTAGCAACATCAGCAAATGTTGGTAACGATCATATCATGCTTACCGGTTTGCACTATGGTGGCGATACATCTCAGGTATATTTTTATTTAAACAAAAATACACAGCCCGGAAAGAGTGTATATATTTTCTATCAGAACACTGATAATATTGCATCGTACATGAGCAATTTCAGCGATAACAATTCTGTTTTTCTAAGCACAGGAGCACAATTGGGCGAAGTGAAAATTTTAGAAAATGACAATACGCACATTAAGGGGCTATTTTATTTCTTGGCACGCTCTCCCAAAAGCGGCGATTACATTAATATTCAAAAAGGCTATTTTAACGTAGCTAAACCTTAGTGACTGCTCGTTTATACGGGCTTTTTGCGCATTGTTTATCGGCTATATTGATAGGAAGGCTGATAACAATGCGCAATTTTTTCGAGAGCAGCCATATTTTCAATACTAATTTTTTTGCCAGAGAAGGAAATTATTCCTTCATTTTTTAATTCAGCAAGCAGCCTGATAGTTGTTTCAGTGGCGGTTCCAACAATATCAGCAATTTCTTCTCTACTTAAAGCAACATTGATAGTCGTTTCATCTTTCACTAATCCATACAGGTCTCTTAGCGCAATAAGTGCTTTTGCCATCCTTTCCCGCACGGGTCTTTGAGCTAATTCGGTCATGTGATCTTCTGCCTTTCTTAAATCTGTGGCCAACAATCGGATGAAGTTTTGGGCTAATTGTGTGTTTAAAGACAACACTTTCATAAATACATCTTTGGGAATAAAACACACACTGGTATCATCTAATGCTATGGCACTAGCATTATATTTTTCGTTACAAAATAAGGCACGATATCCAATGATATTTCCCGCAGTTGCCAAACGCACAATTTGCATCTTTCCATCTTCACCACTATGCGATAGCTTTACCTTTCCTCGGTCAATACAGTATATTCCTAACGGATAATTTCCTTCATTAAAAATTTGTTGAGATTTTTTAAAGGTTAAACAGGACTTAAATTCATCCAGCATATTGATTTCATCTTTGGTAAGACAATCAAAAAGAGATTGGTGAGATACACTACATTCTACTGCATCATATTCAGCATCAGAAAATCTTTTTTGCCTATTCATAATTTTTCACTTTGCTTTTCGCAAAACTACCAACAGATGTCAGCCATTAAAAGGGAATTCTACTGACTTTAGTTCTATTTATGGGTGACAGTCGTCACTAATTGGTAATTGGTGATGTTAGTCATATTTATCATGAAATTGACGGAATACTTTTACATATCAAAACACTCCAAGTAATGAAACGTTTATTTCTTTTCGTAACTGTTTTAGGCACATGTGCCTTAATTAGCTGCAATCAGTCAAATGAGAAATCTGATGCCGTATCAACAGATCAAACCGTTAATACCTCTGCCCCTTCAGGCCAGTCCGGTGTACAAGATGATGTATCTCAAAGAAACATTGTTCAGGCCGCAATGAGTAGTAAGGATCATTCTACCTTAGTTGCCGCTGTAAAACAAGCTGAGCTGGTAGATGCACTCAGCAATGCAGGCCCTTTCACGGTTTTTGCCCCGACCAATGCAGCTTTCGATCAACTACCTGCCGGAACAGTTGAAAATCTTATGAAACCGGAAAACAAAGACAAACTGAAGGATATATTACAGTACCATGTGTCGGTAGCCGTACTAAAAGAAGATTTGCTTCAAGATGGTCAGGTTATTGGTCAAGTAAATGGAAGTAATATTACTATATCTAAAAAGGATGGTGTAATCATGATAAATGGAAAAGCAAAAATTTTAGGTGCTATTCCTGCGGCAAATGGTATCATTTATGCTATTGATCAAGTGTTATTGCCTCCACAATAAATAGACTTTTTGTAGTTGGGTTTTAAACTTGGATGACATTACACTAAAAGTAGGGTAATTGTCGTAGTTGAGTCTTGAATATACTAAAGTATTTTAGATAACTCTTTGGGTTTTGGCTGAAAAAATATTGAGCCTTAGAAATCCAAAGGGTTATTCTTTTTATTATGTAAAAGGCATTTCAAGTGCTATATTCATTTATAATATGATTATTTTTCTTAGTGTAGGACAAGTATTTTACTTAAATCAATACAATGTATTTATTTATGAAATATAATTTAATTTCTATTTCCTGAAAATTGATGCTCGTCACAAAGAGCTATGATGCACGTCATAGTTTAGTCTATGGTTTTTCTATTGTTTTGCCATCTATTTCCGCCGTATTCCGTGAAAAAGATTCTGTTACTTACCTTCCTTTTTTTTGGGTGTTATTCGGGTATTGTTTATTTTTTTTGCGATAACAAACCGGATGCTCCTGACACAGCTGCTCAGCGCGGCTGGAAAGTTTGGCAAGATAAAAATTGCCAGTCTTGCCATCAATTTTATGGATTGGGTGGATATATGGGGCCTGATTTAACCAATGTGGCATCTCAAAAAGGTCCCAATTATATGCGTGGTATTATAGAACATGGAACCGGCAAAATGCCTGATTTTCATTTAACGAAAGAGGAAGTTAACGATGTTATAGCCTTTCTTTCATGGGTTGATAAGAGCGGACAAACCCAAGTACCCGATTCTTCCGTTCATTGGACTGGAACCTATATTATATCCCACAAATGACCAAAACACTAAAATTTTTTACTGCTTTTACGCTAAGTCTGCTGTTGCTAACGTTGTTTTTTGGCATGATTGCCGCATTTGCCTTTTTGTATCCTGAGTTCTATAATCGTTATTTGCCTTTTTATCAGCTGCGCCCCATGCACGTTTCAGCTGCTTTGTTTTGGATCATAAGCGGGGCTGCTACGGGTTTACTTTTTTTTAAAAAAAATGTTTTTGGCACCAAAGAAACCAAATCAGAAAAGGCTTTTGTATGGATTTGGGTTGCCACTATCCTTACCATTTTTGGCTTTTATTCATTAAAGAAATTTGGCGGTAGAGAGTATTGGGAATTTCCTCCATTTTTATGCTTTCCTATTTTTATAGCGTGGATATTCTTGATGTATAGCTTCTTTTCAGGATGGAAAAAAAGTTTTAAAAATCCTCCTCTTTACGTTTGGATGTGGGCAACCGGTTTGATCTTTTTTCTACTCACTTTTACAGAACAAAACTTATATCAAATTCCTTGGTTTCGCCAATCTTTTTTACGAGAAATGACTATCCAATGGAAGTCGAATGGGGCAATGGTAGGGGCTTGGAATCAAATGATTTATGGCACTTCACTCTACATCATGTCTCGGCTATTAGGCGATGGAAGCATTGCACGATCCAAGAAGGCTTATACCTTCTACTTTATTGGTGTGGTGAATTTGATGATCAATTGGGGGCATCATGTATATAATCTTCCGGCTACATCATTTGTCCGTCATTTAGCTTATGCTGTTAGCATGACTGAGTGGATTGTGTTTATAGCTATTTGTATTGATTTTAAAAACAAAATAAGCCAAGCAAGAAAATATCGCTATTTATTTACACATCGCTTCATTATGCACGCTGAATTTTGGGCTTATTTGAACCTTGGTTTAGCATTGATGATGAGCATTCCGGCAATCAATCGTTATACACATGGCACACACATCACCGTGGCTCATGCAATGGGGGCTACTATTGGCATTAATTCCATGATTCTATTAGGCTCTTTAGGATATATTCTAAAAATTGACAGATTGCCAGAACGAAACAGAAAACTTTTGAATGTTGGCTTTCTTACAGTTGCAATTAGTCTTTTGGTGTTTTGGGGAGCATTGGTTGTGGCGGGCTTGTTAAAGGGTTATCGTGAAGTTTGGCTTGGTATGACAAATTTTCAACAAATGATGAAGCCTGTTCTCACTACCTTGCATGTTTTTGCTTTTGCCGGAATATTTTTGTTTGTTGGTATGTTTACCATTATTTGGAATTATTTTGTGGCCATAAAATATTGGAAATTAGGCAAGCCCAACATGGTAGAATCAACTACTAAGTATCATGTGAAATCAACCATGATGGAAGTAGAATAAATAGGTTTGCTAATACCAGTTAGAATAAATGATGTTCTCAAAGACTTGTAAATATGCTATTCGCGCTGTTGTGTATATAGCCTCTCAAAAAGAATTTCAGAGAAGGGTAGGAGCTGTGGAAATTGGAAAGGAAATTGGTGCACCCAAACCTTTTACTTCTAAAATATTGCAAGAACTAACAAAGCGTGGAATAGTATCCTCACAAAAGGGTCCCAATGGTGGATTTTTTGTAACTGAACAACAACTTCAAACACCTATAAAAATGGTTGTCTTGACTATTGATGGAGATGCTATTTATACTCGTTGTGCATTAGGTACGGGACCTTGCTCAGACACTACACCTTGCCCCGTTCATACTCAATTTAAGCAAATTCGAGCACAAGCAATAAAAATGTTGGATCAAACATCAATTGGTATGTTGTCCGTTAATTTTAATGAAGGGATATCAGTTTTAATGCGATAAATTTGATGTTGCAGAAATGCTGATTGTCTCAATATAGATTCAAATAGAATAATGAATAACTTAGAACGTTGGATTAAAATCGCACTTACCAATCTGTCAATTGTAGCTTTATTAGGATTAACCTTGAGAAGCAAAATGATTTTTTCTCTTCCTTTTATTACCTTTCAATATGTGCTTCATGCTCATTCTCATTTTGCTTTTGGCGGATGGGTTACGATTGCTTTGTTATCACTAATGACTTTTAGAATCATAAAACCTGAAGGTTCTAAAAGAAGGCTTTACAACATCATTATATCTATCATTCTGTTCAATGCTTATGGCATGTTGTTTAGCTTTCCCCTGCAAGGCTATGCGTTTTATTCCATCTTGTTTTCATCCTTGTTTATTTTTTCAACTTATTTCTACACCTACATTTTTCTTCGCGATCTTAAAAAGGTAAATGCTGCAAAATCAGTCAAATTATTGTCCGGGGCATCGGTTTTTTATTTAGCCTTGTCGTCAGTTGGTGCTTTCACTTTAGCCTATTTGATGGTAACTCGGTCAAAGGATGTTTACTTTTATAAAGATGCAGTTTATACATACCTTCATCTTCAATACAGCGGGTTCTTTTCTTTGGCTGTTATGGCTTTAATGCTGCAATATGCTCAAGTGGAAAACAAAGCTACTCGTGCCTTTTCGCGTATTTTAAATGTTACTGTTATTCCTGCCATGTTCATGTCTTATTTATGGCATTATCCCCATAATGTGATACGAACTATTGCCTATATTGGTAGCTTCTTGACCGTGTGTTCTTTGGTTAGCTTTCTAATTATGATGGCTTCTTTAAAGCCTCATCTGGAGCATATTCAACCCATTGTTAAGCGCATTGCGTTTATTGCTACTGTTGCGTTTGGATTAAAAATGTTTTTTCAATCGTTGACTATCATCCCTGCTTTGGGTCCATTAGTTTTTTCCAATCGACCTGTTATCATAGGTTTTTTGCATTTAGTATTGTTGGGCTTTGTTACGTTATATCTACTGGCTTATTTCATTCAGATCAATTTAATTTCTCCAAAAGGTGCTTCTGGTGCAGCTCTTGCAGTTTTTATAGTTGGGGTATTGTTAAACGAAGTTGTCCTCTTTATGCAGGGGTTGGGATTTATGTTTATGCTCAGTAGCGGCATTGTTAATTGGCTTTTATTAACTGCTGCTATACTGCTTTTTACCGGAGCCTTGGTAGTGTCCTTAATACGTTGGATTAAGCGTCCGACAAAGCTTTTATATTCTTAGAAGTTAAATCGCAAAGATTAAAAATTTCGCAACGAAAGAAGCTATAATTTGCGACTTTTTATGTCATCCATATTTTCATTGAACGATATTTCAATTGACGCATTAGCTACGCAATATATTGGGAACAGAACAGCCGGTGAACCTCTTCAATTGTGCGCAGAACTAATAGATATTGATAATCCAATTTTAAAGCAATTATTGCTACAATATTTCCTTACTCCGTTTCGCGAAACAGGATCTTATCATCTTTGGCATCCGACAGATTTAAATCTAAACGAAGTTTTTCATTTTGTCAAAACAATTTTTGATCAGCCCGATAGCTTTTTGTTTCAATCCAATAATATAGCCCGTCACCTTTACGACATAACCCAATTGCCACAAATCAAATCAGGTGAATTGCATGTTGTTCATTTTAAAAGTTGTCCGATTAATGGAGTTCTTACAGATGCCGTAGGTATCTATAAAACAGAATCTAAAGCAAGTTATTTGAGACTTGAAAATATAAAAGGACATTATCAATTTTCATCTGATGAAGGCATAAACCCTGAAAAAATGGATAAGGGATGCATTATCTTCAACATACAAAAAGAGGATGGTTTTTTAGTTCAGGTGGTAGATCGAACAACTAAAGGGGGAGAGGCACAATTTTGGAAAGACCAATTTTTAAAAATAAAAGCCGCCAACGATGAATATCATGCAACCGAAGACTACATTCAATTATGCAAAGAATTTATAGTTCAACAAATCCCTACAGAATATGAAGTTGAGCGAGTACAACAAATAGAGATGCTCAATAATTCCGTAAACTACTTTAAGAAAAACGAAAGTTTTGATAAAGGTCAATTTGAAGAACAAGTTTTTGGTGATAAAGAACTCATTCAATCATTCCGGAAGTTTGAAAAACAATTTGAACAAACACACGACCGTACTTTTGAATCAGACTTTGACATTTCAGAAGCTGCAGTAAAAAAAAATGTAAAAAGTTTAAAAAGTGTATTGAAGTTAGATAAAAATTTCCATATTTATGTTCATGGAAATAGAGAGCGAATAGAACGAGGATTTGATAAAGAATCGGGTTTGAATTTTTATAAGGTATTTTTTGAAGAAGAGCATTAATTTAGAGCGAAATATTTCACATCTTTGGCTTTACTACCTCTCATTGGAGACAATTAAAAATCTTCTTGTTAATATCGATATATTAATACATGATAAGAATATAATTATTTCATTAGTTAAATAGGCATTAGTAACTTAAAATAGATAGCTCATTATTTCGTTTAGCTATTAGTAAATTCACAGATAATACGAGCATTTCTAATGATTTTGAATAACACTTCGTTTTTCTTCTGAACCTTGCCAAAAAATGTCGGAACAGCCCATTGTAACTTTCTACTGTATAGGTTTCCTTTTTTTGTTTGAATTAATTTTTCAGCAGGAATAACATCGTTATATACTTTCCAATAATCTGCCATTACTTTACCCGTTGCGTAGGGTTCAATTTGTTCCCAAAGTTTTCTTCCTGTTTCACTACCTCTGTTCCCAACAGTGAAACCAATGTGCTTTCCTGCATCTCTATCAACTGCAAACCATAACCAACAGTAGTTTTTTTTGAACCGATATAACTATGCATCTCATCCGCTTCAATTATTCGCACAGGGTTGTCATTTTTAATAGCATTAAGTTCCGATCCATATTTTCGCACCCATTTTAATACAGCAACGTGGCTAACTCCTAATATTCGCCCGATCGAGTTAAACCCTAAGCCTTCTAAATACATCATCAATCCCATTCTCTGTGTGCCAATACCTACGGCTGTGGATTTCTTCTCAACTGTGTAATTGTTTGAACATTCTTTGCATTTATAGCGTTGTAAGTTCCTAACAATACCATTTTTTACCTTGTGGTCGCTTCCACACTTAGGACATTTCATAATAGATTTTTTTGCAAAACTACTAAAACCTATCATTAGTTACTATCTTTGAAAATTGGTAAACTAAAAAGCTAACAAAAGAATTTTAGTTATCTTTGTAGTGATTAAAAAGGTAGAAAAGATGAAAACAGCAGACTTAAATACAAACTTGATTGACAGTTACTTTACGTTGCTGAAAAGCCTTAGTCCAAATAATAAATTGGAATTAATCGCCCGACTTTCAAAGTCAATGAAAACGACCAAAAAGAAAGAGAAAGAAATTTCTCTTGAGAAGTTATATGGTTCTTGGGTGTCTGACCAAACAGCAGATGAATTAGTTGCAGAACTTAAAGCGGCAAGAAGCTTCACCCGAAAAAGAGAAGAATTGTGAAAAAATACTTGCTTGACACCAACATTTGCATCTATTTCGTCAAAGGACAATTTGATTTGCATCATAAAATCAAAGCAATTGGCGAAGAAAATTGTCTTTTATCGGAAGTAACAATAGCCGAATTAAAATATGGTGTTGAAAATAGTATACAAAAAGAAAGGAACCGAAAAAATATCGAAGCATTTACAGATAAGTTTGATGTCCTTCCTATTTTTCCAGTTCTCGACATTTACGCAAAAGAAAAAGCCAGACTGAAAACCCAAGGCAGAATGTTGGACGATTTTGATTTGCTAATAGGAGCAACAGCCATTTTCAACAACCTAACTTTGGTAACAAAAAACGTAAGCGACTTTGACCGACTTGATGGAATAATTATCGAAGATTGGACAACCGAATGACGGCAACAAAGTAGGTAACTTTAAAATTTAAGTAAAGAGAATTTTGTAGTATTCAGAAATTGAAATACTTTTGTAAGTGAACGCTAACTAACTTGACTTGAATATGCAACAGTTTACAGACCGACAAATAGAAATTATGGAAGCTGCTACGAATAGAATATCAAAATTCGGTATTCAGAATTTGACTATAAAAACTTTGGCAGAAGACATTGGATTATCAGAACCTGCATTATATCGTCATTTTAAAAGTAAAAATGAAATCCTTTGGAGTTTATTAGAATATTTTAAAACGGAAATGAGAAACCGCATTCAATCCCTACCATTTAAAACAAGTGATTCGGAGGCGACTAAACTGAGAGCTATTTTCAACTCACAACTGCAAACGTTCGTGAATAAACCTGCCATAGTGAGTGTAATATTTGCGGAAAGTATTTTTCATTACGAAGAAAACCTGAGTAATAAAGTTGCTGAAATTATGGATATGATGCAGGATTTTGTAAAAGCAAATATTAAAAGAGGACAAGAATTAGAACAATATAACAACCTAATAGGTGCTTCTACATTAACAACTATCATTATCGGAGGAATGAGGATGACCGTTTTAAAATGGAAATTATCAGGTCATAAATCCAACTTGATAAAAGATGGCAAAGCGGTATTGGAAGGAATTTTAAAAATGATTGAAAAGTAAAAACAAAAAAATTTGACTCGTTATGTTAGTGAATATTCACAAACTCATTCCTGCTTTATTCCTCTTTATAGGATGGAATACCGTTCAGGCGCAAGATGTCTGGACATTAAACCAATGCTTGGATACTGCGCTGGTTCATAATAAAACCTTGCAGATAAACAGGAATAATATTGCTATCAATAATCAAAAGGAAAAAGAAGCAAAAGCGAATCTTATTCCTAAGATAAATGCCAATGCCGATTACAAGTATTTCTGGGAACTTCCTACGCAGTTAATGCCGTTGAGTGCATTAAATCCAACTGTTCCCGAAGGGCAATTCAGAGATTTGCAATTTGGTGTTCCACATAATATAAATGCCAATGTGCAGTTGGCAATGCCTATTTATAATCCACAGTTATATGGTGCTATTAATGTTACAAAAGCCGCAGGCGAAGTAACTCAACTGCAATATCAAAAATCGGAAGAGCAGGTTTGGTATGATATTACTACACTGTATTACAACGCTCAAATCCTGCAACATCAGTTGGCATTTTTGGATAGTAATCTGCGTAACACCGGAAAACTATTGAAGAATACCGAATTACTGAAAGAACAATTGCTGGCAAAAGGAAGCGATGTAAACAAAGTGAAACTACAAGCGGAGCAACTGGCTACACAAAGAGAAGTGGCAAATAATAAATACGCTCAAATACTGAATGTGCTGAAACTAAATATGGGGATTGATTTAAAGACAGAGTTTGCGGTAGAAAGCAGTGTAGTGTTTAAAGCTTCCATTGAATATTCATCGGCTTCAAGTTTGGATTTTAAAATCATTCAAACACAAAAAAAGTTATTACAAAGCGAGCTGGCTACATTGCGGCAATCAAGGTTTGTGCCTTCGCTTAATCTCTTTGCAACTTATGGAACTACAGGTTTTGGATATGATAAAAAGCCCAACGATTTTTTGAAATTCTACCCCATAGGTTTTGCAGGCATTCAACTGAGCTACCCCATTTTTAACGGCACGGTTACACAGCGAAAAATCAATCAGAAAAAGTTTGAAATCAAAAATAATGAACTGCAATCTGAATTGATTGCCGATAAAAACAAAATGGAAATTGAAAATGCTTCGCAACAGCGAGCCGTAGCACAAAAAACCGTTACTACCACACAAAGTCAAATTGATTTAGCACAAACGATTTATGCTCAAACCATACTGCAACAAAAACAAGGAACAGCAAGTCTGACCGATGTTTTATTGGCGGATAATGCCTTGCGTGAAGCTCAACAAAATTATCTGAATGCGGTGATTGATTATTTGAAAGCGGATTTGGAGTTGAAAAGATTGATGGGGCAATTAAAAATTAAGAGTTAAGAATTGAAAATTAAAAATTACGAATTACGGGTTAAAAATTAAATGCGATAAAATGAAAAAGATTATCTGGATAATAGTAGGTGTTGCTGTCGTTGGTTTGATGGTTTTTAAACTAATCAGCAATAAAAAAGCAACTGAAAGCAAGGTGTATCATTATGATAAAGAGAAGCCGATTGCAGTAAGTGTGGACACCATTCATTTACAAAACATAAACGATGCTGCTGCTTACAGCGGAACTTTTGAACCTAACAAGGAAACTAAAATCAGTGCGGAAACACAAGGGAAAATCAATGTTGTTTTAGTGGATGTGGGCAGTTATGTTCAACAAGGGCAAACGCTTATTCAATTGGATAATTCACTGTTGAAACTACAGTTACAATCTGTAGAAGTGCAAATTGAAGGATTGGAAGACGATGTAAAACGATACACGATTTTAGCTGAGGCAGATGCTGTGCAAGGCATTCAATTGGAAAAAGCAAAGTTGGGGTTGAAGTCAGCGAAGGTTCAAAAATCTTCTCTGCAAGAGCAAATCAGCAAAACCACCATCAAAGCACCGTTCAATGGTGTGGTAACAGCAAAATTGAGCGAGGTGGGAGCTTTTGCAGCGCCCGGAATTCCATTGTTACAAATCACCGACATAAGCACACTGAAATTTACCGTCAATGTTCCTGAAACGGATTTACAACAATTTAAAATCGGGCAGAATTATTCTATTTCCGCAGATGCATTTCCGGATATTTCTCTTAACGGAAAACTTACCATGATAGGAAGCAAAGCCAATATGGGAAATAGTTTCCCTGTTCAGTTCAGCGTTGAAAATACAAAGCAATTAGAAATAAAATCAGGAATGTTCGGAAAGGTTTCACTCTCTGAAAACGAGGCAAAACAAGGGATTCTTATTCCTTCTTCTGCCGTCATTAGCAATGATAATATTTCACAAGTGTATGTTGTAAAAAACGGGAAAGCAGTTTTACAAACGATTTCAACTTCAAAAAATATCGGCAATAAAACAATTGTAACAGGCGGACTGAATCAGGGAGATGTGATTGTTACCAATGGGTTTATTAATCTGTTTGAGAATGCAAATATTTTAATTACGAATTAGAAATTACGAATTACGAATTGTCAGGTATCAATTACGAATTAGAAATTACGAATTACGAATTGTCAATTAAAAATTAAAAATCAAGAAGATGAAAGAGAATATCATACAACAGAAGAGTTTCGCATTTGCTATCAGGATAGTATATGTGTATAAACATTTGCAGAATGAAAAGAAAGAGTTTGTGTTATCCAAACAGCTTTTGCGCTCTGGAACAAGCATTGGTGCCAACATAGAAGAGTCAATAGGCGGTGCTTCGGAAAAAGATTTTCTTCATAAACTAACGATTGCATACAAAGAAGCAAGAGAATCTATTTATTGGATTAAGTTATTAAAGGCTACGGATTATTTAGATAACAAAACTGCAGATAGTTTGATGAATGATGCAGAAGAAATTTGTAAGATTTTAGGCAAAATTCAGCTTACCATCAAAAACCGTAATTCGTAATTCGTAATTCGTAATTTTTAATTGAAAGAGAAATGAATTTAACAGAAATATCCATCAAACGTCCATCGCTGATTATTGTTTTGTTCAGCGTGTTTGCCCTTTTGGGAATTATCGGCTTTAAGAATTTGAGTTACGAATTAATGCCTGATTTTAACCAGCCCGTTGTGGTGATTAAAACAGTTTATCCCGGTGCTGAACCCAATGAAGTGGAAACTTCTGTTTCCCGAAAAATTGAAGATGCTCTTTCTAATCTGGAAGGTGTGGATTATTTGGTTACAAAGTCGTTGCCCAATGCTTCTATCATCATCGCCAATCTGAAATACGGAACTGATTTGGATAAAACGATGCAGGATGCACAACGCTTTATTGATAACATACGAAAAGATTTACCGAAGGATATTCAAAACCCGGTGATGAGTAAGGTGTCGCCAAACGATTTACCCATCATGTCGGTAAGTGCTACGAGTAATTTATCGCCAACAGATTTTTATCAAAAAATGAAAGATGATTTTCTTCCGCAAATACAGCAGTTGAAAGGTGTGGCAGAAATTACCGTGCTGGGTGGCGAAGAAAGAGAAATTCAGGTGCAGGCAGACAAAGAAAAATTGAAACTCTATAAAATTTCGCTTTATCAGGTTGTAGAAGCTATCAATCGTGCAGGTATTGATTTACCGGCAGGTAAAGTGCAAACTGACACTGAAAATAATGCTGTTCGTTTAGTGGGTAAATTCAACACCATTAATGACATTCAGAATGTGCAGGTGGCAATGCCGATGCCGGGCAGTCCTGTGTATGTAAAAGATATTGCCGTAGTAAAAGACGGAGTGAAAGAACAAAGTTCTGTAAGTCGTTTCAACGGGAAAAACGGTATCGGTCTGCTCATAAAAAAACAAGGCGATGCTAATGCGGTGGATGTTTCAAAACTCATTCGGGAGAAATTTAAAACCATTGAAAAAAGCAATGCTTCATCTGATGTGAAATTCGCAGTTACAGACGACAGCACCGACAATACCATAGCAGCTGTTAATTCGGTAGTGGTTGATTTAATGATGGCGGTTATTCTGGTTTCTCTCGTGATGCTGTTGTTTTTGCGCAGCTTTAGAAACTCATTGATTGTGGCGGTTGCTATTCCTACTTCGTTGATTACGGCTTTTGGCGCCATGTGGTTGTTGGGCTACACACTTAATTTAATGACCTTGCTCGCCATGTCTTTAGTGATTGGTGTTTTGGTGGATGATGCCACAGTAGTGCTGGAAAACATTCAACGGCATTTAGACATGGGAAAAGAAAAACGAAAAGCATCTTTAGACGGACGAATGGAGATTGGCTATTCTGCCGTTTCTATTACGCTGGTAGATGTGGTAGTGTTTGTGCCTATTTTGTTTTTGCAGGTGTTCGTTGCCGATATGCTCAAACAATTTTCAGTAGTGATAGTGGTTACGGTGCTCACCAGTTTATTAGTGGGCTTTACGCTCACGCCCTGGCTGTCTTCACGCATCGGAAAGAAAGATAATTTACAACCCACCAACTTTTTCAATCGCTTCTTGCTGTGGTTTGAAAAGCAGTTAAATAATTTCATCAACTGGTATGGCACCAAATTGAATTGGGTGTTGAATCACAAACTCATTTTCACAGGATTTATTTTATTACTTTTTGTAATAACGGCAGTGGTGATGAAGCAAGGCATCATAGGTAAAGAATTAATTGCTACGGGTGATCAGGGGAAATTCAGGTTGGGACTTGAGTTTGATAAAAGTGTATCGCTGCAACAAAATAATCTCATTTCCGAAAAAATTGAAAACTATATTTTAAAACAACCGGAAGTAGCAAGTCTATTCAGCAATGTGGGCGGACCAAGTTCAGGTATCGGAAGTTTAGGAGTTGGAATGGCGAACAAAACGGAGTTTACGATTCAATTAAAAATTAAAAATTACGAATTACGAAAAGCAGGTATCAAGAAGATTTCTACGGAAGCCTTTATGCGAAAATTGAGAGATAGTTTGGAAGAGGAATATCCGGGAATCAAATTTTCTACCATGGCTTTGGGATTAGTGCCTCGCTCTGCACCGATTGAAATTACTTTGAGCGGAAGCGACTTGAATGAAGTAATGAAAACAGGCAGCGATTTAAAATCAGTGATTGAAAAAATTCCGGGAGCGGATAATGTGCGTTTGTCGGTAGAAGCAGGAAGCCCTGAATTGAAAGTAATTCCCGACAAAGATAAAATGCAACGCTTAGGATTAAACACTGCTTATGTAGGTATGAATTTACGCACTGCATTTTCAGGAAATGATGATGCCACGCTCACCGAAAACGGAACAGAGTATCCGGTGAGAATTTGGTTAGATCAATTCAACCGAAAAAATTATGATGATGTAAAACAACTCTATGTTGTAAACCCAATGGGAATACCGGTTCAGGTGTCGCAGTTTGCCGATATTGAAAAAGATAATTCCCCTTCTTTGTTAGAAAGAAAAGACCGCCAGCCCGCAGTTACTTTAACAGCCGATGCTTTAGGTCGCCCTTCGGGAACCGTAGCTGATGATGTAGTAGCATACATTCAAAAAAATCCTTTACCCGATGGTATTCAAATGACCTGGGGTAGCGATATAAAAAGGCAAAACGACAGCTTCGGAGCGTTGGGTTCAGTATTGCTGATTTCGTTTATTTTGATTTATCTGATTATGGTGGCGCTGTATGATAGTTTCATCTATCCTTTCGTGGCGCTATTTGCCATTCCCGTTGCCGCTATAGGAGCGTTTCTTGCTTTGAATTTATCTCTCAGCCATTTGAGTTTATTTGCATTGCTTGGGTTGATTATGCTGATGGGATTGGTAACAAAAAATTCTATCCTGATTGTGGACTTTACCAATCAATTGAAAGCGGAAGGCAAATCTTTCAGAGAGGCAATAATACAGGCAAGCAAAGAACGGATGCGCCCAATTCTGATGACTACACTTTCTATGGCAATCGGAATGTTACCCATTGCATTAGCCACCGGAACTTCTGCCGAATGGAAAAACGGATTGGCTTGGGTAATTATTGGCGGATTACTTTCTTCCTTAGCACTCACCGTCTTCTTAGTGCCGATGGTTTATTATGTGGTGGATAGGGGGAAGGAAAAATTAAGAATTAAGAGTTAAAAATTACGAATTACGAATTACGAGTTAAGAATTAAGAAGCACTTCATTTCCTTTGTACCCTTTGCGATGAAAATCTTTGCGCTCTTTGCGGTGAATTAAGAATTAAAAATTACGAATTACGAATTGAGTAGCACTTCATTTCCTTTGCACTCTTTGCGATGAAAATCTTTGCGCCCTTTGCGGTGAAAAAAGGAATTAAGAATTAAGAATTAAGAATTAAAAATTACGAATTACGAATTACGAATTACGAATTGAGTAGCACTTCATTTCATTTGTGCCCTTTGCGGTGAAAAAAAAAGAATTACGAATAATGAGCTGAATTTAAGCGGTAAATGTAACAGAATGAAATAGAAGTTAACATAAAACAAACTTATAGAAATTAGTTTTTCTGGAAATTGGGTTAATGATCCTGTTGTTCAAATTAAGGAGATAAAAAGCGAGTTCAGTTACCTATTTTTGCAACTCATTTTTTGAAAACAAAAACTAATCAATTTTCAATGAAGAAAGCACTGGTTTTTATTGTCTTTGCATTACCTTTTTTAGCTCATGCGCAAGATGACTTGGTAAAGAAATTAGATGCCAACAAAAGTGACAGCGCAAAGCGAAAATATACCTTTTCTCCTGTCCTAAATGTAGAGAGAACCAGTGTGAAAAATCAAGGCAGCAGCGGAACTTGCTGGAGTTATTCAACAAATTCTTTTTTAGAAAGTGAGATGATTCGCATGGGAAAGAAACCTGTTGATTTAGCTGAAATTTTCACGGCACGTATGGTCTATATTGACAAAGCTGAAAACTATGTTCGGATGCACGGCAAAATGGAGTGGGGTGACGGCGGTGAATGTCATGATGTTATCAACATGTATGCAAAGTATGGCACAGTGCCTCAAGAGGTATATACTGGTTTAAATTATGGTACTACCAAAAATAAATTTGGTGAAATGCAAGCCGTATTGAAAGGGATGTTGGATGCCATTGTGAAAAATCCAAACGGAAAACTGACACCTAATTGGAAAAAAGCCTTTGTAGCGGTTCTGGATGCCTACTTAGGTGCACCTCCTGAAAAGTTTATGTGGAAAGGAAAAGAATATACGCCTCGAACTTTTGCGGATGAAGTTGTAGGAATCAACCCTAAAAATTATGTTGAGATTTCTTCTTTCTCTGATCAATTATACTATCAAAAAGTTCCTTTTTTAGTACCGGACAATTGGAGTTTTGATAAAGTTTATAACGTTAAGTTGCACGATCTGACCGATATTATTGATTATGCTTTGGAACATGGATATTCAGTAGCTTGGGCTGCTGATGTAAGCGAAAAATATTTTAGTTGGAAAAATGGGGTGGCTTATGTGCCGGAAAAAGATTGGGATGACATGAGTGAAGAAGAACAAAAAGATATTTTCAATGGACCCAAACCTGAACGGAAAATAACTGCCAAAATTCGTCAAGCAGCTTATGATAATTATGAAACGACTGATGACCATGGTATGCACATTGTTGGCATTGTAAAAGATCAAAACGGCCGACCATACTATGTTGTCAAAAATAGCTGGGGAGAAAAAAACGATTATAAGGGTTATCTCTACGTTTCCAAAGCTTACGTGCAATATAAGACTACGGGTATTTTATTGCATAAAGGTGGTATTCCTTCTGAAATTAAACAGAAATTACGCTTAAACTAAAACTCTTCGGCATTTCTTACCGATCAATAAAGGGCTTTTCATTACTAACTAATAGTTGAAAAGCCCTTTTTTTTGTTTTATCCAAATAATTAATAAACATGCTGTCCGCCATTGATGGCATAATTAGCACCTGTAATAAAACTGGTTTCTTTGGAAGCAAGAAAGGATACTAAATGTGCAATTTCTTCTGTTCCGCCCAATCGTCCAATTGGAATTTCTGCAACAATTTTATTTCTGATCTCTTCAGGAACAGCCATAACCATATCGGTTGCTATGTAACCCGGAGAAATAGTGTTGACAGTAATGCCTTTTCTTGCTACTTCCATGGCTAATGTTTTGGTGAAACCGTGCATGCCGGCTTTTGCAGCACTGTAGTTTGCCTGACCGAATTGTCCGCGTTGTCCATTGACTGATGAGATATTGATGATACGTCCATAATTCTGATCCATCATCTGATTGATTACATGTCGCGAACAGTTAAAAACGCTGTATAAATTTGTTTTCATCACCGCATCCCAATTATCTAAAGTCATTTTTTTAAATTGACCATCGCGCGTAATGCCTGCATTGTTGACCAATACATCAATTGTGCCTACTTCTTTTTCTATTTGTTTAACCATGTCTCCAACGGAGTCAAAATCACAAACATCGGCTTGAATCATGGTGAAATCATAACCTTCACTTTTTAGTTTTGCTTTCCATTTTTCTGCCTTTTCAGCATTTTTAAAGTTAGCCACCACGTGAAACCCATCATCGCTCAAGCGTTTGCAAATTGCTGTTCCTAATCCGCCGGTAGCTCCGGTAACTAAGGCAACATATTTTCTTGTAGTATCCATAAGCTGTGTGTTTTGCTTGTAATGTAACAAACTTGTTTTATCAGTGCAAAAAAATCCTATTGATTTTTGATTAAAATAAAGTAACGCTCCATTGCCTTTGCCACACTGATCCGGAGTTTAATGGAACGATACCTTCTTTTTCAAGTAAGTTTTGATTATGGTTTATACTGTCGGCAATGCCTTGCCAAGGCTCAATACATAAAAACGGGGCATTAGCTGCTGCCCAAATTCCTAAGTAGGGAAATTGGTCTATTTGCATGGATAGTCCATGGTTAGATGTGTTTGATTTGAGTGAAACATGGCTTGATTGTATGTTTTTTAGTACAATGGCATCTTTTGAAAAAAGAGAGTGTGATAATGGTATCGTTCTTTGATTGATCAAAAATGGGGTTGGTTCTATATTTGTTAAATTGTCTTCTAAAGTCCATCTGGGAGCCGTTTCCGGCAAGTCAAATTCTAAATAATAATCCTCATAACGGGTATTAGGAATATAGGGGATTTTAAAAGCCGGATGACCTCCAACAGAAAAATAAAGTATTTCATCGCCTTCATTCCTTACTTCATAGCTTACCCAAAGTGCATTTTGTTTAATTAAATAGTGAATGCGAAATCGAAATAAAAAAGGGTATGATAATAAGGTTTGTGGAGTAGCAGACCATTCAAAAATGGCTTCATTTTCTTGAAGAAAAATTAGTTCAAAAAAGTGATCTCTGGCAAAACCATGACGTGGCAATGAATAATGTTTACCCTTAAAAATGAATTGATTATTTTTCAAAGTGCCAACAATAGGAAACAATACAGGAGCGTGTTTTGCCCAGTATTTCGGATCAGCATCCCATAAAAAATCTATGCCTGTTCGTTTGTCATAAAGTTGTGAAAGCTCTGCTCCTTTTTGAGCAATTTGGACCACCAAATCTTGTGTTTCTAATTGAATCATTATTACAAAAGAAAAACAAAAGTTGATAACTCGGAAACCGTTTAGGCTACCAACTCCAGCCACATTTTCTACAACGATACTTTCTGCCAATAGGTGTAAACCAAGAATAAAATTTCCCTAATAAGCCTTGATTTAAAACAACTACCTTTTGACTATTGCATCTGCGACAAGTTTCAGTTCCTAATATTTTTTTTCGGGCAGCTTCTAATATTTTTTTTCCTTGATCAGAAGAATGTAATGTGGTGATTAATTCTTGTTGTTTGATTTGTTCATTTTGAGGAATCCGAAAATGTTTTCCGCTCAGAATGTGATCTCGATGCCAACAAAGTCCGTTAGAATTAGGACTATTGCAAGAACAAGTTGAGATGATATCCGTTTCATCAACAGAAAATGTTACTACAAATACTTTGGGATTGTCGTTGACGTGAAAAATAAAAGAAGTCATTCAAGTTAGAAGGTGTAATTTATAGAAAGGGTGAAAAGCAAATAAAGTTGGGTAAATTACCAAGTCCATTTGCAATCTTTACAAAAATATTTGTGATTGTCCGTTTCTTTGAACAAGGTACAAAGTCGGGCATAAAGAGATTTATTCAACTTCACTATTCTACTACTATGACAACGTCGGCAGTGTGTTTCACCGGCAAATTTTCGATTCGCTTGTTGAATCAGTTGTTTCCCTTTTGAATTGTTAGCTATCCGTTGTATTAATTCGCCTTGGAGATGCATGTCGCCACCCACAATCCTTGACGTTTTACCTGCTAAAATATATAGTGCGTGCCAACATGTGTCTCTATGATCACAACTACATTCAATTTCTAATTGGTTGTCAATAAAGTTGAATTTTGTTTGGTATTTCTTTCGCTCTCCTCCTATAATAAAATTATATTCTCTCCTTGATGATTCATTCATCCGGGTTTCTGAATTCATTGCTCTCCTTAGTATTATATAATGTATAACAGCTTAATACTGTAATAGCAAAATTAAATAGCTAAAGGGAATCTACCAATTTTACTGTACAAAAAATCAAAACTTTGATAAACAAGTGAATGGTTTTATGTAATTTGTTCTCGTGCTAAATCTGAATTTTAATAGAATTTTTATTGCCGGTATTGGGCTTTTTACTTGTTTATATGGTAATGCGCAAATTGAGAATCATCAACAAAATAAGCATCAATCTATAAATGGTAACATTTTTAACGAAGCTAAATTATCCCAGTTATTTGCTCTTTGTGATAAATGGGAATCTTTTAATCCTGAAAAATTGAAGGTTTTAGTTGATTCTGCTAAGTTGATTTCTCAGGAAGTTGATAATCCTCAAAAAAAATTAATCGTCAACTACTACTATTCTGCCTATTTATTTCAAAAAAGTAAAACGGACGATGCACTTCAACTTATTGAACAGACAGCTAAAACCTATTTCGGCAATTATGGCTATGATTCAATTTATACTAGGATCTTGAATTTAGAAGGAAATATTTTGTTGCGAGTCAATAAAGTAGATGAAATGATGAAATTAAGCTTAGATTATTTGAAGCAAGCCGAGATACATCATGACACGATAAATATTGCAAGAGCGTTAGTAGGAGCAGGAAATGTCAATTTGAGATTGAATAATCAGCCACAAGCTCTAAGTTGGTATTTTAAAGCTTTAAACCTTTTGAATAATGATGAAAAACGAAGAAAGCTTAGTTTTCTATTCAACAATTTAGCAATCACATATTATCACCTTGATAAAGAAGATTCGGTTAATTATTTCGTTTTGCAAGGAATAAAATATGCAGAGCAAAGCGGAAATATTACCAATCTGGCCAATGCTTGGATGCTAAAGGGAGGCATGTTGACCGGATATTCACATTTCACAGAAGCAGAAATTGCTTTTAAAAATGGAATTAAGCTACGGAAGCAAATCGGCGATTACTACAATGTAGTAGCAGACATGGTGCAATTAGCTGTGTTTTATTGCAACACGGGTAAGTCGCAATTAGCCGTAGAGCTTTGTTTGGAAGGACTTTCCATGATTGAAAAATATGGGCATAACTATGGAAATGAGATTGCATTGTATGAAGCACTCGGCATTGCTTATAAAAATTTGGGAGACTTTCAGGCATTAGCCGAAGTGCAAAAACAGTATATAAACCTACAAGATTCACTTTTCCAACAAAATACATCAGAAACCGTTGCCGAACTTCAAGCAAAATACGATTTACAAAAAAAAGAGAACTTGATCATGCAGCAACGATTTGATCTAACTCAACGAAACTACTTGCTGATAGGGCTTTCTACTTTTTCCGTTTTACTTATTTTAAGTGCTATCCTTTTACTAAAAAGTTATAGAAGAAGAGTAGCATTGCGTACCGCCCTATTGATGAGTGAAGCTAAAAGAGCTACTGAGCAAGCGGTGGCTAATGCAGAAAACAGCGAAAGAAAACGAATAGCCGCAGACTTGCACGATAGCCTTGGTGCTTATGCCGCTTCTATAGCTTCAAATATTGACAATCTCCAAACTACATCAACTACGCCGATTTTTCAAGATCTTAGAGATAATGCGCAAGCCATCATTTCAGAACTTGCAGATACAATTTGGGTGTTGAAAAGAAATGAATTGCCTTTGACAGCCATCTCGGATCGTTTAAAAAGCCTTATTATTCGATTACGACGAAGCTATGCAAACATTGAAGTTGATTTTTCTGAATCAATAATTCAGGATATAATTTTTGGGCCTTCACAAGCGTATTCTCTTTTTCAAATACTTAGTGAAGCATTGGTTAATGCAGTAAGGCATAGTGAAGGAAATGCTATCAAAGTGATTATTACATCAAATCAATATTGGGAAGTTTGTATTCTTGATAACGGAAAGGGACTCTTGGATACAGAGTCAGAAATGGGTGGAAATGGCTTAGAAAATATAAAGAAGAGAGCAACAGAAATGAATTGGTCTGTTGAATGGCTAAACTTACAAAATGGTGGTACTAAATTTTTAGTTTCCAATACCCCAAAATGATTATTGATTAGCCTTAAAATATTTTTGAACCTTGAGTAAATATTTCCCCCAATGCCTACATTGATAGCAATTGCTGAGGATAATGTCGTTAATAGAAACACCTTTCTTCAGAAGCTTGCTTTATTGGAAGATTATAAACTGATTTTTGCTGCTAAAGATGGTGCTCAATGTTTAGAATATCTGAAGGGGCTACCACCAAATAAATTGCCCAAAGTGATCTTTATGGACTTGGAAATGCCCAACCTTGGCGGTATCCAGACTATTCAAATAGCTAAAGCATTACATCCCGAAATTCAGTTTATTGTTCTGACGGTATTTGACGATGAAGAAAAAATATTTGAAGCAATTAAAGCAGGAGCAACCGGTTATCTTTTAAAACATGAACCAGCTTCGGTGATCAAAGAATCTCTGATTGATATTTTAGAAAACCAAGGTGCCCCCATGAGCCCTGCTATTGCCCGAAAAACACTCTTGTTATTGAGTAAAAAAAGCAATTATGAAAGTGAAGAAGTTGGAGAATTTCCTGAGATAATTTCTCATCGTGAAAATGAAGTTTTACAACATATAATTTTAGGCAGAGATGCTAAAAGGATTTCTACTGAATTGAAAATATCCGTGGAAACGGTACGTAAACACATTGCGCATATTTATAGTAAGTTGCATGTTTCCTCAAAAGCAGAAGTCATTTCCTTAGCTCATAAAAATAATTGGTTGAAGGAACTGTAATTTCGTGTTTTGTCCTATGGTTTTTAAACGGCAATTTTGAGCCATGTTATTCAGTCAAGTTGCAGGCCAGCACTTAGCAAAGCAAGGATTATTACAGTTGTGGAAGGGTAATCGTTTACCACATGCTTTATTATTTGTAGGTGCTGAAGGAACCGGCGGTTTGCCCTTAGCCTTAGCCTTAGCGCAATATGCACTGTGTATGGATAAGCGAGACAAGGATAGTTGTGGTCAGTGTGCCAATTGTCGTAAAGTTTCAAGGTTAGAACATGCCGATTTGCATTTGACTTTTCCAGCCATTTCACCCAAACCCAATACAAAGGCACTTAGCAGATTTTTTATACAAGATTTTCGAGAGTTTGTAACGCAAACGCCTTATGGATCTACATTTGACTGGCTTCAATTTATCAATGCAGAGAACAAACAAGGCAACATTCCTGCTGAAGAATGTCGAGAGATAATTGATTCACTAAACCTTAAATCTTATGAAGGTGGAAAGAAGATTCAGCTAATTTGGCGTGCTGAGTATTTGGGAAAAGAAGGTAACATTTTATTGAAGCTAATTGAAGAACCACCGGCAGATACGTTGTTGATTTTAGTGTCTGAAAATTTAGAAGGAATTTTACCGACTATTCTATCTCGTACTCAAATTGTTCGTTTAGTTCCACTTTCGCCAGCCGACATAGCTCAAGCCTTGTCTGAACGATTATTGGCTGATTCAAAAAAGGCTGCACAAATTGCTCACTTGTCTAATGGCAGTTTTACGGAAGCATTGCGGTTAGTGCGAGACACAGAAAATGATCTGTATCCCGCAGTGCGAAGATGGTTCAATGCCATGTTTACAGGAGATGGAATAGAAGTATCGAAACTGGCAGATGAATGGAGCAAATTGGGCAGAGAACAACAGAAAAGTATTCTACACTATACTATTCAGCTTTTAGAGCAATCTGTGCGCGTTCGTTTTATGGCTCAAACTCAACCAACCTTGCCTCCGGAAGAAGCCGAATTTGTTCGCCGCCTTGCCTCTATGCAATTGAAGCCAACAATAATCAATGAAATGGTGGAGCAAATTTCAAAATGTATTTACCAAATCGAACGAAACGTGCATGGGAAAACGGCATTGCATGTCCTATCACTGAAGATTATTTATGCTATTAAAGAGCAAAGCTTACAAGCGGTATAATCGTTTTGTTTGATTAAGGAAAATGAAACAAAACCGTTTGACAAGCATTTATGCGCACTGTATCGGCATACACAATGCTGCTACTATCCAAAATGGCTTGAAAAAAATGAAGCCCTGTATCTCTATTATAAATGCCTATTTCTCCCGGATGAAACAGCTTTAATTCAACCCCGTCGAGGTAGCCTCTATAATTATTTTTGCTTTCTTGCAAACATTGAAAAATGATGGTGCAATGATAGTTACAATGGTCAGATTCTGATTTTCGACAACTATTGAATAGAATCGAAGCCAACAAAGTAGCACACAAAAGATATACAAGTTTCAAAACGAAAAATGCTGGTTAATTGATTTGGAAAGCTAAATTTGCGAACAATAATTCAATTTTCGTCAGCAAGCTGAAGAGGCATCAAGCATCATGACAAAAATCATCATGCTCAAAGTGAGAAGAAAATAAAGGAAGTTCTTTTTTTTCAAATAGTGTGGTTGAAGTTAATGCCCCAAAGCTGTCAATATAAATTTAAGAATCAACATGGGATGTGGTAATTGTGGGACAGGCAAGAGCGGAAAGCCGGCAGGATGTAAAAGCAACGGTACTTGTGGAACCAGCGGATGCAATCGAATGAATGTTTTTGATTGGCTCAGCGCACTGCCCTTATCAGATAGTTCGAAACCTTATCACGTTATAGAGGTATCGTTTAACAAAGGAAGCAGAAAAGAATTTTATCGAAATAATACACATCATTTGTTTGAAAAAGGACAAATGATAACCGTTGAAGGAGTGGGCGGATTTGATGTAGGTATGGTCAATCTTACCGGCGAATTGGTGAAGCTCCAAATGAAAAAATATAGTGTAAAAGAAGATCCGCAAATGAAGCGGATTTTACGACTTGCTTCAGAAGATGAGTTAGCAAACTATTACAAACAAAAAGATCGAGAAAATGAAGTAATGATTCTTAGTAGAGCCATTGCCAAGCAACTAAACCTCGATATGAAAATTTGCGAAGTTGAAATTCAGGCAGATGGTAAGAAGGGGACCTTTTTCTATACAGCTGACGGCAGAGTGGATTTTCGTGAACTGATAAAAGTCTATGCTACCGAATTTAAGTTGAAGGTAGAAATGAAGCAAATTGGCGCACGGCAAGAAAGTGGAAAAGTAGGCGGAATCGGATCGTGTGGTCGTGAGCTTTGTTGCAGCACTTGGCTAACCGATTTTAAGTCAGTCAATACAAATGCAGCACGCTACCAAAATTTGTCTATCAATCAAACCAAGCTTTCCGGTCAATGTGGGAGGCTAAAATGTTGCCTCAATTATGAATTGGATACCTATATGGATGCTCTTAAGGTTTTTCCACTTCATGCAGACGTGCTTCGAACAACTCAAGGTGATGCCTATTTGTTGAAAAAAGATATTTTCAAGAATTTGATGTGGTATGGCTTTAAGGGTAGCAGTAAGCAGTATCCAATGGCAATTGATCAGGTTAAAGAAATACTGAAAGAAAATAAAGAGGGTAGAAAGCCTGAAGAATTGCAGCCTGTAGAAATTGAAGTAAATGAAGCTAAATTGGTGGCTAAAACTGAAGCCAGTTTTGTGAATGATGTAGGGCAAATTAGCTTGAAAACACTGGAAAAAAACAGTAAAAAGCGCAATGTTGCCAATCGCTCAAAAAGCGAACAAGGAAATTTGGATAACAAACCAAACAAATCAAATCATAACCGTCAGAATCAATCAACAAAAACAACTGCTCAGCAAGGAAATGAACCAACGCAGCAATCGCAGCGGCCCAAACAAAATCAGGGAAAAAATAGCGGTAAAAAGCCTTTAAAAAAGAATGAAGAAAATCCGCCTAAATAATTTTTGAAAACTGTTTTTTTAAAAGTTGAAAGGTTCGTAGATCTGAATTTTCTTTTTTGACTTCAATAGTTTTTTGAATTTAGGTGCCTTTGTAAATGATTGGTTAACTGTTCTTTAAAAGCCTGTTAAACACAGGCTTTCATCATGTTTGAAGTAGGAATTGAAGGCATTTTTGCCTCAGAATATAAAACTAATGACAATGAACACATGGACAATTCCTAATCAGCGACCTGTTTTTCGCCCATCTAAAGTGGAAACTAAAAAGAACATGTACGTTTCTTTATGTCTTCCATTAATTCTAGCCGCAGCAAGCATTCCGGTTTACATCATGTTGTTACTAAAGTTAATTGCTGCTTTTCAATAAGATTT
Organism: Bacteroidota bacterium; assembly: GCA_018267925.1. Classification (GTDB taxonomy): domain Bacteria; phylum Bacteroidota; class Bacteroidia; order Chitinophagales; family Chitinophagaceae; genus JAFIGV01. The sequence continues at coordinate 19,123 of JAFDXO010000121.1, read as the reverse complement.
TTTCCTCAGCTTTAAACAGGCTCTTAATAAGCTTTCAGTTAGACATAAAAAAAACGATAGCCAATTTTGACTATCGCTTTTAGTAAAAAAGAATCTACCATTTACCAACCTAACAAGTAGGCAAAGATAAGAGGAGCTACAATAGTAGCATCGCTCTCTACTATAAATTTAGGCGTATTAATATCCAACTTTCCCCAAGTGATTTTTTCATTAGGAACAGCACCGCTATAAGAACCGTAAGATGTTGTACTGTCGCTTATTTGGCAGAAATAACTCCAAAAAGGAACATCATGCATTTCTAAGTCTTGATAAAGCATAGGCACTACACAAATAGGGAAATCTCCCGCAATGCCGCCTCCAATTTGAAAGAAACCAATTCCTTTGCCGGCACTGTTAGCACGATACCAATCAGCCAACCACATCATGTATTCTATACCACTTTTCATAGTAGAAGCTTGCAGTTCACCTTTGATGCAATAAGAAGCAAAAATGTTTCCCATCGTACTGTCTTCCCATCCCGGAACTATAATGGGCAGATTTTTTTCTGCGGCTGCCATCATCCAGCTATTTTCGATCGGAATTTCATAATGTTCTTTCATTACACCACTCAACAAAAGCTGGTACATGTATTCATGAGGAAAATAGCGTTTACCATTATCCTGAGCCTCTTTCCAAAGTTTATGAATGTGGCGTTGAATTCGACGAAATGCCTCTTCTTCAGGAATACAGGTATCTGTTACCCGATTAAATCCATCCTCTAACAAATTCCATTCGTCTTGTGGACTAAGATCGCGATAATTAGGTACACGCTTATAGTGAGTGTGCGCTACCAAGTTCATAATGTCTTCTTCCAAATTAGCACCGGTGCAACTGATGATTTGTATTTTATCTTGACGAATCATTTCTGCCAAAGAAATGCCTAACTCCGCAGTACTCATAGCACCGGCAAGCGAAACCATCATTTTGCCACCTTCCAGTAAATGTGTTTCATATCCTTTAGCTGCATCTACCAAAGAAGCTGCATTGAAGTGGCGATAATGATGTTGAATAAATTGAGAAACGGGTCCTTTGTTCATGTTGTGTTTTTTGTTTTAAAAAAATGGAGACGCCCCAAAGTGCGTCTCAAAAATTGATTGAAAATTGAAAAATAAATTAAGCAAGTTTAGTTTGCTGTGCAATGTATTTCTGAATCCATTCCGTAGTCATTGACTTTGGTCGTTCTAAAGGAAAGCCCAAAGCACGATCCCAACAAAGGCTAGCTAATACACCTAAAGAGCGACTAACGCCAAACAACACAGTGTAAAAGTCTTCTTCTACTAAGCCGTAATGTTTAAGTAAAGAGCCGGAATGTGCATCAACATTTGGCCATGGGTTTTTGATTTTGCCGGTTCCTTCAAGAATAGCCGGTGCAACTTCATAAACATTCCATACTGTTTTTACAGTAGCATCATCCGGACAATGCTTTTTAGCAAATTCCATTTGTGCTGTAAATCGAGGGTCTGTTTTGCGTAATACGGCATGACCGTATCCCGGCACCACTTTCCCTTCACTTAATGTTTGTTTGATATAGTCTGCAATCTGTTCTTTTGTGGGTTCTTGAGTACCAATTTTTTCTTGCAATTCTTCTATCCAACGAATCACTTCCTGATTAGCTAATCCATGTAAAGGTCCGGCTAATCCAGCCATACCGGCAGTTAACGAATAATAAGGATCGCTAAGTGCTGATCCAACAAGATGGGTTGTGTGTGCCGATACATTTCCACCTTCATGATCGGCATGAATGGTAAGATATAAGCGCATCAATTCTTTGAAGCTATCGCTGTCAAAGCCCAGCATGTGTGCAAAGTTTGCACTCCAATCCAACATTCCATCTGGTTGAATATGCTCTCCATTTTTGTATTTTCTTCGATAGATATAGGCTGCAATACGCGGCAGACGGGCGATTAAGGTCATTGTATCTTCATATACATACGACCAATGCTCCTTTTTGCTGATTCCTTCTTCGTATGCTTTTGCAAATTTACTTTCTGTTTGAAGTGCTAAAATTGCTGCACAAAATTGTGTCATCGGATGAGTACTTACAGGAAGTGCTTCAATCACATCAAACACATGGTTAGGAACATGTGAACGACGCGCCCAAGTCGCAGAAATATGCTCTACATTTTCGGCAGAGGGTACTTCGCCAATTAGCATCAAATAAAATAGTCCTTCAGGCAAAGGCTCATTTCCTCCTTCTGCCTTTGGTAATCTCTCACGAAGTTCTGGGATAGAAAAACCACGAAAACGAATTCCTTCATTACTATCAAGTAGTGATGTTTCGGTAATCAAACCAGGGATTCCGCGCATACCCTGATAGGCTTGTGCAACCGTTACTTTGTCTAATACCAATTCGCCATGTTCGGCAACAATTTTCTTGATTTCTTGTGACAACTGATCTGCTTTTGACTTAAAGCTGTCTTTTACGTAGCCCATTTATGTTCGGTGATTTATTTGTTGAAACTTCAATTTTTGAAGAGCGGCACAAAGGTAGTAAAATGAAGCGTTTACACAGGAACCATTCAGAAAATTATGCCGGCTTTCACTTATGGTGCTATTAGAATAATTGATTGGTATTTTAGTCCCTAAACGCTCATAAATTAATCATTAGGTTATGCTACTTTTCCCTGCATTTATTTTCCTACTTTTATGCACAACGCTTATAAATAATACTACGACTTATAAAACTATGTAAAGATAAAATTCGTTAACTTTAGTATGTTTTCGGGTTATCCTTAGAAAGGAGATTAAATATAAAGTATATTTACATAAATAACGTGTTTTTTTACTTAAAAGGTGCATATTGATTTATATATATGGATTTATTGATTAATAAATTAGAATGGGATTCTGAGTTTTTTAAATTTATTGTAGGTGAAATTGTTGGTAAAATTCAGAATGAAAAAGACATTGAAAATATCGAATTGTTAATTAGAAATAGTAATATGAAATTAGCATACTATGCTACACTAACAGAACTTCCATCTTTTGTATTTAAAAATGATTATTTTGATATTGTAATGGTTGATAAAAAAACGATTTATACAAAGTCAATTAATCCAGATTTAGAAATTTCTCCCTCTATTATCTCCGTTGATTCTAACCCTCCCCAAATTGAGCAATTGGTTCATTTAGCTATACAAAGTGGAGTCTATTCTCGATTTAATATTGATAAAAAAATAGGAAAAGATAAATTTGAAGAAATGTATAAATTATGGTTGGAAAATTCAATTAGTCGGAGAATTGCAAAAGAAGTCTTAGCTTATCAATTAGATAATCAAATTGCAGGTTTTGTAACTTTAGGAGAAAAAAACAATAGAGCTGATATCGGAATCATTGCTGTAGATTATCACTTTCGTGGAAAAGGGATCGGAAAAGATTTAATGTCAAGTGCTGAAAAATGGTTTTCAAATTTGGGATATCATTCAATTCAAGTAGTAACCCAAGGCACAAACATACCAGCGTGTAGTCTTTATGAAAGTTGTGGCTACAAAGTTGAACAAGTGATGTACTTCTATCATTTTTGGAAAAAATAAGCCAAAACACTATGGTTGAAAAATAAAAAAAGAGGCTAAAAGCCTCTTTTTTTTGGTGACCTCGTCAGGATTCAAACCTGAAACCTTTTGATCCGTAGTCAAATGCTCTATTCAGTTGAGCTACGAGGCCATCATTTTTCCAAAAGAAAAGGGGTATTTTTTCGTTTTGGGATTGCAAAGATACGGAGTTAGTCAGCTTTTCCAAATTTCTTTCATAATTTTTGTTTTCACAAGAGAAGAATTCTATTCTATTCATCCCTACTGACTTTTGTATTTTTGAGGTCTGTTCATTTTATGCGGATAAATTTTTTATTGCTTTTCGCTCTGTTCATTACCTGTTCTGCCTCTGCGCAAGATGATTTGTTTGGAACTCCGAAAAGGGAAGCCAGAAAGGGTTTTGTGATTGCCGTTTATGGGAATTTTGATTTACCGGCTGCCGATATGGCCAAGCGTTTTGGCACAAGTTATCGAGTTGGTCCATCTGTTTTTTTCAAAACAAAATCTAATTGGATGATCGGTGTTAAAGGTGATTTCATTTTAGGCAACAAGATAAAAGAAGAAGGGTTTATGTCCAATCTGAAAGATGCTCGTGGCAATGTTATTACTGCGGAAGGTTTTCGTACTAATGTGGGTGTTTTTGAACGAGGGTATGCAATCGGTTTTTTAGCCGGAAAGACTATCAACATTTCTAAAACTAATCCTGATAATGGCATTACGCTTACAACTTCTGCCGGATTTATTCAACACAAAATTTCAATCACCACTAAAAATAGTGGCTATGTTCCTCAGCTTGATGGTGATTATAAGAAAGGGTATGATCGGTTGACAAATGGTTGGTTTGTTGAGCAGTATGTAGGCTATTCATATTTTTCAAACAATAGCCTTGTCAATTTCTCCATCGGCTTCAACTTTTTAGCGGGTTTCACAGCTGGCAGACGAGATTATTTATTTGATGTTCAAAAGCAAGGAACAGATTCTCGATTAGATATTCTTTGGGGCATTCGGGGTGGTTGGTTCATTCCTATTTTTCATCGCAAGTCTGAAGAGTTTTATTTCGACTAATGCCGTTTTGAAAAATGATTTTTAACTGTTTGGTAAAATGTTTGAACTACATCTGATTCTTCGTTCCACCAAAATTGATTACTAGCCATTTGGTGTACAATACGAACGGCTTCTTCTTCTGTTTGTAGCTTGTTGACTTGGTCAAGCAGTTGTTCGTATAGGTCTTTGTCGTTTCCAAATAATTCACTGATAAACTGATATTTGTCGTTGATGCCTATTTTAAGACGAATGTCAGTTGGGTTATAATGTGTACCATAAACAGGAGTTGCAGGTTTTGTAGGGGCAGGTTGAGCAGAAATTGAAGCCGCTTGAAACATCGGTTCCGGTGCAGGTTTTGGCATTTCAGGTGTCGCCTTAGATTCTACAATGACTTGAGGCGGAGTTATTGTGTTCGAAAATGCCATTTTACTTCTCCACTCCAACAAGTCTGCATACAAAACCTTCGTATAGTCGGTCATCAGATCAATATCAATTATGGAGTGTGTCCCTTTGTTGTTTAACTCCTTGATTTTATCGAGCAACACGCCAATTCTTTCCATTTTGATGTGCTTTTTACAAACCTAATTAAAAAAATGGTGCAAGAACAATACTTTCAAAATGCGAAGTATTACGATACTTGGGTACATTGCACTTATGTTGCTTAACAACAAGGTTGTCCTTATTACCGGAGCATCTTCCGGCATTGGTAAAGCTTTAGCCGAAGAGGCTTTGAAGCGTGGCGCACGCATTGCATTGTGTGCTAGGAATTTAAAAAAATTAGAATCACATTTCCCGCCATCTGCTACATCACTTTGTGTGTCGGCTGATGTCAGTAAGGAGCAGGATTGTAAGCATTTTATAAAAGCCGCAATTGAAAAGTATGGTCAGATTGATCTTTTGATCAATAATGCAGGCATATCTATGCGGGCTTTGTTTGAAGAGGCAGATTTATCGGTGCTGCAAGAGTTGATGAATGTGAATTTTTGGGGAACGGTTTTTTGCACCAAGTATGCTTTAGGTGCAATAAAAAAGAGCAATGGAACTATCATAGGAATTTCCTCAATTGCCGGATATAGAGGGCTTCCTGGAAGAACGGGTTATTCTGCTTCAAAATTTGCTATGCAAGGGTTTCTTGAAGCACTTAGAACGGAACTGTTGCAAACCCAAGTGCATGTTATGTGGGCGGCACCGGGGTTTACTTCGTCTAATATTCGAAATGTGGCAAGAAGTGCGAGTGGTGCAGCTCAAAAGGAAACGCCTCTTGATGAAAACAAGCTAATGAGCGCAGAACAGTGTGCCAAGATAATTTTTGATGCTGCCCACAAAAGAAAAAGAACCGTAGTGATGACAATGCAAGGAAAAATAACCGTATTTCTAAGCAAGTTTTTTCCTTCTCTTCTCGATAAATTGGTGTTTAATCATTTCTTGAATGAAGCAGATTCTCCACTTCAATCAAAGACCAATAAGATAGCATAAGTTTACAAAACAAGAATTGAAATCGCACTGAATAACTGTCTTGTTGGCAATACGATTATAGTTGTGCTTAAAAAATGTAGCATGAACAAAAGAATTCTTTTTTGTATTTCAATATTCTTATTGAGTGCTTTTTCGTATGGAGCAATGGCGCAAACGATGCTGTATATTCCTGATAGCACATGGCAAGTATATGCAAGTGGGCATGAAAAGACAATGGCTTTTTCTGGAGGATTTAATAACCCACAATTTTCTATGGGCGACCTAAATAATGATGGAAGGCAAGATTTGATCGTGTTTGAAAAAGGGTCTTTGCAAATAAAAACGTTTCTAAATTATGGAAGTACAGGCAAGCCTGATTTTCGTTACAGACCGGAGTTTGCCCAATTTTTTCCTGAAACGAACGGGCAAAGAGCAATTAGCAGTTATTTGAAAATAGAAGACTTAAATTGCGACCATATCCCTGATTTACTGACAAGAGGCTCTGCGGGATTTACCATTTATTATGGATTTTATTTGAACAATCATCTTGCCTTTAAAAAGTACAAAGAGCTATTTTATTCACCCCTCAATTTTAATTTAGAAGGTTTTGACGGCGCAATTTTTTCTCCTGCAGGTTGGAGCATTAAAGGAAATGGGGGGTCAACAGGGTGGGTAAGTATTAGTGCCAATCCCGGATCTACTGTATATCCATATCATCCGCCATCCATGATCATGTTTGATGCTGCCAAGTTGAAATCGGGTGAATCCTCCCGTTTAATTTCAAAGCGATTTTGCATTTCACCTAATCTGAAGCAAGAAGCCAAAATAAGCCTTTGGATTTATAGAGATATGGGTAACGGAAACGATAGTGTAGCTGTTTATATCAATTCTGATACCTCACTGAACAAGGCTACCTGCTTAGGGGTCATTGCAAGAAATATTTCGATAAACCAACCTGACACGAAAGCTGCTGCCGGATGGTATTCATATACCTTTTCAGTTCCTTTTTCATGCTTTGGATATACTCAATTTCTCCAGTTCAAAGGCACCAATCAAGGAGGTAGAAACATTTTTATGGATGAAATTTCGTGGGTGAGCAGCTCCTGTTCAGGTGATGTTAATGCTTATGTAGATCCCGGTGGAGACATCCCCGGAATTGGCGATGTGGATGCTGATGGTGATATGGATTTCTTTGCTTTTAACATTAGTGGAGGCTTTATTAATTTTTACAAAAACTATCAACAAGAAGAAGGGCTTCCATGCGATTCTATTCATGTCAATCTGAAAGATGCTTGTTGGGGAAAGGTTTATCAAAGCACGTCCATACATCAAACATTAGGTGTGAATTGCCCGCAATGGCAACCACCAAATCCTCCAGCTAAAATTACCCATTCTGGTAATACGCTCTGTATGCTCGATTATGATGGCGATGGTGATTTAGATTATCTAAACGGTGGCGTTTCGTATAACACCATACAACTTTTGAAGAACGGAAGAGTAGAGTATAATCACCCCCGCGATACGATTATTGAACAAGACACGGCATGGCAAACCGGTGGACAGATCTATCAAGCAGCACAATTTCCGGCAGCTTTTTTCATTGATTTGGATCAAGATGGAAAGAAAGATATTATAATTAGTCCAAGTGCCGAAATGGCTTCTGAAAATTATCATTGTATTGCTTATTATCGGAACACGGGAACCTTGACTAATCCTGTATTTTCCTTTCAAAGCGATACTGCCTTAATAGATCAAACCATTGATTTAGGAACAGGATCATACCCGATGCTTTTTGACTACAACAAGGATGGAAAAATAGATTTGTTTATTGGAGGAGATGGCTATTTTCAAGCAGATGGATCTATGCACGCACGCCTTGCGTACTATGAAAACACTTCATCAGGAAATGCTAAATCGTTTACACTTCGCGAGTTGAATTTTCTAAACATGGACAGTTTTAAAACAAAGGGTGTATATCCTGCTGTGGGTGATTTAGATAATGATGGGTTGATTGATTTAGTAGTAGGACATGCAAATGGTACGATTAGTTTTTATAAAAACATGGCTGCATCAAATAATGTGCAACCTCTGTGGCAACTGACAACCACTGTTTTGAAAGATGCAAACGGACAAAATATAGATTCGGCTCAATTTGCAGCACCTTTTATTTATGACCTAAATAAGGATGGAAAGCCCGATTTGCTCATTGGAAGCGTGACAGGAAACGTTTATTACTATCAAAATATGGGTAGTGTTGGACAACTTGGTTTACAATACCAAACATCTATGTTGGGGCAAGTAAAAGCTGATTCTTGGAATTTATACACGGCATTTGCCACCCCTTTTGTCGGGAAAATGGATGCTTCTAACAACGATTATCTTGTTTTAGGAAGCAACTCTGGACGCATTTCTGTCTTTTCCGGTTTTCAATCAGGTAATACTACCATTCCTTTCCAACAAATTGATTCAGCACTATCATCTTTAAATCTCAACTTGGGGATGTATTCCGGATTTCGATCTGTGCCTGCATTTGCAGACTTAGACGGAGATGGCAAAATGGAGATGGTACTAGGGAATGTATTGGGCGGAATAACTCTTTTTACACAATCAAACTCAACATCAATTTCAAGCACTCGTTCATCTGATTCAGCGTTTATCATTTATCCAAATCCTGCACGTAGCAAGGCATACATCTCTTGGAGCAATAAATTATTTTCACCAAAATCAATACAGTTTTCAGTAAAAAATGTTGCAGGAATTGATGTATTCAACCAAGATTTAAAAGAGTTTTCCAATCGTTTTGAATTGTCTTTAGATGGGTTTTCGCAGGGTATTTACATCTGTGAGTTAAACGATGGAATTATCAAAGCACATCAAAAGTTAGTTGTGATTCAATAATCAATCATTGCTTTAGCAATAGGAAATGACAGTTCTTTCTAAAATCAAGAAAGTCCCTAGAAAGGGACCTTCTTCTGTATATAAGGAGAGAATGGAGACTATTTCATTTGATCTTCTTTCCTTATTTTTTTGTTTTCGATAGTTAGGTTTGTGTGTTTGTTTTGCTTTGATGATGTAAAGATGCAACCGCTCAAAGGCGTGGTGAAAAAAAAGGAATGGGTTAACGCGAACTTAGCAAGCAGTTAACCAACTATTAAGAATTTGAAGTGTGAAGAATTGAAAACTATAAACGAGTTTTAATGACCAAATGCACGCCAACATTATGTTTCAGCGAATCAATTTGAGATGAAATGGCGGCAGAATCGAATAAAAGTATGGCTATTGGCTTCCAGCTTTAAGAGCTTGCTTTGTTTTTATTAAGTACATGTATTTTGCTTGTTATTGTCAGGGCATTTTTATAAAGAAATGAAGGTGGTTTTATAAGGTGTGGATGTGAAAAATGGATAGAGTGAAGTGAGCAACTTAGATACCAGATACACCTTTGACGCTACAAAGATGTGTCATTAGAAACACGCTTATAGCAAAAAAGCCCCTAGAAAGGGACCTTTTCTGTATATAAGGAGAGAATGGAGACTAATTCATTTGATCTTCTTTCCTTATTGTTTTTTGTTTTCGGTGTATGGGTTTGTTTTTGTTTTTGTTTGTTTTGATGATGCAAAGATGCAGTCGAAAACGAGTGTAAGGAAAAGAATAGAAGGGGTTAACGTGAACTTAGCAAGCAGTTAACCAACGATTAAGAATTTCAGTCCATAAAACGGGAAAGAAAAGAAACGGAATCAACTGCCTAAACATGCTTTGGTGTTATGTTTCAGCAAATCAACAAGCGAAAATTTAATTTTTTAACCAAGCAGTAAATGATGCCGTTTTAAAAACTAAAATTGTAGGTGATACTTGGTAAAATGGGGAAAATTGAAACCTGTTTTACCTTAACTTCTACCCCTTGTGATGTGTTGCCGCGCGAGTCCACATAAAGGAAGTAAGGGTTTTGTCTGCTATAAACATTGTAAATAGAAAACGCCCAACTACTTTTCCAACGATGAGGCTTTTTGTGCTTGGGAGTATAAACTGCAGAAAGATCGAGCCGATGGTAAGGGAAAAGCCGATAGGCATTGAGTTTGCTATATTCCGGAGTTAGTTGCTGCTCAACAAAATAATAGTTGGTTGGCAAGGTTATAGCATTACCGGAACCATATACAAAGACACCAGAAAACGTCCAACGTTTACTATGTTCATAAGTGGCAACAATTGAAAGGTCATGTCGCCGATCATATTTTGCCGGATAGGGTTCACCATTGTTTAATTGTGAGAATTTTCGCCAAGTCCAAGAAAGGGTGTAGCCCAGCCATCCGGTGAATTTTCCCTTTGTTTTATTGATAAAAAATTCGGCACCATAAGCTGTTCCGTTTCCAAATACATAATCTAATTCCGGGTCGCGGGTGGGGGAGGTTGGCGTATATCCTTCTCTATATTCAATCTGGTTTTTCATGTGTTTGTAATAGACTTCAACGCTTGTTTCAACCTTGTTGTCCCATAAGTTTTTAAAATACCCTAATGAATATTGCCATGCAGATTGAGGTTGAACGACATAAGTGCTGGGTACCCACAAATCGGTTGGCAAGGTTGTTCCGTTGTTGGTTACCAGATGAATGTATTGATAAGACTTCACCACACTGGCTTTGATAGAAGAAGTTGGAGACAGAGAGAAGCGTACATTCAATCGAGGTTCTAATCCTCCATAGTTTTTCACTATGCTGCCTGAACTATAATAAGTGCTATCGGTTTTGTTTTGATTGATATCATAGCTGTATCGCCAATAAGGCCCTCGTTGAGCAAAAAAGGAATAACGAAGCCCGGCATTAATTCTCAACCAGTCAAACCATTCAAAATCATCTTGTACATAAACTCCGGCCTCGTGTGCGTATTTTATCAAAGCGTTGTTAGGTTTCAATTCGGTGTCACCCGTTTTACCTGAAATTTGATTAGGAATAAATTTATGGTGGGTATAATTTAGTCCCCATTTAAAATGATGATTGTTTGCAGCGAAATAATCAAAATCAACTTTGCTATTCCAATCCTTAATTCCTGAGGAAAGCTTTAGTTCAAAATCACTTTGGCTACCTCCAAATGAAAATTGATATTCATTGTAAATAAGCGAAGTGTTCATAAATAGCCGATCGCTGAATAAATGATTGTAGCGGAGTGTAGCCGTAGAATTTCCCCAAGGAATTTCTGCTTTAAAAGAGGAACCCGCACTGTTAAACTTAAATTTATCTCGACCAAAATAACCGCTTAAATAAACGTGGTTGCGTTGATTAAAAGCAAAATTGGCTTTAAGATTGGCATCATAAAAATAGTAACCCGAACCGCTAAAACTTCCATTTTTGGTAAACGGTTGCATCAATACGTCTAAGTAGGTACGTCGGCCCGACAATACAAAAGAACCCTTGTGCTTTTCTAAGGGTCCTTCAATGGTCAATCGAGAAGCTATTAGTCCAATGCCACCTTGTGCATGATATTCATTCACATTTCCTTCCTTCATGGAAACATCCACAACCGAGGATAGCCGACCACCATAACTTGCAGGCATACTGCCTTTGATTAAGGTTATATTTTTGACGGCATCAGAATTAAAGACAGAAAAAAACCCAAACAAATGTCCGGGATTATATACTACTGCATCGTCCAGCAATACCAAGTTTTGGTCCGGCCCACCACCACGCACATAAAATCCGGAATTGCCTTCGCCGGCAGATTGCACACCGGGCATCAGTTGCAATGCCTTTAAAATATCCACTTCTCCAAAAATCACAGGAAGGTTTTTTATTTGTTCTACGGACATGGAGATAGTGCCCATTTCTGTAGTTTTTACATTTTCATCCTTTCTGCTTGTGGCCAACACTTCTACTTCTTGTAAAGCAGTTTTATTCAGCAATTCTGCATCAAAATGTTTACTTTCTACCAACGACATCACTTCCGTTAGGGTGGCATAGCCAATATAGCTGTAGATGACACTATATTGTCCTGAAGGAAGCGTTACGGAATAAAATCCATAATTGTTTGTTTGAGTCCCAATCCCTAATTCTTTTACATAAATAGTTGCAGCAATCAGAGCTTCACCGCTTTGCTTGTCGCGTATATAGCCACTCAAGGTTACTTTTTTTTGTCCTAAAGCAGAAAAGCTAACAAAACAAAAAATAAACAAAAGGATAGGTAATCGCATAGTAGATTGGGTATTGGATAGAAATTTGGGTGTTATTTTAGGCTATCGGTCACTTCGCCACATTCCAACATTTTTTTTCCGAAATATGGGTTCTTGATTTCAGTTTCGTTGCTTAACCAATAAGCACCTTTGTCATTAAATGCCATTGGGCAATGTTGGCGATATACACCGGCATTTTTAAGATCAGCAGCACGAAGCAAGGTGAACATAGCATTGGAAACTTTTTCAAAATGCACCCGCTTTTGCTCTGTTTTAGGGTCATTAGTTGCAGCCATTAAGGCTTTGCTTTCTATGTTGATTGTATCTATCTGAAGGGATAGTGAGCTATCTTTTACTTTTCCTTGAAGATCGGACATGCTTGCTAACAATTTTTGAGCAGCCGCATCCGCTTTTGCAGCATCGGTTGCCACTAAAGCATCTTTTAGTTCATAATAGTTGCCAACAGTTGTCATTAATAAAGCAGTACCGGTGCTATCTAATTTGCTTTGTGGTGTTGCTTTAGAAATAGGAGTTTCTCCCGATTGGGTTTCTTCCTTTTGCTTGTTCGTACAAGAAAGAAGTACGACAAAAAAACAAAACATCAAGATGGAGAAAAACGAAAGACGCATAAAGTTAAATTTTGCCTGCAAAGTTAGACTTTTATAATAGACACATCCAACCCAACAATAATAATGAAACACTGAATGGAAAGCCGCTACAATACCGTACCTTTGCGCTCCTTATGATTTCTGTAAATAATTTATCGCTCCGCTATGGAAAGCGCGTTCTTTTTGAAGATGTAAATATTCGCTTCACAGAAGGAAATTGCTATGGTGTAATCGGTGCTAACGGAGCAGGAAAATCTACCTTTCTTAAAATATTATCTGGCGAGATTGACCCTACAACAGGTAAGGTGGAAATAGGGAAAGATATGCGCATGAGTGTGTTGCGCCAAAACCACTATGAATTTGACGAAGTACCGGTATTGGAAACCGTTATCAGAGGAAATTCTGTGCTTTATGATATAATGAAGGCTAAGGATGAAATCTATGCTAAAGAAGATTTTACGGAAGAAGACGGCATCAAAGCTGGAGAACTTGAAGGACTTTTTGCCGAAATGGATGGCTGGAATGCCGAAAGTGTAGCGGCAACTATGTTAAGCAACTTGGGCATTAAAGAAGATTTTCATAACCGTTTGCTCAAAGAATTGGACGGCAACCAGAAAGTACGAGTACTTTTAGCTCAAGCATTGTTTGGACATCCCGATATTTTACTTTTAGACGAACCGACCAATGACCTGGATCTGGAAACCATTAGTTGGTTAGAAAATTTCCTTGCTGATTATGACAAAATCGTATTGGTGGTATCGCACGATCGCCACTTTTTAGATGCCGTATGCACCCATGTTGCAGATATTGACTTTGGAAAAATTACCATCTATTCCGGTAACTATAGTTTCTGGTATGAAAGCAGCCAACTCTTGTTGAAACAACGTGCAGAACAAAACCGTAAAGCGGAAGATAAAATTGCTGAGTTGAAAGAGTTTATCGCCCGTTTCTCGGCAAATGCCTCAAAGTCCAAGCAGGCGACCAGTAGGAAAAAAGCCTTAGATAAAATTAAGCTGGAAGACATGCGTCCATCCAACAGGAAATATCCGGCAATTCTTTTCAATAATCAGATTCGGGAAGCTGGCGACCAAATATTAGAAGTTAAAGATTTGACTAAAACCCTAAATGGGGAGGTCTTGTTTCGAAATATATCTTTTGATGTGAAACGCGGACAAAAAATAGCCATTGTGTCTTCCAACTCTTTGGCAACCAGTGCGTTTTATGCCATTCTTTCCGGTGAAGACACAGACTATTCCGGCCATTTCAAATGGGGGGTAACCATTACGCCAACCTATTTGCCATCCGATAATTCACAATATTTTGATGGAGTAGATCTTAACCTGATTGACTGGTTGCGACAATATTCGGAAGAAAAAGATGAAACATTTATTCGTGGATTTTTAGGTAGAATGCTTTTTTCGGGTGAGGAAACATTGAAAAAATGCAACGTGCTAAGCGGCGGTGAAAAAATGCGCTGCATGATGAGTCGTATGATGATGCTTAAAGGAAATCTTTTGATGATGGATGAGCCGACCAATCACCTTGATTTGGAAAGTATTACTGCTCTTAATAACGGTTTAAAAGAATTTAAAGGAACCATCCTGTTTACCACGCGCGACCATGAATTGGCTGAAACCGTGGCTGATCGTATATTGGAGCTAACCCCAGGTGGATTGATTGACAGAGAAATGAAATTTGATGACTATCTCAAAGATGACCGAGTTAAAGCACTAAAAGAAGAGCTTTATGGTAGTGTCGCAGTTTAACCCATTGTTGGGATTGAAAAGTGATCGCAGACTCTATCAGTATTTGAATAGATGAACGGAAGAAAAAAGGCCGTATTTAATTGGAGTGGTGGAAAGGACTCTGCCTTAGCACTTCAAAAGACACTTCAAGAAAATGAATTTGAGGTTGTTTCTCTATTGACAACAATCAACGAAGAAACACAAACATCTTCTCTTCATTCTATACCGCTGAAATTACTTTTAAAACAAGCTGACAGTATTGGGATTCCCCTTTATACTGTTTCACTTTCAAGGGACACAAAGACCTATAAAGAAGGAATGACCGAAGCAATAAAGCATTTCAAAAAACAAGAAGTAACACACTTCATTTTTGGCGACATATTTTTAGCTGATGTAAAATCTTATCGTGAGAGTAAGCTAAACCCATTAGATATAGAAGTCGTTGAACCGCTTTGGGGCAAGACTTCTGAAGAAATTTGTAATGATTTTTTGAAATCGGGTATCAAGGCGAAAATTATTGTTACACAAGCAGACAAACTTGATCATACTTTTATCGGAAAGGAAATAAATAATGACTTTTTAAAATTGCTACCGGACGGAATTGATTGGTGTGGCGAAAATGGAGAATATCATACCTTCTCTTATGACGGAGAACTGTTTAAAACTAAAATTGACTTTGATATTACCAAGATCAATAAAATAACTTATGACTTCAAAATGGACACGGAAGAAATAAAAAGTTATGATTATTGGCAAGCAGAAATATTTTTATCCTGATGGAAATTGAGCCATAGTGGTTGTATCGGATAGGGGAGGGAATACCCTTATTCCTATTGGGTGTTGGCTTCGATGGCTTGTCTTCTAAAGTTATTTGTACAAAGGATATTTAATTAAATATCACTATGTTGTGTATTGTTCATATTCTGTCTAATGGTGAACCAACCTTAGCGACAGATGTATCCGTAACATGAGCGTAAATCTGTGTGGTTTTGATGTCGTTGTGTCCCAATAGTTTTTGAATAAACGAGATATCAGTGCCTAATTCTAAGAGATGCGTAGCATAGCTGTGTCTTAAGCCGTGAATCCCAATTTTTTTATTGATTTTAGCTTTTTTCATTGCGTCTGTGAATACTAACTGAGCCGAGCGAACACTATATTGTGCGCCCTGTCTCCCCTCAAAAAGATACACTTTGGGAAGATATTCTTTGTAGTATTTTCGTAAATCTTCCAATACCAAGTTAGGCAAATTGACGAAGCGGTCTTTTTTGCCTTTTCCTCTTTCTATGCGTACCTTCATATCCAAACTGTCTATGTCTGAAATTTTCAAATTTACAATCTCGCTAACACGTAACCCCATTCCATAGCAAAGTTGCAAAACGAGGCGGTGTTTGAGATTTTCGGTTACGGAAAAAAGGCGTTTCACTTCGTTAGAATTTAGTGATTTCGGCAACAACAAGGGCTTTTTGGGGCGAGGAATATCGAAAAACATTTTGGGTTGATGAAGTACCTGTTCATAATAGAACTTAATAGCATTAATGCGACTGTGGATTTGGTTTTCAGACAATTTTAATTCGTTGTGGCAAAAGAGAAAATAGCTTTGTAGTTTTTCTTTAGGAAGATCTTGCACAGGATAGTTTTTGAGAACGTAGAGCAACTGCGCAAACTCAATGGAATAAGTGCGACATGTATTGAGTGAATAGGCTTTGAGGGTAAGCATATTTTGGAATTTTTTGAATTCTGGTAAATTGACCTCTGATATTTTGAGGAGAACATCTTTGCCAACCAAGTCGGATTCTAACCCACAAAGTTTTCGATGCTCTAAATTGTCTGTCATATACCAAGCTTTTTGAGAAGCAGACCATAAGACATGGGCATGACTCCTTAAGTGATGGATTAGATTTTGGTCGTAGTCGAATTTCACCCAAATTACCTTTTTGTCGTGATGTGAACCAAGCGAAAAGAGGAACAATTTGTGATTAAAAGCGAATTGCGTATTTAGAATATTCATTAGCTGCGTATTTAGAATATTTCAAAGGTAGTAAAAATACTAACTCATTGAAAATAAATGCAGTGAAAAATTTTGAAAATTGGTGGGATTTCGTATATTTGTGCGTTGTCTGCAAGCATAAAACAACCGAGCCTAAATCAAAACAACGAACAAAGATGAAAATTGCATTACTAATTCTTTTTGGACTTTACCTTTTTAAACTTTTCCAAAACAGAGCAAAAGAAAAACGTGAGTATGTTGAAGCAACTCAAGATTTATTTAACAATGTTCAAAGAACTCTAGGAAATGAAGATTTACAAAGGTTGAAATCTGATAAAATTTGGCAAGGAATGCCCGAATGTTTAATGTACTATGTTTACGGAAAACCTTATGACATTGAAGAAAGAAGAACCCCAGGAAACATTTACAAAACTTGGTTTTACAGACCAATTCCAAATGCAAGAAGCAACGCACGAAGAAAATATAAAACTGAAATTTATTCAGAAAATGGATTCATAACTCATTGGGATATATTAAACTAATCTATGAATATTCAAGACTACAACTCTTTAAAAGATTCTATTAGCAAGTGGATCAAAGAAAAAGAAGATTACGAATTAAAACGCAATAAAGTATTTGGCTTTAATCCTAAAATTTATTTATGGATTTTTGGAATTTTATTTGTGTATGCTTTTTTTATAAACGGTGCTGAATTTTCAAAAAGTAAAAATGAAAGTCATTTACCTACGGCAAATAACTACATTCTTTATGAAAAACCAGATAATAAATCTAATATCTTAATACAGGACAATTCTGAAATTGAAGTAAATATTTTAGATGAAACCAAATACTACTATAAGGTTGAATTTACCAAAAACGGAAGTAATTACACAGGATACATAAATAAAGACAACGTAGTAAAATGACCTATCCAAAAGAAATAATTCTTATTGTTCCACTTGCAATATCTCTGTTTGCCGCAATTTTAAGTTGGAAATATGCTGATTATTTTCTTTCACGAAGAGACCATTATGTAAATAGCCGATACGAACTTTTCGTAAAAAAATTGGGTTGGTTTTTTGGAACATTTTTTACTACACTTTTTATTACTGTAAAAATTTTGGAAGTTATAATGCAAACGAACAAATGAATATTGAAAAAATAAAAGAAAGCCTAAACGGTGTAACTACAATTATAAAAAATCACGAAAATGATTTGGATAAAGACGGAAGCAGATTTAATATATTTTCAATATTAGGCGTTTCTTCTTTTGAGGTTCGGTTACATTCAAATTTCATTGCAGAACTGTTGGACAGCAAAGGAACTCACGGTTATAAAAATAAATTTTGTAAACTATTTATTTCACAACTCATTCCATTTGAAAAAAATGAAATTATAGCAAAGTTTAATTTTGAAAATTATAAAATAGAAATTGAAAAATCAACAGGAATTATTAATCAAGACTATACGAATGGTGGACGAATAGACATTGAAATAACTGATAATCAAAAAAGAAGAATAATTATTGAGAACAAGATTTTTGCCAGTGACCAACAGAATCAACTTTTGCGTTATTTCAATTTTGATAAAAAAGCAATATTGCTTTATTTGACTTTAGAGGGCAATGAACCGAGTTCTTGGAGTACAAATAATCAAATCCAAAACGATATTGATTTTCATTGTATTTCTTACAAGTCTTTTATTTCAAGATGGTTAGAAAACTGTATCAATTTTTCAAAAGATAAACCAAACGTAAGTGAAACAATAAAGCAATATTTGCAGATTATTAAAAACTACACCGACCAAAACCAATACAAAAAAATGACAAATGATATAATAAATTTGATTTCACAGAATAAAGATTTTTATAACGCAATTGATGATATAACACAATCTTACCACACTTTTAGACAAAATGTTAATGACAAATTTTGGAGACAAATTAGATTAAAAAAACCAAATCAAACAATTTGCACTACTGAAAGTGGGATTAATGTAAAATTTGAAATAGCAGAAGACGGAGACGGATTTTACTATGGATTTTATTTAGAGAAAGACGAAAATAATATTAAAGGGACTGATGAAAATGTTTATTCTTTAGCAACTATTTTTAAAGAAGTGAGTCCAACTTTTGTAACTAACGACAACTATATTGGTTGGACTTATTCTAATATTTTCAGAAAGTTTTGGTGGATAGATAAAGAAACAATCTTTGAACTTAATAATGAAACTGAAATGAACAATTTTACTGACCAAATTGTAAACGAAATTGACCAATATATTAGCGAACTCAAAAAACGAATAAAATAAAATGCCTGCAGACAACGAGCAGTTTTGCAAGAGCTGGGGTGAAGTGCAAAACTCAACATTTGTACTTCTATCCAACAGTTGTGCTAAATTGAACTTTAGTGCTTCTATTTCCCAGCCCTCGCAAAGCTGCAAAACCGTTGGCAGCAATGGTAACGGACGACACTACCAAGACCAAACGGACAGAAAAAACGAGCAGACAATGACACAAGACAAAGATTTAATTTTTGCCCAACACACATTTTTTTGTT
>JAFDXO010000120.1 GCA_018267925.1 Bacteroidota bacterium | reverse complement strand
GCAAGCGCATCAAGACAATCGCGCAAAAATAACTACTATGCTATCCACCTGCTTGGCAGCCACAACCGCAGCAGCTTGGCTTCAGAATTTATTACAATAAGATAACTAAATTAGAACTACGCCAAATAATCATCATCCTCTTTGGCATGAAAACAGAAAGCGAGCTATAACACAACTCACTCTCCAAAGCAATAAACCTGCTGTTGTTTTTTTAGAGAATAGATTTCAATCCGTTTAGGAAAACCGGCTATCGCACTTGCTGCATTTCAACTAATCTTTTGTACGCGCCATTTTTGTTAATCAAATCCAGATGTGTGCCTCTTTCGATGATTTGCCCCTTTTCCAAGACAATGATCTCATCTGCATGACGGACAGTGGAAAGACGGTGTGCAATAACCAGGCACGTTCTGTTTTTCATCAACGAGTTGATAGCTTCTTGAACCATGCGTTCGCTTTCTGTATCAAGGGAAGAAGTTGCTTCGTCTAATATAAGAATGGGCGGATTTTTAAGCACGGCTCGTGCAATCGTAATTCTTTGGCGTTCGCCGCCAGAGAGTTTTGTGCCGCGATCACCAGCAACGGTTTCATATCCTTCCGGCTTTGCTTCAATAAATTTTTCAGCGTGGGCAATTTGTGCTGCTTCCTTCACTTGTTCTAAATGAGCACCCCCACTTCCCAGCGTAATGTTGTTATAGATTGTATCGTTGAACAAGATAGGGTCTTGGCTGACAACCCCCATCAATCGGCGCAGATCGAACAAACGATAGTTCTTTACGTTTTCACCATCAATCAATAACTCGCCCGAGCTTACGTCATGAAAGCGAGGAATCAGATCAACGAGTGTGGACTTTCCTGCCCCTGATGCACCTACAAGGGCAATTGTTTTTCCTTTCTCAATGGTCAGATTTACATCTTGCAAAATTTGACGATCTCCATAGGCAAAAGAAACATTCTTAAACTCGATAGAGTGCTCAAAACCCTTAATGGATTTGGCATTGGGCAAATCTTTTATGGTAGCCTCAGCATCCAGCAGGTGTTCAATTCTTTCTATGGCGGCAGCTCCTTTTTGAATATTGAAGAAGGACGTAGAGAGGTTTTTGAATGGGTTAATAATTTGTGTAAACAAAACGATGTAGAGTAAAAATTTCTCGGCGGTTAGGGGCGATTGGTTTGAAAATATCAACTGTCCTCCATACCACAAGACAACACTCACAATCAACACACCCAGCGTTTCAGAAAATGGCGAGGCCAGTTCTCGTCTTGCGGCTATCTTATTCCGTGTGCGAAACAGATAATTATTGATCTGCATAAAACGTATATGCTGGTGTTTTTCAGCTCCAAATGCTTTCACTACACGCATACCAACAAGGGTTTCATCAATGACACCTAACATATTGGCTAATTGTTCTTGTGCAATATTGGACGATTTTTTCAGCGACTTCCCAATTCGCCCAATAATTAATCCTGAAACAGGCAAGAAAACAAGCAAGAAAAGAGTTAGTGTGGGGCTAATGAAAATCATATAACTGAGGGTAATCAAGATGGCAAAGGGCTCTCTAAAAATAACTTCGAGGGTTGCCATGATTGAAAGCTCCACTTCATTAATATCATTCGTCATTCTGGATAATAAATCACCCTTTCTTTCTTCTGTAAAAAAACCAATTGGAAGCGATAAAGTTTTAGTGAAAATATCATCGCGCATTCTCCTCAAAACCGCATTCCGTATTGGATTTAGAATGTATTGTGCCAAATAGATGCACAGATTTTTAAGCATCGTAAACACCACAACGGCAATGCAGATATAGCCCAGTGTTTGAAGTTTACCTTGTGAGATAATCAACCTTTGCACTTGGTCAGACACACGGCTCAATAAGTCTGTTTTGCCAGAAAGTGATGGGTTTGAATTTTCTCGGAAAAGCACTTGAAGCACTGGAGCTAACATGCTGAACGAAAACAAGCCAAAAAGGATGGCTAACAAATTGCTCAGAAAATACAAGCTGATCTTTGCTTTATAGTCGCCGAGATAGCGAACAATACGGGAGAGTTTTCTCATTATTTCTTATTCAATAGCGTAGGACATGCTTCCGTCCTTTTCATCTTTTAGCATAATGCCGAAAGCGGCCAGTTTATTTCTTATTTCATCTGAGGTTGTCCAATCTTTACGTATTCTTGCTTCCTTTCTAATATCTATCAGTACAGACATGGCTCGATCTAATTTATCGCCTTGCGATTCTTGAACAGATTGAAGCCCCAAAATATCTTCTAAATATGTTTTAAAAGCCTGCTTTAGTAAAGTTAAGGTGTTCGTGCTGAGTGTTCCTTGCTGGATTTGTCCACCTTTCATGCTATTAATAATCGGCACTAATTCAAACAAGGTAGCCACCACTTGAGCTGTATTTAGATCATCATTCATGCAGGCATCCAGCGCGGCTATTGTTTCCTTCACTTGTATATCTAAAGATGCGTCACCATGATCCGATGTGGTCAACTGCTTTAGGGTTTCGTATGCTTCCCAAAGCCTTTTCAATCCTTTTTCTGAGGCTTGCAAAGCTTCATTGGAAAAGTCAAGTGTACTACGGTAATGTGTTTGCAAAATATAGAACCGAACAACCATAGGGTGATAGGGCTGTTCAAGCAAAGGATGGTTGCCGCTAAAGAGTTCCGTCAGCTTTATAACATTGTTGTAGCTCTTACCCATTTTCTTACCATTAATGGTAATCATGTTGTTGTGCATCCAATAGCGCACCGGAGCATGACCATGTGCAATGGTGCTTTGAGCTATTTCAGACTCATGATGCGGAAATTGCAAATCCATTCCTCCGCCATGAATATCAAATACATCACCAAGATACTTTGCGCTCATGGCAGAACATTCAATATGCCAACCCGGGAAACCTTCTCCCCATGGGCTTTTCCAGCGCATGATATGTTGCGGTGGGGCACTTTTCCAAAGCGCAAAGTCCACTTTATTGCGCTTTTCGTTTTGTCCTTCAAGGTCGCGGGTTGTTTCAAGCAAATCATCTATGATGCGCCCGGACAGTTTACCATAAGCATGTGTATCGGCATATTTTTTAACATCAAAATATACGGATCCGTTCACCTCATAGGCATAGCCTTCGCTCATGATTTTTTCAATCATGCTTATTTGTTCAATGATGTGTCCCGTAGCTGTGGGTTCAATGCTTGGCTCTATCGTATTAAACAAACGCATTCCCCAATGAAAAAGATTTGTGTATTTCTGCACCAATTCCATGGGTTCCAATCGTTCTAACTTTGCTTTATCAGAAACCTTATCTTCTGCTTCTTTACCCTCTTCTTCAAAATGTCCGGCATCGGTAATATTTCGTACATAACGGACACGATAGCCTAAGTGCATGAGATAGCGATATACTACATCGAAGGTGATGTAGGGACGAGCATGACCGAGATGCGATTCTCCTGAAACCGTTGGACCACAAACGTACAATCCGACGTTACCGGGGACAATGGGTTCAAATAATTCCTTTTCGCGGGTATAAGAATTGTAAATTTTAAAGTTCGGCATGAGCAATTTAGTT
The DNA here is from genome assembly GCA_018267925.1 of Bacteroidota bacterium. GTDB lineage: Bacteria > Bacteroidota > Bacteroidia > Chitinophagales > Chitinophagaceae > JAFIGV01. The sequence goes on along the minus strand of JAFDXO010000120.1, from coordinate 7,498 downwards.
CTGTACACATTCTTGCGCTAAAACACACCAATGTGGGTTGCAAAAATAGTTTAGTTGGCTTTATGGTTCACTATCTGAAAATTGGCAATGACTGCACTATGATCTGACCAATCTGAATACCTTGTTTTGAAAGCCTTTATCTTAAAATCATTTTCGGAATACAAAAGATGATCTATCCTTAGGGTTGGAACAATCTGATTGTATGTACGACCCAGCCCCCGGCCTAATTTAGCAAATGCATCATTTAAATTTCCTCGAATTGTAGTATAAGTATAAGAAAAGGGTAAGTCATTAAAATCACCGCAAACCACTATTGGATAAGGGCTTTGGTCAATTAATGCACGGGCTTTTTCAGCTTCTTCGGCTCTATGAATATAGGCTTCGTTAAACTTCCACAAAAATGAGCGCGACTTGATAATATCACCCTTATTCTGCTCGTATTTCACCCCTTCAATAATAGCCTTGTCTTCATCGCTCAATCCAAAGGAATGAAGGTGCATAACCCCAAATCGAACAATATGCTCATTTATATCAATATCGGCTTCTACTAAATAAATGTAGGTACTTAATTGATGTGCTTGATAATGAACAATAGGATAACGCGAAAAAATGGCAGTACCTATATCTACTTGAGTACCGTAGCTATTATCCACATTAAACCGGAAGAATGAATAATGACCGTTGTTGATGATTGTTTTAGTATAATCCTTTCTTTTGATGTCAACAGGTTTGCCATATTCCGGCATACATAGAATATCGGGTTGCTCTTCCTGAAGTACCTCTACAATTCCGAGAGCATGTTCCTTTTCATGCGGGCTATTAAAAGTGCCCATTGCATGAACATTCCAAGTCATCAGTTTAAAAGAAAGTGAATCCTTTTCCCAATTGTTTTTTGAAAAATAATGATAACCGAAAATTGCCGGAATCATTTTTATACAAAACAGAAGAATAGTCAAGGACAATAAAGAAAACCATTTCCCGCTATTAGAAAACAGCCAAAATAGTACAAAGCCCATATTGGCGACTATGGCAAAGGGAGTAGTGAGACTAAACAAAGCAATATATCGTAGTGCGGTGGGTGGTGTAATGGAAGCAAAATGGCAAAGAACAAGCCAGATGACAACACCTATGTTGCACAATAGTGCCACATTATGCAGGAGTTTTACGATGATTGATTTTACATTATTTTGCAAGGGAAAACTTAATCTTTACCGGCTCTATATAAAATATCCTTTTCATCTCGAGAAAGGGAATGATATCCATGATCGTTAATCTTGTCTAAGATTTCATCAATTTTTTGCTGAGAAATTCCTTGCTTTGGTTCATACATGGTTCGTAGAATTTCCATTCTTCTTTTACTTTTTTTCTCAACCAACTCTTTATCATCAGGGGATGAAAACCTTTGTAATTTTTCAAGCAAATCATAAATCCATTCTCCCGGGCGAGCCTTTCCTTTCAAGGCAAGGGCATAAACCAGTCCGGTCATGATGCCACCACCACACAAGGCAAGAGCAGAAATTTTGTGTACCGGCAAATAGATAATTATATTCAGCACTATAAAAATGCCTACTATCAGTACAAGGGGAATACCAAAACCGGTAGTGATATGAACACGATAATTGGGTGCTAATGTGAGGGCTGCCACCCCCAAAGCAATAACACCTGCTTGCGAGCCGAGAAAATAATTTCCGGCAACCAGGGAGCCATCTAATCCGGCACTTGACGAAATCAGATAGCATCCGCCTCCTATTAAAAGAGCAAGCACAAAAAGAGGAACAACCTGTTTGTAGTTTGTAATATTCTGCATCACAGAAGCAAAAAGGTAGAGCCAAATCACGTTACTGATCCAGTCAAAAAAACCGGTATGAACCCAACCATAGGTAAATAAAGTCCACCATTTATGCTTCCAAACAGCAAAAGCAGGGAGTCCAATATTGGGAAAAGTCAAATCAAAAACCTCTTCTTTTGCCTTACCCATTATCAACATAAAAACGCGAGCAAAATGAAAGGCAATAAAACCAATACCTGTAGCTACAATCAATTGTAACGCACCATTTTGTTGGTATGGCGGAATAAGTGGGGGTGCAGATTTTCTAAAGGCTGTTTTCATCATAAGGTCAAAAGAAACGGTTACGAATTTGCTTATTCCATACTTTCAAAAGAATGAAGGCCACCAACATGCCCCCTAAATGGGCAAAGTGTGCAACATTATCTCCGGCTGTATTTTTCACCCCCAAATACAATTCAAAAAGTGCATAAAATGCTACAAAGTATTTGGCTTTAATGGGAAAAAGAAAATAGATGTAAAGTAACGTATTGGGAAATAAATAGCCGAAAGCAAACAATATTCCAAAGACTGCACCAGATGCGCCTACGGTAGCTTCGTTTATGATTTCGCCATAGTATTTACTGATGAGGGTTACAGAATGGGGCGCACATTCTATACAAGATGGATTGGAACGCCAATATGCTTCTAATTGTTTAAATGGAGCAAAAGAATCCAAGTTATTTTGCTGAATAAACAATAGATATTTGTCGAGTGTTACATTTTGTTGATAATTGTAAAAAGCGTTTTCAAACGTATGAAACTCATATCCTAACACACCCAAGTGAAGCAGGGCTGCGCCTAATCCACAAACGAGATAAAAAGTAAGAAAGCGTTTAGCACCCCAAATATTTTCCAAAATACTGCCAAACATCCATAGGGCAAACATATTGGAGAATAGATGCAGCAGCGTCAGGTTTAAGTCATACGGGCTGCCGTGCATAAACATGTGTGTAAGCAATTGCCAAGGCTTATACAGTGGCGAGTGCCAATAGTGCAAACCCAAATAATCGGATAAGTCTATTCCCATCTGTCCCAAGACATATTGCAGCAGCACCATTAAAGAATTAATGATGATTAAGTTTTTAACAATAGTGGGTAATATCTGAAAACGGCTCGGTCTGAATTCCTGCATGATGCTTCTCTAATTCCTGTATTTGCAAAAAGGTGTAGGGCGGTCAAAATTAAAGGGAAAAGTTGTTCCGGTTGTGGTAAAAATTTAGCCCTATATTTATTGCTGAAAGTTATGTTCGTTGTGAAGTTCCTATACCGGCTTCCAAAAGCTCAAGTACTTTTTCTTGTAGCAAAATTCGATAACCAATTCGATCATTTGAAATTCCGTCTTTCAATTGATAAGTGAACCGATAATCTCCTTGATGAGATAAATCTGTTTCGAAATATTGGAAAGAAATTTCTTTTCTATGATTAAATTCTTGTGCAACTTCATACAAATGCGTTGACAAAACCATGATATGATTTTTATGGAGCAACAATCTTTGCACAACCGCCTTTGTACATTCATAAGCATCATGAACGTTGGTTCCTTTAAATAGTTCATCCATCAATACAATATGTGTTTTAGGCGATTGAATTTTTTCAGCTGTTTGTTTCATTCTTTTTATCTCAGCCAAAAAATAGCTCTCACCTAAAATCAGATTATCTTCAATGTGCATATTGGTAACTATGCCCTCCATAAAACTAATTTGAAAAGATGCTGCCGGAACCCCCATGCCTAAATGTGCCAAAAGCGAAGCTACGCCCAATGTTCGCATAAACGTTGTTTTACCGGACATGTTTGCTCCGGTTAGAAATAAAAAATTTCTGGCGGAATCAAAATGTATGTTGTAGGCAATAGGTTGTTGCAATAATGGATGAAATAAAGCGGTTCCACTAAGTAAAATTTCAGCAGATGGCATAAGGGTAGGGAAATTCCATCGGTTGGATACAGTAGCTACAGCCATTGAATGCCAACAATCTAACAGCGCGTAAATTTTTATCAATCGGTAAACCATTGATTTTAATTCCCGACGGGCACGATAAGCTATTCTTACCAACTTCGCGTAAGGAGTATCTTTGGGCAAATCAGCTATTTCTTGTGCCAGTATGTGTTTTTCAAGTTCGTCTTTGATGGTTTGAATATTTTGCCGCAACAATTCAGGCAAATCGGATTCTGAAAGTAGTGCTGCAAATTGATTGCATCCGCGTACAAAATCTGCCAGATGAGAAATCGAAAACTGAGTAAAAGTATATTGATCTTTGTTTAAAATTTTTTGAAAAAAAGAACCTAATACAAGCTCTAATCCTGAAGGTGGAAGAGCAATATGATCTGCCGTTTCAAAAAATTGCTCCAAGAGAATAACGGTGCCATTTGAAATAATATTACTCCACGCATCAGAATGAAGAACAAAATAGCGCACAACAGCTTGCACACTTTGAAGCGTTTCATAGTCTTGGGGTGGATTCAACAAATGAAGCCTTAAAGCTTCACGTCCTGCTTGGGTAACCGTATGATCCATCAATTGGAAAATATCTTCTCCTCCAGAACGGATAAAAGATAGATCCTGTAGTGTGGTTTTATCTGTTTGCATATTTACGCCTACGGCGCATTATAGAGAGGTTTCGTGAACACTCACTGATGACATAGCTCGAACAGCTTCTGCAATGGCTTGGGCATCGTATCCACATTCTCTATGTAACTCTTCCGGCTTTCCATGTTCAATAATTTCATCTGGAATACCCAGCATTTTCACTTCTACTGAATAATTGTGTTCAGCCAAAAATTCCAAAACAGCACTTCCGAATCCTCCCACTATTGTTCCATCTTCAACCGTTATAATTTTTTTAAAGCTTTGTGCAATTTGATGCAGCAAATCTTCATCAATTGGCTTTACAAATCGCATGTCAACATGAGCCGGATTCAGCCCATCCGTTGTTAGTATTTTGCAAGCATCAACCACAAAGTTTCCGGGATGCCCTATAGATAAAATAGCCACCTCTTCACCTGTTTTAATAGTGCGTCCGGTGCCGATAGATATGCGTTCCATTTGAGTGCGCCAGTCAGGCATCACTCCGTTTCCGCGAGGATAACGAATAACAAACGGAGCAACATTTTCGTCTAACTGAGCCGTGAACATTAGGTTGCGTAATTCAGCTTCATTCATCGGTGCACTTACAATCATGTTGGGGATGCAGCGCATGTAAGCCATGTCGTATGCTCCATGATGTGTAGGTCCATCATCACCCACTAATCCGGCACGATCTAAACAAAAAATAACCGGAAGCTTTTGAATAGCTACATCATGCACCACCATATCATACGCCCGTTGCATAAATGAACTGTATATGTTGCAAAACACACGCATTCCTTGAGTAGCTAAGCCGGCACTGAGTGTAACAGCGTGTTGTTCGGCAATACCCACATCCAAAGCCCGATCCGGCATTACATCCATCATTATTTTCATCGAACAACCCGATGGCATAGCCGGTGTAATGCCCATTATTCGGGGATTTTTTTCAGCTAATTCTACCAGCGTATGTCCAAATACATCTTGATATTTTGGAGGTTCAGGAACGGTTACAATTCTCTTGTTAATCTTGCCGGTGATTTTATCAAAAGTTCCGGGTGCGTGCCAAAGTGTTTGATCTTTTTCAGCTACACCATAACCCTTTCCTTTCACTGTTTTGATATGTAAAATCTTTGGGCCGGCAATGTTTTTCATGTCTTCCAAAACCTCAGTCAACTTCAACACGTTATGACCGTCAATTGGACCAAAATAACGAAGCCCTAATGCTTCAAATAAATTGCTGGATTTAGAGATAACTCCTTTTAAACCCGTTTCTATTTTTGATACAAGTTCTCTTTGAAAATCAGCATAGGGAAGCTTTCCAAGAAATTTCCAAAAATCATCTCGAAATTTATTCCAACTCTGAGAGGTTGTAATGTCAGTTAGATATTCTTTTAATGCACCAACATTCGGGTCAATTGACATGTTGTTATCGTTGAGCACTACTAACAAATTTGTGTTGCTGACTCCTGCATGGTTCAGTGCTTCAAAGGGTAATCCGGCAGTCATCGCACCATCACCAATAATGGCAACATGCTGGCGATGAAGTTCCCCTTTTAGTTTTGAAGCAATAGCCATGCCCAATGCGGCTGAAATAGAAGTAGAAGAATGGCCTACTCCAAATGCGTCATATTCACTTTCGCTACGTTTTGGGAATCCGCTCAATCCGCCATATTTCCTGTTGGTATGAAAAATCTTTCTTCTTCCGGTAAGAATTTTATGCCCGTAAGCTTGATGCCCCACATCCCAAACCAACTGATCATCGGGTGTATTGAACACATAGTGCAAGGCAACAGAAAGCTCAACCACACCAAGACTGGCACCAAAATGCCCGCCGTGCACACTCACACAATCAATGATAAATTGGCGAAGTTCATTGCATACTTGTTGTAATTGTGTACGGTCTAATTTTTTTAAATCATTTGGCGTGATAATCGTGCTTAAAAGCGGACCAGCTTCAATTTCTCCCATTGGTAATATTCGGATAGTGTTCAAAAATAAGAAACATCAACTACTTTTTATTCTACGTTCGTTAATTAAGTTGTTGAAACGATTCATTATTCATTGTTAGTCCATTTCCATCACACTTATAATTCATGCTAATTTTAGGCAACTTTCTTTTTAAAGGACTGGAGATTTACCCCCCTCTGTACATTTAGACAAACAACTATTAGTTGTTAAAAATTTATACCAAACAATTCAAAATTCTCACTCCTTCAAAAACCGAATCGTTTGCTCGCCTATTTTGAGCAGATAGGCACCGGTGGGTAAGGGTTTGATGTCTATCTCGCCGTTGGAATCGGTTTTGCCTTGCAGCACTTGTTTGCCACCCATGTCATACACCGAAAACAGCCCGCTTGGCTGCTCGCTGTAATGTAGCGTACTCTGCGCCGGATTGGGGAAAACCGTAAATGGCTTCATCTTGTTGGGATCATTGACGGATAAGGAATAGCCGTTGAAGCCGATGATAGGAAGTGCCCCCCAACAGTACACAGACACATTATCTTGAACAACATGCTTCATGGAATCCATAAAAAAACAAATAGTAGCTAACCTCAAACTATCATATTTAGTACACGCCACTGCATCTAAATTACAATAGTATGTATATGGAACAAAACCATAATCCCATTTTTGTGATAGTTGCACCACCAAGTTTTGTTGTGTATCGTTAGGCAAGGGCTGCATGGTATATTGGTAGGGTGTTTGCAAGTGAAACTTCAACCACTGACCAGCACCCCAATTGATCTTCAAGGTATAAAAACTGTCATAATAAACAGTCTTGAGGGTACTTATCATAGTATCAAGCAGTGGACCATAAAATTGTGGATCCCAGACTTGTAAAACAGGAAAGTTTCTTAAATAAGTCTTACCTAACTCAATCTGAAGCCCCGGAATTGTATAGCCAGCCGGCGTTAAATAGCTCCCTCGCACAAACACATCCGTGATAAAGCCCTGCAAGGGCATCGTAGGAAAATCCGTATGCCGATAAATAGATTGAACTGCATTTTCAAAATGACTCCATGCGCCTAAGAAGCCAGAGTATGAACCTGTTGGGTTTAAGGAGTATATATCAATCATATATTTAGGTGTCCCTTGCGCCATGCTC
>JAFDXO010000011.1 GCA_018267925.1 Bacteroidota bacterium | reverse complement strand
TGAAGTCAGTCCAACCGCAACTGCAAGTAGAAAGAGCAGTCCAACTATAATTTTTAAAAGTTTCAGGAGTGTCATTTTAAAATAGCAACCAACGTTTTGCGGCTTTGCGAAGAAGCGGATTTCGGAGCACTAAACTGTCAATATACCACAAAATTTGATGCGAGGTAGAATGCTCAATTAACCACTGAACCCGCTTTTTTGCAAAACCGCTGTTACCGGTTCGTGCTTCTTTTCTGTCGTATTGTTGTCTGTCCATGTTGCTCTGTCTTGGTGCTTGGGCTTGGTGGCTCTTTTGCAAAAATTGGCTTTAGCGTGGACTTGTGCGGTTTTGCAAATGTGCCACCAAATGCGTTGGATTTAAAATAATTGTCTTAACTCATTATATCTGTCCCAACTGTAATTCCCTTTTCCATCTAATGAATTTTTATTGTAAATCCTTGTGAGTGCTCTGTTGTTTCCAATGTTCTGAATAATTGTCGTGTTGTTGTTTATTAACTCAATTTCAGAATAAAGATGCCATTCAGTTAGTTGTGCTAAATATTCCGGTGTTGTTCTATTTGCTCCATCACTTAGAAATTGAAACTTCTCTAAAAACGAAGTTGTGGAAACAGTATTGATAATGGCTAATATTTCTTCCATTGTATTCTGTTGACCAGAAAGTAAATCCCATAGTTCATTGGCAACCAGAGATTCGTTAGTCGCAAAATATTTATTCATGTTGATAATAGAACCAAGAAATCGTGGCTTGTTGTAACTTGTAACAGCTTCATTGGCCGGATTTACAGTTGGGTCAAATGGAAAGCCTATATAAAAATGAATTTGTTTGCCTGGGAAGTGATTATAAAGTGCTGCCTTGCCTTCAAGAATTTTTTGTTTTTCGCCTTTCATTTCTCCTGAATTCGGCTTAACCGATTTTAGTTCAATGGCGATAACACTTGAAGCATCTTCAATAAAAACATCAGCGGAAAAGTCCATTGCATTTATGGTAGCATCATTGTATTGTGCAAAAAGCAAAGCGTTTTCAGCGTTAAGATTTGGAGTTGAAGTGGTATTGCTCAAGTCTGCAATTATTTGAGCAATATGATTTCTTTGACTTTGGGTTATTGGTAAGTTACCAAGTCGCTTTGAAGTATATTCTCTTTTTTCACCATTGCTTAAATGGTGAGCAACATTTTCAAAGAATGTTTGCCCCAAGGTTGTATTTAAACCTTGCAGCCAACTACTAAGACTTATAAAAAATGGAGTGTCTGAAACTTTACCATTTAGTTTATCTGAAAATGCTCTTAAAAATGATTCGTGGAATGGAGCATTTCTGTTGTTTGAAGCATCTTCCGGGAAACTCTCAAATCGAGTAACTAATGTCTTAATTACCTCAATAGATATTTTTTCTTTTTGTTTGTTTGATAGTGCCATTATTATTTAATTTTTGCCTGATACATTTCCAGCATTTTTTTAGTGTTTTCTTCTGTATAATAAGATTTTGGTATTACTCTCGGTCTAGTTGAAGTATTATCTACAAAAAAGTCCAAATCACTTTTTGCAAATTCGCAAATTGATATACATATTTTTTCAAACTCATCCTTGTCATCAAGCAGAGAAAGCGAATTTTCAACAAATTCTTTACTCAGCTTTTTACCATTGTTTTCAACAAACTTATTGTCTATCGTTACAAAGAATAAAAGTAAAAAATGATGTCTTAGGCTTGATAGACTATTATATCTCGATTTCAAAAATCGAGTTATGTAGTTGAATGCAATTGAAGTGAGCAAATAGGAATTAATATCATATTCTTTTCCTTTTTTGTCGCTCAAAAAATCGTCAGCATCAAGTTTTTTGTCTAGTAACTTTCCAAACGAACGAGCAACCTCATTTGGTTCTTTACCGAAAGTTGAATAAAATGCTCTTGCAACGTCTTCTAAACTTATGGTTAAGTATTGTTCTGCATCACTATCAGACTTTGGTAATCTTTGAAAAACAAGTTTTTCTTTTCTTTTTGGAGTTTCTAACTCTTTGAATTTTGATTCTAATATTTTAGCTGTATCAGATATTGCAATTAGATTTATTGTTTTGATTGGATTTTGAGTATTTGCGGCCTCGGTTATTTTATTTCTTAATTCGTAATCTGATGAGATTATCAATTTAACTGGAATTTTATAAGACAAAAGTTGTTCATCTGAAATTGAATATTGACCAGTTGTTTCATTGTAGCTGTTCTCATACCATTTCCAAATCATGTTGCAAGTCTGACACCCGTTTACAATTGAAAATCCCTCAATAACTAGATTGCCATTTGCAGCATTAAAGTGTGAATTATTTGAGGTAATAATTATACCGTTATGTAATGTGTGAAACAATTTCCCATTTGTATTTAAGCTTCTTAAAATTTTCGAGTTAACATTAGTGTCGCCTTGGAAATATCTAATATTATCAAAAAATACATTTAAATCATCAAAGTTGCCCTCTTCGTCCTTTAATAAATTTAGAACATCCATTAGAGATAAAAAGCCGATATATGTGATAGCTCCATCAACTTCAAATTTTTTAAACTCTTCGTTTATTTTATTTAATTCAAATTTTCGCTTGTTAGGTGAATTATAATTATCAAGCTTGCTAAAGTAATCTTGACCTGATTGAAGTTTAATTTCAACGTTTTTAAACTTCGTAGATTTCAATTCTTTTTGTTTCTTGGTCAATTCACTTTTCCATTCAATTAAGAGTTCATTTATCTTTTTTGTATCACGCTTAATAGAACAATATTTCAAGTTTAGATTAATATTTTCCGTTTTTGCAGCAATAAGCTCGAAAACCGTTTTTAGACTTTGAACCCTCTTGTTTTTGAGTATATCAGCATCTTCGCTATTGAAAACGTCATATACTGTATCACAAAATCCCGTAAACTTGTGAATATTTGTTTCTTCTGACTTTATTTGGTTGAAGTAAAATGTCGCATTTACTTCATCGTCAGTTAAACGCTTTTTAATTTCATTTATGAAGTCTGCATAATCTTCATCATCTTTTTCTGGTATGGAAAAAAATTTGCCATTAAGAACTAAGTATAGACTATCAATCCCTTTTAAACTTCCTGTTGTTAATCGTTTTGTTTCTTCAATATCAATTTCTTTCCTAAACTTAAATACTTCAAATGCATTAACAAAATATTCATATTTAAGACCTAAAATCTCTGACTCTTGTTTACGTTTGCTAGTGCCTTGAAATTCAAAGTCAATATCATAAAAAAACCTTTCTATAAAGTCTTCAATTTTTCTATTTACTCTATCCATTATCAATTTTTTGATTTAAGATGAAAAATTATCTCAGCATAAGCACCTTTATCTTTTTCAGTTCGGTTTAATACTGGTCGTTTATATTGATTAACTATTTGCATTCCGGCATTTTCTGCAATGGTCGGATACATATTGTATTTGT
>JAFDXO010000119.1 GCA_018267925.1 Bacteroidota bacterium | reverse complement strand
TTTTGCTTTTTCATCAGATGAAAGATAGGTAAAGGCTACGTTAGCACCGTGTTCTGCAAATTTTACAGCTATTGCTTCGCCAATACCTCGACTGGCACCGGTTATCAATGCTGTTTTATTTTCTAATAATTTCATCCAAAAAAGTAAATGATTTCAACGGCTAAAATAGGGATAAATTTATAATGAAATCACGTGATTAATTAGAAAGGGGCAATAAAAAAGGGCATTATTGCTTATCGAAAAATAATTCAGATGCTATTTTGTCTGCAAATAATTTCCCGTTAGGTGTAAGGGTTAGTGTACTTTCTTCTTGTCTTAACCAACCCTTCTCTTGCAAGTTTAAGCTTTTATGTAAAAGGGTTTTAGCGTAATCAGAACCATATTTTTGTTCAACGTTTTTAGTATCGCAACCCCAAATAGTTCGAAGGGAAGTCATAATGTATTCATTTAATTGTTCCACTTCAGTCAGCTTTTCAATCTCAAATATCAGCGTGTTGTCTTGTAATAAAGATCGAGTGTATTGTGCATTGTTGGCTATGTTCCATTGTCGGGTTGTGCCATTAAAAGAGTGGGCTGATGGTCCAATTCCTAAGTAGGGAACGCCTTTCCAATAATTGGTATTATGAATGGCATGATGTCCGGGCTTGGCAAGATTAGATATTTCATAGTGCTCATAACCCATTACGGATGCTTGTTCTACTAATATTTCAAATTGCTGTGCTGTTTGTTCGCTATCAACCGGAGTTGCCTGTTTTTTATGAATGGCGTGATGGAGTTGGGTGCCCGGTTCTACCGTCAAAGCATAGGCTGAAAAATGTGGAATTTGCAATTCGTTTATGGTACGTAAGTTTTGCTTCCATGCTTGATTGTTTAAACCGGGTGTACCATAAATCAGGTCTATGGTTAGGTTGCTAAATCCCTTGTCCTGTGCTGCTTTTATGGCATAGTCTGCTTGTTGTGCATGGTGTGCTCTATTCATATACCGTAAGTCTGCATCATGAAATGATTGTACACCTATACTCAAACGACTGATGGGCGTATTTTTGAGGCTTTGCAAATAAGAAAGGCTTAAATCATCCGGATTGGCTTCTAACGTACATTCCAGCAGATTTTGTTGTGAAAAATGCGTGAAAAGGGTATCAAAAATTTTATTGATTTCATCTGCAGAAAGCAAGGACGGTGTACCACCGCCAAAATAAATGGTTTGAATGGGCGTTTCTCCTAAATAATGTTGTTGTTTGTCAATCTCTTTATGAATAGCTTGTAATAAATCGGCTTTTCCGCGTAAAGAAGTAGAGAAATGAAAATTGCAATAATTGCACTTTTGTTTACAAAAAGGTATATGGAGGTAAATGCCGGCCATCTGCTAATTTTGAAAAGAATGTCTTTGATAGGTTACTGGAAAAATCTTTTGTTTGGTGCGACCATAGTACGAACATGGCTTTGGTCGTTATGGACGTTTGCTTTATGCCTTATTGGGGTAGTTACTTTTTATTCAGCTAAAGGACAAAATTACGAGGTTCAAATTCATACTGTTGAAAAAAATGTCCGCCTTCCCGATGGTTTAATAAATGGGCAAAAGTCTTTTTCAAGCTCTAATGCTGCACTTGATTTTATGCAACAAATAGTTCCTGATCTTCAAGAGCAAGGATATCTTTCAGCTTCTTTAGATAGTATTGGTGTGCAAGGAAATGTTTATCAAGCATTTCTTTTTTTAGGTAAAGTATATCGTTGGGCAAGTCTTGATTTTAGCAATATTTCCGGTGGGTTATTAGTAGAGGCTGGTATCAAACCCGATCAGTGGCAGGGGCGTATGGTGCGTCCTAAGTCCGTAGCAGTTGTTACTGAAAAAATGTTGCAATGGGCTGAAAACAATGGTTATCCCTTTGCTCGAGTTAAATTGGATGTTATCAGATTTGAAAACGATGTAGGTATTGTTGGAAAGTTTATCATGGAAAGGGATGAATTAGAGCATATTGACTCTATTGCTGTGGAAGGAGAAATTAAAATAAATCGAAAATATCTGTTCCGCTATATTGACATAAAACAAGGACAACCATACGATGAAAGTAAACTAAGATCATTGTCCACTCGATTGAAAGAATTGCCCTTTTTACAAGAGTCAGCACCGTGGGAAATGAAATTTAAACCCGCTGAAAATCTACTAAAATTAAGCCTTCGTGAAAAAAAAGCTAATCAATTAAATGCCTTGATAGGCCTGCTTCCTAACAGTTCGGCAACCGGCAAGTTTTTATTAACCATAGATGCTCAATTTGCCTTTCAAAATATTTTGGGTCAAGGCGAAAGTATGGGAATAACATATCAGAATCTTCAGTACAAATCGCCCAAATTAAAAGTTGATCTTACTTATCCTTTTTTATTGGGGACTCCTTTTAGTGCCGATCTTCATTTTGATTTGTATAAACAAGATACCAGTTTCAGGCGCACTACTTTAGATGCGGGAATTCTATATCAGTTATCGGCTACTAATCATTTACGGATATATTATCACAATCAAAGCAATCGCCTTATAACGGCTGATACCGGATTTGTGAAAACCAATAAACGTTTGCCGGATAATATTGATGTATCTGCTCAGGGAGTTGGTATAGAGATGGGGTGGAATAAAACGGATTTTCGCATCAGCCCACGACATGGATGGGAACTAAAAGTTAAGGGTAGCGCTTTATTAAGAAAGGTAAAACCTAATGATGCAATCACCTCGCTGAAAGATGCTACCGGCTTTGATTTCAGTCAAATTTATGATAGTTTGCTTCGGCAAAAACAACAATATTTAGTTGGACTACAAGCGAATGTCTATTTTTCTTTAGCTAAAAAAATAGTTTTAAAAACAGCTTACAACGGTGCCTGGATAGGTGGTGAGTCGCTTTTTAGAAATGAATTGTATCAAATAGGTGGCTTTAGGTTGCTTCGTGGTTTTGATGAGCAAAGCATTTTTACCAACCATTATCATGTCGTAAGCTTAGAACTTCGTTTGTTGATGGATGCCAATTCGTTTTTCTATTTATTTAGCGATAATGGTTGGGTACAAACAAAATTTAGTTCTTTTTCCAATAGCGATATATACAATGGTTTTGGTATTGGCGCATCGCTCATTACAAAATCTGGTTTATTCAGCGTAGGATATGCGCTGGGTAGAAACAGTACTAATCCTATACAATTTCGTCAATCAAAAATTCATTTTGGCTATGTGGCTTATTTTTAGTGCGCCAAAGGAAATGCTGATTTTTGTTTTTTCATTGGTTGAGAACGGGTATTAACTTTGCATCAACAGCCGCTTATGCAGCATTCAGTTCGAATCATTTTATTCATAGCCTTATTCTTGTTTGCAAACTATGTTCAGGCGCACCCATCGCCGGTTTCTTATGGATTGCCCATGCCAACCGATAGTGTGCAGCGACTTATTGATCAACGATGGTATCAGACCATAGACAGTGCGTTTGGGAGCAATGCTCAACTGAACAATAAAAATGTAATTCACGCAATTAACAGACCGCATTTTTTTCGAGACCAAACAGCCTTGTTTTATTTACTGGCAACTTTATTGTTGATGCTTGGTTTTATTCGCCTAAGTAATGCAAAATATTTTCAACTGCTTTGGGCTGTTTTCAGAAGCCCATCCTCTTCCGGTCGTTCATTGAAAGAAAAACTCCAAAGTGCTACGGTTTGGAATCTTTTATTGAATTTATTTTTTGTAATCAGTCTATCATTTTATGGATATTTAGTCATAGAACGGTTGATGCCACACAGAGCCGGAAGCTTTTCTTCAGAAATGATATTCTTGTTACTTTTTATAGGTGTATCTGCTGTTTATTTGGGAAAATATTTAGTGATTCGATTTAGTGGTTGGGCTTTTCGGGTAGAAAACGTAACCGAGCTTTATTTGTTCAATGTGTTTTTGATTAATAAAATTATGGGCATTGCTCTTTTGCCTTTGATTGTTTTGTTAGCGTTTGCACAGCCCGAAGTTGCACAAGGAGCTATGCTGGTTTCCGGTTTGTTGATTCTCTTTTTACTAATAAACCGTTATGTACGGTCGTGGCAAGTATTTGGTTCTTTCTTTCAATACAGTCGTTTCCATTTTTTTACTTACCTTTGCGCCTCAGAATTATTGCCTTTGGCAGTGTTGATGAAGTTACTGGTGCGTGGGTTGGCTTAATTTAACCTCGTTTGTACTAAACCTCTTGACCCTTTAAACAACTGCGATTAATTGAATATGGCTAAAACTGTTCGTTCTGCAACAAAGTCCACCGCAAGGAAAGCAAAGCCTGCGACAAAGACCGGCAAACACACGGGAAAGGCAACTCCTTCCATTAAAAAGGTCACCGCAATTTCTAAAGAAAAACCCGCTAAAATAATTAGCGTTAAAACTAAAAAAAGTGCGGTTCAGCCTTCCAAGAAAAAAAGCACCGCTAAAGTTACCGTGATTGCCACACCCAAAAAGGTAACATCTAAAAAAACAACAAAATCAGTTGCAACAAAAAAAGCTGTAACGAAGAAAGCTGCAACGAAGAAAGCTGCAACGAAGAAAGTTGCAACGAAGAAAGCTGCAACGAAGAAAGTTGCAACGAAGAAAGTTGTAACAAAGAAAGTTGTGGCAAAACAAAAGCCAACACCAATCCCTAAAACAGTAGAAATAGCCAAAACAAAGGCAACTTCCTCAAAAAAAAGTATAAAGACCAAGCCTGCTAATAAGACTAAAACGGTTTTAATTAAACAAACACCTGTTGTAAAAAAACAATTAACAGACTTAAAATCGGAAAAGCAGAGCCCAGTAATCAAAAGACAAGGTTTGAAAATAACTTCCATTCTGATTACACAACCACGTCCTGAATCAGATAAATCACCCTATTTTGATTTGGCAAAAAAATACAATATAAAATTAGAATTTCATCCTTTTATTCGTGTAGAAGGCTTATCAGGAAAAGATTTTCGCAAACAACGAATTGATTTAAATGAATATACGGCTATCATTTTCACCAGCCGAAATGCCGTAGATAATTTTTTTCGCATCTGCGAAGAGCTGAAGGTGAAAGTGTCGCAAGACATGAAATACTTTTGCATTACCGAAGCCGTAGCACTTTATTTGCAAAAATTTATTCTTTATCGCAAACGCAAAGTTTTTTATAGCGCAGATGGATCATCTGATGGGCTGATTGATGTGATTAATAAGCATAAGATGAACGAGAAGTTTATCGTGCCGACTTCCGATAGTGGAAAGACAGAAGTACGCGATTTTCTTGCACGCCATAAAGCTTCATTTGTGGAAGCTACCTTCTTCAAAACCGTGTCAAATGATATTGCCCATGTGATGCGTGATGCCTTTGATATGATTGTTTTCTTTAGCCCATTTAGTGTACAAACTCTTTTTGAACATAGTCCTCAATATAAGCAAAATGGAACCTTGATTGGTGCTTTTGGCCCCACTACTTCAAAGGCTATTGAAGAAGTGGGCTTGAGGCTGGATGTAAAGGCTCCAGCACCCAATGCTCCATCTATGGTAAGTGCCTTAGAAAAATTTCTTGAAGAAATTGCCTCTTAGATGAGGGTAATTATTGTTTTATTCGCATTTTTTTTCGGGTAGGAACAGAGCTTAGGATGCCTTGTTGACAATTACTTTTTTTAATAGAAGCCATCAATATATCTTTCTCGTTTTTGGGAAACCCGCCCAAGTAGAAATTGAATATATTTCTCTATGATGAGTGCAAGAATAATATGTCTGTTTAATTAGTCGCCCCTTAAAAAACAAATCGTGTTTATTATTGTTCCTTAAATGTGAGATAGAATATCCCAAATACATCTTTTCCGAAAGAGCCAAAAAGTTGATTCCTATTTGTTGATCATCCTTTTGTAGTTAAAAGCAGCGGCAGCAAGCATAATATTGATGTTGTCGGTAGGGTTTAAAAAAGTATGTATCCTGATTCCCCTAACTGGGGGACAAACTTTCCACTCCTCTTCTTTAAAATCTATTTTGCATTTCCAATTATTTTTTTAACCTTTAGGTTACATTTTTCAATTAACCCAACAAACAGTATAGAAAATGAGAAAGACATTAATTAAAATTGCCATGTGGGGGGGGGTAATTATGACTACTTCTTCTAATGCACAAGTGTTTGTGAACCCCACACTGCCGGATCAGTGGTTGACACAGGGAACGACTACCGACCACATAAATCTACCCAATGAGGAGAGTGAATTTCAGATCATAAATTCTTTAGGTGTAAAAGTGGCAGAAGGGCAATTGCAACAGGGCGGAGGTGTAAATGTGCAAAACCTCCCAGCCGGTGTTTATCTGCTACGCACCCACAACCATACCTATCCATTCACCAAACTATAAATCAAGCAAGATGAAAAGGATAGTTTTAATGTTCTTGTTGTTAGCCGGAACTATAAAAGGTTTTACTCAAGGTACGCCCAAATATATATTAGATACCAGCAATTCCAATAAAGGTTTTTTGACTGGTTTTAATGGGCGTCCATTTAAGAATGCTGAAAACGCAGCCCTTTCGATATATAAACATTCAGACTTTCCCACGATGCCTATGCAGGGATATATTTCAGATGTGTTTCTTAATGCGTTTGATTTTACACCAGCGGGTAGTACTATTCCCGGTTTAATGATTAAAATGGGTAAGACTAACTTGATGAGCTTCCCTTATCTAAATACAACGGACTATTCAAGCTATATTCCATTAGTTGAATCAATGGTTGCATCACAAAAGACGGTTTACTACGATAGTCTATATACTTTACAGTCAAATTGGTGGGCGGGTCAATGGTTGAAGTTTCATCTTCCTGTTCCTTACCGATACGACATGCAACCCTTGCCCAATGACACACAGCAAAATTTGACTATATTGATGTCAAGAAAGTATGATTACACAAACCCTGCAGATAGTGGAAAATTTTATTTAAGTGTTCAAGGATTGGGTTTTGTCGATGATTCAACTCGATTGGAAACGGCTATATTTTATTTGGATTCATTGGAGCATATTATTATGTCAAATTATTTGAGTCCACTAAAATGCCTATATATCATCGGCTTCAACGGCTATTCCTTATCCGTCAATGATCCTAATAAGATTAAGCCATTTACGGTTTTTCCTAATCCGGCGCAGAGTACGCTGCATTACAGCGAGCAGCCAAGCGGGCTGTTTTCGGTGTATGACATGGGTGGCAAACAAGTGCTGCAAGGCAAAACCGATTCCAACGGTGAGATAGACATCAAACCCTTACCCACCGGTGCTTATCTGCTCAAAATTGGCGAGCAAACGATTCGGTTTTTGAAGGAGTGATGGGGGGGGAAATTTATGATTTTTATTACCGCCGCAGGATAATTTCCACACGCCGATTTTTATTTTTCCCTTCTATAGTGCTGTTATCAGCTATTGGATTGGTTTCGCCTAATCCGTTGATGTGCATATCCATCCTATTTATGCCCAACAATTCTATTTCTTTGGCAACTGTTAATGCTCTTTGATAGGACAATTGTTCATTCAGCAGAGGTGTTCCAGAATTGTCCGTAAAGCCGTTGATGAAAAACACCATGCCGGTTTGGTTAGTAAGCCAAGGCGATAGTTTTTCCTTTATTAATATCTTGTCGGAGTCGTTGATAGCTTGGCTGCTTATTGGAAACAAAAGCGTTAAAATAAGGCTATCGTTTACAGGGGCTACATAGTCTGATGGAAGAAGGGCAATCCAATGTTTTTTTAGGTTGGATTGCTTTTCTGTTTCTAAATTTAATGTGTCTTTGTTTGCTTTATACCCATAACGATCTGTAGAAACAACATACTTTTTTCCGGCAATCAGAGACAAGTAAAAACTTCCATCGCCTCGATTGCTGTTAAAATGATATAATTCTTCACCAGTTTGAGCATCTTGAATATAAATGCTTGCATAGTTCACCCTTTCTTTAGTTAAACTATCGTAAACAAAGCCTTCTAAAATAGCTACGGGAACGGGTTTTAACTTGTCGGGTAATTTAGCAGTATAAAGGTCAAAGTTGCCCAAAGAGTGGTCGCGAAAGGACGCAAAATAAATAGTATCGCCGGCTATGTTGACACAAACACCTACCTCATCTCCTGTACTATTAATAGGCATTCCGAGGTTGGTAGGTTTTGTCCAAAGCGTGTCATTGATTCGTTGGGATAAAAATAAATCGGCACCACCCAGTCCTGCAAGTCCGTTGCTGGAAAAATAGAGCGAATTATTGTCCGGATGGATGAACGGAGAAAGTTCATCGCCGGCTGTATTGATATCGGGGCCTAAATTTCGGGGCTTTTGCCATAGTCCGTTTTCAAATTTAGAAGACCAAATATCCATTCCGCCCATTCCGCCTGCACGATTACTGACAAAAAATAATTCACGATTATCGGGCGATAAACAGGGCATTCCTTCATAAGCCGGCGTATTGATAGTAGCACCAAAACTTTGGGGTACCGACCACACACTATCGCTTCGATAAGCCATATAAAGGTCGCAACCACCTTGCCCCCATCCATTTTCACTACGGTTTTCACAGCGTGTAAAAAACAAATAGTGCCCATCGGGAGAAATCATTTGAGCTGCCTCTTGATTAGGTGTGTTGGGTGGACTACCCATATTGGTAGCTGTAAACCATTCGCCACAAGTATCCTTTTGAGCCATGTAAAAGTCTTCATCCACATTTTTTAGCCTACGAGTAAAATAAAGTTGTTGCCCGTTTGCGCTAATGCAAGGAAACATTTCAGCATCTGCTGTATTGAAGGCGGGTCCAAGGTTATAAGCCGTATCATGTATGGATTGTTGCTTTTGAATGGAGAGTTGTTTGGCTTGCATTCTCAATTGTTTCCATTCTGGTGTGTCGCTGTTGAAATTGTTTAAGATCCTAAGTGCATCTTCTTCTTTACCTGCATATAAAAGGCTTTTGGCATAAGGAAATGAAAATTGCTTTTCATTTCTTTTATTGGTCTGATAGGCGCGTTGAAAAACAGAAGCAGATTTGTCAAAAAGATGATCGCGAAAATACCAAGCACCTAAAATACTATAAGCTTCAACAAAAGATGGATCTAATTCAATGACCCTTTCCATTTGCTTTTGTGCCCGATCATACTGCTTTTTAGCATCGTATTGTATCGCTAAGTTGAATAGACGTTGCACACGTGAAGACGTTTGTGCATCAGCCTTTGCCAGCCAACTAGTCAACAAAATAAATACAAAAAGCACTCGACACATTCCCTCAAAAATAAGAACCACTTTTGGTTTGCAAACATACTTACACCATTTGCCCGAAATAAAATCAAGTAAAGACAACCTAAGTTTAAGTGTCAACAACACAGGATAAATTGTATAGAATTACAACAGTTTATTTAAAAGAGAGATAAAGAAAGTGCTTAGACTTTGAAAATATCTCCGATATTCGATAAAATATAAAAACGATGCGTTCATCCCTTTCCTTTTTCTTAATTGCCCTGTCAATTGTTGCCGGCTCGTGGATACTTGGGCGGGCTTATAACTATAAATTCAAAACCAGAAATACGGTTACGGTAGTTGGCAGTGCTGATTATAATTTCACCTCCGATTTGATCGTGTGGTCAGCCACGTTTACCAAAACATCTGTTGAGTTAAAAGACGCTTATGCTTCACTAAAGCAAGATGAAAAACAAGTTCGAGATTATTTGTCCGCTCATGGCATTACAGCTTCGGAAGCTATCTTTTCTTCCATAGTGATTGAAAAACAATATGCTTATAAATATGATGATCAAGGCAGACAAACCAGTTCTACTTTCAATGGCTACCAGCTTCGGCAAACGGTTAAATTAGAAAGCCAAAATATTGCTCAGGTTGAAAAAATATCTCGCGAGATTACAGAGCTTTTGCAATCGGGAATTGAGCTTAGCTCACAAGAACCAATGTATTACTACACTAAGCTTTCTAATCTGAAGATTGATCTACTTTCAAAAGCGGCAACAGATGCTTACAACCGTGCAAAATCTATTGCACAAAATGCACATAGTAAACTGGGGAACTTACGCAGAGCCAGCATGGGGGTATTTCAAATTACCGGTCAACACAGCGATGAAAACTATTCTTATGGCGGAACATTCAACACAACCAGCAAAAACAAAACTGCCAGCATCACCGTTCGGCTTGAATATGAATTAGACTAACGAAGCCATTTTTGCTTTAAATTCCAAAGCCATGAATTGGTGCGGGAAAAACTGAAATAAGGTATTTTTTCACCACCAAAACTTCGGAAAAAAGTAGCAATACCGGCATCTTTACTTCCTTCAAAATCAAAAACAGAAAGCCCCATCTGATGGGCTTTTCGAATGTTCTCCCAAACCAACCAAGACATGATTGCCGGATGTTTTCTGAGTTCATCTATGGCTGTCAGTAATAAATACATGGTTTGTTGATCGTAGGGACAAAAAGAAAAGCCTCTTGCATCATTTTGGTCTATATATAGAAAGGTTCCCTGCCTTTGATCTGTACTTTCTGAAATAATCAAAGCGAGTTTTTCTGATGAAAATGGGTAAGGCAATCCTTTACGGGTGTAGGTTTCGTGGTGTAGCGAAAGCAGTGAAGATATGTTGTCAAGGTTGGAAGAAGTTGTCAGAAGTTTTTCGCTCTTTCGAATTAAAGAACGCCTGCTATCTTTTATTTTTTTAAAAATCTCCTCTTCCGTTTTTCCATTTAATTGAATTCGGTAGGTGATTTTTTCTTCAACAATAAATCCATTTTTATGAAAGAAGTCTGCTTCAACAATGGAAGGATGGCAGGCAACTTGAAAAAAATCAGTCTGCGGAATTTGTTTCAACAAATCAGCTAATGCAGCTCCTTTATCAATATCCTCAAAAAGGAAATAGGGTCCGAGATAAGGAGACAGAAGCGGGTTTCGGATGAGTGAAAACCCCCATTTTCTCTCCAATGAAAATACCCAAACAGCAACAACTTTATCTTGTTGTTTTGATGCAACAACTTGCCAATTTGAGCCAAGAAGATCAAGCCACCAAGGTTGAAAAAAAACCGGCAATGGGTGAGTTTGGCAAAGTATTATGTAGTCTTCACGCCGCATATTAATCGGGACGCTAAAAATAGTAAGTATCAGTTGGGAAGAGCGATTTAATTCAATTGTTTGATTTCGTCGCCCCAAAGGAAAAAGGAAGTGCTACCTAAAAGTCCATGATACCTCTATTCATGTAAGCCGGACATTTATATACTTTCAACTGGAAAGAAAGGTTGAAAATGAACATAAGGTATTGGTCTTTTGTGCCGGAATTTCCGCGTTGTTTTCCCGGGCGGCCCAGCGGATCATTGGGGTTGCTTTGTAATGAGCGATCTTGTAAATAGTAGGCCGGATTGGGGTTTTGCGGATCGTTTGGAAAATTATTGCTACCCACATAGGTTGTACTAACATCGTCTAAATAGTCTGTAGTGGTCAGTCTGTCGGCAATTTCAAAACCAAAGTTTAGTCCCGGGCGCAGCCAATACTTAAATCCTACACCTATGGGAAAACACATGGCTATCTTGTTATACTTTCGGTCGCTGTATCCTGCATTTTGTCCCTCTGTGCCAAGCGGTCTTAAATAGTATCGCCTACCATTAAATTCGGTAAACGGATTGTAGTAGAATGCGCCTATTCCGCCGGTCAGATAAGGTGTCCAGCGATTTCCTACTTCACCGGTAGTAAAACGAAAAAAGTTAAACTCAGCTTGAACAACAGCTTCAAAAACATCACTTTGAAAATTAAGATTCCGCTTTTGGTTATAAACGTTGCTTGAGTATTTGTCATCGTAGCCAACACGGGTATAGTTGATACCACCTTTTAGTGCTATGTAGGGGTTTAGGTGCAATCGAGCAAATCCACCCAAAGCAGGTCTTATAAACCGAAATCCGTAGTTGTCATTTAAGTCGCCGAAATATTGTGACCCACCAATAGAAATTCCATATTCGGAACCGCCGAAATAATTTTGTGAGAAAGCCTTTTGGCTACACATTGCTAATGCAAACAAACAAACAATTTTTTTCAGCATTTTATTTTGGCAAGGTTAAAGTAAACCAATCGTTGCAAGGTCGAAATTACACCATTTAGTACATCAAATTTAATTTCTGCGATCAATGCCCCAATAAAGTTTTTGGCGAATGGTGTTGAGAAAATTATGCTCATCCGGGCGAACCAATGAAATAGTAAAAATTTCTTTTTTTACTGCAAGCTGGACCGAGTTGGGTATAGATTCTGTTCGAGCGTCCATCGTACAAAGAAATTGCTCCGCACGACCTTCTACTTCAAAAGAAATTACATTGTCATCGGGCACTACAATGCTTCGTGTGTTTAAATTGTGTGGAGCAACAGGAGTGATGACAAAACTGGATGTTTGAGGAAACACAACCGGACCACCACAACTTAGCGAATAGCCGGTGGAACCGGTAGGCGTAGCAACAATCAATCCATCTGCCCAATAAGTATTGAGAAATTCGCCGTTAAGATAAGTGTGTATCTTGATCATAGATGAACTGTCTTTTCTATGAAGCGTAAATTCATTTAAGGCAAAAGGCGAACCATCAAAAAGTGGAATGCTGCTATCCAGATGAATCAGTGTTCGCTTGTCAATAGTATAAGATCCACGAACCAAAGAGATAATGGCATTTTCAATTTCTTCCTCCGGAATAGCTGCCAGAAAGCCCAGCCTGCCAAGGTTTACCCCAATGATTGGAATATTTGTAGAGCCAACATAAGTAACCGTATCGAGCAGAGTGCCATCACCACCCAGGCTGAACAGCATATCGGTGTTCAGTGGCAAATCTCTTCGAGAAGTAAAAAGCTTTGGCGTGTATTCGAAAGGAATATGAGGGGCAAAACGCTCATAAAAATCATGAAAAAATACGAGTTGCAATTGGTTGTCATGAAGCTTTTGTAAAACATGTTGAATCAATGGAATATTCTCTACGTCAAAGGCCCTATTATAAATGGCTACTATCATGAATGGTTAGATGAAAAGGATGAATTGGTAAAACTGCACTACTATTCACTGTTGAGGTGTAAAAATAAATCTTTTTGTCCCAGGTGATTCCAAGCATATTCCAAACGAATTTTAATGTCGTAAAAAGTAACTATATCCACTCCAATGCCGGCAGAAAATAAGAGTTTGTTATTTAAAAAGCTGTTTCCGGGCTCGTTATTTTTTACGTAACCTGCATCAGCAAACAACTTTGGATATACCCGAATGGGAATGACCGGCAAATATTTTAAGGGAATTTTGCGAATATTTAAACTTAATAATTCTCGTTTAAAATTGAAGCGAAGCACCCCAAAATGAGAACCGTCAACCACATAGTATTCATATCCTCGAACATAATCGAATTTGGTGCCTAATGCTGCACGGAGGGCATAAGGTTGATTTTGCGGAAAGCTAAGTCTGCCGCGTAAAATAGTGGAAATATACCATTTGGGTGCCACCTGAAAATATTTCCCCAATTCCACTGTGGCAAAGCTTTGAAAATTCATACCCTGGATGCCAAATCTCGATATGAATTGACCGATAAATTTGGTGCCGACTAAAGGATAATTCCAATTGTCTGCACCATTGTGTTCCATGCGATAAGATAGTTCTATCCATTGCATTTTATTGCCTCGATTCTGAAAATAATTTGGATTCAAAGAGACAATGGTGTCTTCAACATGAGATTGTTTGTATGCTAAGCGCAGCAAGTGTTTAGTAGCATAGGCGGGGCGATATATGTAGCCGCCATAGACTTCTGTTTGTTGAAGGATATATTGGTCGGCTGTATGTACAAACAAAAGTTTGTTGCTGTCCGTGTTATAAAAAGTTTCTTGGCTTTCCGCTACGGAAAAACCAAGTAAAAAACCATGCTTCTGCTTCCTGTCCACATAAGGTTTTAGATATTCTAATCCAAACCGTTTTGTATAGCCCACTTGCACTGTCGCACTAAGGCTTTCAAGATTGCCGCGAACATTTTTGTGGCGAACCGTTGCCCCAACAATGATGCGGCGAATGTCTCTGTTTTGCTCATTCCACCACACATTGAAGTTTCTATCTGCCAATTGAAAAACAGGTTCGGGAATGATGAACCAACGCTCTTTTACCGCTATCCGCCAGATAACACCATCTATATTTTCACTGTCTGCAAGCACATGAATATCCGTAAACAGCCCCATGGATGATAGTCGCATACTATCGCTTTGCGCATAATACCGAAGGCTGTCTCTATGCAAGTATTGCCCTTCAATAACATCCAACTCGCGTAAAATGATATTTCGTGCTGTGTGCTTGTTTCCGATAATTTTTATTTCACGAACGGACACACTATCCCTCTTCGATTGAGCAAGTGCAATCGAGCAGTGAATCAGCAAGAATAGGGAAAACCAAAAGCAACGCACAGAACCAGCAAAAGTATAAGAGCCTGCTTGAATTTTATAGAGGTTCTTTTTAATCAGAATGTTTTGAGCGATTTTCAGAGCAAATATTAAAAGCTCCTTTTCATCGGTGCAAAACCATTAGTTTTTTCCTGAAATTCCCTTTGCCTGTTTCCAAATTTAGAAAGTATATACCCTCAGATAATTGGCTACAGTCCATAGATGTGTGGTGGGGGTTGTCCGAAACGGATCTTGTATAGACTATTCTGCCGGTATAGTCATACAAAAACACGCTTTTGATACATGCCGTGCCTGAGTTGATCTTCACGGTTGCCGATGCAGGGTTAGGAAATATATTTATGTCTGCCTTGCTTTGGTCAGGGTCAATGATGCCGGTGGTTGTGGAAAGTTTTGCAACAAACGTGGTAGGCACTCCGATAGAATTTAGCGTTATGTTATCTAATACAATGTTATAGCCCGAAAAAGCTCCTAAAACGGTTATCTCATTTCCTGCCTTATTGCATTTAATGCTATTCCCAATTTCAGAACCCATAGCCCCTCCGGCACTTTTTGCCCAACGAACGTTTCCCGAGCTATCGTAGCTTGCAACAAACAGGTCGTATCCTACTCCCTTAAACAACGTATCACCATTGTCAAATATAAAATAGGGGCTTCCAAAATCGCCCGTTATATAACTGTTTTCATTGTCATCAATTGATAGATCCAAGGACTCGTCATCTCCATCTCCACCTGCTTTTTTAGCCCAAAGCAAATCTCCATTGGTATTGTACTTTGCGGTAAAAACATCAGAACCCCCTATCTTGGTAAGTACAGAGCCATCGTGAAAGCGAACATCGCAATTTCGATAACTTCCTGTGATGTAAATGTTTCCCGACAAGCCAACTGTTATAGCACTTCGCTCTAATGCAGCACCGACATGTGTTTGCGATCCGTATGCACCAATGCCCCGCCCCCATAGTGCAGTTCCGTTGCTGTCATATTTTACCAGAAAATAATTCCCAAGTAAGAAGCCCGTACCAAAATAGTTGATCTGCACTTGGTCAAACTTACAAACCGTAGGGGAAGTCCAGACTCCAAACATATAGACATTGCCCATTGCATCCATGGAGCATCCATAGCTATAATCGTCTGTTTTCGTTCCTCCACCTTTTACCCATATTGCGTTGCCCAGAGTGTCGTATTTAGCTATAAACACATCATCATTGCCCAGGCTTGTTACAGTCAATAGATCAAAGTGAGCGGTTTTGTACACGTAAGGCTGGCTACCGTAGTGACCAAAATGTCCGGTTACGAAAAGATGTCCCTTGTGATTGGTCTTTATTTTGTAGCCACCATCGGGCAGATCCGTTCCTGCCGTCTTTAGCCAGACAATATTGCCGTTAATATCATACTTGGCAATAAAAATATCCTGAAATCCAAAGCTGTCAGCCAACATACCTCCGAAAAGTGAGTTTGAAGAACAATAGCCTGTAACATAAACTCCGTTCCCTGTTGTGGTAATTCCATACCCCTCATCTTTACCATAGCCACCTGCTTTCGTTGCCCATAGCAGGCTTCCGTTGCTATTATACTTGGCAATAAAAATGTCCCTGTCGCCGCTGCTTACCAGCGTTACAGCACCCAAATTGATGCTGTCTTTAAAATATCCGGTAGCATATATGTTGCCTTGTAGGTCTGTAGCCATATCCCTTACGTTTATTGCCCCATAGTTTGTACATGTATTTGCCCATGACCACATGGGAGACTGGGCAGACAAATGGAAAGTATAAAAAATTGAAAAAATAAACAAATTGATTTTTTTTAAGTTCATAACTTAATGCCCATTTATAGGAAAAGGATGAAAAGATATTTCGGAAAGGATTGCAACGGCAACACTGCCACCACGACAAATGGTGTGCATCAGCAGGCATAGGTGGTCTTTTCGCATTTTTAAATCGTTATAGCCATGTCGTTCCATTTTATCGGGGGGGGTGCATCATAAACATTAGAACGATATAAAATTATGCTTTTATTTCAATTAGTGATTAACTATATTAAAAAAAGCGAAACAAATAACTCGTCCAGACAAGCATCGTAACTTACGCCCATGCTCACAGTTTCGCTTCACGGCATTCGGCTTCATGCTAAGGTCGGATTATATCCAGAGGAGAAAATTCATGGTAACGACTTTGAAATTGATGTGGACGTAAGCACCGCTGCATCTGCCGGAGAAGCATTACCCTTCTTAGATTATTCCATCATTTACGAAATAGTCTTACAAGCTTTTTCTCAAGAAGGAGAATTGATTGAAGCCTTTGCCAAGTCCATTCATACCAAGGTTAAACAACATTTTTTTGAAGCAGAAAAAGTTCGTGTTGCTATTCGGAAATTGAATCCACCAATCGGTGGAACGGTGCGCCACGCACAGGTTTGCCTCGAAGCCTAATGCTTATGCCGAAAATCATTTGATTTTTCAACAACAATGTATTTACCTTTGCCTTGCGAAAAAAAAATCGCACGGGGTGCCTAAAAATACAAGGGCTGAGATTATACCCGCTGAACCTAGACCGGATAATGCCGGTTAGGGATGAGCAAATCAGCATATTGATAGTAGGAGATAGTATAAATGCACAAAATGGTGCTATCTATCGGCTTATTATGGCACTTCGGTTTGTGTATCAATTCAAACCGTTAATGATGAAAAAAAGTTGCGTTTTTTTGTTAGGATCTGCTTTGATAAGCAATTGGATAAATGCTTATGCTCAAGGGAAAGATACCTTACATACCTTACCAGCAATAGAAGTTCGAGCACTAAGAGCCGCTTCTGATGCGCCTTTTGCTAAAACCGAAATTTCAAAGAAGGAAATTTCAGAAAACAATTTAGGTCAAGATCTGCCTTATTTATTGCAGCAAACCACATCGGCGGTTGCCACGTCTGATGCCGGTGCAGGCGTTGGCTACACCTCTTTACGTATTCGAGGCACGGATGCGACCCGAATCAATATCACACTCAATGGTGTTCCTGTTAATGATGCAGAAAGCCAAGGGACATTTTTTGTGAATATGCCTGACCTTGCATCCTCAACTAATTCCATTCAAATTCAACGCGGTGTGGGCACCTCTACCAATGGCTCCGGAGCATTTGGTGCAACCATGAGCATCAGTTCGTTGGCGCAAGAAGAAAAACCAACAGCCGAAGTTGCCTTCAACTTAGGTTCTTTCAACACGCAAAAATATACGCTGAAAGCTGCTACCGGACTGATGAAGGGTGGATTTCAGTTTGATGTGCGTATGTCTAAAATATTTTCTGACGGTTATATTCAGCGTTCCGCTTCCGACCTCAAGTCTTTGCAAGTAGTAGCCGGATGGAAGGCTTCTAACCGAACTTCATTCAGGCTGATGATACTGACCGGAAAAGAAAAAACCGGACAAGCTTGGAACGGTGTGCCGCAAGACAGCCTTTCTACAAACCGAACTTTTAATGAACTGGGCTTGAAAAAAGATGGCACCTATTACAACAATCAAACGGATAATTATCAGCAAGATTACTACCAATTTTTTGCGGATCATCAAATCAATACTCATTGGGCTGTAAACGTTGGTTTGTTTTTAACCCGAGGTAAGGGCTATTATGAAGAATACAAAACAGGAGAGCGTTTTAGCAATTATGGACTGAATAATTTTATATCAGGCTCAGATACAATTCGGCGCACCGATCTTATTCGGCAACTTTGGCTTGACAATAAGTTCTATGGCACTGTGTTTTCATTGATATACTCGAAAGCGCGTACCACTGTAAGCCTTGGCGGAAGTGCGGCACAATATGAAGGCCGCCACTATGGTTTGGTAAAATGGGCACAGTATAATATTCCGGCTGATTATCAATGGTATCATGTGCCAGCACTAAAGCAAGATGCGAATATGTATGCCAAACTTCAACAAGGGTTTTCGAAGCTTACGATATTTGCAGATGTTCAATTGCGGTATGTCAATTATCAGTTAGATGGTTTCCGAAAAAATCCAAGCATAGAGGTGGCAAAGCAATACCTGTTTTTCAACCCCAAAGCAGGATTCAGCTATAAATTACATTCTTCTTCAAGCAGTTTAGGTAGAATTTATGCATCTATTGCCATAGCAGGGAAAGAGCCTAATCGAGATGATTTTGAAGCCGGAGTTTCAGAGTTGCCAAAACCGGAACGATTATATGACTATGAAGCTGGAATAGACTGGACAAATCAACAGTTTCATGCTACCGTGAATGGGTATTACATGCAATATAAAGACCAGTTGGTGTTGACCGGAAAGATCAATGATGTAGGGGCTTACACACGAACTAATGTACCCAATAGTTTTAGACTTGGATTAGAAATGAGTGCCTCTGCCAAACTGCTTCAGTGGCTTCATCTGCAAGGAAATGTTACGGTTTCTCAAAATAAAATTTTAGACTTTACGGAGTATCTTGA
This sequence comes from Bacteroidota bacterium, assembly GCA_018267925.1. GTDB lineage: Bacteria > Bacteroidota > Bacteroidia > Chitinophagales > Chitinophagaceae > JAFIGV01. The sequence goes on along the minus strand of JAFDXO010000119.1, from coordinate 15,634 downwards.
TGATTATGATCATGGTGGACAAGCAGCCATCATTCATGGCACTACGGACATTGCTTTTTCTCCCGGTCTGATTTCAGCTGCTTCACTGACCGTTATCCCCTTTTATCGTTCATCTTTGGGAAGAAATTTTGAAATTGAATTGTTGAATAAATATGTAGGTAAGCAGTACTTAGACAACACTTCAAATACTGCGAGGATGTTGTCGGCATATAACATTAACGATGTTCGATTGCGCTATCATTTGAAAATGAAAAGGGTGGGTGAAACAAGTCTTTTTGTAACCCTAAACAATGTGTTCAATCAACGATACGAGAGTAACGGATATAGTTACAGCTTTATTTCCGGAGGTAGTTTGTCCACGCAGAATTATATGTTCCCTCAAGCTGGAATGAATTGGCTGGCAGGCTTTTCAGTTAAGTTTCAATAAAGTGTTTTATCAAAAAGGCGAGAAAGGCGATAGCCCTTCAAGAATTTGAGTTTGATTGTCGGACTATTTTAATTCTGCTTTAGGATAAGGGTAAAGAAATTTCAAAGACTGCTCCGTTTGGTTGATTTTCTCTAACTACTATTTTGCCATCATGTTGATGTATGATTTTTTGAGCGAGATATAAGCCTAAGCCGGTACCTTTTGTTTTGCGGGTGTTTTCATTGCCAATGCGATAGAACTTACGAAATATTTTTTGTTTTTCACTGTCCGAAATGCCTATCCCCTCATCAGCTATTTGCAAAATGGCATTATTGCCTTTCTTTTTCAAGCTCACGGTGATTGGTTTTTCGGCAGGAGAATATTTTATGGCATTTTCAATAATGTTGGTGAAAGCCATTTGCAACATCAAGGTGTCGCCCAAAAGCTTCAGTTCTGATGTTTTATTAAATGAAAAAGACCGTTGCGGATAACGAGAAGTATATTCCTTGATGATAGATCCTATTAGCGCGTTGATGTCCAAGGTTTCACGAATGGGCTTATATTGTCGCCCTTCCATTTGAGAAGCAAGTAACATATTGCTGCATAAGTCATTCAATCTATTGGCTTCTTTAATACAGCGTTCTGTCAATAATCCTTTTTTTTCTTCGTCTAAATGATGTCTTTGTAATGTTTGCAAGTTCAGCTTTATAGCTGCTATGGGAGATTTTAGCTCATGCGTAACAGCCAGCATAAAGTTGTTTTGTTGACGAGATAAGTGATTGCTTCTAAGCACAGAAGAATATACTACGGCAGCACCAATCAAAATGACTAACATAAACGTTCCACCCTCACCAATGTATTGACTAAGGCGGCGTTCGCGGTTTTTTTCTAATTCACGTTTTTCAGCATCAAAATAAACGGGATGTGCGCTGCTGTCGGTCATGGAGCGCAAGTGCAACAACTGTTGTTCATAGATAATTTTGCTTTGCTTGTTCAAGCTTAATCCCCAAAAAACCAAAGCGGCAATTATGTATGCGAGTAAAATGAGGTAGATAATATTGAAGAAGCGCATTGCAATTTCATTTTATGAAGCTTTATTCTAAACCCATTTTTTAAGAGATAGCATCAGCGTTTCACTAAAATGGGAGTACCTGTTTTTTCAACACGAAGCCCTATTTGCAAAATATCTGGTAAAGGATTGATTCGCATATTTTGTTCGAGGCGAATTTGATATAAGCCCGATTTTTTAAAAACCATGGGTGCATCATTTCGGGTCATGGGCATTCTTTGTTCCCAAATTTCACCCATGCCACGCCCAAGCCATCGTCCGGATTGTTCGGCAAGCGGAATCTCAATACGAGATCGTTTAAAGGTTGTGTCGCCGGGTTCTTTTATGTATGCCCACAGCCAGATGTTGGAATAGGGATAGGCATCGGTATGTCTGAGGATAAAGTAGATGTTGTAATGTGCGTTGGTATCCTTGATTTCAACTTTAAACTCAGGTTGAAAACTATACTGCCATTGATATTCGGGAATGCTGATCTCTTTTTGAAAATAAGGAGAGGGCATACAAGAAAATAGCATCAAGGTTAAGACAGAAATACTGAGTATAAAAGGTAAACGAAACATGATTAAAGGCTCTTAAAATTATAGTACATTCAATACTTGCTCTTTGGCTTTTTCTAATTCATCTTTCATGCCTATCACCAATTGTTGGATATTTGCATCATTAGCTTTAGCGCCCAGTGTATTTATTTCGCGCCCTACTTCTTGTAAAATAAAGCCCAATTTTTTTCCTTTCCCCGATTCTTCGCGTGCTAAAATATTATGAAAGTAGTGGCAGTGTTGTTTCAGGCGTGTTTTTTCTTCGGAAAAGTCCATCCGCTCTATGTAATAGATAAGTTCTTGTTCAAAACGGTTGGCATCCATGTTTTCAATGGAACTGCCTTCGCGTACAGCATTGCGAATTCGGGTACGAATACGATCCACTCGAGAAGCTTCCAAGGGCAAAATATGTTCGAGAAAATTCTCAATATTAGTTATTTTTTCTGTCAGATCTCGCTCTAAGGCGCTTCCTTCTTGCTTTCGATGATCCATCAAATGATTGGCGGCTATTTCAACAATTTGCAAGACGGCTTTAAAATCATTTTCGGGCAATACATCATTTTCTGCGGCCACCACTTCCGGCATACGCATCAAGGTGGACAATACATTTTCTTGTGCCAAACCAAGATGTTCCGCTATTTGTTTCATGCCTTTGTAGTAATAGGCAGCTAAATCCGTATTCACAGACATAGGTTTGGATGCTCCTTCTTGTCGAATGGCAATACTCAAATCTATACTGCCACGCATCAATTTGGTATTGAGCGCATTGCGAATGTCCAATTCATAAGCACGCAAAACAGGGGGCAATTTGGTGATCATTTCAAATTGCTTGCCATTAAGCGATTTTATTTCGGCTACTACTTGGCGGTTATTGACAAAGCCTTCTGCGCGACCAAAACCGGTCATTGAATATAGCATTCTATATAATTAGGTAACAAAAGTCAGTAAACGATGTCAATAAAAGAATGAAGCCGGTTTTTATTTTCAAAAAAATCAGAAAATTTCTCTTAAAAATCATTGTCGTAGGTGGTGGGGTGGCATATTTGGCTATTTTTGTCCGTACACCCAATAAATCTCTCGGCTTCATGCGTATTCTCTTTGTGCTACTGTTTTGTCTGTTTGCTCAGTCTGTGATGGCACAGCAATCAGCCAGTCGGACAGATCTTGAAAAGCGCAGAGAAAGCATCATGCAGGCTATACGTGAAACGCAAGAACAGCTTGAGATGACGAAGAAAGATAAAAATGTTTCTTTGGCTCAGCTACGTGCTTTACAAAATAAGCTGGCTGCTCGTCAACGATTGATTGGAAATATTAACGAAGAAATTTCCGAGATTAATAAAAACATTCTTTCTTCCTCTCACGAAATTTCCGGGCTACGCCTCAATCTTGACATGTTGAAAGTGCGTTACGCACAGTCGGTTCGATATGCCTATAAGAATCGAGCATCTTACAACATGATTGCCTTTCTTTTTTCAGCTACCGATTTTAATGAAGCCATTCGACGTTTAAAGTATTTAAAGAAATATCGAGATTACCGTAAGGAGCAAGCAGAACAAATTAGAACTACCCAAACAAAAATTGAGAAAAAAATAGGGGAACTAAACATGGTAAAGTCCCAAAAGGACGTACTACGCGCTGCTGAGGAACAACAAAAATTGGCTGTTCAACAAGAAGCAAACGAAACAGACAAGGTTGTTAAAGAATTAAAAGGACGAGAAAAAGAATTAGCCCATAATATTGAGCAAAATCGAAAGGCCGCTCGAAGTGTAGATCAAGCTATCCATCGAATTATCCAAAAAGAAATTGAACTGGCTCGTAGAAAGGCTGAAGAAGAACAAAGGAAAAAGCGAGAGGAGCAAGCTCGTGCTATGAGCAACTATTCGGCATCCAATCCTGCTAATACAACTTCAGGAACTTCAAGCAAGATAACGGTTGAAAAAACAAGCCCTGCCACCAATACAATCACAACCCATCCGCGAGAACCCAAAGTGGCTTCAAATACTTCTTCATACATCAGTAATTTGACTCCCGAAGTAGCTGCTTTGTCTGCCGGTTTCGAACACAATAGAGGTCGCTTGCCTTGGCCGGTAGAAAAAGGGTTTATTTCACAAGGGTTCGGAAAGTATCAACATCCGGTTGAGACCAAGGTTTACCTTGAAAATAATGGAATTGATATATCAACTAACCCCGGAACGACTGTCAGAGCTGTTTTTCCGGGTGTTGTTACCAGTGTATTTTTTGCAGGATTAGGATCGGTAGTTGTGATCAATCATGGAGAGTTTTTTACCGTTTATAATGGGTTATCCTCTGTTTCTGTTAAAAAAGACCAGTCTGTGTCCGGTAAACAATCTATTGGTGTAGTTGGAACAAATAATGAAGGGGCAAATGTTGTGAACTTTCAAATTTGGAAGATTACTAAAGGCAATCAGTCTGTAAAATTGGATCCGGCTCAATGGATTGCTCGTTAATGCTTTTTTTCAAACAAGCAATGGGTTGATAATACCCTAAATAATGTAGTGTTGACAAGAGTATGATAGCGGTTTTGTGAAATCAATTGCTATACAGTCCGTTTTGCTTCTTGAAAAAATAAAAGCAGTAGCGTTAAAAATAAAATCACTACTGCTTTCAATCGGTATCAGAAAAAATCAATTTGTCAATAGCACTTCTCCGGTCATAGCTTTTGGAATCGGAATACCTAAATATTGCAACATAGTAGGTGCGATGTCTCCCAGTTTGCCGGACTTTAAATGTCCTTTATAGTCAGTTGATATTAAAAACAAAGGAACAAGATTGAGTGTATGCGCAGTGTTTGGCGAACCGTCATCATTAATTAAGTAGTCAGAATTACCGTGATCGGCGGTAAGAAAAACAGCATAGCCATGTTCTAAGGCAAGTGGTATAATTTGCGATACACAATGATCAACGGTTTCGGCGGCTTTTATGGCTGCTGTCCAAACGCCGGTATGCCCAACCATGTCTGTATTTGCAAAGTTTAGACAAATAAAGTCTGCTGTTTCTTCCTTGATTTCCGGCAAAATGGCTTCGGTTACTTCATAGGCACTCATTTCCGGTTTTAGGTCATAAGTAGCCACCGTCTTGGGCGATGGAATCATAATGCGTTTTTCTCCTTCAAAAGGTTGCTCTCTACCACCGGAAAAAAAGAAGGTTACGTGTGGATATTTTTCTGTTTCGGCAATACGGATTTGCTTTTTGCCGGCTGCAGCTAACACTTCTCCCAACGTATCGGTCAAGTCGCTATTTTCAAAAATAACACCTACATTTTTGTAAGTCTTGTCATATTCCGTCATGGTAACATAATGCAGCGAAAGCGGTTCCATTCCTTGCTCCGGAAAGGCTTGTTGGGTAAGGGCTGTAGTAATTTCTCTACAACGGTCTGTGCGGAAGTTGAAGCAAAGCACGACATCGCCATTTTGAATGGTTGCCAAAGGTTTTTGATGAATATCGGTGAGGATGATTGGTTTGATAAATTCATCTGTAATGCCGTCTTCGTATGATTTTTCAATAGCGTCTAATGCGTTGGTGGCAAAGTTGCCCTTACCATGCACTAAGGCATCATAGGCCAGTTTTACACGCTCCCAACGCTTATCGCGATCCATAGCAAAGTAGCGTCCGGTAACAGATGCAATAAAGCCGCCCGATTGTTTTAAATGACTTTCAAGATTGGAAATAAAGCCATGCCCACTTTTAGGATCTGTGTCCCTTCCGTCTGTAAAAGCATGAATAGCAACCCTTGGCACTTGGTGTTGTTGTGCTAAAGTAGTGAGTGTCTTCAAATGGTTGATATGTGAATGAACACCACCATCGCTGACTAATCCGATTAGGTGAAGTGTTTTACCTTGAGATTTGGCTGCCTGAAAGGCGGCAAGTAATACTTTGCTTTCAGCTAAGGCACCATCTCTAATTGCTACATTGATGCGCTGTAATTCCTGATATACAATACGTCCGGCACCAATGTTTAAGTGTCCTACTTCAGAGTTGCCCATTTGTCCATCGGGCAAACCCACAGCCTCGCCACAAGTGATCAATTCTGTGTTCGGATATTTGGTGTAAAGCGATTTTACAAAGGGGGTATTGGCATGGGCTATTGCATCGGCAGATGGCACTTTTCCGTGTCCCCAACCATCCATAATGAGGAGTATTGCTTTTTTAGACATGGACACAAAATTACAAAATATAAGGAGGGAAGCATAATCTGTCACAGGAAGCAATAATGGCGGATATTTTAGTATTTTATTCTCGCATCTTCCTTTTACCTTTGCGCAAACAAAATTAACCAAATCATGAAGCGTGTAATTCTCGTGCCTGCTGCCCTTTTATTTTTAGCAGCTTGTGGCAACAATGAATCAGCCAACAAAGCGGCTACTACCGACACTACTTCGGCAGCACCTGCTGCGCCCGAAAAACCCGGTGCCGACATTCCCGGCATTGATTCCGTTCAAGTAACAGATGCCATAGTATTGACCGGAAATGATGACACAAAATATGACAAGACCTTGTTCAAAGTAAAAGCCGGAAAACAAGTTAGCCTTGACTTTAAAAATGTAGGTAAAATGCCTGCTACTGCCATGTCGCATAATGTTGTTATTTTGCAACAAGGCATTGATGTAAATGCTTTTGGACAGGCAGCTATTGCAGCTACGGCCACAGAACATATACCTGCTTCTATGGCTGATGCAGTCATTGCACACACCAAACTGCTTGGACCCGGACAAAGCGACAAGATTACCTTTACGCTTCCAGATGTAGGAGTATATGATTTTATTTGCACCTTCCCCGGACACTATGCTACCATGAAAGGAAAAATTGTAGCTGAACCGTAAATAGTTTTATTTTTTTTCAAACGCCGGCATATTGAACTTGCCGGCGTTTTATTTTTCAGATACCTCAAACCAAACCGGTTTTTCATCGTCCCAATCACCATTATAATTGATGGTCAACTCTTCATGGGCGGCAATGTTGCACACGGTTTTTATCGTTATTGTTTGCTCTTCATAGTTCATGAAATATTCGCAATTGGACTGATAAGAATGATTATAGATTGGAACAAAACCCAATGCCATACAACATTGTTTTTGACCATCCGGTTCCCATTCAAAAATGTAATCGTGAAGAAGTGTTTTATCAAGTAAGGCTCTGTCATTTGCCGACATGACAATGACAGGGGCTATTTCTATTACCTCATTTTTAGATATAGTTTTTGAAGTAAAGATTCCTCTTCCTTTTGCTTTTGTAATGCCAACATACAAATTGGGGTTGCGCATGAATGCAAAGATAAGCACCGGGCTAAACTGAAATATAGTCTGAGCTGAGTAGGAAAATTGTGAAAATTGTACATTATTTTTAGCGGCTTAAAACAACATACTTCATGCTTTTTCAACGTACTTTCTTTTTACTTGTTTTCTTTTCCCTATTAGTACAGTTTGAGGCTCAAGCCCAACGCACCCGACGATATCACGCAGACCGCTACTATTTTAGTGATGATGAATATTCCCTAAAGGCAATTCGTCGCAAGCCTTTCCAACGCTTTTCGGTGGGCTTTAATTATGTGCCTTACAGCGGAACGTTGAAAACTCAGGCTGTTGATTATGATGGCACAGCTGATACGGTACAGAATCATAAGTTGAAAGGATTTGGTGCAGGAATAGCTTATACCATTATGCTTCCGGTAGCCCGAATGGGAAGTAAGGGTTTAGCTTCGGTTTATATTGGGCTAAACGCAAACTATTATATGTTCAATGGAGATTCAGTAGTCATTGAAGTGAAACGCCCTAATTTTACCGGAAGGGAAACATACAGTGGTTTAGCCGGTGCGGCATTCATGTTTGGATTGCCGGTTGGCATAGATTTTATTGGTGGTGCAGAAGCAAGCTTGCAAAAGGCAGATCGGTTTTCCTTTAGCTTTGGAGCGGGCTTTTTCCCCATGGTTGCCTTTGGAATGGTTTATCAATTTCCGGGTATAAACATCATGGCACCGCCTTATGTAAAGGCTGAGATTGGCATTCATGCAGGTATTAATTGGAAACTTCGTGCCACTTATATTTTCCGCAGTCCGACTTCATATTCTTATTCAGATGATGCAATGTGGACAAACTATAAGGGTAATCTCAATGTCAAATTAGAAAGTAACGACCAATTTATGCTTTCGTTATTAGTGCAACCGTTTTCTTGGGGATGGCATTAAGTGAAGCTGTTCATTCTGTTTCGCATGATTATACAGTATATAAAGCAATTAATTAGTTAATCTCTGTCGGATTTGGATTTTTGAACTTAGGAAACTATTAGATTGCTGAAAAAGACAATAAAAAAAACCATAGGAAACTATGGTTTTTTTGTTTAACTAAACGATGTATTTAAAGTTTATTTTGTCCTGTAGAAGTCAATTCGTTTTGAGCTAAAATGGCGTTTCTGCCTTCTTCTTCAGTTACTGCTTCTACTTTTACATTTGTAATGCCTTTGGCATGAAAATTCAATCTTTTGGCAGCAATACTTGCTAAATCAATTAGGCGTTCATTATCTTTAGACATACGGTCATTAACCCGAACGTAAATGACTTGCCCATTGCTTAGGTTGGTTACTTTCACATAAGTATTCAACTTGAGTGAATTGCTGGCAGCAGTAAATTTGTTGTTGTCAAAAACTTCACCTGTGGCGGTTTTGCGACCTTCAAATTTATCGTGATAGAAACTGGCAATACCTTTTTTAATGGTCGTAAAGATATTGCTGTGTTCTTTCTTTTGAGCGTTCATGGTAAACGCACTCAATGTAAAAATACCAGTAACTAACAGCAGCCTCATACGCATTTAATTTTGTGCAAAGTAAATTCAATTATTTGAAATAACCAAATCGAAATTATAGAATTGTCTAATGTTTCTTGTTAACGTTGTGTGAACCACCTTTGTTGAAACGAGGTTTAAATTCCCCGGGTTTTCGGTCAGAAGCTGATCTGGAGCGGTCTCTACCTTTATCATTAGGTTTTTGGTCGGCATCATCTATACGAATTTTTCTACCCTTAAATTTCTTTTGGGAAAGTGTTTCACGGATAAATTCAGCGGCATTTCCTTTTACGTTAAAAAAACTGCTCATTTCACGTACCGTAACTCGAAAAATTAAATTAGGATCGAGATCTGTGGCTTCGGCTATAAAACGTACTAATTTTTCAGGGCTGTCCATTCCATCTTTGGTTCCCAAATTCATGAAAAGGCGAACATTGTTTCTATCGCCCCGATCCTTACTACTTTGTTCGTATCCGGCATTCAGATCTTCAGCAGATTGATAAATATCAATGGTATCTTTTAGTTGAATCCACATTAAGCGCTTGATTAATTCATCTTTTTCCATTGCTTCAAACCGCTCGTGGATGGTAGATAAATAAACTTGAGCAAAATCTTTTTGTGGTTTAGCAGACTCTATTTGATCTAAATAATAGAAAAGTCTTTTGCGTACCACTTCAGCACCATCGGGAATATCACATTTATTAAAGTGCTGTTTTACTAAGCGTTCAATTTGACGAATGGTTGAAATTTCTTTGGTTGAAACAATGCTCATACAAATACCACTTTTCCCAGCACGGGCCGTACGTCCGCTTCGGTGGGTATATACTTCAGGATCGTCCGGCAATTCGTAGTTGATGACATGCGTTATATCATTTACGTCAATGCCACGAGCTGCAACATCTGTAGCCACAATGGCTTGCAGGCTTCGGTTTTTGAATCGCTCCATGACCTTGCTACGCATTTTTTGATCCATGTCGCCATGCAAGGGGCTGACCTGATAACCTTGCTTCATCAGTTTTTCAGCTATGTCTTGACAATCTTGTTTAGTTCTGGTAAAGATAATTCCATAGATGCCCGGCGTAAAATCGAGCAGACGTTGTAGTGTTTCAAAACGTAAATGACGTTGTGTAACATAATATTGATGGTCAATATTCTCGTTGGTTGCATTTTCGCGCGTAACAGAATATTCTTTCCATTGGGTCATAAACCGTTTAGCAATTCCACGCACATCATTGTTCATGGTAGCTGAAAACAACCAAGTGTATTGCCTGTTAGGTGTGTTTTTCAATAGAAAATTGATGTCATCACGAAAGCCCATATTCAGCATTTCGTCTGCTTCATCCAATACAATATATTGAACGTTTTCTAAAGAGAGTGCCTTTCTTTCCAATAAGTCAATTAATCGTCCCGGTGTTGCTACCACTACTTGAGGATGATGTTTCAACTCACGAATTTGCCCTCCGATAGGAACGCCACCATATACAGCCGTAGTTTTCAATCCGTGAAGATGCATTCCGTATTTCTTAAACTCAACTTGAATCTGCATACACAATTCACGGGTAGGGGACAGTACTAATGCTTGCACCTCTTTACGATCTATATCCACATGGTGTAGTAATGGAAGCCCAAAAGCAGCTGTTTTTCCAGTACCAGTTTGTGCTAATCCAATTATGTCTGTTGGGTCAGCTAGAAGATGTGGTATAACTTTTTGTTGGATAGGGGTTGGTGTCTCGAATCCCAAGTCCGCAACGGCTTGGATTAATTCCTCTCGTAGAGAGAGGCTTGAAAATGAAATCATATAGTCTGCAAAAGTAGGAAAAAACTACGAAGGCTTTATTTATATTTTTATCTATCTGCTTATTACAACAATGAAGGAAAGCTTAATTTCTAATAAATGATTTAAAAAAAAATCTAAATAATAAATTAATTTAGAATTAAAAGTGCATTAATTTGCATCACATCAAGTTTAATGATACTTCTTATTTCATCACCCACAACATACACTAACTATGAAATAACAAATAGTGCTACTGCTTTAGGACTTGTTTTGTAATCAAGGCAAATAAAGTAAGGAATTTTTTGGGAATTTAATATTCAATGGACACTGTTATTTTTTGAGACTTGGAACTAAAATTATTTATCACAAGGAGGATGCCGAAAATCCTGTAAAGAGTAGGCCTTAAAAAAAGTATAGACAATGAAAAGAAAGTTTTTACACAACACAACACAATACTTGCTTTTGTTACTGTTAGCATTAGTCTTTAAAGCAGATCAATTATCTGCACAGACGGTATCCATTGGTACGACAGGAACATCGTCAAGTTATTTGTATGGACCGATTTATAGGTCATCTACGACCAGCGTATTTCATTACAGCAAGTATGCTTATTTGTACACGGCAACAGAAATAGCTGCTGCGGGCATTAACAATGGAGATCAAATATCTGCCATTAGTTTTTACAAGAATTCTACCTTTCAATTGAGTGGAACGAATTCGGGAACCATGAAGATTTATGCAAACAATACAACCAATACGGCACTAACCTCTGGCACTACTTGGGGAGCCTTTGTGGGTACAGCAACTTTGGTTGATTCTATTGTTTACAATTCTACATCAAATATTCCGGGTTCTGTTGGTTGGATAACTTACAACTTCACTTCACCCATTACTTATACGGGTGGAGCATTGGAAATTTATGTTGATTGGGTACTTACCCCCACAACTTCTCCGTATTCAGGTGGCGCATTTAACTGGTTATATAATACAGGCTATAGTACAAATGTTTCCCTTGGCTTTGCAAACAGCACGGCTGGAAATAATTCAAGCGCATTGACAACAAGCTATGGTGGTACTTTACGACCAAACACACAATTAACTTATATTCCGGGTACATCTTGCTCCGGTCAGCCGACTGCAGGAACAATTAGTGGTCCATCTTCAGTTTGTCCAAACATTTTATTTAACCTGACAGTAAGCGGTAGTTCTATTGGCAGTGGATTGCAATATCAATGGCAATCTTCACCAACGGGCACAGCAGGTTCTTGGACCAATATAACCGGAGCTACATTTTCATCCTATTCTGCTACACAATCTGTCGCTAAATATTATAGGCGATATGTTGTCTGTACAAGTAGCAGTTTGGCAGATACAACCGCATCTAAATTAATAGGTGTTAATTCAGTAATGGCGTGTTATTGTACACCTACAACAAGTGGTGGAAGTGCCACATACTATATTTCAGGTTTTTCAACTACCAATGCGTTGACCAACATCAACAACACTGTTTCTGCCGGTAATGCAACAGGATATCAAAATTTTACTTCATTGCCTTCTTTAGTAGTGGTTCCGGGAGGAAATTTTAATTATAGTATCAATGTTGCCGGAAACTCAAATTATGGAATGGCATTGTGGTTAGATACGAATATGGATGGTACCTTCCAAGCGTCAGAGCAGTTTCTATCTACAACAACCTACATTTATCCACCTGTTACCGGAAACATTGCAATTCCGCTTTCTGCCAGAACGGGAACGACGAGATTAAGAGTGTTAGCAGCTTTTACTCCTTCAAATCCAAGTGATCCTTGTGTTAACTCAGGCTCAGGAGAATATCAAGATTATTCGGTTAATATCTATGCACCTCCTGCGTGTTCTGGTATTCCTAATGCCGGTAACGCCTATGGTCCGTTTGGCAATATGGTATGCGCAAACAGTTCATTTACTTTAAGCGACACCGGATATTCAGTAGCAAGCGGACTATCATTCCAGTGGAAGTCCTCGCCTGCGGGATTAAATACTTGGACTAATGTTGCAGGTGCTACAACAGCTAATTACACTGTAACTGCGGGTATCAATGCCCCAATGGATTACCAATTAGTTATTACTTGTTCGAACGGTGGCGGTCAGACTATTTCCAATACGGTAAACATGCAACTCAGCCCGTTTTATTTGTGTTATTGTTCACCATTGAACGGTGTAACACTTCATACTACGGCACTTAATTACATAACCAATGTTAGTATTGTTGGTACACCTTTAAACAACACGACTACAACTGTGGGTGCCGGTGGATATACTCAATATTGGCCAACAACTACAACAACTACGGCTAACATTGTTCAAGGAATGCAATATACATTGAATGCAACGGCAGCTTACAGTAGTTATCCTATTGCAGCTTGGGTGGACATGAATGGTAACGGAACATTTGATACTACGGAATGGGTAATAATGACACCAAATGGAGCTGGTACGCTTTATTCCGGCACATTTAGTATTCCTACCGGTGTGTCAAGCGTAAGTGGAAATACAGGAATTCGTTTAAGAGTTGGATATACTCCGGGATATACAAAAAGCCAAGCTTGCTTTAACTATGCCTCAGGTTATGAAACAGAAGATTATGTGGTGAATGTTACCGTGCCTTCTGGCTGCACCGGTACACCAACAGCCGGTACGGCGTTTGGTCCAACCGGTGTTTGTGCAAATACCTCATTTACCATAAATGATTCAGCATACACAGTGGCTGCCGGCATTTCATTTCAGTGGCAGTCATCACCATCGGGTATGAATACTTGGTCTCCGGTTACGGGAGCAACCAGTCCTATTTATACTATCGCAGCCGGAATAAATGCGGCAATGGATTATCGCCTTGTGGTAACTTGTGCCAATGGCGGCGGACAGGATATTTCCAATACGATTAGTGTAAGCTTGAATCCCTTTTATAATTGTTATTGTGCTTCATCCGCAACAAGCAATGCTGACGAAGACATTTTCAATGTAACATTAGGAAGTTTGAATAATACTTCTACTTGCACCACATTAGCACCCGGTCCGGGAAGTATTGTTGCGCAATATTCTAACTATACTACCTTAACCCCGACAACATTGTTTTTGGGAGCTACTTATCCATTGAGCGTTCAGATTGGGTATTGTGGAACAGGAGCCTATAGCAATATTGCAGCAGTGTATATTGACTTCAACCACAATGGGGTATTCACAGATCCGGGAGATACGGTATTTACTTCAAACTATGCGGCGGGAGTAGTGCCTAATGGTCGAGTTGTATCGGGCAATATTACGATTCCGCTCACTGCGCTTTCGGGCGTAACCGGTATGCGTGTTGTAGCAGTGGAGGGTAGTTCGGTTAGCCCTTGCGGTACTTATACATGGGGTGAAACTGAAGATTATTTAGTGAACATTCAAACACCAAGTGGTTGTACTGGAACACCAACAGCCGGTACGGCCTTTGCACCTACTTCTGTTTGCCCATCAACTTCATTGACTTTATCGGACACTGCATACACAGTAGCTTCGGGCATTACTTTTCAATGGCAACAACAAATTGGAAGTGGTGGTTGGACTAATATTTCTGGTGCAACTATACCAAGCTATACCATTTCTGCTGGACAGACTGTTACAACTCAATATCGTTTTAGTGCCACTTGTACAACAAGTTCACAAACCAACTATTCCAATATTGTTACTGTAAACGTTTTGCCATTTTCACAATGCTATTGTGCTGCTGTAAATGCGGGTGGTACAGGTAGTTTAATCAACAATTTTACCTTTGCCGGCATTAACAACAACACAGCAACAACCAATCCGACGGCATCACCATTCTATACAAGCTATGCGCAAACCGCTTGGATTAACAAAGGAGCCTCAGCACCAATGAGTGTAACCATTGATCCAGCAGGAACTTATGCAGGTGCTATTGTATCTGCGTGGATTGACTACAACCAAGATGGTATCTATGACGCATCCGAATGGACACAGATAGGCACTAATATTACTTCCGGTACAACGGCTACGGTAACCATTGCTATTCCTTTAACCGCCACTCCGGGTATTACGGGAATGCGTATTCGTTCACGTGGTACAGGAAATCCAAATGGTGCTACCGATGCTTGTACCAATATGGGTTCAGGCTTGACACAAGATTACTTAGTACAGATTACCAATTTCCCACTTGCCATAGATCTGAAAACCATCACCGCCACCAATGTCGGCACACGCAACCGTGTGGATTGGACAACGGGAGTAGAGAAAGCAGGCGATGCGTTTGAAGTAGAGCGTAGTGTGGATGGACGCAACTTCACCTACTTAGCAAACATCAAAGGCAAGGGCGAAGCAAGCACGTACAGCTATTGGGATCAAAGCCCAGTAACAGGCGTGAACTACTATCGTTTGAAATTGGTGAATGTAAGTGGTGTAAACAGCTATTCCAATGTGGTAACAGCAACGGTGAAGAGCGGCAGCTTTATAGTAGAAGCTTATCCGAATCCGGTGAGCCAAGTGCTGACTGTGAAAGCTTATGGTGCAACCGGTAACGGAAGCGTAACCATCACTGATGCAACGGGCAAAATGGTTCGCGTAGTCAACATGGACAACGGTCAAGTGCAAATCAACATGGAAGGATTGGCACCAGGCATGTACTTATTGAAATATGCAGACGATCAACACACCGAAGTAATCAAGGTGAACAAGCAGTAAGCTAAATCACCAAT
Source organism: Bacteroidota bacterium (assembly GCA_018267925.1). Taxonomy (GTDB): domain Bacteria; phylum Bacteroidota; class Bacteroidia; order Chitinophagales; family Chitinophagaceae; genus JAFIGV01. The sequence goes on along the minus strand of JAFDXO010000119.1, from coordinate 325 downwards.
ATGCGAAAAGCCGCTCCCAGCAATGTGGAGCGGTTTTTTTAGTGACCAAAAAGGGAATTGAAAATTGTAAACGGCTTGTTAAGTGGTTGCAAAGCTGTCGTTAAGCAGGGGTCTAAAGGTTGCAGCATTTTAACCGCCGTCTAATCTTTGCATCGTCAAACAAAACAAACGACAACCAATTTTTTAAACAAAAACAAAACAAACAAACAAACAGTCATGAAAAAGATCATCATCGCAACAGCAGCCATCATCGGATTCGCAACAGCAGCCAACGCACAAGCACCCAGCACAGCCAACGCATCGGGAACAGCTACACAAACCGTTC
>JAFDXO010000118.1 GCA_018267925.1 Bacteroidota bacterium | reverse complement strand
TTTGGTAATTGTAATTCGCGGTTCAAATTCCCGAAGCGCTTCAAGTATTTCTTTCTTCATTTTGGGAATAGCGGTGTTAACGGGCGTATCTATGTAATCCATTAATGAGCACCCGAAATGAGGACGCAAAGGATCTGATCCTTTGCGCGTGAGAAGTATAGTATCAATACACTGTTTTATATCATCAATATCAGTAACAACATCAGTATTAAATCCTAACTGCCAGTGTTTTGTATTGATGTCTTTCAGTTCCATTATATTGGTGGTGTCGTGGCTCCGCCCTGACTATCCGTGTGCGTGTGCAGCGTAAGCGATTTACCGCCCGCCTTCACATCTTGCGGCGTACTTAAACCTTGTGAAGCTGTCATAACGCCGCCGGTTTTTGAGGTATAGTCTCCTGCTTTCACATCGTCTATTTCAGCAGTACCAGTAACCTTCATGCCGTTTTGCACTGTCATAACCCCGCCAGCACCCACACCGGAGAAACCCGCAAAACCGCCAGCCGCAACAACGCCAGTAACATTCAATATTCCGCTCATGGTTGTTGTTGGTGCTGTAATCTTTAATAGCGTTGTGGTAACTTCTGTTATTGTTGCAGCTTCTACTTTTACAGTAGGGGCTTTCACCTTTGCTTCTGTTACCGCTTCAACCAGTACGTTTTCTCCTTTAACTTTCGTGTTGCCAATCGCTGTTATTTCAATATTTCCCTGCGCTTTAATAGTAGCGTCGCCTTCCAGCTTCAACTCCAAATTTCCCGCCTGACGGTCTATTTTTAATTGCAACTTAGTTGCCCCAATGTCAACGTTTATTAATTGCTCCCCAACGTGAGAGGACGGTTTGTCTTTAACCGAATAAATAGCACCGCCAACTACGCCAAACTCACAGTTTTCATCCATCAGGCACCATACGTGTTCATTTATAACGAAAGGAAATGAATACTTATCTGTCTTACTCGCCTGAACGCTTACCGGTAGAGGATTGCTCGTTATACCGTCATCTTCAAAGAATACGCGAACGAGTCCGTTTGAAACATCTAACTCCGATATATATCCGAATTTTAGCATTATCTTCAACTTATGGCTTACGGCAGAATTCCCGAATTTCCTGAACCTGTAAAATGGGTGATATGCGTTTTACTTTGGCTGGTGATATTCTACCATTTGTTTGATTATTTCTTTTAAGACAAGTCAATCGTCTGCTCTTTTTTCTTCTTTGGTCTTTTCTTGCTTTCTTCTACATAACCGACCTTGTAAACTTCAGCATCAACCAGCCACCCCTCGCTAATGCCAATTGTATGCGCTGAAGATTTAATGATGTATTTTCCTGAAAGAAAACCCAAGCCTGTCAATTCAATAACATTTCCTGCACATAGCACAGCTTCACCCGGTAACGAGATATTACCAGTCTGCTGCAATTTGTTAGCCTTATTCAACGCCGCTTGCGTCATCATTATAGCCTGTGCTTTTGTTTCAGCGGTATGTTTCAATTCAAGTACATCGTCTGTGTCCTTCACGCCGCCTTCGCTTTCCTGATGTTCTACTAATTCAGAAGTTTTAGGGTTATGGTACTTCACCGAAGCCAGTGCGTAAGTATGCGTACTCTTATCGCGGATGCTGTAATTGAGCAAATCTGATTTGTCAAAACTTTTTACGGCTCCCCGTTCTTCAAGTTCTTTTGTCGAAATGAAAATTGCTTTCTTATCGCGAACGTTCAGGGTGTAACCGTATTCAGTCGCAAGACGACGAAGAAAGCGCAAGTCATGTTCTTTACGTTGTACCATTCTGCCCACACGCACACTACTTATCTTTCCTTCCACCGTAAGCCCGCAGGCGGAAGCAACTGTGCGTACTATTTCTGCGAGTGTTTTTTCTTCGTGTACGTGGCTCTTTCGCGTTCTTTTTTTACCAGAAAGAAAACCAGCCGCGATACACCGAATATTTACCGTGTCCGGTGCGCCGGAGAGTTCTATCTCGTCAATTTCAAACGTTCCGCAATTAATTACTGCTTCACCTTCAATGCCTATTTCTGCTGTTATTTTTGCGCCTTTTTCAGGATACCAATCCCCCTGCCAAAGCAGGTCTGAATCTTCAATCTGAATATCAAGTGTATCTGCTTCGTCTAAGTGATCTGTGTAGGTAAAAGCAATAAGGCTTTTACTAACATCATGTGTGATATTAGTACCGTTATAAGTTACTTTCAGATGCGGCTTATCGAGTTGCATTATCTTTTCCAGGGTGGCAATAATTCCTTATCTGGGGTTACTGTATATTCCTCCATAACTGGTACTTCAAGCACAGTTCCGCCCTTCAACCGCGAAGTAACGGGAACGTTCGGGTTCGCCTGAATTAACCTATCAATTTCAAACGGAGTACCGTAAACCTTAAAGCTTACAGTGTCCCATCGCTCCCCTTCACTCGTTATGTATTGGATTGTTTTGCTCACTCTATTGTTTTCTTAAAACCACATTTTGCGCAAGTCCGACGCTGCTAACATCAATGCCGTTAAGTGCTGATTGTAAATCAATAATTCCATATTCAAGATTGCTTAACGAAACAGGCGGCTGAAGTATATTACTCAGTCCGTTTAGCTTTGTTACTGCTGTCTGAATTGCATTAACGATGTTTACCGCCCCGCTAATAGTAGCTTGCAGATTATTAATTTGCTGCCGTGCATCGTTCATTTTTTTCTGCGCTTCACTTATGGTCTTGTGCAGTTTATCAATGTAGTTTTGAGGCTGCCCAGTTTCGTATGCTTTGCGTGCTTGCTCGGCCGCGTCCCACGACTGAAGCTGTGCCTGCATAAGCGAATCATGCGCAGAAGCCTCGGCTGTTTTTACCTGCGAAGGAACCCGCGAAATTTGATCCTTGTCACCAACCGCGGCAGCGTTTTTCCTATCAGTGGTTGCACGTTGCTGACCTTTGTTCGGCGTAACGTATTCAAGTAATGACAGCGTAATCTCTGCTTCGATGATTGCTCCGTCCGCAAAGGTTTGATTGATTTTTTTTGCTATAGACTTTATTACATAGTCGTTTTTATAGGTGCCGTCACCCAACAATAGCGGTAATACTTCACCGTCGCTTTTCCACTTTTCAAGATCCGCTATTTCCTGTACCGGTTTGCAGAAATCAGCGCGAAGCAAAAAAGATAACTCCAATTCTTCAAGCGTTTCGCCTGTAAATTGCAAACGAGGCTTTGTATTAATTAAAACGTGTTCCGCAAGGTTTGCTTCATTACCCGAATAAGACCATGAAACCGGAGCCAAAGTACCTTTAAACTCTTTATCACCTAATTGAAATAACATTAACCAATAGCCCTCCGCTGCTTATTATGTTCATAATCCTGCATTTTCTTATCGAAGTCCCTGCGAACTTGCGCTGATATTGCCCGCGCTACATTCATGTCAGCATTACCCTGTATTTGAATTACAGGATTAAAGGTTATACTGTTATTACCCCCGCGCGCAACTGGTACCGGCTGTAAACGTGGTTGGTTATATCCGTGAGTTACTTTTATATCTCCCTCATCGCCGGAAAAAAGATTACCGATAGGTTTGATAATATGGTCGTTTAGCCACTTCCATTTTTCAACAAACCAGTTTATGAACTTCATAAAACCGGACTTTACTTTTTCCCACAGGTTTGAAAAAAACTCCGTAAGTGGCTTCCAGTGTTTGAACACTAAGCCTATCGGTGTGAAGTTTAAAAACAATGAGGCAATAAGTTCTAACGCTGTAGTGAATATTTGTTTTACTGAAGACCACAATCCGGAGAAAAAAGATTTAATCGCATTCCAAGTGCGCTTTGTCGCGTTCGTTACCCACGCCCAGAGTTTAGTAAGCCACGGCTTTATTTTGCTCCAGTTTTTTATTACGAGAAAAATTACAACCGCAATAGCCGCCACCGCTAACAGTATGGGATTTGCGAGCATAAGCCTGCCAAGTGAAAGCATAGTACGTCCTACAAAGCTTATTGCTTTAACGAGTCTTCCGCCTAAAATTCTGGCAAAAGAAGAAACTGCAGTTATCGCTTTGCGCACATATACTTCGCCGAAAAATCGGGCTTTAAAAAGCATGTTTCCAAGTCCGTTTTTTACTTTACCTAAAAACCCTAAAGCCTTAGAGAACTGCGAAACCCCGTCTTTCCCTTTAGCAAAAAACGATACTACTTTACTTACAGGACTAATTATAGAGCCAAAAACAATTTTCAAACTACCACTTACAATTTTAAGTCCCGCAATAGCTAATACAACTTTTGCTATCGAACGTACAGTATTTGGATTTTTAGCAGCCCAATCGCTGAATTTTTGAACGACTGGGGAAATGCTTTTTACTAATGCATTTATAGAAGGCAATAACCCGTTTCCAATATTTATCGCTAATTCTGTTGCATTGGTTTGCGCGTTTTGAAGCTGGGCAGCTGTTGATCCCAAGTACCGGGCGTGCTCTTTATCCATCGAACCTTTCTGCGCACCATTCAGCATTTTTTGCTGTCGCCCATACTCACTCATGCCATTGATAAGCTTGTTAAGCGCAGGCGCATATTCTTTGCCAAACATGAGCGATAACGCGCTTTGCTGTTTATCAGGTTTTAAAGTCTGAATACGCTTCAAAACTTTTTCAATTACGCCTTGCGCGTTTGTTACCATCTCGCGTTGCAAAGTAGCGGGATCAAAACCGAGCGCTTTCATCACCATTCGAGAGCGCTTACTTTGTACACCCGCAGCCGCGAGTGTGTTTATCATGCCGTTAATCGCAGTTGCCGCACGTTCAGGGGTTTCACCCAAAGAAAGCATAGTAGAAGATAAGGCGGCGGCTTGATTAGCTCTAAGGTACTTCGATATACCACCGATACGCTGCATCAATTCAATGAGGTTGCCACCACTCGCAAGGGTATTATCATCTAAGTAGTTGATAGCATCACCGAGTTCTCCGATCTGGTTTATCGGAATCTTAAACATATTGGCGATGCCAGCCATCTGCTCTGATATTTGCTCTGCTGGAAGGTCAAAGGCATTCACCATTTTTCCTGCCGTCAACGTAAAGCTCGCAATAGCTTTTTCCGGTACGCCCATCTTCAAACCGCCAGCTACTAACGCTGTAGTTTGATCCGCTGCCATTCCAAGTTTTAAAGACATATCAAAAATGTCTTTGGTCATAGCCTTTACTGCTTCAGGTGTGTCTTGCTGCATTTGTTTACGGACAGCAATCATTCCCTTTTCAAATTTAGCAGCAGCCTCTGCTACTCCTATTACGGGTCTCGCTATAGCTTTTCCTATCTCTAAATCGGTAAAACCTTTTCGGATATAGTCTTCCGACCTTGATGCCAGCTTTGCAAGCTGATTAGCTGTCTTACTTGTGAACTTTTCAATTTGCGCAGCTGCTTTATCGGTCTTAGCCGAAAGCATCAACGCAATTGCAAGTGTAGAAGACATTGCCATTTATTCGTTATTTTTGCATCATGAGTGATCTGCTATTAGGCATATTGGTTGGCGCGCAAAGAAGTAATGTTTCCGATGAAGAGTTTGCAAAAACTTTTCACGATAAAGAACTTGCTACGGCATCATTGAAATCATTACTCTTTCTTTCCGTTATTATTTTCACTTCTATTCTTCTGATTCTTTTTACAAAAGAAGAGTCTTTATTAAGTTGGCTTGGCTACATTGTGATTGCCCTCGCTATTCTTCCTTTTATCGGTTGCCTTTATTTTTATTTACGACATAAAATCGTTAGCCTTTTTAGTTAATCTTCGGCTTTATTTAAGAAGTTGTGAAGTTTCACCGCTTCTCCATAATAGCGGAATATGTCTTCGCTCCACCATTTTTCTACCTCTAACGGAGATGTACCGTAGAAATGGGCTACAAAGGAGATTTCCCGTAGCCCTACTGAAAATTTAAAGAACTGTAGGCGATTATCAACTTTGAAAAATCCCCCTGAAATAAATCGTCCAAATAGTATTCCGGTGGCTGCTGCTTACCGTCAATAGTCGTAGCCACAGCCATGTTTACTGTTTCAAAATCCAAAGTGTTATCCGCCTGAATTTGCTTTTTCGTTTCCACAAAATCGCGCCCTTTCAACTTGCGAATGATTGCCGTCGTACCGTTGGACAGTGCTACTTTTTTTACTTGCCCTCCGTTTTCGTAATCCCGCGTTAGGATACCCGCGCTTTCGTCTTCTTCTGTTTGGAAGTAGAAGCCTTCTGCGTCAGGCGCCGAAGGGTAGCCTTTTTTAGCTGCTTTCATAGCAGCAATATTAAAATCAATAGAAAGTGAATAAGTTGCGGGTTAGTTGCATACAAAATTAGCCCCGCAGTTTTTTGCAGGGCTAATTTTGTCTTATATCGTATCTAAATCTTCTTTTAGCCTTTTTAAATCTTCGGGAAAAAGCATTCTTGCTGCTTCAAGCTTTTTCTTAAAAGTGATTAATTCATTTCGATAGCCCGCAGCTTCTTTAATCATCAGTTCCAGAAAAGCTACTTGCATTATATGAAGGAATTTATTATCCTGATAATTCCTACTTTTGGTTTCGCTTTCGCAGTTCTCTGTTACTGTTGTTCGAAAGCCGATCATTTGCCTTGTTCTATACATGGTTTCCTCCTTTTGCGCTACAGATGCCGCGTTTGTTGTTTACGTTTTTAAGTTTGATAATTATCTCGGCATAAGCTACCGATATGTGCATTTCACCATCTATCTCTCTGAAATGCTGCGGATATTTGGCTTTACGGCGCTCTAATTGATTTTGATGGGCGCTTAGCCCTACTTCCTTCATTAGTTCCGTAAAAGGCAAATATGGCACGTTTACGACAGTTTTACCGCTCTTACTGTAAAGTTGTTTTATGATTTTATACATGGCTGCCTCCTTGTATTTCCTTTTTATCAGAAAAATCAGGGGGTAGAACGGGTTGCATCTTCTTGTTTGCCTTTCGTGTGGCAGTAACAAGCCGATTGTAATAGATCTGCAATGCCAGTTCTTCGCTTATGTAGTGAACATCGTCATAACTGACAAAGCGATTAGGGTAGCGCTTACGGTAGTGGTATTCAGGACCGCTTGGGTGATTGCTGCCTATTGCGATCATAGTTTTGCGGAACGGATAAAGAGTACGTCTATTCAGTCTAAGCGGAGTTAATCCGGCAAATATTTGTTTTAAGTCTTCCCTTGGCAAGGCAAGCACTTCTCCACGTGCTTCTTTTTCTTTTTGAATGAAGTAGCGGCGAATCATTCTTCCGATTTCGTTACGCTCCAACATAGCCATTTCCTTTGCCGTGTCGAGAGTGAGAAGGTAATCTACTCGATTATGTCCGCCTTTGCCTCTTTTTGCTTCAAAACTTTTTGAAGCAAAGAAATCTTCGTTTTCTTGAAAACCGTAGTCCTGTATTCGTGCTCTAATCCAATGAGCGAAGTGATACCCGGACCGTAATCTTTGGTGTAAAAGACGGGCATCCACTAAGAGGCGGTCGCCCCATTGCGTGATTGGCAAGTCCGGAGACTGCACCTGGCTACCACGAGTGTGGCTCGGCAGGATTTGTGCATAAAAGTGTCGCATAAAAATAAAAATCCCCCGGTCGCTGCGACACTTTCTATAGGCATAGAAATGCTCGGTACTTTCAACCGTACGCCGGGAGTAATTTGATTTAACATTTTTTGGGATTTGCCCATAAATAATACAAGTGTCGCGGAGCGAACTTACAAATCCCTTTTTATATTTCTAAGATTTTTTTATATTTTTATATTCTTTCTAACAGAAATCAGCTATTTTAAAAATGGTTTTATTACTTATTCTATTATTGCTTGTTGGTATCTTCTTTTCAATGCAAAACGAAAAGATGGCGCGTATGAAAAAAGAAGAGCCTAACACGTATAAGGCTATCAATTCTTTAAGTTACGGGACTGTTTTCTTGATACTTGCTGTTTGCTCAACTTCATGGTGGCTTATTACTATTTTCTGGTTTATTACGGTGATATCCGCACTTATGTTTATTGCCGCAATTGTATCTGAGGTGAAGGCTTTTAACAAAAAGAGCTAAACTTACTTTCTTTATTCACCTGAGTCACCTTCGCTGTTAGTATCTAAAGCTTTTTTATTAGCCCCATCGAAACGCGGATCGCATTCAGGCTTGACGCCTGCTTCGTCGAACATTTTCGCGGAAGTTTTGATTTCTTCCAAAATTTCTTCCGGCGTGTAGCCGAGTGAGCGTACAGCTTCCTGCCAACTTATGAAACCGGCGCGTACCTGCGCGAGCAGGCCGTTAGTCTCCTTCACGGGGTCTATCATCTGCCGGCGCGGTGCCGTCCACTCAACAGATAGAGGCGCTGATTTCGGTAGCTTACCCGCGATGACGGCTGCTTCGACAAACCACAGCCAAACGCGCTTGCATAGTTTGGGAATGAGGATAAACCATTGCCAACTTTCAATCATTCGCTGGTATTCCAGCCAGCCCATGCGCCCGGAACTGAAATTTACATTGCTGAGATCACCCGTCATGCTTTCATAGCTTACGCCGAAGCCGGAGGCAATACCTGTAAGTACATTACGCGAATACTCTGCATATCCTTCGGCGGGTGGGGGAGAAGCAAACGTTACTGATTTGCCCGGCTCCAAATGTTCAATAATACCGGGTTCTACTTTTTCCAAGCGCTCTTCAGAATCAGCAGTATCAAAGTCCGTTGCATCTGATTTCGTTACGAACACAGAAAAACACGCAGCTATTTTTTGGCGCATCAGCTGTGCATCAGCGTAATCGTCAAAGTCGTGAAGACTCATCATGGAAGCGGAGCCAAACGGTACGCCGCGACTTTGTCCCGGCTCATCTATCTGCAATAAGTGTATTACGTCTTTTTCTTTCCAGAACTTGCTTTCGACCGCTACCGCGCCCGTAGGATCGTTCGGGTAAAGCCAGTAGCCGGTACGCTTTCCGTTAGCGTCATACTGTATGCCACCGGAAATATATCCCCCCTTTAGCCGTTCAATATCTTTGCTGTTATCGAGGTATTTTGTAGAGATAACCTTCAATTCAAGCGGTACTCTATCAGTAGCTTTCACAGGCACTCGTAGCACAAGGCATTCACCATGAATGCTCATAGTTTTCATGCAAAGATTTTGCAACCCGTAAAAGTCGAAATTGCCATCAAAGTCGCACATAATATTTTCCGCCCACTCCTGCCATACTTTCTTCAGCTTCGTGTTAGCGATGGCCGGTAAAATGCCTGTTCCAGTTGTATTGTGAGCGATTGAATTATGCGCGCGATATGCGTAAGGATTATTTCTGTATAAATCACGGCTGCGTGATTTTAGCGTGACTAATTCCGCAGCCGTAGTGTTTTCTTCGTATTCATTAACCTGCCACCCTTTTGAGCGGCGGTCTTTTCGCGCGCCCTCGTATTTGCGTTCTACAAGATCTATCGCTACGCGGTATTGCGCTCTCTTAAGCGCGGCGGCAGGAGAAAAAAAAGATATGGTTTTGTCTAAAAAATTCATTTACAATCCCAGTTTTTAGAAAAAACTCCTGTTTTTCTCGCGTTTTTTTTGCCGGAAACGCCCAGTTCTTTAGCCATCATTGCGCGAATACGCAGCATCTCATTCAAGCTCCGGTAGGTAACTTTTTTGTCGCCGTATTCCACCGTTAGCGTGCCTTGTGCGATGGCGGCATTAAGTGCGTTATATTGTTCGGTTGTAAATGCTGGTTCAGCCACAATTCCTGCTCTTTCCGCAAATTTGAATAAACAGCGCGGATATTCTTACAAACGCAACTAACTCGTAAGTAATTCCGGATCTGAAACTCTATCTGCTGAATAGCAGCACTTACCCTCTGTCTGCTGTAAGAAGCCAGTGATCCAATGTCGGAGTCGGAATAATCTAAATCAAACTTCATCAGATAGAACAACATCGCGCGTCGCTGTGCCGCTTCTTCCGTCCGTTTAGATTCAAACAATTCAGCGCGACTCACTTCATAAACTGAGCATGTGGCTTCGATAAGCAATTCGTGAAGCGGTACTGGAACGAATGTGCCGACGGTGATGCTTATGGATTTCATCGTTTTCATTAAAGGAAAGTTGATTTTCGTTTTTTAATTTTTTTCTTAGGGAGTGACGCCTTCAACAACATCTGCCAGTGTTGAGGGCCGAAGGAATCCATGCCCACCATGTGTGCCGCGGCACGGGCGTAAACTCTCGCGTCAAGCGGCTCGTTACGCGCATATTTTTTCACCCACGCTTTCACGTTATGCCCCTTCTTGTTCTTCGTGATTACCAATTCTTCCGCGATAAGTCCCTTGAAGTATTCTTCGCCGTATTGCGGGAAATGGCAGTACCCGTTCTCATCTGGATTAAGCCTGAGCCACCCGTATAGCTCTTCTTTTATCACGCTTACGCCGACATGCCACACTTTCAAACCATCAGCGCTTTTGTTCTTTCTCGTAACATTTACCGCTTTTGGAGCCGCAACTATCGTGATTTGATTATCCTGTCCTTTCGTTGGTACGACGCGCGATTGCGGGTATTTTTTACAAAAAGCGTACACTTCCGAAGTAAATGCACCGCTATCAACACACATCATACGAATAGATAGCGCGTTACCATCAGGCTTAACCCATGTTTCCGTAAGCAGCGCTGCAAGTTTCTGCCACACAGCGGCGTTGCCGTCTCCAGACACATAACCCGTAAGTACGCGGTAATCTATGCTGTAGGATATCTTCCCTTCACACCAGCCTACTATTTCAACCTCAAGCCTGTCCTTCTGTACGTCAACTCCCGCCGTTAGGAATGCGGTGTTGTCAGATGGGATTCTGTTTATCGGATAATCTTCGCGGCGGTCGTATAACAGTTTCCACTCCGGTTTATCGCCGGTAGCCTCGTAGGGTAACCCGAGCGCGGTGTTGTAGAACGTCTTCAACTTAGGTACATCGCCCTGCGCTTCCTCCCAGTCCTGCGCCATATCCGCCCAGCTTAGCCAACCGAGAGGGCTATACATCGAGTTGATGTGATAACCCGCGCGTTTTTTATTCTCGTTTTCCGGCGCGGTGGGTAGCCACTGTCCGTTAGCCAGCATTTCCGTCTTATGCCGTTCCTGTATTGCTTCACCGCAATGCACGCACTCGTAATAGATGTTTTTAGCAATCTTCGCCGCGCGGTTGTATTCATACCTTAACTGCTTCCATTCCAAATGCTGCATACCCGCGCAGTGCGGGCAGGGAATAAAATAGTAGCGCTGATCAGTGCTCTCGAATAATGGCTCAATAACACTTAACCCTTTGATTGTCGGCGTGGATAGAATGAATATTTTTCTTTTCGCAAAAGTGCTGGTTCTCTTCTTTGCCAAGTCAATCGGATTTCCCTCTCCGTCAAGATCAAGTGGATAAGCGTCCACTTCATCGAGAATCAGACGTTTTACCGGCATGTTACGAAGCGAAGCAGCGGAATTAGCTCCAGCCATGCGAAGTATGCCGCCCGGAAATTCTTTTTTCGTAAGCGTATTACCGGAATCCCTGCTACGAGAAGGTTTTACCAATTCTGCTAAGGCGGGACTGCTTTCCATCATTGGCTGGACGCGTGTTTTGCTCACAAGCTCCATTACATCCTTAGTCGGTTCCACGAATAACATCGGGCACGGCGAAATGTGCACGGTGTAGCCTATCCAATTTAACCCCGCTTCTGTTACGCCAAGTTGTGCCCCCTTCATGCAAATGATTTCTTCGACCTCTGAATACTCGCCAAGATTATCCATGATCTCGCGGAGATAAGGCGTTACCGCCGTTCGGTATTTCCCAGGCATAGCGGCACTCTTGCTGTCAAGCAGCCGATTATTATCGGCCCATTCGCTGACACTTAACAGCGGTTCTGGCTTAATTCCGGCTTTAATGGCCTTCCTCATTTTCGCTTAGCTTTTCCAATGTTTCATTGATAGCAGTGGTAAGAAGTCGGTGCGCATTATGCCGGTCAAGCGTCAAAAGTTCGTCTATGATCCTGTCGGGGATGGCTTGTAGCGCAAGACGTAGTTCCTTGCCAAACTCGAACATCTCTTTGTACATCGCTTCTTTGTTCACCAGTTCTCCGCTTTCTGCTTTTAGCTTTATGAGTTCACGCTGCCCCTGAATGATTAGTTTTTTTCTCTCGGCTTCTTTAATATCATCATCCGCATTAATGACAATTTCTGCAACAGGGATGTTGCAGAGATCATCGAGCCGCTGTTGAGTGATAACGACTTTCTTGGCTTCATTAGCTTTCCTTCTTTCAGAACGATGCCGAAGAACATCCCCCCATTCCTCATTGGCAACTTTTTCATTAATCTTTCCGTTTTGGCAACCTTTGGATATTCTGCCAGAGTTAATTGCGTTTTGTACGGTGGTGTGGGAAACCCCTATTTTATTGGCATATTGGCGGATCGTGAGTAGCTTTTTCATATTTCACAATTAGTTCAAATTTGGCAACTGGCAAGTCAAAAAAACTTCTGTCGCTAATACTTTTTTGCGGCTCGTAGCGCCGCATGACAAAGTGCTTCGGAAGTACCTTTTATTAACAAATTATTAACAAATCATTAACAAACACTCTATCTGCGACATACCTCGTACATACCAACCCTATCAATATAAATCAATTTCGATACTTAGAAACAATAGCCCTTACAGCATTCATCAAAGCATCTTGTCCTCGTGCCTTGCCCGAAAGAGCCGCTAATACATCATAATCCATCGTTCCTTTAACCGCCAAACGATTATTTACGACCGCTTCCATTTGCCCCTGTCTGTCTAAACGCGCTACAGCCTGCTCATACAGCTCTAAGCTCCACGGTGCACCAAACCATTCCATCAAATTGCCCCCTTGCTGCATATTCAAACCGTGTCCCGCACTTGCAGCGTGTGCCAGCAGAAACGGAATGCGCTTCTTATTCCACGCATCAATATCGCCAGAGCTTTGAAGCTGATAAGGTTTAAAAGCTTTCAAGTATTTCTTGATTCTTTCGACATCGCTTTTAAACTGATAAAAACAAAGCACGGGGTGCCCGTTTGCCGCTTCTATTCTTTCAGCAAGGGCTTCTATCTTCTCGTTGTGTATCTCGTAATAACCTCCATCCTCGTTATACACAGCCCCGTTAGCAAACTGCAGCAGTTTGTTAGTGAGTCCTGCTGCGTTCAAAGCTGTTATCTCCCGCTCATTAGCCAGCTCTAAAACCATACGTTTTTCAAACTCGTGGTACTGGTTTAAAATCTCAGCAGGAAGAATTATCTCAGCGGTGTGATCAATTCGTTTCGGTAGTTGCAGCCAGTCTTCCGCTTTCATCGAAATACAGATGTCGCTAATCTTGTCATAAATTTCTTTCTCGAAAATATCTTCACCTAACAGATCGTCGCCTTTATTCCGCTCGTAATCATACACCACGTACCCGTTTCGTCTTCCGGGTTTGAAATACTTATCGCGATAACCAGTTAAAGTCTTACCTAATCGCTCTCCCTGATCCAGTAGATACATCTGGGGCCACAGATCCAACAAACCGTTAGGCACGGGCGTTCCGGTTAATCCAACAACCCGATTCATACGCGGACGTACTTGTCTTAGCGCTTTAAAACGTATTGATTTTGCGGATTTGAAAGAGGAAAGCTCGTCAATCACCACCATGTCAAACGGCCATGCGCCTGCAAGATGTGATACTAACCATGCCACGTTCTCACGATTAATCACGAAGATGTCAGCTTTTGCCTTCAACGCTTTTTTACGTTCTGTTTCTGAACCAATAACTTTTGAAATTTGCAGATGTTTAAGGTGCTCCCACTTCGCCGCCTCGGTAGTCCAGGTATGCTCTGCAACACGCTTTGGCGCTATTATCAAAACTTTTTTTACCTCGAAATCTTCATACAGCAATCGGTTAACAGCAGTCAGCGTTACTACGGTCTTACCTAAGCCCAGCCCCAGCAAAAGAGCTGAATGATCATGTTGCAAAACATGGTCGACTGCAAAGCTTTGATAGATGTGCAAATTATTTTCGTTCATATTGCAAAATCTTCTTTTATTGATTTTTGAACGCTATGCCACCACGCATGTTCTTTCTGTGAAGGAAATACGATCAAATTAGACGGGTCATTGTTTCTCCTGTTTTCGTCAATGTGGTGAACTACTTCTTTTGGCAGGAGTTTTCTACCTAACATCTTCTCCGCTACTATCCTGTGAGTGTGTTTACCAAAAGTCTTTTCATAACTGCGCCCTTTACCTTTTCCTAATTTAGCCTTCCGAAGTTTAACCCTTGTCTGATAGATCATTCTTTCAGGATTCAGCGTCGCGTTTAATGCCGACATACGCTTACTGTTCCACTGATTAAAACAAGTACGGGAACAAAAGGTACGTTCAAGTACTCGACCATTTTTACGGATAAAATCTTTACCGCATTTATCACATTTAAGTTCCATGATTTTTACATTTTTCGATAAAACAATCCAACCCCGTCTGCGAATCAATAACCTCAACTTTAAACCCTAATTTTTGCAGCATTGGAAAGACTACTTGCTGTCTCGGTGATATTTTTTCGCCAGTGCTTTTGGTTTCAACAAACCAAAGCTTTCCGCCCGGAAGCAATACAATCCTATCCGGCACTCCGGTAAAAGAAGGCGATGTAAACTTCAAAGCCAGTCCGCCGATTTGCTTTATTGCTTCGCGAAGTTTTTGCTCTATTAGTTTTTCGTTCATCTTATTAACTATTTTAAAATTCTTATACTTATATACACCGCGTACGCGCGTACGCGCACGTGTATGCACCTATCGCGATTTGAGCGTATAAACGTGTGTTTTTTCTCTCTATTTCTCTCTAATCTCTCTAATCTCATTTTATTATTATTATAGTGTTACTCCTGTTACCCTACCTTGAAACCCTTTACAACATTGGTTTTTTTAGGGTACAAACGAGGTAACATCTTGTAAATTCTGTTACCTTTAAGGGTAACAGGTGTTACCTATTTTGTACCTCGTTTGTACCCTTATTTGTTACCCTCATTTCCGTATATTTGGTTGGTATTTCAGTCCTGATATAGCCGTTTCTTTGCGGCCCGTAGCCGCCGTATTTTTTAAGTTCTTTCACTCTCTCCCAGCCTTCAATATTCATCATGCAATCTTTAATTATTCTGGCGCTGCGCTCATCAATTGTATCTCTACCTTTTGCTATCGCTTCATCCCAAATCTGTTGTAGGCAAACCCGTGTACGCAATATGTTTCCTTCCTTGTGAAGCGTTTCTTCACCTGAGAGATAAGCCCGTCTGTCATAAATATTCATCTTATTCCACCCATCGGGAACTCGTGTGTCCAGATAATTTTGAATGATAGCTTGCCACGGATGTTCTTCAGTATGATGCTTTTGAATTTTTGTGGCTTCTTCGACAAGTTCTTTCGGCAAATAAAGGTTTTCTCCTTTACGGTATAATTCTACGGCTTCCGCCCAGATCTGGTCTATCTCATGAGGTGTTATGTCAAATGCTTTTTTGCGTGCATTATCAGTACAAAACAGAGGGAAATACCGTCTGTTACCCGTAACATCGCGTAGGAAATCAAATTTGTTCGTAGTGCCAAAAAACACGCATTGTCGCGGAAAGTTTTCTGTTCTTCTTCCATACGCAACGCGGAAGCGATCATCTGTTTTTGCGATAAACTGTTTAACTGATTCGATGTCTACTTTTGTAAGTCCTGCGAGTTCGGCAATTTCTACAATCCAAACCCCTTGGATCTGCTCACAAGCCTTAGTTTCGTTCTTTGAGAGTTGATGAAAGGAAAAACTATCACTGAACCATTTACCCCCAAGCTTTGCTAATAACATGCTCTTTCCAATCCCTTGTTTTCCTACGAGCGTAAGAATATTGTCGTATTTAATACCGGGTTGAAAAATGCGTGCAACAGCAGCTATTAGCGATTTACGAGTAACAGCGCGCGCGTATTTACTGTCGTTCACTCCCTGATAATCTATAAATAAGGTTTCCAGTCTTTCTATTTTATCCCAGCGCAAGTTTTCCAAATACTCCCGCACAGGGTGCTGCTTTGTTTTTTCGCACAATATCTGCATTGCATCCTGTGTCTTTGTAGCGTTACTGATGCCATACGCTCGTTCCAGGTAGTGGCGTATATTCGCATCGTCTCTATCGGTTAACCTGCGTGTATTCCATTCAACTTTCCGCCAGGGCAAATCCTTAACCGCTACTTCGCATTTTTCAAAATCATCGTAGGCTATTTTCCCTTTGAAGTAAGTGTCATTTTCAAGGATAAGAGCGATATTACCGATAGTGCTGTAGGTATTTCCTTTTCTGTCCACCTCTAACCGCTCTTTCCAGCTATCGTCGCTATCATCTATATCTTCATCCGTAAATTCATCAGCAAAATCACCTTTAGCGTCTTGCATCTTTTCAGTAATGAGTATTCTACGGACGTCAGGATTTTTTGCGGCAAAATCTAACATAGCGAGATAGCTTGGTAGCTTATTACCAGGCGTTCCTTCGCGTACATCCTCGTCTTTTAATCCGAACTTATGGAGTCGCACTAAATCAAAAGCGTTGCAGAGTTTCTCGCTGCAAGGGTCGGTACTGTGGTGGCTGTAGGCGTATTTGCCGTCATATACTACAACGCCGCCGGAGGTACTACCTTCCTTGTAAGAATAACGTCCTTCAATGTTTGCTACCTGCTCATACACATCCGGGAGGAAGATGTCAATTGCTTCTTCAATAGAATATACGCGGCAGAACGCTCCAACAACGCCCGGTTTCTCCAGCGGATCCCCCTGCTTCTTCATGGCGCTGCTAACAGCCTTGTTGTACCGCTCACTTACCGGCCATTCGCTGCTATCCCGCCAGTTACGATAAGAGCCTAAAACCTCATCAGCGTTTAACCATTCCCCGTCCTGATACCGAAAGAAATACTCGCCATCCTTGGAAGTGCTTGCCCAGTACATCAATCTGTACGGCTGGAAGCCGGTATTGTCAAAACATTCAATGCCAAGATTGCCTGCTATTTTTCTGGAAATAGCAATGTATTCATCGGGCATCACAGGGCGATCTAAAGGAATGATCACACGAAAACGCGGATGCTCAGGTGTGTGTTTATGCGTCGAATACATCAGACCTGCGCAGCCGTATTGCAGTATGAAGTCATCCCACATACCTTGTGTTGCGAAGTCTGCGTCCAGCGTTACAAGCTGACGATGAAGAACGTTTCCAGGTTTACGCCTTCCGCCGGTCAAATAACCGCCCACAAAACCACCGATGTCTTTTATCTCATCCTGCCGCGATTTCTTTGCCGCAACGTATTCTGCATGTGTTTCGGCAGTCCGATGTGTTTCACTAAGGCGCTCCACCAGTTCTGACCATAGTATCTCCTTGTTTCGCCAGCTTGTCTCTTTCCGGTTCTTTCCAAGGGCGATATCAATTGTTCCGTTGTGCTGTATGTTTATGGTCATAATATTAAAACTTTTATGCTGCGGCTGCTTCACTTTTACGACTTCCGCTCCAAGCCTTCCCAAGATGCTCCACCAAATCGCTTGGCACGGCGTTCCCAATCATTTTCTTGTTGTCTGTCGATGATTTTGAAAGCTTTGTATCGGCAGGCAGCGTCATTATTTTCAATAATTCTACATCTTCAAGCATTCTCATGTTGATGCTCACAATTCCATGTTCTGCCATGAACTTTTTAAGCCTCACGTAGTGGGGAGGATCATAATCGTAAACCTCAATGGCGAGTTCGCCAGTTTCAAGAGTAACCAAGTAGTTTGGTGATTTGTCCATTCTGGCAATGAGCGTATTTGCAGGATTATCTAAGTTCCTGAAGCTTTCATTAAACCATTGCAGATTCACGAGATAAAAATGTTTCCTGTTTGCCGTAATAGTTTTAGCAGTTTCGTCTAAGCTATATCCTACATTATTGTACTGCGTATCCATGACGAAACGGTCAACTTCAACCAGACGTTGCTTTGGCACATTGAGCAAAGCCCCAGAAGGTTCATTTACAGATTTGTTTCTTTGACCGGAAGTATATTGCATGTCGAGGAAATGCGCGGACACTAAAGGATATTTATCTTTCGTCATTATTGCAGGAGCCGCGCTATCTATATTGCTGCCGTCTCCCGTCGAATGGTAAGTGCTTAGAAATTGAACGCTATGCAGGGAAATACCATCTTTAGTGCCGGAAACACCAACAGGTTCTTCTGCTGATTTTACATAGCCGTTACCGAAGTAGTGATCCAGCAAGTGGATTTTTGCCAAGCCATAGCTGTTACGACACGGCACCGTATGTATTGGATCATTTAAAGCTATTCCCGCATTTTGTTCAAGCTCTCCGTTTTTAAAATTTGCGGAGTTGTATTTTACTATCCATGATCTTTCACCGTTAGACAGAACATGCTTTTCACAGCCTTTTATCAATCGATCAATCGTTGCGTCGCTTGTAATGCGAGGAATGAATTTTCCGTTCTTGCCAATTTTGAAATTTCCATTTTTGTCAACTTTAAATGCTAATACGCTTTCGCCTTCTTTCTCAAGATTCAAACATGGCTTTACGG
This sequence comes from Bacteroidota bacterium, assembly GCA_018267925.1. Taxonomy (GTDB): domain Bacteria; phylum Bacteroidota; class Bacteroidia; order Chitinophagales; family Chitinophagaceae; genus JAFIGV01. Next base: position 9,083 of record JAFDXO010000118.1, on the reverse strand, counting down.
GTTCCCATTTAGGTAATCCATTCGCTCCTTTTTTATCGCGTGTCTTTTCAGGCCAGATAGAGGCCACATCCTTTCTATTGAATTGCATAATGAGCCGGACACGATGCTGAGGCACACCATAATCAGCGCAGTTCAAAATTTTTACATCAACATGATACCCAAAAGAGCAAATGTGTTTTTTCCAACGCTCATAATCGGTTCCCTTAGTGTGCGGGCAAGGAATCATCCAAGGCAAGCGTTTCTTTTGCTTTTTGTCAAGAGCTAATGGGCAGTATGGAAATTTGCCAGCAGCGATTAAGTCCGTCCAGAAATCGAATTGGGCGAAATTGTCATTCAAAGTAAAATTTGGAAAAATGACTGTCTTCTTTTTGCCTTTTTCAAACGTGTGAACTTTAGGTATCATTGGCCCCCACAATTTGAATTCTTTTACATTCTCTATCCAGATAACATCGGGATCCAGTTCAAGAACATAACGGTCTGCATGATCCGCAAGCGTTCTACTATCTGCGTCGCGCGGCATTCCGCCTTTGGCGTTGCTGAAATTCGTGCATTCAAGACTTAACCATAAATGAAACTTGGCATGAGGATTGCTTCTCCTGATCTTATTAATCATGAAAAGCAAAATGGTAAGATCGGCGCTTCGGAAATCTTCTTGTAAGTGCAAGCAATCGGGGTGGTTTTTTGCATGTGTTTCAATTGCCACGTCCCAGTGATTGATACAGGCGATAACCATATAATTTTCAAGGCGTTCAAAACCTTCAGTTACACCCCCTATTCCGCTAAACCCATCAATGACTATATTTTCAATTTCTGGTTTGGAAGCAATTCTTATTATTTTTTCTACCTGATGCCTGTCGTACTTATTTTCTCCAGCATGTATAAAGTCTCTTGTGAATATCATTAGAGATTGATTTACTTTTTTAAAGGGAATAATCTTATCAGCTTATGTCCGCGGTATTCAGTGTTTGTTTGTTCCAAAGCGCACCGTACCAAACCTCTGCGCCCTATATCGCTCAGGAACATGATGTTTAAATTTTTACTGTTGACGCATAGCGTGCGTTGCCTCTTATCAGGTTTGAATAAGGAGAAGGAATTCAGGTCAGAGCCAACGAAGAAATACCAGGTCTTTTGAATCCGAACAAAGCTTATCGTATTTCCTACTAATAGCCTGAACTTATCAATTGCGCCTGCAGAAAACGTTACGCGCGTTTTTCCAGTGAAAGTGATACAGGGCTGGCGCGTATCTGACCGGCTGTCAATACCGGGGTGAAGTTTATTGATTAATTCCATTCTTTCTTTATTGAGGGTAAACAACCGGTATTCCCAAGCGAAGGGCAATGTCTCTTTCAAGTTGTGCGCCAGCACTATCTTTCCAGCATGGCAATAAATGAAGCTCATCGCAATCCATTAATTGTTTAATACAAAAACGCATTTCTTCATTCCAACCTTGCAAGGGCCTATCAGGGCGTTCGTACAAATTGTAATAGGCTACTTCTGCAACAGGGTTTACGACGTCGTACCCAGCCATTAGTAGTTCATCCACTTTGTTTTGAAATTTTGCTTTTACTTTCTCAATGGGCAACCCCGTTACCCTGCCCGCGATGTAAACTCTTTTTATCATTTTTAATCCTTTTTATAATATTCAGTTTCATAGGATTCTGCTGTTAACGGTAATCCTTTCGCCCAATCAATTGGCTCACTCATAATTTTATTTATCTCTTCGCAAGACCCAAACCCATTGGGAACTTCACATACAATCTCATCATGCACATGCATAACTATTTTGTAGCCGGCGCCAGAAATACGCAGCAAAGCAACCGCAAGACAATCCCGTGCAACCGCCTGCACAATATTCTCCACCAGCTTACCGCCGTAGGTATCCTGAAAACCGAACTGCTTACTGGTCTGGTTCATGCCCGTGTAAGCCAGGGACACGCCGCCAAACTTGTTAGGTTTTAATCTTGGATACAGATAGGCAAGCCGTCGCCCTGATGGCAGTTCTATAAACAGAATATTTTTTTCAACAAAGAAGCTGATGCCGTGTTTGATTGTTACTTTCTGTCCACGCTCCACCGCTTCAATTGCAGCGCGCTCCACCTCATACCAGTAGTTCACAATCGCTTTATTTGCGTTACGCCACATCTTTACAAGTTTTGGAAGTTCTTCTTCCGGTATTCCCATTTTAAGAGCGCCCATAGTGATGAGCGCTGCAGGGCCACCCTGATACCCCAAAGCCAGTTCAGACACTTTACCTTTTTGGCGGAGATCAGAGCCTTTTGTGATTTGTTCTATTGGTACTTTAAACATCTGCGAAGCCGACGCTTCATATATTTTGCCGTGGGTTTTAAACACTTCCATCCGCCATCTTTCACCGGCTAACCACGCGATAACACGAGCTTCAATAGCGCTGAAATCAGCTACTATGAAGCGGTGCGCTTCTGGTGCGATAAATGCCGTGCGAATTAGCTGTGAAAGCGTATCCGGTACATTACCAAAAAGAATTTCAAGCAATTCACTGTCGCCTTCCTTAACCAGCTTCCGCGCAAGATCAAGGTCTTTCAATTCATTGCGCGGAAGGTTTTGTACTTGTACCAGGCGACCCGCCCAGCGCCCCGTTCTATTAGCTCCATAGAATTGCAGCAAGCCACGCACACGGCTATCATCGCATATCGCAGCGGTCATAGCGTTATACTTTTTCACTGAAGATCTGGACATGAGTTGCCGGAGTTCTAATACGCGTCTGACAGTCGTATTTTCTACCGTTTTTAGTAGTTCTGGTACCGCTTCTTTTGTAAGCTTCTCGACTTCATTATCCGTCTCTGCGTTTACCCATTCTTTTAACTGCGATACACTATTCGGATTATTAAGTCCTGTAAGTTGCACCGCTTCTTCTGTCAAACGGTTACGGTAAGAACGGTCTATATGAATTGCATGGCGAATAAATACAGGATCGAGAAGAATACCGGTATCATTAATCTGCTGATCTAAAGTCCATAGTTGCTTCTCAGATGCGGGAATAGAAAACCACGATATGCTTTCTCTTATTCCGCGTTCTACCTCTACGTCCTGAATGCAGTATGCTTTGAATTGTTCCCATTTCTCTGCGTCATGCTCCGGGTAGTTTCTTGTTCTTTGCCCATTCGCTTTCGTAGGCTTGCAAGGAATAGAAAAATACCTTATCAGAGCCTTACCGGTTGTTGATTTTTCCTGTTCCAGCTTCAAAGCTTTTGCAACGGCATCCAGTGAAAGCGGTAAACCAAGCATCGAAGCTTTTACCATTGTACATTCCCATTGGCTCGGGTCCAATTCAAGATTGAAGTGATTTGCGATACACGTGCGTTCAAAACTTGCGTTGTGTGCTGTCTTTAAAACAGCAGGATCAGTCAGAGCGTTTAAAACGTTATCTGGTAAATCTTCCCATTGCGCTAAATCAATTATCTCCACAGGTTGCTTATCGAAAGCGTAGGCAAACAGCAATATTTCAAAGTCTGGTGCTTGCGCATACTTATACACACCTGCGCTTTTCAAATCAACGGAACTGTAAGTTTCTATGTCAATGGAAAGAGTATTCATTCTGGATCAACTAACGCAACCCGATAGCCGCTTTTTGTGAGTTTAACTAAGTAGTTATCTAAAGCAGACGCCGGAAATCCTGCTAATTGCACTGACCCGTTCTTCTTGCAGAGCGTTACACCTAATACCTTAGATATAATAGCAGCGTCATCACTAATTGTTTCATAGCAATCCTTTACTCGGAATAACACCACTACATCAGGGTGTTTTTCTTTGACGATTTTCCATTGCCTGAAGACCGCTGATTCCTTTATTAATTCCATACCTGATGTTTTGAGATTCATTCCTTAGTTAAGTTGTAATTCCCGTTGTTGCTGTACTCCGCTTTAGGACGCTCGATAGTTTTTCCTTCTACGAAGTTTTCCGTATTACCGCCATCTAAAAACTTAGTCTTGCTTTCTTCTCTTCCCGTTGCTTTAATGAAGTCCACTTCCACCTTTGCGCTCATCACTATTTGCTGCGCGATGCCGCTAACAGCGTTAGCGCGTTGTATTTCTGTTTGCATTTGTTCCGGTGTCAGTTCTTCATCATTCAGTCGCTCAAGCTGTGCGAACAGATGATCTCTCAGGTCCTGAATTTTGTTTTTCATTTATAGCTCTTTTTAGTTTTTTGTTTAGTCGAATTACCTGCTTTATTTCTGCGGGATAATTATGAATAGAATTGCGGCGCATGTTTTCTTTCAGTGTTATCATTTCCAGATTTTCTATTGTGATATTCTTTGGGTTTCTGTCTTTGAAGACAACTATATAACCCCGCGGTATTTTCCCCTTGTGTTGCTCCCACACGAGGCGATGTTTCAAAACGTACTTTCCTTTTCTTATCCTGATTTCTGTATATCCGTCTTTACTTATTCGCTCGTGCCCGTTATAGTTTGTGTTGTACGGTACATTCCCTTTCTTGAACATTGTCGCTTTGCATCGTTCATACACATCTTTAGGCATCGGCTTGCCTTTATTGGGCGGCTCCTGACCTGGTTTGAAAAAACCTTTTGATGAACGTTCGTAATGGAACTCTGGTGTTTTATAAAGATTGAGTTTAAACGCTGCCGCATTAATCGTGGCTTCCGATTTACCAAACATCTCTGCTAACTCTGCGTTACTATTATGTGGGTACAATTCAATGAAGCGCTGTTCGTCTTCATATCGCCATGACCAGAGACGACCGGTTTTGCAAAGCTTGTAGCGACGTGCGGCATACGCAATCGCCAGGCTGCCATGCGGGATGATTTCAATAAGATCATTCATTGGCAAGAAAGGGTATAACGCGGCTAAAATGAATAGTTGTTCTTCTGTCCAGATTTTCATGTTACTTATTGGTTTGAATGGCTAACCTCATTACAAGTTTGGCGCATTCCTAATTCAAATGCTTTTTGTAGTCCTTCTTCTAAAGTCTTATACACCCCCTCGCCATTGAGCGGATACGCGAGGCGCAGAAAAAGATCCTTTGTAAGTTGCTCCAGTTCTTTGCTCATCTTCCTTTTATTTCCTTTATAAGCGCCTGCATGTTATCAAGTATGTATCGTCGCACCTCCTCGTGCTGGCAACCTTGATTGAACAACCATATCAGGTAATGCGCTGGAATCTCCACCATACGTTTTCCCATGTACTTTCCAAAAGGCATAATGCTGTTGTCGTTAAAGGCTATCATCATTTTCTGCAATTAGTTTTACGTCAAAACCTGTGTTTTGCTGAATTAGTTGCTGTATGTTTCCTACTACTTCAGCACTTATTTCGCGCTGAGGCACGGCCTCTTTTGGGATGGTTATATTGAATTTTAACGTAGGACGCGAGAATAATTCTATCGGCAGCTCGCATTCCACGCGGATCGCAATTTCATTAGACCTTAATGGTGGTTTATTCTTAGTGAACTTTCCTGCTAATCCGTATTTGTGGGTATGTTTTGTTACTATGAGATAACCATCTAAAAGCATAGCATTCGTTTTTAAAATGTTATAATAAATCGTCAACAAAAAAGTCTGACTCAGTAAAAGCATGTTCTTCAAAAAGTAGCCTACAACAGGCAGTGCCCTCTACGTTATGCCCTGTAAGGATTGCCATGTTATCAGTGTAAAACTTTACCTGTAAATAGGAGTTATCAGCACCCCAAGCCTCCGCTATTGCGTTAAGGAGTTTTGTGTTTATACCTATTGAAGAACGCTTGATCTTTTGTTTATTATCAAGTAGAACCTTAAATTCCGGGTACTCGTAGGTTAGCTTATCTTTGCTTTTTGCTTCAATCGTTCCAATTTTGATGCCTTTCTTATCAAAAGCAAAGAAGCAGTTACCGTCTCTTCCTATGTTAACCGCCTTATGCAGCTTTGATGCTTCCCAAGACGCGATTTCAAAAAACAATTCTTCGTTCTTATCAATTACGCCAGTTCCGAAAACATCCTTTGCGGGCATTATGATACCGGAGACATTATTATAGACCGTAAGCTCAGCATCTTTTACCCTGATATGCCTTGAGTAATCAGTTGCTATTCCTTCTTTTAAAATCATTTTATGCAGTGGCTTCATTATGCTTCGATTATCAGGTTAGAGGTACCGAATTGTTTACTTGTATTTTCAAGGACGGTTAATAGCTCGTGATGCCTGTTTGCGAAAAGGCATCGCCGCAGTTCTTCCATTATTTGTTGGTCAAGAAGATTACTGGCGTTATATGCTATTTCACCCATTGAATTAAAAACGGTAAGTGGGTAAGTATCTATCTGATTTTGCAGATCTGCAACTTCTTCTATTTTGCTTTCCAGCTTTTCTTTCATCTCATCATTTCAGTTTCAACTTCGCTGAACTCTTCTTCTATAACGGTAAGGGCATCGTCAATAGAAGAAGTCTCTTCCGTAACATCTACCCATATATCCGTCTTGTTTAGCAGCGCTTCAATTTCAGATCGGATGTGCGTGGCCTGCTTCTCAACGACTACGCGTCTTTCTTCTATTGGGGTTAGTTGTTTTGTAAAAATTTTCTTTCTCATAAAAAATGAATTTGCGGTAAGGACAGGATTCGAACCTGTACGGGGAACATTTCGGCAGTGTGTAACTGAATCACAGCGTTACCTAATTTTATTTACCCACTATCCGGATAGCGCGTCTACCATTTCCGCCACCTTACCCATTTAGCAGACTTTTGTGCGCGGTCTGCCAGCGCCGAACGTCGTTTCCGTTCTTGTCAGCCTTTTTACGTGACTTCCGCTCACGGCATGGTTTCCCAATCTTCCGCTACCAACCATGCTACGGTTCGACATTGGGCTGTCGCTTTCTTTTACATCAAATCATCTTCAAAACCTTCGCTACCAAAATCAGCTTCTGCAGAGGCTTTACCCCCCAGCGGTTCACCATCTTTTAACTTTTGAATGTTATTTAATCCGCAGGCTATGCCTTTGTTACCGCTGGTATTGAAAGGATAGAAGTTGATACTTACGCGTCCGTAACAACCACTATAAACATCCCCCTGATCCATGACTGGATTAAGGTCTTTGTCCACAACGCCGGGCTTTGTTTTAGAAGTTGCGTTAATAAAATAGCTGTTTGTGTATGCTTCATCATCTGGGCGTTCAACATCGCCGTCGCGTAATGGAAGCTTAAGATTTGATGGAATCTTACCACCAAACTTGCTGGTTTTACCCTGTTCCTTTGCTGCTTCTACCGCTTTTTTAATTTTGTCAACTGTGGCAGTATCGCTCTTAGGAATGATGATTGAAACGGAATACTTTTTATCTGCCCCTTCATCAATAGCAGAAGGCTCAAATATGTGGCAGTAACTAAGACGTACCTGACCTGTAATTACTTTTGTGGGCTGCGCCACGTTTGCTTGTGTACTCATTTTTTTTATTGTTTTTAAAGTGAATTATTAACTGAAATCTGCAATAGCGCTTTCATTGCTGTTTATTTCTTCGCGCTTGTCGCTTATCGGAACAAGCGTGGGCTTGCCCGGAGGCTTTATGATATATCCGTTTAGTGTTGAAGCAAATACACCTTTACCAAGTGCTTTTTCCATCGCGGTGATACCAAGAATTTTACGTGGCTGGTAAATAATATCCTCGCTGTACTTATGTTCTTTAATCAAAAACTCAGCAACTTTTTCTTCGTCAGTGTACACACGGTTACTTTTCCCTTCTACGAGTTTGAATCCGGGCCAACGTTTACCGTGATTTACTGCCTGATCAAGCGCATGTTCCAGCACCGCGCTAAGCCACGCGGTGAATAACGGTGCACGGTTAAGTACATCTGCTATCTCATCGTCGCTCATTAACCGTTCTGCTTTAAATTCGTGCTTAGCGATTTCAAGATTAAAATCTGCGTTTGCTTTGCAGGTAGCCTTAGCTCTACAGAATTGGCAGTGTGCGCCGGGAGTATAATCTCCGCCACCGTCAAAAGCAAGTGCTGCTCTCGGTTTCAGTTCTTCTTCTGCCCATGCTCTTAGCTCTGATACAGGTAATTCCCAGGTCGAAATATTATCAATACGCGGCTGGAAAATGGTCATACGTACTGTATGTATTTCATACATAAAGTCGAACTCGTCGAGCGCGCCCAAAGCGTACAGCTTCATTTGCGGGTTGTTTTCCGCAAATACCGTTACGCCTTTCCCGTACTTCAAATCGTTTATATCGAGTACCCCGTTAGCGATAATCACTGCGTCGCCCGTCCCAAAACCTTCAGGAACATATCGCGTCATATCCAGCCGTTGTTCGAGGTAAAGCACTGCATCTGGCGTGTGCGACTTTGCTTCGCTGAAACGCTCAAGTACATACGCCGCATAATTCTCGGCGTGTTCCTGCATGGCGGCATCATAGAACTTATTTTCTTTGATCGCTTTGAATTCTTTGTTGAAAACAGCCTTGCTTATGAGTTTCAGCTGATTCTTTATCAGCAGTTCACCAAGAGAATGCGCCAGCGTTCCCTCCGCGGCAGCTTCGCCTGCTTTGTCTGTAAAACTTTCTTCCAGTCTCGCTGACGGCGTGCAACGCAGCCAGCGAGACGCACTTGAAGGAGAAAGAAGGGAGTGTGTACCCGGCATAACTAAAGTCCGTTTAGCTTGGTAAGAAAATCGTTGTAATGCTCTTCCTTGAGCGCTGTAACATTTTCAGCGCCGAATTCCGTAAGAAGATTCTTTATTTCTTCCCGCTTGCCCTCTTTAGCTTTTGCCTGTACGGAAGAGCGAACCTGCTCTACAGAAATTTTCGTTGAAGTTTTAGCCGGTGGTTCTTTTGCTATGGCTTCTTTCGGGGCCTCCGTTGTTGTCTCTTTTGCAGGTGTCGCCGATTTTTCAGGCTTTGGCGTTGGTGTTTCTATAACGCCGCTAAACGAAGCGAGAATTTGAGAAAGATTTGCAAAGTCCTGGGGACTGTTCACTTCAATGGCTAGTGTTGCTTTCATCGTTTTACTTTTTTATTTGTTTGAAATGGATGTTAACTTTTTAATCAGGTGGGGCACAAAGCCAAACAGCCACCAGTACACCACCGTATTTTCCTAAACGAAATAGTCCCTGTATAGATCAAGGAACTGATGCGCT
>JAFDXO010000117.1 GCA_018267925.1 Bacteroidota bacterium | reverse complement strand
AATTAAATACGCAGCTTAAACCTGTACCCCCCTACGGATAACCACTCAAAAATAATTTGAAAACTGTATCCCTTTTATCCAAATTTTAAGATTTACCTGCAAGTTGGGTTAGGCACGATTGAGGTAGGTATTATACCTCAGTTCTTCCGGCGATTTTTTTTGTTGTCATAATTAAAAAATTTGATGAACGCTAAATTTACGGATAGTTGCGGAAGGCTACCGTAGGTTTAGTTCAACATGAACTGTGCAAAAATGTGAACATTTTAGGTAATATTTTTTGCATAGTTATCTTGGTACAATGTAGCGTTTTTTACACAACGAATATCTGTTTTAAATATTTGTTGCAAACAGAACAATGATAAAATTAATTTTGACAACCTTCATTTTGACCATTATCACAATTCAAGGGTATGCCCAAAAACATTGTGACATCAAGGCAAATTATGAAGATTTTATATTTGTTGGAAAATCTGCATATAATGAAAAGGACTATTTGATAAAAAAAGTTATTGAAACAAATAAAAAAAGTTGTTTTTCAAATTTAGTAAATAACAATCCTATATTTATCGACTACTTATTGACAAACTTTTCATCAAATGCAAACTATCAAAATCTTTTGGAATTGACAGACAGCATTGCAATTAGAAACAAGTATTTCGATGACCTTAGAAAGGATAGTTTATTTAATTCTGTTATGGCGGATTTAGTTAATAGGACAATTGATGAAAATATCCTCAAAGACACAATTTCTATGGACGAATTATTAAATGTGGCTGTGAAATACTTTTCAATAATAAGACTTACCGATGAAGGACATTTCGTTGGTAAAGTTTGTGTTGGCTTAAACGAAATAAAGAAAACAGAAAGTGTAAGAAATCCATTTATAGAAGCATTTTCATTTTCATCAATTCTTAAACATTATCAAAGTGAAGATTATAGTATGTATGATGAATTTGTAAAGGCAATAGAAGAACTGTATAAAGTAAACCTTGGAATAGACAAAAACGAAAAATTATTAAGAGCTCAGGGAGCAATGTTTCTAATAATGAGAAATAATGAAAACCTGAAAAAGATGCTGAAAAGTGAATACGGAAAGCAAAAAGACTATTTACCTTTCATATTGATATGCGATTAATTTCTATTGCTAATAGCCAGTTTGCCAAAACGGGGCTAAACGTCTTCGTTTGAAGATTTTTCGTAAATTTGAAGTTTCGTCTTCGGTTGAAGTTCCGTGCTAAAAGTGCCGCCTTCGTCAAGCGAGTCAGGCTTTACAGACAATTAATTCACGTTGAATGAACGATCTACCATTAGGAATAGTAACGATACTCTTATGTTGCGTTGGATATTTCTATTCTTGGAAATTCCAGACACGGAATAATTTCTTTATTGCCGTTCTTCTTTTAATGGTTTGCGGACTGATACTTCGAATTTACACTTCAATGGATTTTTATTTGCACGATTGGGACGAAAGGTACCATGCACTTGTAGCGAAGAATCTTATTCATCATCCATTGACTCCGACACTTTATGACAATCCAAGTCTTCCTTTCGACTTCAAAAACTGGACAGCAAACAATATTTGGGTTCACAAGCAACCTTTGCCTTTATGGACAATGGCTTTCAGCATGTGGCTGTTTGGTATTAACGAATTTGTCTTGCGGCTTCCATCCATTATTCTTACGACAATTGGAATAGGACTAACATTTTCCATTGCATCTTTTTTCTTTAATAAAAAAGTTGGCTACCTGGCAGCGTTTCTTTTCTCAATCAACGGACTGATAATTGAATTAACAGGGGGTAGAGTTGCGACAGACCACATTGACATCTTCTTTCTTTTCTTTGTTGAGTTGGCTATTTACTTCAGCATACTTTTTTCTCAAAAGCAAAAAACGATTTACAACATTGCTGTTGGTGTGAGCATCGGTGCTGCAATTTTATCAAAATGGTTACCAGCGTTAATAGTATTACCCATTTGGCTTTTACTCGTTACCGATTCAAAAAACTTCAAGATTAAACAAATTGCTTTTCAGTTCTTGCTTATTGTTGCAACTTGTGTTATAGTTTTTCTACCCTGGCAACTTTATATCTTTAAAGCATTTCCTGCAGAGGCAAGATGGGAAGCAAGTTTCAATTTCAAACACATCACAGAAGTTCTTGAAGAACAAACCGGACCATTTTACTATTTCTTCGACAGAATCAGAATAGACTACGGAGAACTAATCTACTTGCCATTGATTTGGTTTTCGTGGCAAGCTATAAAAACAAAAAATAAAAAGCGGTTTGCTATACTCGTTTGGTTTGGGATTCCATTTTTGTTTTTCTCATTCGCAAAGACAAAGATGCAAGCGTATATTTTATTTACTGCTCCTGCATTGTTCATGATGACGGCAGATTTTTGGTTTATGCTATTCTCTTATAGAATAAATCACAAATTCAAATGGCTTTTCAATGTGATTCTATTTCTCCTGATTGCCTTGCCTGTTCGTTACATGATTGAAAGAGTTAAACCATTTCACAACGCAGACAGAAATCCTCGGTGGGTAACTGACTTGAAAAAACTGAACGAGGAAAAAGTTAAGAATGGAATTTTGTTCAACTACGACAGACCAATTGAAACAATGTTCTACACCAATCTAACAGTTTATCAAAACATTCCAGACAAATCAGAAATTGAAAAATTAATTTCACAAAGACATACGGTTCTAATCAACAATAACAAAAATGTTCCGTCAGACATCAAGACGATTGAAGGTGTGCGGATGATAAGCTTAACCCAACTTGCAGCTATCCACTTTCAAAGATTCTGTTTACAGGCGTTTGCAAATTTTTGAGTTCAGTTTTGTGTACTACAAATTTAATTTTGGTATAGGGTTTTGGTTTTGTAATTTTT
>JAFDXO010000116.1 GCA_018267925.1 Bacteroidota bacterium | reverse complement strand
GCAAAATCATTGACGTTCGCAAGGAAAGCGAATATGCAGCCGAACACATTGAAGAAGCATACAGCAAACCATTGGCATATATCAACGATTGGGTTAAAGACATCAATCCGCAGGAACATTTTTACCTGCATTGTGCAGGTGGCTACCGCAGTATGATTGCCTCAAGCATTTTGCAAGCAAGAGGATACAGAAACTTTACCGAAGTGGAAGGCGGTTTCAATGCTATTGCACAAACCAATGTTCCTAAAACCGATTTCGTATGTCAAAGCAAAGTGTTAAACTAATTTTCATCACAATAACAATAATAGCAATGTTTGGAATTTTCAAAAATATGTTTGCACCAACAGACAACAGCAACTTGAAAGAAGTTGTAAAAAACGGTGCGTTTTTAGTGGACGTTCGCACACCTGCCGAATTTTCGGGCGGTAGTGTGAAAGGAGCGGTAAACATTCCATTGGACAAAGTGCCAAGTCAATTATCCAAATTTAAAAACAAGAAAAGCATCGTTGTTTTTTGCAGAAGCGGTAGCCGTAGCGGTCAGGCAAAAAGTATTTTGGAAAGTAACGGTTTTCAAAATGTAATCAATGGCGGAACTTGGCAAAATGTAAAACAAATAGTAAATCAAGAGCAATGAAAAAGAATATGGGAACAATAGACAAAGCAATCCGCATACTTGTAGCGGTTGTTATTGCAGCATTGTATTTCACAAATGTTATTTCAGGAACATTGGCAATCGTATTGGGCATTTTAGCGGTGGTGTTTGTGCTTACATCATTCATCAGCTTTTGCCCATTGTATTTGCCTTTTGGTATTAACACTTCAAAAAAGAAAAGACAATGACACACAGCATAGAAGTAGAAAATATAAAATGCGGAGGCTGTAGGAACAGCATTAAAATCGCTTTGCTAAAAATTAGTGGTGTAGAAAATGTAAGCATTGACAAAGACACAGAAACAGTAACCATTGACGGCACAACAGACAAAAATATTTTGGTGCAGGAACTTTCAAAATTGGGTTATCCCGAAAAGGGAAACAACAATCTGATGAAAAAAGCAAAATCGTATGTGAGTTGTGCAATCGGAAAAATGAATTAGCAATGAAAGAGTATTTAAAAACTTGGGATTTAATGCGGGTGCTTCGCTTAGCAATAGGCATTTTCATTATTGTGCAAAGCGTTATTACAAAAGATTGGCTTTTTGTCGGTGCGGGTGTTTTGTTTTCGCTAATGCCAATAATGAATATCGGTTGTTGCGGTGCTTCGGGTTGTAATACGCCTGTTCGCAAAAGCAACGGAAAAAATGAAGAAGTAAGCTATGAAAAAATTCGCTAAAAAACATTTGCTCACAATCATTGGCGTATTTGTCGGAGCAATAGCAGGATATTTTTATTGGCAACAAGTGGGTTGCAGTTCGGGAAGTTGTGCAATCACTTCAAACCCGACTAACAGCACTATTTACGGTGCAGTTATGGGAGGGCTATTGCTTTCTATTTTTCAAAAGACAACAAAAAAACAGTATGACATTTCAAGAAATAATAAATCAGGATAAACCTGTATTGGTGGACTTTTTTGCTACTTGGTGCAGTCCGTGTAAAATGATGTCGCCCATTTTGGAAGATCTAAAAAACCGTATAGGCGAAAATGCAAACATCATCAAAATTGATGTGGACAAAAATCCGCAAGCGGCATCGGCTTATCAGGTGCGTGGCGTTCCTACGCTTATTTTATTCAAAAACGGCAAACCGCTTTGGCGACAATCGGGCGTTGTTGCTGCAAACGAATTAGAAAGATTGATTAAAGAAAACAAGTAAAACAAAAATGATAGAATTTCTAAAACAGCCTTGGGCTTGGTATGTAGCAGGACCGTTAATCGGTTTAACTGTTCCTGCATTGTTGATTATTGGTAACAAATCGTTCGGTATTAGTTCATCGTTACGACACGTTTGTGCTTTCTGTATGCCTGCCAACATTCCTTTTTTCAAATACGATTGGAAAAAAGAAGTATGGAATTTGTTTTTTGTGTTCGGCATATTCTTAGGCGGTGCAATAGCCATTAACCTTTTATCAAATGCCAATCCGATTGAAGTCAATCCAAAATTAGCTAGAGAATTAGCAGATTACGGCATTACCAATTTCAACAACCTTGTTCCGCAAGACATTATGAATTGGCAATCATTGTTTACCCTGAAAGGATTTATAGTAATGATTATTGGGGGCTTTTTGGTAGGTTTTGGTACCCGTTATGCAGGTGGTTGCACAAGCGGACACGCCATTATGGGATTATCTAACTTACAACTTCCGTCATTGATTGCTACCATTAGTTTTATGATTGGCGGTTTCATTATGGCTAATTTGATTTTACCTTTTATTCTTTCACTTTAATCAAAACAGAAATGCAACAAAATACAGATACAGAAAAAGATTTACAACTTCGTGAGTTAGACGCAATGTGCGTAAACGAAAGCCATTTACAGCACAAATGGTATCATAATTTGAAATACTTAGTTGTCGGAGTTTTATTTGGCATCGTGTTCGTGAAAGCCGAAGTAGTAAGTTGGTTTCGCATACAGGAAATGTTTCGATTGCAGTCGTTTCATATGTATGGAATAATCGGAAGTGCTGTTGTTGTGGGATTGATTTCCGTTTTTCTGATTAAGAAATTCAACATCAAAACCATTTATGGCGAACCGATTAAAATTTCACCCAAAACATTCAACAAAGGACAAATTTATGGAGGTTTGATTTTTGGTTTCGGTTGGGCAATTACGGGAGCTTGCCCTGGACCTTTATTTGCACAAATCGGAACAGGTGCAACCGTTATCGGAATTACTCTTTTGAGTGCCGTTGCAGGCACTTGGGTTTACGGATATTTAAGAGAAAAACTTCCGCACTAAAAAACATTTATGGATTGGTTTAAAAAATTGCTGACAGCAGCAATATGGATTTCTATTGCCCAAACTTCACAGGCACAACAACATTACAATGTTTGGTTTCGTGGCATTTTGAGCGTTCCTGTTGGCAAGAAATTCAAAATAGATAACGAGTTTCAGCACAGACGACAAAACGGATTTGACAACGCAAATTTGTTTGACAAAAATTTGATGTTCACTTTCAGAAATTGGGTGCATTATCAGCATAATGAAGATGTAAAATTTTCGCTTTCGCCATTTGCTTATTTTTCGAATTACAAAATCATTCAGAAACAAGCAGACGAAAACGCAACACCAAACAGCGAAATCCGTTTTTCGGCAGCAGTTGAATTACAACATAGTATCGTGAAAAAGTTTTATGTAGTGGACAGAGCAGCGATTGAATACAGAGTTTTTGACGGCAATCAATCTGACATCACACGACTGAGAAACCGCTTTGGCTTTCGTTACGACTTTACCGACAAAATAAAACTATCCCTTTTTGACGAATTGCTTTTTAACCTTTCAGGCACAACGCAACATCATTTCTTTGACCACGACAGACTTGGACTATACCTTGAATACAAAGTTTTACCTTATCTGAAATTTGACATCGGTTACATTCACATTACCCGACTACCTTTGATAAGCACAACCAAACTACACGAAAACAATATCTTTCTTAACCTGACTTATCAGTTACACAAACGGACAAAGACAAATAAAGTCCACGCTATTGGGTAGCACATTTGCATTTTCGCAACCACACAAGCCCAACAGAAAAATGCAAAAGAGCTACCCAGCTAACACACTAACAACACCCGACAGACAAACAACGGACGAAAGAAGGGCAGCCGATAACATTCTGACGAATAGAAGAAAGCCCTGATGAAGGGAAAGCCCTGAGCGTTGGCTCAGGGCTTTT
>JAFDXO010000115.1 GCA_018267925.1 Bacteroidota bacterium | reverse complement strand
TGATAAAAAACAACTGAAAGGGCTGCTAAAAATCTAAATAAATCAATTTGATAGATTCTCTTTTTTGGATTTGTCTCGATTGTTTCTTTTTGTGACATAGTTTGATGAAAAATTGCTTACAACGGTTTGCAGATTGCCGAAGGAGGCGAATACGAAGCACAAATGTTCAATAAAGCACAAATGATGATACGAAGCAATCCAGTTCAATTAATCACCACACCGCCTCTTTTGGCAATGTGCTTGTTATATGCCGTTGCTTCCAACAAAGTTCAATCTGAGAGAAAGAAAAAGAAAATATTTTTAGCGTAGGAATAATTAAACAATAAATAAATAAAAAAATGGAAAACAAATTAGACAATTTATTTATCATCGGCTACGGATTAGCTGGTGGTTTTGGCGGAGCAAACAACTTTCTCGTAATCGAGGCAAGAGATTTTGAAGATGCCGAACAGCAAGCATACGAAATGGCTTGTGAAGAATATGAAAACTATGCAGGTATGAACGGTCTTCGGGATATAACTCAAATAATGGAAGAAGATGAAATTGAAAGTGAAGATGAAGCACAGGAAGTTTTCAATGACGAAAGAGAAAGTTGGTTAGATTATTCAGCCGTAAAGTATTCAAAGGAGGAAGAAAAGAAGGTTGAAAACCACAACTACCAAAATGATTATACCGAATTAACCAATTAACAAATTTGTGTGGTGGAAAAATATTTTCTTTTTCTTGTTCAAATTATGCACTACTGTTCAATCGGAGAACGGCAATGGCATATAACGGTTTGGCAGCTTTGCGATGGCGGGGCAATCGAAGCACTTCCGTTCGGCTAATGTACAAAAGTTGATAGAAGCACACAAGTTCAATTTTGCACTTCAGCCCCGCTATTGCAAAACTGCTTGTTGCCTGCTGGCATTTTTGTTATATCTCTTTTTTAAGTTCGTCAATTTGTCGGCTTATAGTTTGTATTCTTTCTCTGTCAAAGTCAATGTCAGGGTAATTTCGTTCAATAAATTTCAATGCTCCAAGTCTGCCTGATAAGACTAAAAATTCTTTTTTCTTTTTGGTCAAATTGAAATCAGTTGTTTTGATAGGTCTTGGGTCTATTACAACTACTTTGTCAAGGTTGTTTTGGACAATAGGGACTTCTTCTCCGTCCATAGCGATATTTGCTAATTCGCCAATTACAAGTCCACCTTTTTTTGTTCCATTGACAAGATAAAGTCCAATTACAGGTTTATTAGGATAAGTGTCAATAAATACTTTTAAAGGAAAATTGTTTCTTGCACCGCCATCGTAAACCCTAACGCCATCAACAAGTTTTGGACTAAAAAAGTAAGGAATTGACATAGAACATCGTGTTGCAAAAGCAACGTGAGTTTCTTTTCGTTGTTTTTTGGAATCAAAAATCAAAGTCCCATCTTTTACTCTTGATGAATATACAATAGTATGAGTTGGCAACTCTTCCATCGTGACTTCGTTTAAAAGTTCTGGTAGTTTGGTTCTAATTAATTGGTTAATCCATTTTTCTATTTCATCGCCTGGATAAAACCCCCTTGTTCTAATAAAGTTTAAAACTCCTTTTAGGAAGGAAGCATCCTTGAACTCATTAAAATCTTTTTTATCAAGGATTTCAAGTAATTCGTTTGGTTTGTAACCTGCACCCATCAATACTGCTGTTATTGCACCTGCTGATGTTCCTGCAAATGTGTCAAATGAGAAATAGTTTTCAAGTTCTAATAATGCACCTGCAAATGCAAGTCCTTTAACACCACCACCTTTAATAACGATTGAGTAAGGGTGTTGATTTGAAACCAATAAAAGCATTTGCTTTATTGAATTGCTTATTTCTGTATTTAATTTTGGTCTTAATTGGTCATAACAAGTTTGACAAATGTGTCCCGAATAAAGAGAATCTCGCAATTCTATTTTATTCATTTTTTTGTGAAACACACATTCTTTTCTGCTTGGGTCATCGTGTGATTTTATTGAAGGCTCTAAAAAACTTAAAGCATATCTTACTAAATAGTATCTACAAAAACGAACAATATCATTTACAAATTGGCTAAAATCTACAACCGTAAACACTGCCAAACCGTCTGTTGCACTTACAGTCCCAAATAAATTACCAAGTCGGCTTGACCTTAAATATCCATCAACAACTAAAATGATTAATTGATTTTCCTTTTTTTCTTGTTGTCGGTAGTTTTTTAACCACTCAAAAACTGTGTCAGAGTGATATTCATCTCGATGTTCTAAATAAAATTTGTCTTTAAGTCGTTCTGGTGGTGTTTTAAACGTAAACTCCTTGTCTGTTTGAATATTATTTAAGTCGTTACAAGCTTTTTCAATGTGCTTGTATAGTTCTTTCTTTATTGAAAATATTTGTATTTCCATAGCTAATCTTAAAACACTCTTAAAATAGGGTCTTCATCATAAACAGGCTCATTTTGTTCAGCATCAAAAACACTTACACCATACTTATAATCTCCCTTTTTGTCTGCTACATCTTCTGCCAAGCGAATTATTCTTGAATAGTAAGGTCCAAAATGTGGGTCAAAAAGCTGTATAAATGTCCGTTTCCATTTAAATGGCGATTTGTTTTCAAAGTAAAGAGTGAATATAAAACTGCCGAATGGTCTATGCCAATTCTGTCTAAATTCTTCAAAGTTCTTAATGTTCCATTGAACAACAGAACCTTTCGGTACTTCAATGAGTTCAGGTATTTTTAGTAGCTTTTGTCGTTCTGATGTTAGCTCAATGTCTATTGTAAAAATTTCTGCCATTTTAATGTCTGTTTAATGTTTAGGGTGTCTGTTATGCTTGCAGGCAACGGTTTGGGTATTGCCGAAGGCGGGGATTTTTGTACCCAAGCCTAATAGAAATACCTCAAGCCAAATATATGTAACAATTTCTAAATATGCACTTCAGCCCCGCTTTTGGCAATACCTTGTTATGTGGCGTTTTTTTATTTGTTTTTATTCCATTCAAGTTTGTCAATATTTTTGTTTATTAACCATTCTTCAAGCGAAGTTCTCATATAACTTGGCTCAATGATTAAATATGTCAAGCCAAAATACTTTTTATCTTCTAAATACTTTGTTATTTTGTCAAGTTGTGCACCTGTTGCTTTGTTTTTCTTCGTCAAATGTGCCCTTAATCGTTGTCGTGAAATTGTGTTTTTTGCGTGTCCAACATATTTTGGTTTCAAATCATTTTGAGTGTCGCCCAACCACAAGCAATAAACTATAAATTTATTTGAAACATTATGTAATAAATCGGAATTGAGCTTGTCAAACGTTGTTTTGTCAAAGTTTTCATATTTTATTTGATAAACGTTCTGCTTGTCAAAGAGAAACGTTTCTGCTTCTGAAAACTTGGCTTCAATGAAATTTCGGTCAAACTCAAATTGTTTCATTATGATTTTCTTTTTTCTAATTCTTGTTCTAACCAACTGATAAATTTTAGTTTAGTCGGATTGTCTTTTTTAGTTACTTTAAGCATTGAAAGTAATTCGTTGGTCGTAATTGTTTTTAAAAATTCTTTTGTTCCAATTTCTTTAAAACCTTCGTCATTGAACTCTTCTTCGGTTTCGTCAAAATCACTAATGTCAAATGGTTCAACGCCTCTGTTGAAATATGGTGCATTTTCATTCCAATACTTTCTCAATGTTTGATAACAACAACTAAAAAGTGCATCAATCTTTGTTGCTCCTTTGTCTTGAATATTTTCTGCATTGTGAAATTCAAACCTGTAATAATTGTTTTCAGTGATTATTGCTTTTAAGTTGTAAGTTCGTTCAATAATCTGCATTAGAGCAATAAGGTTTTCCCAATTTTCGCTAAAATCTGTTTCTGTTTCGCTTTCAATTTTTTTGATTGTCTTTTCTAAATGTTTGTCAAAAAAATAATCATTATGTTGTAAAACAAATTCTTTGAAGTATAAGTTGATTGCTTTTATTTCTTTGTTAGTTGAAAACATATTATTTTATTATTTCGTCAATAAATTTCTGTAATTCTTCATCCGTTGAAAAATCGTAGTTTTTCAGTCCCGCCATATTTTTCGCTTCCTCAATATCGAATCCAATGTTCACATAATCTTTGAAAGTTGCTTTTCGTCCGAATAAATCGGCTTCTTCATTTTTTAATATTTCAGAATGTTCGTTGTCTGTTAGTTCTTCTTTCATTGCGGTGTTGTTTTAAAATGCCACATAACGTTTTGGCGCTTGGCGCAGTGGCGGATTTCGGAGCACAAAACTGTCAATACACCATAAAAGTTGATGCGAGGTAGAATGTTCAATTAACCACGTCACCCGCCATTGAGCCAAACGCCTGTTATCGGTTCGGTGTTCTTCTTTCGTCCTGTTTGTCAGTCGGTTGTGCGTTGGGTTTGCAAGCTCTTTGACAAAGCTTTGGGCTGTGCTTTGGCTTGTGCGGCTTTGGCAATGTGCTTGCAAAATGCGTTGGCTTATTGTTGTTACTTTATTCATCCACTGAAAGTTCTTTTATTAAGTCAACTATTTTGTTGTTGCTGAATTGTGTCTTGAACTCAATTTTTACTTTGCCGTCAAAGAATTTTTCAGCGTGTTTGATTTTGAATTTTTCTTCGTCACGAAGTCCGTCTTTGCTGTTTACGTCTTTGGTTTCAACAATGAAGTTTAGTTTTTGCCCTCCGTCTTTGAATTTCAAAACATAGGCAAAGTCAGGTGAATATGATTTGCCACCTGCAACTGGAATTTTAATTGAGTTCTTCGGTATTTTGGTAAACACAATAACTTCTTTTACTTCTGTCTTTATGTTTGATTTCTCTAAGTCAGAATCGTAATACAATTCTTCAAAGAAATAAGAATCTGCAACATCTTCGTCAGAAAACAAAACACCAACATCAGAAGCAGAAATTTCTTTCAGCACATTTCCTTTTTCGTCTGTAAGCTTTGTTGGATGAATGCTGTTTGAAACCTTTTTGTATTCAATAGAATACTTGTCAAATGCTTGTGTCATTAAGAAAAAGTCAAAGTTCTGTTTGATGATTCTCAATGTTGTTTGGTTAAGATATTTATTGATGTCTGTTTCTGCGTCAAGGATTGATTGATGCAATGTTGCGATGTTTATATTCAGCATCTTTGAAAGCTCTTTCAAAAAGTCGCTGTATTTCATTATTGAAATAGTTGCGGTCTTTCGGTTGTAAACTGATTCAGGTTCGTTTACAACTGCTTTATTGTCTTTTATTTCAACTTTTGAAATTCTCTCATTTATTCCGTCCGAAGTGAAATTATCTTTTTGTGCTTTCAAAAACTCTGTGAACAGAGTTTTGAAGTTGGCTTCGTTGTCAAACTTATATTCAAGAATTACTTTCTCATTTAGTTTTTCCCAAAGGTCTTTAAGTTCTTGATATTTCTCTGCTCTTACTACAACTTTCTTTTTCGGGTCGGTTGCTTTGCGAACCTTGTTAGAGTTTACACCTTCAAATATTCTTGGATAGTTTTGTTTGATAAAATCAAAGCCGCCTGTTTTGAATGAATTTGTTCGTGTGATGACGTTGTTCGTGTCCAAAACTTCCAAAAGTTCATCTTCGGTTGTTTCGTATAACTCGCAAATCTTTTTAATCATTTGCTCAGAAAGTTTGTCTGGAACTTGTTCAAGAGAAATAGCTCCCGATTTCTGATTGATTTCACTAACCAATTTATCTACAAAGTCGCTTTCGGTAAAGTCAACAAAGTAGTTCAAATAAAACTGTTCGTCTTTTACACGATTGCCATATTCATTCACTGGTAAACGCAAACCACGTCCAACTTCTTGCAGTTTTGAAATTTCACTGCCACTGCTTCGGAGTTTGCAAATCTGAAATACGTTTGGATTGTCCCAACCTTCACGCAACGTCCATTTTGAAAAAATAAATCTTCTTGGATTTTCTAAATCAAGCATTGCTTGCTTGTCGTGCAAAATTTCGTTTATCTCTTTTTCAATGGCTTCGTCTTTCTCTGTATTGTCTTTTGAAAAATAACCTGCGTGTGTTGCCGAAAGGTCAAGCAATGTCTTTTCAAGATAGGCTTTGTAAAAAGCATCCTTTTCTGTCTTTAGCAATTCTTCAATTTCTGCTTTGATGTATTGCTCAACTGTTTTTCGGATATATCCGTCCTTGTTTCGGTATTCGTCTATATTGTCAATGAAGAAAAGCGTTAAAGGTTTAATCTTCACTTCTCTTGTCAATAGCTGTTTTTCAATTTCAAAATGGTGCTTAATAGCCTTTTGAATCATTGTTTCCTGCAACTTTTCAGCATACGAATAAGGGTTGATTTTATCTCCTTTTTTCATTTCTAAACCGTTGGTTAAAACAACCGTGCTTTTATTCAAATTTTCAATTCCCAAGTCAGACATTTCAGGATGTATCTTTTTCAGACTTTCCTTTTTAGAAACTGTTACTGTTTTTCGTCTGTCATTTTCAATCAATTCAAAACTGGCTTCTGTTCCATCTGAATCAATGAATTTTACGATTGCGTTTTCACCTGCATTAAATTCAGTGATGTGTCCGATTACGCCTTTTACTAAATTTCTGTTGAATGAATCAACGGCTGTCAAAGTGTAAATCAAGTTTTCATAACCTTGAAAAGTCGCACCATAACGCAAAATAAATTGGGGCTTCATTTTCTGAATGTTCTCCCAAGTCTTATTGCCTTGCCCGAATTTGTGTGGCTCGTCAATAATCATAAAAGGTTTTGTTGCTCCAACGGCATCAAAAGGAATGGTGTATTTGTCAAACAATCCTTTGTCAAAACTCTTTTGCATTGTTTCAGAGTTAATCATACCTGCGTTGATAATCATAACCTGAATGCTGTTTTTCTCAAAAGTTCCGGCATTTACAAAACTGGTTACTGCCGGTGGAATAAATGATTTTTTGCTCTTGCTGTTTTTCTGACTTTCTACAATGTGTAAATGAAGTGTTTTGCCATATTGTTCTTTGAAATGCTCACGGCTACTGTCCGATTTCAAAAAATCAATTGTTCCTGCTTTAATGGAAAGCGTTGGAACAACGACTATGAATTTGAAAATGCCGTAGTTTTTATTGAGTTCAAAAATGGTTTTGGTATAAGTGTATGTTTTACCAGTTCCCGTTTCCATCATTATATCAATGATGTTGCTGTTCCGCTTTATGTCTTCGTTTATTCCATTATCTTCTTGAACTGCTCTGATGTTTTGAGGATATGTTCTTTCTGTTGTAAAGTCAAATGCAGGGTTAATGTAGTTCTTATCCGCTTCTGTGGGCTGAACAAGGCTAATGTTCTCAAACACAGCAATAGTGCTATCTACTGCGTGTGATTGATGATTTAGGTTTTTCTCAAAATTAAATCCCTTCATATTAATACCTTGTTATAAAGTCAATGTCGCTTTTTTTCTTGTTGTTGTAAGTTTTTACGTTTTCCGAAATCTCTCGTAAACTCTTGCTCTCCAAGTGATAGCCAAAGGCGATGATACTTTTAGGTTCAAAATGTTTGTCTGTGTCTATCTTTTCCAACAATGTTTTAAGGCTGTCAGTAGTAAAGCCTTTGTGCATCAGATACAATCTGCCATTGCCATAATAAGCGGTGTAACCGCTTAAATCAATACTTTCTAAATCTTGTGTTAAGGCAATGCCATCATACGTTTTCCAAGTTGTCAGTAAGGCTTTGATGTCGTCTTCTGTTAGTTTACCAACATCAAACAGCGTTTGTGAACTGTCAAACTGTTCTGCTTCAAAATTGTAATCTTCCCAAATTGGAGTTGTTTCAAAAATTTTGAAACCCAAGTCCCCATCATATTCTGTTTTTTCAGTTTTAATTTTTCTAGCTGCACGGATAACTCTTTCTTTGGTTACATCAAAAATTGTAGGCACTTCAATACCCAAGTCATTCTTAACATAGGTGTAAGTTGTCTTACTTTTCTTTGGGTCAATTAATTCAGGAATTTGAACTAATATGAATTTTCGATTGGTTAAATCATCAGAATTCATATTTAATACAGCATCAGCAGTTGTTCCTGAACCAGCAAAAAAATCAAGGATTAATTCATCTGAACTACAGCTAATAGTTATTAATCGCTTCAGAAAATCAGTCGGTTTGGGATTTTCAAATAGTTTCTTTTTCTCGAATAGTAGTTTCAGTTCGATACTGCCCTTTTTGTTACCATCAATATCTGTCCACAAGTTTGAAACCTGTTTTGTCCGTTCTGATAAGTAGTATTTCACGTAAGGTTTCCACTTCGACTTAAATTTTGAAATATCTACATTCTCATTTGTCACTGATGAGTAATCTGTGATTTCATCTTCTTCATTTTCGTCTTCATCATCGTCAAATTCTTCTATATCTTCTCCGTTTTCTTTCCAAACTATTAACCCTTCGTCCAAGAATTTTTGAAATTTATCCTTTCCAGTTCTCCATCGACTTAAATAGTCAGTAGGTCCAATGGGAAATACTTGACTACCATCTGGAGCTGTTATCGGAAAGAACATTCCTTCCCTATCTTCTTTACGGTCTGCATTTCCAGTCTTTCTTAACTGTAAAAGTGCGTATTTGCCTTTGCCATCATTGTCGTCATTATTAAACCTATTTAGGTCTTTACCTTTTAACGGAATGCCTTTTAACTGAAATTTTGCTGTCTTTGAGTAGCATAGACAAGAATCATACGAACTACCAATTTTAAGTGCTTCTTGTCCCGTTGTAGTTCCTGTTGCTCTTATTATTATGCCCCTGAAATTTTCTTCCCCAAAAATTTCGTCTAGCAACATTTTAAGTTGGGATACTTCACTGTCATCAATTGAAACATAAATTACACCTTCATCCTTCAATAATTGTTTAGCAATGTAAAGACGAGGATACATAAATGTTAACCAAGCACTGTGGCTATTACTTTTACTTTGTGTAAAATCTAATATGCGTTTTGCTTTTTCTGCATCTACGCCAATAAGTTGTTGAAGTTCCTTTACTGTAAATTTTCTGTCGTCTTGGTATGTGAACCCATCACTGCCTGTGTTGTAAGGTGGGTCTATGTAAATCATTTTTACTTGTTCGTAGTAGGCGTTGGCAAGGTGCTTTAACACTTCCAGGTTGTCGCCTTTTATTAGCAAGTTTTCGGAGTTGTTGTTTTCGGGCTTTGCGTTGTGTGTTTCGTCTGCTTTTAATAAAGTTGTTGCAGGGTCGCTTGCCAAAAGTCTTGCGTAGCTTTTGCCTAACCAGTCTAAACCGTAACTCTCGGTAGAAAAATTGATTTCCTTTTCGGTTAGGTTGTTTTTGAATTTCTCAAATTGAAAATTCCCGTCTTTGTCAAAGCAATGCGGAAAATGAATTTTCAAAGTTTCCAAATCTTTATTCGGCACTTTTATTTCGGTTGTTATTTTTTGCTCGTTGCTCATTTCTTGTTCTTTTTAATTTCGTTGTCAATCAATAGTTCCTTTACGTTTACGCCAAGAATTTCAGCGATTTCATAAAGCACTTCAATTCGTGGTTGTTGTCGGTTTTGCACATAAGCATTTACCATATTGTAGCTTTTGCCTAATTGCTCGGCAAGCCAAGTCTGCTTGATGCCTTTTTCGTCCAACACTTCTTTTATTCTGTTCATTTGTTCAAATGATGTCAAGTCGCAAAGATAGGTTTATAATTTTTAGTATCTCATTTTGTAAGATAAAAAGTAATCAGAAAATTTTCAACAGTCTTGTCGGTGCGTTGGCAAAAAAAAAGGCTCTTTTGGTTTTGCGAAGGGTTGGCTTGTGTGTCGGGCAAAACCAAATGTGCCATTTGTGAGTTGGCTGTCTTTTTACACTGACCGATAACGAAAAAGGCTTGGCGTTTGTTGGGGAATTAGAATTCCGTCTGCCCATAACCGAAGCCCAATAATTGCAATATTGCTGATGTTTTATTCATAAGCCAAATTTATAACGTCAAGCCCAAACTGAAGCACAATAAAGAACAAATGTTGAAGCAATATTCGTCAAGCCCCAATAATGCCAAACCTAATGTTGTGCGTTCGTGCTTTTTTCGCAAATTTGAATAAATATTATTCCTGTAATTTAATGAACAGCAAAAGACCGACAATCATTAGTAATGTCGCAATTCCAAAAACAGCTCCGTGACTATAAGAATAAATAAAGGCAGCTCCAATTGGAACTATTACGTGGTATAAAGCCTGTAGACTTTGGTTAGTTCCCTGAAGTAATCCTTGTTTACTTTCATCAACAGATTTAGAAAGCCTTACGTTGTAGGAAGGGTCAAATAATCCTTCTCCCAACACAATACACGCAACGGCAGCAATAATAAATAATGCTGAAGAAATAAATGCACTCACAAATAACAAACCAAGTCCCAAAACAAGTCCTAACAAACCAATAATTCCAACCTTTTGCTCGTTCCATCTTTTAAGCATTTGCGGTAAAATAATTACTCTAGATAATATATCACAAATACCAACCAATACAAAAACGCCACCTATAAATGAGGGACCCCACATAAAAACATCTTTTAAAAAGATACTTGCATTAAACTGCCAGATGCCTAATCCAATATAGAAAAACCCTCCCATTATTATTAAATCTTTTGCTTGTTTAACTGAAAATATTTCCTTAAAATGCAAGAAAGTATTTAAGCTTTTTAATGAAATTTCTTTGCTTCGTTTTTCAACTGAAAGTGATTCAGGAACAAAAAGAAAAATACAAATAATAGAAACAGATGTAATAGCAGCAGTAACATAAAAAGGTAGTGTTATGGAAATTGTTCCGAGGATACCACCAATTACAGGACCAATCATGAACCCAATTCCTATTGCACCACCTAAATAACCAAACCATTTTCCTCGTTCATCTGGTTCAGTTCTGTCGGTAATGTATGCAAATAATGCACTTATATTTCCTGCGGTAAGTCCGTCAATAATTCTACCCAAAAAGAGAACCCAAAGTGCCCCTCCAATACCAAGTAATAAATAGCCCACTGCAGACCCTAAAAGGCTTATAAGTAGAATTGGTTTTCGTCCAAATCGGTCACTTAATGCCCCAAAGACGGGTGAAGCAAAAAATTGACAAATCGCAAAAACTGCAACAAGTGCACTCATTGTTGTAGCAATTTGATTTTTTGAAACATATTTTTCCAATAGAAATGGAAAGAGTGGGAGTACGATTGTCATTCCAATTGCATTTAGAATTGTAATTCCAACAATAAACCAAAGGTATTTTTTGTTTTGCTTGTTCCGCATTTTATTTTTTAATTAATTAACCATTTCTCCGCAAGTCAGATAGCATGACGCACAACGGTTCGCGGCTTTGCGTTCGGGCGGGATTAGAAGCACAAACTTTCAACCTTGCACCAAAGTTAATAAAAAGCACAAATGTTCAATTTACCACGTCACCCCGCCTGACGCAAAACCGCTGTTAGGTGCTGCCCTTTTTCTGTCGTGTTACAAGTTGTCCGTTACAAATTGTCTGCAATAGTCTTTGATTTGTTGTCTGACTTGTCTAAACTGTTCTTTAATTTCTTCTTCTGTTCCTGTCGCTTTTGCAGGGTCGGGAAAGTTTTGATGAAACTTTTTTGCTTTGGTCGGGAAGAATGGACAACGTTCTTTTGCGTTGTCGCAAACTGTAATTACAAAGTCAAAATCAATGTCGTAATATTCGTCAATGTTGTTTGAAGTGTGATTTGAAATGTCAATGCCGTCTTCTTGCATTGTTGCAATAGCTTTTGGATTTACTCCGTGAGTTTCCACGCCTGCACTGTAAATGTCAGCTTTATTGTCTGCGAAGTGTCGTAAGTAGCCTTCGGCTATTTGGCTTCTACAACTGTTTCCTGTGCAAAGCACTAATATTTTTTTCTTGTCCATAGTCTAAACGAATAGCCAAATGATATTGATAATACAAAACTTCGGGTCAAAACCGAAAATGAGTTGCAACACAATTACAGATGTTGTGATGATAATTGGTTTCTTGTATTTGATTATTTTTTCTTTCATTTTAGCAACAACCCGCATTTGGCGAACAGCAAGAAGTTTGAGCCGTTTGCAATTCCGACAATTTGATTTTTTGTTTTTCTTGCGGTATTCCGCATTTATCACTTGCCAAACAAGCCGTTGTTTTGCTTTTCAGAATAAAATTTGTTCCGTCAAACGCTAACGCATATTTTCCAATCGTGTCGCTTTGATATTCTACTTCAATTTCGGCATCTTCAATGCCTAATTGCTTTTCGGAAAGTTCAATGATATGTAGCAACTTCGTTGGTTTCAAACGATGGTCGTAGTCGTCTGCGTTCCATAACTGAAAATTAACTGTCTTTTCGTTTCGGATTGTTCCGCCACAATCAATAAAGTTTTTTGTTACCATTCCAACTTCGGTAACGTGAAAATGTTCGGGAACAAAAGTTCCGTTTTCTAATCTGAACGCAACATTGTCTAATGTCGGCAAAAGTGTTTTGACTTGTGAAAGTTTCATTTTTATTCGTTTTTAGTTTAACAACAGTTGTTTTTCTTGGTCGTGAGTTTGGTTGAAATATTGCCGAAATAGTTTTGCAGTTTTTCAATCGCTTTTTCGTCAATGCAGTAGCAAATGGCATTGCCTTCAATGTTTCCTTTTATCAGTCCTGCGTTTTTGAGTTCTTTCAAATGTTGCGAAACTGTCGGTTGTGCAAGTGGCAATTCGTTTACGATGTCGCCACAAATGCAAGTGTCCACTTTCATTAAATACTCAATGATTGCCACTCTTGCAGGATGTCCGATTGCTTTTGCAAGTGTCGCAATGGCGTTTTGTTTGTCTGTAAAATGGTCTGTTTTAGTCGCTCCCATTGTCGTCTTATTTTATTTTCAGATTGCAATATTGCGATAAAGATTTGAAACAGTCAAAAGTTTCTACAAAAAAGTTTTTAAATCGTTGTCTTGTCGGGTGGTGGGTGGGCTTGGTCAGTCCGTTTTTCTGTCAGTCGGTTAATGTCTGCACGGTCGTCCGTAGGGTTGCACCTAACGCACAAATATACGAAATCCCACCAATTTTCAAAATTTTTTACTTTATTCATTTTCAATGAGTTAGTATTTTTACTACCTTTGAAATATTCAAAATGCGCAGATAATGAATATTCTAAATGCGCAATTCACTTTTTATCACAAATTGTTCCTCTTTTCGCTTGGTTCTCATCATGACAAAAAGATGATTTGGGTGAGATTTGATTACGAACTTAAAAACAAAAAACATATATCATTGCGATACGGTGTAGCCGATTAAATGAAAAGCAAGCAAATAAAAATCTAATCCCTATGGTCACGAGCGGTAGTAGGTCAACTCTCGTATTAAAATACGGACGATAAGCCATCAACAAAAAAAACAGCAGCCGTTCCATGACGATTTTGCTTCTACCTTTATTTGGCAAAATAAACGCTACAACCTCTCTCCGTGTAGCCTCTAACAGATGGCAATAGCAATGTTAATACCCATTGTATCACAGAAGCCCACACACATACCAATTTATCAACGACTTAGTGGAAAAAGAAAAGGGACTGTCTGTTGTATCAAAAACAGACTGTCCCTTTTTAGTGCCCAGAACAGGAATCGAACCTGCACTCCCTTGCGAAAACCAGATTTTGAGTCTAGCGCGTCTACCAATTCCGCCATCTGGGCATTTCCCCTACGGGGACGCAAAGGTAGTAATTCGTTTTTGAATTCGCAACAGATATTTCTTCCGAAAAAAACAATCTTTTATTTGAGCTAATGATTCCGACGTTTTATTCCCTGCATCGTAGCTGTTCAAAAGATGATCCATTTTATTCTTCAAGGCAGTGTTTTGCTCTTCAAGCGTAACTAAAGACATTTGCTTAGATTCTTCTGTTCGCAACATTTCATATTCACTAACAGCTTCGTTTAAATCCATCACTTCCATCAAAAAACTTTGAGGCAATGAATATTTTTCATCTGTCTCTAAAACGCCTTCCAAACGCAACACATATTCAACCGTTGCCTCAGCATCTTTCAATATTTTATAGCCATCATTAATCAAAGCACTCATCTGGAGCGCGTTTATAGCTTCATCTTTAGGCTCTTGTGCAAAACGATCCGGATGGTGTTTTCGGCTCAATTCATAATACTTTTTACGAACTAAATCTTGAGGTGGATGAAAACTGACAGGCAAACCGAAGGTTTCAAAATAGTTAACCATGCTGCAAAGGTGGGTACATTATCTTTGCTTGCAAAAAAAATCAGAGAGATGGTTCACATTGGTTTGATAAGAGAAGAAAAGACTCCACCGGATACTCGTGTTGCACTGACACCTCAACAATGTAAAGAAGCACAACGTTTGTTTGGCATAAAAATTTGGGTTGAGCCATCGCCCAATAGATGTTTCCCTGACAGTGATTATATAGATGCCGGAATAGAGATGAAAACCGACTTGTCGGGCTGCGACATATTAATAGGCATTAAAGAAGTGCCTATTGACAAACTTATAGAAGGTAAGACCTACTTATTTTTTTCTCACACTAAAAAGAAACAACCCTATAACCAAAAGCTCATGCAGGCACTTATCAAAAAGCGAATCCGACTGATTGATTATGAATGTCTAACCCATACCGATGGTCAACGAATTCTTGGTTTTGGTTTCTTTGCCGGTGTTATCGGTGCTCATAACGGATTATTGACGTACGGAAAAAAGTTTGCTAAATTCCATTTGACTCCGGCACATCATTCCCAAGGCTTAGAAGATATGACAGAACAATACAAGGATGTATATCTACCGCCCATCAAAATAGCCGTTACAGGATCGGGAAAAGTAGCCTCCGGCATTGTGGACATTATGGATCGTTTTGACATAGAATTTGTAGAGCCTGAAGATTATCTTGAAAAACAATTTTCTTATCCTGTTTACACCCATTTAAAAGGCAACTCATTGTATGTTCGCAAGGATAACGGCACTTACCATCGAGAGGATTTTCATCATTTTCCACAAGATTATCAATGCTCTTTTAAAAGATTTCTACCCGTTACCGACATTTTGATGAATGGTATTTATTGGGATAAAAATGTACCTCGGCTTTTTGAAAAAGAAGCCATTCAACAGCCCTCTTACAAAATGAATGTAATTGCCGACATTACCTGCGATATGGATGGTTCCGTCCCTATTAATTTAGGTGCCAGCACCATTGCTGATCCGGTTTATGGTGTGGATAAAAAAACATTTCAAAAAGTAGCTCCTTTTCAAAACAGAACAGATGTTGTGGACATAATGGCTGTGGACAATTTACCCAATGAATTGCCTCAAGATGCCTCTCGACACTTCGGGCAACATATTATCAAGTACATTTTAGCCGAGCTTTTGTCGGCTAACAAAAGCAACATCATTGACAGAGCAACTATTTGTTCAAATGGGCAACTGACAGAGCATTATGAATATCTTAGTGATTACGCCTACTAATATTCTCTGCACCATTTTCCCGAATTGTAACTTAGCATACGAACAGTGATTGCACCTCAGTCTATACAAGAAGTATTGAACCGCGCCGACATTCTTGAAATAGTTGGTCAGTTTGTGCGTTTAAAAAGACGTGGTGCTAATCATATTGCCAACTGTCCTTTTCATTCAGAAAAGACTCCTTCATTTTATGTTTCCGGCAGCAAGGGTATCTATAAGTGTTTTGGCTGTGGCAAAGGTGGGAATGTAGTTACCTTTATTCAAGAACATGAAAAACTAACCTATCCAGAAGCCATCCGTTGGCTTGCAGATTTTTACAAAATCGCTCTTGAAGAAACAGAGCGTTCACCGGAGCAAGCTCAACAACAAAAAACGGAAGAAAGCCTGCGTATTCTGAATGAATTTGCAGCTAAATATTTTCAATCCTTTCTATTAGAACAAGAAGAGGGAATTTCCATCGGATTATCCTATTTCAAGCAAAGAGGTTTTCGAAAAGAAACCATTGAAAAATTTCTACTTGGCTTTTGTTCAGAAGCTGGCGATGCTTTCTATACAAAGGCTACACAATCTGGCTATCAGACAGACCTAATGGAGAAGGCCGGATTAGTCAAAAATCGAAACGGAAGCCATTACGATGTGTATCGAGGTCGAGTCATTTTTCCCATTCAAAATATGACTGGTCGCGTGTTAGGGTTTGGTGCTCGCATTCTAAAAACCAACGAACGCGCCCCCAAATACATCAACACACCCGAAAACGAATTGTACATAAAAAGCCGTGTACTGTACGGCATTTATCAATCTCGACAAGCCATCGGAAAATTAGATGAATGTTTTTTAGTAGAAGGCTATACCGATGTCATTTCACTACATCAGGGTGGTGTGGAAAACGTAGTAGCCAGTAGTGGCACTTCCTTAACTGAAGAGCAACTTCGTGCTATTGGACAACTGACCAAAAATCTAACCATTCTTTATGATGGCGATGCAGCAGGTATCAAAGCTGCATTACGCGGCTTGGATATGGCATTGGCGCAAAGCTTTAATGTAAAATTAGTATTACTGCCGGAGGGGGAAGATCCAGACAGTTTTATTCAAAAATCAGGTGCGACAAAGTTTCATGAATATGTAAAAGATAAAAAGCAAGATGTTATTTCTTTCCGGTTGCAAGTAGGTCTTAAAGAAATAGGAACTGATCCGGTTGCAAAATCCAAATTAGTTAATGAATTAGCCGAAAGTATTTCCAAAATAAATAAAGCAGAAGATTTTTCGCTTCAAGATTATTATATCCGCGAAACGGCACGTAAACTGGATGTAGAGGAAGCAGGACTAATCAACCTTGTCAACAAGTTTATTCGAGATAGAATTGAACAAGATCGCCGACAGACCTCGCGCGAAGAAAAGTTGCCTGAGCCTGCCATAACACCGGAAATCACAGATGAACCCAATGCTGAAAATGAGCATGAAAAAAACTATGCCCAAGAATGGGAATTGATTCGAGTGTTGATTGAGCATGGCGAAAAACCATTTGAAGGCTTTGAAAATGTTGCCGATTTAATTCAACAAAGAGTGGACCCCGATTTACTGGAATCTGCAATGGTGAAAGAAGTGTATAATGCTTATTTTTCTTTTAAAGCGCAGCAAGGCACTTTTCCACCTATCGGCTATTTTACCAACTTCCCCAATAAGGCAGTTACAGAGCAAATGGCAACCCTGTTGCATACTCGAAATGAGATAAGCCATAATTGGAGCAAGATGTATGGCATAGAAACACTAAGCGGCGATCTAAATTTCATCAATGAAGCCGAAAGTGCTCTTACCTATTTCGAAGTGAAAAGTATTGTTCAAATGCAAGCCTTGCTTACCGAGCGTCTTCGCAACGAACGTGATGAAGCAAAAATTACACTTCTGCAACGCAAGATGCTGGAACTAAAACAAGCAGAAGCAGAAATAGTCCGAAAACATGGTACGGTTATTCTAAAAATGATGCGAAAAGGATAGTTCGTTAATCAAAGCCATTTTCAGCATTTTTTAAAAAAGGAATCAAGCATCTTTTCACCGTTGAATATTCACTTATTTTAGCCAACGATTATTGCTGATTTACAATTACCACTTTAGCCTATTTTCAATCAATGACTACCATTAATTTTAAGCGTTTTTAATTTTTTTATTTTAAGCCTATGCGTTTTGCTATTCGCGATGATGATGCCAACTATTTTACAACCCCTCAAGCATTAGAAGCTTGCTATGCCGATATATGGGAAACCATTCCACCCTCACTATCGCTGATTTCAAAAGTAAAAGGAAATTGGCCATTTTGGCTCCAACATATATACAGCAACCGGCATCAAACAGATTGGCAAGGCTGGGAGAATGATGATAAGGCACATCCCATTGAGCAAAACGAATTACTTACGTCTTTTTTGAAACAACAGTTGCACAAACGAAGACTGGACATCTGTTTCCATGCAAAGCATCACAGAAATAGTGATGCTGTGCGACCAAACGACCGAGAAAACAATTATGTGCGTGGAGCAGAATTTTATACGAATGAAGATAAAACCAATGAAATCATTACAGAAGTTGCCCATTTAAATGCAATTTTCGACTACAATATTTCCGTCTTTACACCGCCTCAGAATCTTCTTTCCAAACTTGGGTATCAAGCAGTAAGACATGCTGGGCTTAACATTTGTGGTGGCGGGCTTAGCTTTTTATCTAAAGAAAAAGACGCTCGTGGATTATACAATATAGCTTCGCAACTTATTTTTAAATTGAAGCACAAGCATACAAACTACCCTTTTGTGATTCACTATTCTAACCACACAGAAATTCCTTATCATTATCCTTTACAGCCTACTACAAAAGCAGCAGATTTAATTTCCGCCTTTGATGCAGTGCGCCGTTTTGATGGAGATTTTGTTTTGTCCACACATTATGCTGAATTTTTTTACCCAACCACATACAATAGCAAGCTCATAATGAAGGATGTTCTACATGAATTTCTGTTGCACGTTTCTAAATTTTCAGTGACTTATCTGACCTTATCGGAATTGCTATCAAAAAATACCAAGCCGTAGAAAAAGAAATCTTGCCATGAGAATATTAATGATTACCGAAACGCTGATGACAGGTGGAGCCGAGTGGTTTGTATTAAGGCTTTCAGACGCTTTCATTGGTGCAGGGCATGAGGTGCAATTATTTATTTTACGCCCTGACTTGATAGATGAGAGAATGACCTCTCAATTCAAGGCTGTACCCATTTTTCATGCACCGATAAAGCTGATAAAAAATGCAGTTAGAGCTGATAGAGTCTTGCAAAAATTATTTGGTTTTCAACCAGCCGTTGAAAGTATAAATAAACACTACCTAAGTAACGTTATGGAAACTTTTAAACCCGATGTTCTTCATAGCCACTTACTACCTGCGGATTTCACAACCATACACGCAAACCAAGCTTTTAGCAAAAGGCATATAATTACAATTCACGGCGATCATATTCAATACATTAAAAAAGGTAACAGCAAGAAAATAGAAATATCAAGAAGAGTGCTTCAAACCGTTGATGGAATTGTGTTGATTTCTGATGAACAAAAAAGAATTCTCTCAGAAGCACTACCGGCTATTGCTTCAAAATGCAAGAAAATATACAATGGGTATCCTTTACCGGAAAACAAGGAACCCCTTCACAAGCATGGAAATTTCACGTTTGGGATGATCGCTCGCGGCATTCCTGAAAAAGGCTGGGAGCAAGCTATACAGGCATTTACAAGAATAAAAAAACAAGAAGCACGCTTGTTATTTTTTGGTGAAAGTGATTATCTGAATGATCTAAAATCAAAACAAACAGACAACAGAATAACATTTGCCGGATTCACCAACAATCCTTTACAAGCCATCAATCAGATTGATGTGGGATTACTTCCTACCTATTATCCATCAGAAAGCCTACCCACAACGGTGATTGAATATTTAGCCTTGCAAAAACCCGTAATAGCCACACGAGCAGGGGAAATTGCTCAAATGATGGAAGACGAATCAGGTCATATTGCCGGCGTGATCATTTCTGAGCATACGCCTGAAACTATTACAGAACCTTTATTTCAGGCTATGAAGCACCTGATGGAGGAAACAGAATTATACCATAAATGCTCAGAGTACGCAGTTCAAGCAGCATTAAAATTTTCAATGGAAATGTGTCTTTCGAAATACCTTTCTATTTATCAGTCAGATGCAAAAACCGAAAAGGAAGAATAAAAATGCACTCTGAAATTTATAAATATCAAAGTAGGTAAATTAAATTTACGGCGTCTTAAAAAGACGATTACGAGATTTGGCTCAATTCATGAAGAAGAATGTATTACTCATTGGTTCAGAATTAGGCAAAGGTGGAGCCGAGCGTTCAATTTCTTTGCTCAGTTATTATCTGGAGCCGTTCTACAATGTTACCCTTTGCATTCTTTCGGGAACAGATCGTCAAAAGTTTTACAAAACGTGCAGCTCTATTGTATTTATTGACCCACCGGAAACCAACAATATTTTCAGCAAAATTAGTGCTTGGCGTTATCGTCTAAATCAGATAAAAGCACTCAAAAAAAAGCAACAGATTGACATATCAATTAGCTTTTTGGAAGGACCGGATTATGTAAATGTGCTTACAAAAGGAAAAGAAAAAGTAACACTAAGCATTCGCGGATCGAAGATGCACGACAAAGAGATTTCTGGAATAATGGGCAGTTTTAGAAAACGGATTCTTATTCCTTGGCTTTATAGAAAGGCTGATTCAATTGTTTGTGTTACTGATGCACTATGCAATGAGCTAAACCAACAATTCGGTATTGCTAAAGAAAAACTGCTGACGATTTATAACTTTTACGAAGTAGAAAACATTCGCGAACAGGCTGCCGAAGCACTGACTCCAGAAGAAGAAACTATATTTTCATTGCCGGTTATTATTTCCTCCGGAAGGCTGCATGTGGCAAAAGAATATGACAAATTGATTGCCTTATTTGCTAAGCTAAAAACTAAAAGAGCAGCCAGATTGATGATCTTAGGGGATGGCGACAAAAAACATTCCTTGATAAGTTTGTGTCATTCACTAAATCTTATAACCTGCGACTGGCAAGCAGATAGAGCCAACAACGCAACGGCAGACGTATATTTTATGGGCTTTCAAACCAATGCTTTTAAATTCTATAAACGAAGCACCTTATTTGCACTTGCCTCTTCTTGGGAAGGTTTTCCAAACGTACTGGCTGAAGCACTCATTTGTGGAATCCCTGTTGTTTCAACAGATTGCTACACCGGCCCGCGTGAAATACTAAACCAAGACAAGTTGCAGCAAACTCCTACTACGGTTGCCATCAGAACCAAAGTAGGAAGTCTTTTACCCTTGTTACAAAACCCTTCTGCTGAAACGAATGAAATGTGGGTAGAAGAAATGACTTACTGGATGAAACAAGATAAAATACCTCAAGATTACTTTGATGAATTAACAAACCGCTATACGCTCGACACAATGCTTAACAAATGGAAAAACGTCATAGAATCTAAAAAGTGACCATCCTGATCATAGACAATTCTGTTGCCTTCACCGGTGCTTTTAAATGCGCACTCAATGAAGCTTTAGCTCTGAAAGAAAAACATCGCTTTGTTTTTGTTCTCCCTTCTGGAAGTTCGGTTGCAAACTTGGCAAAGGAAAAAGGCTTTCAAGTGCATACACTTCCCTTTCGTGAAATTTCTAAGTCTGTTAAAGCAATAGCTATCTATCCATTCGCACTGTTAAAAAACACGATTGCCTTACGAAAAATTGTACGACATGAGCACGTAGAACTAATTCAAATCAATGACTTCTACAACCTGCTGGGCGCGGCTTTGCGTATCATGGGCTATAAAAGCAAAATGTTTACCTACGTTCGATTTTTACCGCAAACCATTCCATCTCCTCTTCGAAAATTTTGGCTTTATGCTGCGCAAAAATACAGCGACAAAATAATTGCGGTATCGGATGCTGTGCTAAACCAGCTACCAATGAACGCCAAAAATGTACGATTATATGATCCGGTCAACCTATCGGAACACGTAGTTAGTG
Source organism: Bacteroidota bacterium (assembly GCA_018267925.1). Lineage (GTDB taxonomy): Bacteria > Bacteroidota > Bacteroidia > Chitinophagales > Chitinophagaceae > JAFIGV01. Next base: position 26,745 of record JAFDXO010000115.1, on the reverse strand, counting down.
CACCTAAAATTTCTGAAAAAATAAGCTTCTTATATCTTGCGAATTTTACTCGAGGAAAGGGTCAAAACTATGCGCTGGAAGCCTTTTTCAAAGCTTTTCAAGAAAACCCAAACTTACAATTGACGTTTGCAGGAAGCAACATGGGGCTTGAGAAAAATGAGATCTTCCGTCAAGAGCTTATTTCACGTACCCAAGCATTGGGATTATCAAGTGTTGTATCGTTTCAAACCTTTGTTGAAAATGTTGAAATTGCTATTAAAAATGCTGACATCATGCTCAACTTTTCTGATGGGGAATCCTTTTCAATGACATGCTTGGAGGCATCCTTTTATGGCACTCCCATGATTGCTACCCGATGTGGTGGGCCTGAAGAAATAATTGACCATAATCAAACAGGTATTTTAGTAGCGAAAGCAAACATTTCGGAAATGACACAAGCCATGTTGTCGTTGTCAAAAGATAAAACAATGCGAAAAAGATTTTCAGAAGCCGGCAAAACATTTGTGCGAAAAAAATTTAGCCTTGATACATTCATTCTTTCATTCAATGCCTTGATATCATAATGCCAAAGTCTGTTTTATTTATTGTTCCCTACCCTATCCATTGCGCTCCTTCACAGCGTTTCCGTGTAGAATTATATGAAACTGCGCTTCAAAAAAATGAAATTCAATATCGAGTAGCCCCCTTTATGGATGAGGCAACTTGGGCTATAATTTTCAAACCGGGTCATTCTTTTGCCAAACTAAAAGGACTGGTTAAGGGTTATGGACGACGAATAGTACACCTTTTTGACAGCTTGCAATATGACTACATTTTTGTACATCGAGAAGCTACTCCATTAGGACCACCGGTGTGGGAATGGATTGTAACCCATCTGTTTAGAAAGAAAATGATTTTCGATTTCGATGATGCTATTTGGATTCCCCGAATAACCAAAGGAAACGGATTAGCTCGATGGTTTAAAAATTTTGGAAAAACAAAATACCTCTGCCGTTGGGCAACTCTTGTTAGCGGTGGGAACAATTTTTTAAATCAATTTGCAGTTCAAAACGGTGCTCAAAAAACCGTTTTTTTACCTACCGTTGTTGATGTCATTCACAAGCACAACAAAGTGAAAAAGCACCACGAAGGAAAACCGGTTGTAGGCTGGACAGGCAGCCATTCTACCCTTTTTTATCTGGATGCTTTCATGCCAATTTTGCAAACATTGCAAGAACAATTCGACTTTACCTTTTTAGTCATCGCTGATAAATCTCCGGATTTACCCTTGCGTGATTGGCAATTTATTCAATGGAATGAGGAGACAGAAGTAGCAGATCTTTTGCGTATGGATATTGGGATCATGCCCTTGAAGGCGGATAAATGGAGCGAGGGCAAATGTGGTTTCAAGTTGATTCAATATATGAGCTGTGGTATTCCATCATTAGCCGATCCTGTTGGGGTTAATAAAGACATTATTGACGATGGTATCAATGGTTTTCTGTGTACAAATACAGAACAATGGAGCGAGAAGCTATCTCAACTGATTCAATTCCCTGAACTTAGAAGAGAAATGGGAGAGAAAGGGAGAGAAAAAATTGTTCAATCGTATAGCTTGCAATCACAAGAGGAAAAATTTATAGCCCTTTTCAATTAATGCTATCGCTTAAAGGAAAATATATTTTTTTCGAGCGGGTTGTGTTTATAGAAAATCAGTACAAGTGCCATGCCATAGAATGGTAAGCATGGAATGCGATAACGAGAAAGCGCACCAAAATTGCCCGAAGAAAGCCCGACAGCAAAAGCAAAGATTACGGCAAATATCAGACAGAACTGAATGGTTGGATCCTCTGCAATTGTTTTGCGAACCTTCTTGAATCCTATGGTAAATAGGATCTTGAGCGTTATCCACATAAACATCGTTGCTTCCAGCGCATTCAGCAATTGAAATGGCTTTCTTGTTTCCCATAAATAAGGGCGAAATAAGGTAACGTTTACAGCCAGTGGAAACTTTTTTATCATTCCCGACAAGGAAGGGTCATCGCTTCCTAAATGGTAGGCAGAGCCGCCATCAGAAGAAACTGCAGCAATGTAAGAGCTTGTGGTATATGAGGTTTGTGCCATGTTGGTTAAGGAATATTTTCCCAGTTCAACTGCAAATTTCTGAGCAAAAAACAAGAACCCTACAATGCATCCCATAACGACCATTAATTTCACTGCGGTCCGGGTCATTCCATTTCTAATTCGATGCGAATAGGTAAACAAAATCCAAAGCAAAAGTGCCGGAATAAAGGCTAACAATATATACAGCTTGACAGAAGAAATAAGCCAAAAACTGATTATAGCCATTATGATATTTCCGATGCTATAATCCTTATTCATCAACATTCGAAAAACGCTATGAGTAAGCCATCCCAACCCGAACATACAGAGTGTGTCTTTAAAAATTCCAGACCCCCACATTATGGTGCTGGGAATAAAAAGGGTACACCATGCAATTTGTTTAGTAAATTGGGGATACTTAGTAGCAAAGGTTCTAAACAAAGCCCATACGCCCGTAAAGGAAATGACACTAAACAAAACTGCAATTGGCAAATAAGTAGTAAAGGTTATGGTACCCAAAATTGCGGTAATACTGGAAACGGTATATTCTGCCGGAGCTTCATACCACCACATTTGTGAAATATAATCTGAATAAGCACCATCATACCAAGGCGGAATCCGCAACAACAAATTGATCCACTTGATCACAGACTCACCAAATGCACCGTTGATTACTTTAGCATGAAAGAAATAGTTAGCTGTATCACCTCCACCATAATAATAGCGATAAATCAACCCGATAAAAATAGCACCAATAATTTTTGCAGAAAGGGCTGGCATAAAATAGGGACGCCAAGGATGCCCCAAGGGATACATGTTATCTCTAATAAAGTCTGCTGCAACGTAGATTATAAAGAGGTATAAGGGTAAAAGAAGGTAATCCAACAGCACGATGAAATTATTCAACTCATCAGGACTCCATTGAACTAAAAACAACATTGAGGTCAAATTCCTATGATTATTCGAGCGTTGAAATTATATCATTTTGTGGGTTGAATTCAGAATCTGTTATCCACAATATTCACACAGCTTGTTGTTGCCAATTTCAAGCGTACCTTTATCCCATCTCATTCAACATACGATTGTCCCTACATGTGCGGAATCACCGGAATTTTTGCCTATAACAACAGTGCGAATTTTAATCTTGCAAAAATAAAAGAAGCAACAGACAAACTATTCTTGCGTGGGCCTGATTGTGGAAATACTTTTTCAGCTTATCCGTGTGCATTAGGGCATAGGCGGCTATCCATTTTAGATACTTCTAATGGGGCATCTCAACCCATGAGTGATCTTTCAGGTAGGTATATTCTCGTTTTCAACGGCGAAATATTCAATTATCAAGAGCTTTCAAAACGATACTTAACAAAAATATGGGAAGAGATTGGAGCACCGCGTACTACTTCTGATACAGAAGTGCTATTGTATTTGCTTATTCATTACGGTACAGATTGTTTGCCCTGGCTGAGTGGCTTTTTTGCCTTCGCTTTATATGACCAGCAAACGAAAGAATTGTTGTTAGCACGTGACCGATATGGGAAAAAACCATTGCTCCTATATCAAGATGATCTCTTTTTTGCTTTTGCATCTGAAATGAAAGCCCTACTTGCTTTTGGGATGCCTCGACAACTTCATCATGAAGCCTTATATCAATACCTTCAATTAAACTATGTTCCGCAACCGCAAAGTATGATTAAAGGTGTGAGAAAATTACGTCCAGCCTATTATATTAAGCTAAAAGAAGGAATACCCTTTGAGGAAAAACCCTTTTATCATTTACAACCAATGCCTGAGCGTTATGAAGCTTTGAGTTATGAACAAGCTAAGGTAAAATTAGTTTCGCACATGGACACTGCAGTTCAAGAGCGTATGATTGCTGATGTGCCACTGGGTGCATTTTTAAGTGGAGGCATTGACTCATCCATCATCGTTGCCCTTGCAAGTAAATACACTAAGCATCTCAACACTTTTTCAGTCGGATACAAAGACAATGCTTTTTTTGATGAAACAAGCTATGCCAAATTAGTAGCCAATCAATATAAAACAAATCACACCGTCTTTTCGCTTTCCAATTCTGACTTTTTAGAACATGTACATGATGTACTTGATTATATAGATGAGCCTTTTGCCGACTCATCTGCTATTCCTGTGTATATTCTATGTAAGCACACTCGCAAACACGTTACCGTAGCTCTTAGTGGAGATGGCGGTGATGAAGTTTTTGCCGGATATAATAAACACGCCGCAGAATGGAAGGTTCGCCAACAATCGTTTGTAAACAATTTGGTTAGAACCGGTTTGCCATTGTGGAAACTCTTACCCAAAAGTAGAAACGGCAAATTAACCAACCTGTTTCGTCAACTGCATAGGTTTGCAGAAGGCGCAACCCTTTCCATGCCCGATCGCTATTGGAGATGGGCTTCCATTAATGATGCTCAAGCAACAGATGCCTTGTTAGCTTCAGCAACACGACAAAAGCTTTCTAAAAGCGAAATAGAAGAAGAAAGAAATAAGATTCTTTCTGTGTTTAAAAGCGAAGACTTCAACCAAGTGTTGCTTGCAGATATGAACTTAGTTTTACCCGGTGATATGCTTGTAAAAGTGGACTTGATGAGTATGGCTAATAGCCTTGAAGTTCGCAGCCCCTTCTTGGATTACAAAGTGGTTGACTTTGCCTTTGGGCTTCCATCTCAATATAAGATTGATGCTAAATTGAAAAAGAAAATTGTTCAAGATGCCTTTCGAAACATGTTGCCGGAAGAACTATACAACCGCCCTAAACATGGATTTGAAATTCCACTACTGGGGTGGTTTAAAAACGAATTATGGCAAATGATTGATGCCGATTTGTTAGAAAAAAACTTTGTGCAACAGCAAGGGATTTTTAATGTTAGCACTACAGAAATGCTAAAGAAAAAACTTCGGAGCAACGATCCCGGCGATAGCCATGCAACGATCTGGGCTTTGATTGTTTTCCAACACTGGTGGAAACGATACATGAATTAATTTCACTACTGAATTGAATTGTTTATACATTTGAATCACGACTTCACTAATCCATGCCTCGCGTTTTACGAATTCATAATCGTCTTATTATAGGTGGTCCCGCTATAAATGTTACCTATTTAACACGGTATATGGCACCGGAATTTGAAACCATGCTTGTAATTGGCGGTAAAGACGAGCATGAACAAGACGCTATACATTTAACTCGCGACTTAGGAATAGAACCCATTGTGGTGAATGAAATGCGCCGTAATATTCACCCGCGCCAAGATGGAATTGCTTATCAAAAAATAAAGGAAATCATTCAAAAATTTAAGCCGGATGTTGTTCATACACACGCTGCAAAATCAGGTGTAATCGGGCGTTTGGCAGCAGATGCTTGTAAAGTTCCGGTTATTGTACACACCTTTCACGGTCATGTATTCCATAGCTATTTCAGTCCTTGGCAAACAAAAATGTTTATTCATATTGAACGCTATCTTGCTCGTAAATCAAGTGGTATAGTGGCTATCAGTCAAAGTCAAAAAGAAGAGTTGGCAAACGTGTATAAAATATGTCCGGAAGAAAAATTGGAAGTCATTCCTTTAGGCTTAGACTTAGATAAGTTTCATCAAAGACAAGATGAAAAAAGAGCACTGTTTCGAAACCGATACCAGATTGAAGAGGACGAAATTGCTATCGGTATTATTGGCAGAATTGTACCTGTAAAAAACCACGAACTTTTTGTTGCTGCTGCTAAAAAAGTGTTAGATACCAGCTCAAAACGACTTCGTTTTGTAGTAGTAGGCGATGGTGATATGCGACCTTCTATGGAAGCATCTTTTCAAGCTGCCGGCATTGATTACACCTATTATCCCGAACAAAAAAGAAAAGCCACAGCCTTTTGCACTTCTTGGCTAACACAAATTGATGAGGTGTTGGCAGGGTTAGATATTGTAGCACTAACCTCACACAATGAAGGCACTCCTGTTTCTTTAATTGAAGCACAAGCATCTTCTCGTCCGGTTGTTTCAACTCATGTAGGTGGCGTAGCCGATATGGTTATGGACGGAAAATGTGGCTTTGTTACTCCTCCTGCCAATGCAGAACTTTTTGCTGAGGCTCTTTTGAAACTGGTTCAGGATGAAAAATTGCGGTCTGATTTTGGTGCTTTCGGAAAAGACTTTGTGCAAAGTAAATTCTCTTATCAGCGTTTGGTACGCGATATGTCTGCTTATTATCATCGTTTAATTGACGAGAGTAAACATCGAAAATAAACACGCCATATGCGCTCATTTTAACTCGGCTAACATAGCTTGAGCTTGTTGATTTTGTGGATGTTTTTGCAAAAGATGTTTTAGTGTTTGTTGAGCGAGCAAATACTGTTGGTTGCCATGAAACCAAACAGCCATATTGATCAGATTTTGTTCATTATCCGGATCTAAAAGCAAAGCTCGTTGCATAAACTTATAAGCTTGTCCATTATTCCCTTCATGCATAAAAATGTATCCCAGATTGGTGTTTGCATCTACATGGTTTGCATTTTCTGACAGAATGTACTCACAAACTTTTTGTGCTTCTTGCATTTTTTGCTGCGCCAACAAACAAACTGCATATTTCGATTGAAAATCTAACGAATAAGGCCAGATTTCAGTTGCACGTTTATACCATGCTTCTGCTTTTGTCCAAACTCCTGTTTGGAAATAAGATTCACCCACTCTATAAGCTGTCCAAGCATCTTGCATATTCGAAGATTGTAAAGGGGTTGCATACTCAATCACTTTTGAATAGTTGTTCAACAAAAAATAGGCACGCATATTATCCCTATTCTGTTCACCTTTTAGCTCTACATCATTTTGCTTAGCTATATAAAACAAAGCTGAATCAAGTAATCCATTGTTCGGATTATATCGCTCGAAAAATTCCATATAGGCGCGTGCTTTAGTTAGGGCATCGGGTTGATTGTTATTAAATGATTTCAAGCCTAAAAAAGCGGTAATACCCCGATGTTCCGCTTCGCTTAATGGACGTTTACGAATGTAATGATCTGTCACGGCTACGTGAGGTATATCTATACTTCCATTGCGTGGCATGTGACAAGTAATACAATCGTTTTTTTGTGTAGCTCGTATTGTTTCTATTTCAGAGCATCCATGTGAGTCCATCAAGGAATTTTTATCTTTTTGATTGATCGGTTGATGACAGCTAAAGCAAGCATTTAAAAATTGATTTCTGGGTGTAAACTTGATGCTTACATGTGGGTTATGACAAGTGATGCAGCTCATTTTGCCGCTATTCAAATAGCACTTGCTTTTCTTCATTCGCTCCACATGACTCGCCATAATCATCTTATCGGTTCCACCTTCATATTCCGGCATAAAAACGTTCATTACTTCACTCAGCTGCATACCGGGTCGAAAATCAAAAAAACTTTTACCATCATTCAACACGGCTACACCTTGCAGATGACATCGTTGGCAAACATTATTTTGTAATTCTGTTGATAAACGTCGTGGGTTTACTATAGAATAATCAGGGGCTTTAGAAGTATCAACAATATGTCCGGCTTGCTTTTCGGCAACATGAATACTACCCGGACCATGACATCGTTCACAATCAATTCCTGTTTTTACGTGTAAGAATTTATTTTGGCTTCCGGCTACCCAATCAGGGTAAGCATTATGACAAGTCATACATTCGCTTTCTATCATTCTAGAAAAACGCTTATTATTACCTCGTTCAAAACCTGGTGCTAAATCCCATTTTCTTTTTTGTGTGTAGAATGTGATGGGAGCTTGATAGAGATAGCCGTTTTGAGAAAAGATATGCGAATTGGTATGTTGGCCTGAACCTACTATATAATCAATATGCTGAACCAATTTATGAACGGTATCCATGCCTACAAGCCTATATTCCATGATATAAAGGCTATCATTCTGCCAAAATGGCTTATAATAAAAATCAGCAATCGTGTCATAAACTATAGCATGAGGTCCAAAATCGGCTGAAGATTTGCTTTGTGTAGCATAGCCAAACGATTGCCCCATACCGGTTTTCATAAAGCTGGCATAAATATCCGCATGGCATGATGCACACACATTCATCCCTACATAGTGAGCAGATGAGTCATAAACATTTCGCCATTGTGAAGATAATTCCGACTTGCTCTTTTGAGGTTGATTACAAAAAGTACAAATCATGGCAATCAACATCAATGCACCTGTAAAAACAAAGACAGCCTGTTTTTTTTTCATTGTATTATGGCTCAATAAACCAAGTGGTGAATTGCCGGTTTCATGGTACACCCAAAGTAATCAAAAATCTACTGAAAGGGTTTATCTAAAAATTGCCAAAGTATAATTTGCCTTTCCTTTTTGGATCAGTAAGTAGCAGCCATTTAAAAGCAAATCCTGCTTAATACGCCAATCGGGAGCAGTTACTTTTTCTTTATTAATGCTTAAACCCCCGTTTTGGATTAATTTTCTTGCTTCTCCTTTTGATGGAAATATTTTTGAATCGGCTAAAAAAGTTAACAAATCAAGTCCTTCGCCATCCAAAGAATGCTTTTCACCAAGCACTTGAGGCACTCCATCCATTACTTCTAACAATTGTTTTTCATTCAAAGCACGTAGTGTATCAACTGCGGTTTGACCAAATAATATATCTGATGCTTTTTGGGCAAAAGACAATTCTTCTGCACCATGCAACAGGGTGGTCATTTCTTCTGCAACAGCTTTTTGTAATTTTCGAAGATGGGGTGCTGCACGGTGCTCGGCAATCAATGCTTGAATTTCTGATACTGGTTGAAAGGAAAATGACAAGGCTGATTTTTCGGCATCTAAGTCTGAAAGTTTAAGCCAATACTGATAAAACTGATACGGAGATGTCTTTTCTGCATCTAACCAAACGGTTCCCGTTTCTGTTTTACCGAACTTGCTACCATCAGCTTTTGTAATCAACGGACTAGTCATGGCATAAGCTTCTCCCCCGCCTTTTCTACGGATAAGTTCAGTGCCGGTAACAATGTTTCCCCATTGGTCAGCACCACCCATTTGCAGTTTTACATTTTGGTTGTTGTAGAGATACCAAAAATCAAAACCTTGAATAAGTTGATATGAAAATTCAGTAAAAGAGAGACCCGTTTCTAATCGTTTTTGAACAGAATCTTTCGACATCATGTAGCCAACTGTAATATGCTTTCCTACATCTCGAATAAAGTTGAGAAAGCTATAGTCCTTTAGCCAATCATAATTATTCACTAAAACAGCGGCATTGGGTATTTGAGGATTGAAGTCTAAAAATTTTTCTAACTGCTTTTTTTGTCCGGCAATATTTTTTTCGATGGTTTCACGATCTTGTAAATTACGTTCTGCTGATTTTCCAGAAGGGTCGCCAATCATGCCGGTAGCTCCGCCCAACAAGGCATACGGTTTATGTCCGGCAAGTTGAAATCGGCGCAAGAGGGTAATTTGTAACATGCTACCGACATGCAAACTATCGGCAGTAGGATCAAAACCAATATAACCGGAGGTCATTTCTTTAGCTAATTGTTCTTCCGTTCCGGGCATTATATCGTGTATCAGGTTGCGTGCTCGCAAATCCTCAATCAGGTTCATCCGAATTATTTTTATGAAATGTTGCAAATGTAAGTATCCATGATGAATGGGGTTACTAAATGAAGGCAATAATGTCTGAATTGCTTCGTTAGTGATAGATTTGCTTGATTGTATCTGAACTAACTGCTTAATATCTCTTATTTTTATACGCTTTTACCCACTTTTCATTTTGAATGAAACGAACCAATTCCATTCTGTTTTTTTTGCTGTGTTTTTCGATTAGTAAGTCGAAAGGACAGAGCCGTATTTATGTAAATGAATACCTCAACATTGGGGTTGGCGGAAGAGGATTAGCCATGGCAGGCGCACAAGCTGCATCAACCCATGACATTACTTCGGGCTATTGGAATCCCGCCGGGCTGATGCACATAACCAGCGATTTGGAAATAGGATTGATGCACGCTGAATATTTTTCAGGCAATGCAAAGTATGATTACGGGGCAATTGTGAAGCCATTAAAAGATAAAAAACGAGTGGTTGGCATTTCTTTTTTGCGCTTCGCCATTGATGATATCCCCAATACAATTGACTATGTGCAGCCTGACGGATCTTTTGATGAAAGTAAGCTCAAATCTATGTCAGCAGCAGATTATGCCTTTCTGCTTTCTTACGCTCAGGGATTGAAAATTTTTAAAAACAAAAACATTCAAACCAATATAGGCGGCAATGCAAAAATTATTTATCGAAACTTAGGAACCATGGCCAATGCCTGGGGATTTGGAATTGACTTAGGCATTCAAGCCCGATATAAGCAATGGCTATTCGGTATCATGGCAAAAGACATCACGACAACTTACACGGCTTGGAGTTTTCATTTAACGGATGAAGAAAAACGAGTGTTCTATCAAACCGGAAATGACATTCCGGTTAAATCTTATGAAGTGATGCTGCCCCGATTTAATTTCGGAATTGCACGCCAATTTGTAAAACCGGGCAAATCAATACAACTGTTGGCAGAAGCGGGTTTCGACTTGACAACTGATGGACATAGAAATACGTTGTTAGCAAGTAGCACTTTCAGTTTAGATCCAAGATTAGGGATAGAAGCCAGTTACAAAAATTCTATTTTTCTTCGTGCCGGAGTGAGCAATTTCCAATATGTCTTAGACGATAAAGACACTATGAACCAAAAGAAAAGGATGATTTTTCAACCTTCTATTGGTTTAGGCGTTAAGGTGAGTAAGTTGATTATTGACTATGCCTTTACCAGTTTACAAACTCAATCTAACCCCTTATTTACGCATATCATTTCCCTACGAGTTTTGCTTGACAACCAAGAGTTGAAAAAGCAAAAGAATAAATCTGCCTCATCGCGTACCCATCACTAAAAAAGCAGAAATATGAATCGAATAAAACGTACGCTTATCTTACTGTTGGTGCTTGGAGGACAATACCATGCTCAGGCACAAATAGGCAATGAGTGGATTGACTACGGCAAAACCTATTGGAAAATAAAAGTAGGCAAGAATGGAATATATCGAGTTCCACTTTCTGCCTTAACCGGAATTTCGCCAACAGTAAATGGTAGCAATTTCATTCTTTATTTGGATGGTGTAGAACAACCTATATCCACCACTACAAATGGGGTATTTGGCATAAACGATTATTTAGAATTTTATGGAAAAAAAGCCGATGGACTATTAGATAAATCCCTTTACATAAAGCCTGAATTTCAGCCTAATGACGGCATCAGTTTGTTTAGTGATACTGCTGTATATTTTCTGACTACCGATGCGCAATCCAACCATCTGAGATATACCAACATTCCTAACAATATTCCCAATAACCCACCTACCCCTCAACCTTTTTGCATAGCTACTGTTCGAACTGATTTTACACGAAATTTCAATTCGGGAAGAACAGTCTATACCGGCCAAAATATTCCTTTATCTCTATTTGATAACGCAGAAGGATATATTGACTCGATTGTTCCGGTTGGCGCACCGATTAATTATACATTTAATGCCCCAAATGCCATAGCTGCACCCATGAACGCAGTATTGAGAAGTGCTGTTTTGAGAGGTTCCTATTATGTAGCACCGGACAACATCAAAATATTTTTTAACAACCAACAAATTGCGGATTCTGCCTTGCCTCAAGATGCAACTAAGCATTTTACAATTCCATTCCCTGCTTCCCTTGTTTCAAATAGCAACACCCTTCAGTTTATTGCTCTAACAGGAGGCACTCAGTTTGATCAATATGGAGTTTCGTTTTGGGAATTAAAATATCCGCGTGATTTCAACTTTAACAATACTTCCTTTTTTCAGTTTTCATTACCTCCAAACAACTCGCCAACTTATCTTGAATTCAACAACTTTAGCATCGGAACCAATCCACGCTTATATGACTTAACCAACAAAAAATGGTATGGAGGCAATGTAGCCCTATCAGGGAAGATTCGTTTCTTAATTGATCCATCTCTATCTGCGGCAGACTTTGTGATTTATGCAGAAGGAAGTAGTGATTTAACTACCATTTCTCAGACTCAGTCCATTTTGTTTAAAAATTTTATAACGATTTCCAATCAAGGCAATTACATCATTCTTACGCATGGAGCTTATGATGCTTCAGTGAATGGACATAACTATGTTACTGATTATAAAAACTATCGTTCCTCAACAACCGGTGGAAGCTATAACGCAACCATAGTTGATGTGCGTGAATTGTATGATCAGTTTGCTTATGGACATGATATTCATCCTTTAGCTATCAGCAGGTTTTTAAAATATGCCTACGATAGTTTTTCCGTTCGTCCTAAGTATGCCTTCTTCATTGGAAAGGGTTTGCTGTATCATAAGTATCGTACGTATCAAAACAGTAGCAGTCTATTTCCCTATGCAGGCATTGTGCCGACATACGGAGATCTTGGATCGGATAATGATTTTGTCAATTTTCTTCCCAATCGAATGCAAGCAATGAAGGTTGGACGTTTCAATGCTTGGAATGGTCAAGAAGTAGGGAACTATTTAGAAAAAATAAAGGCTTTTGAAGCGGCCTTAAAACCAACAGGAATTCCTACACACGAGAATGATGGTTGGAAAAAACAAGTGCTACATATTGGCGGTGGGCTTACCTTCGGACAACAACAGTATCTTTTAGGTACGCTCAATATTGCCGGTGACATACTCAAGGACACTTCCTTGGGCGCACAAATTACCACAATCAGCAAAAGCACTACCGATCCACTCTCTATGGTCAACAATAAATCCATTGACAGCTTAGTCAATACCGGTTTATCACTGATTGACTTCAATGGACATGCTACATCGAATGGATTTGACTTTAGCATTAAAGATCCCGAATCTTATACAACCGTTGCAAAGTTTCCTCATTTTATTGCTTTAGGATGTGATGTAGCCCAAATATTTAACCTCAATTCTACCATTCGTACTTTAAGTGAACGATACTTAATTGCACCTGTTGGCGGGTCAATATCTGTACTGGCAAGCAACAACCTTCAGTTCCAAGAATTTCATAGAATTTATTTACCTACCGTAGCCAATAGCATTTCCCGAAAAAACTATGGTTCAACCATAGGCACACACCAAATGGAAGCTTACGATAGTTTGTTAAGCACAGATCAATCAGAAGGGACATACTATCAACTGGAAAGCCTTTTATTGCAAGGCGATCCGGCTTTACCCTTTTATGGTTTACCTAAACCCGATTTCCACGTTGCATCTAATCGCTTATCCTCTATTCCATCAAACGTAACGAACACATTGGATTCATTTACGTTGAAACTAATTGCATTCAATTTGGCAAAGGCAATTGATGACACAGTGCGCATAAAAATAGAGCATACAAACCCCGCAGGAAACACTACTACACTAAAATATCTGTACATCTCAAAATTGATGTATAGTGATACAATTTTTACCAATTTGCCGGTCAATAAAATAGCTGATGTAGGTTTAAATAAATACACGGTTACGATTGATGACAACAATAAGTTTGATGAAGTTAGCGAAGCAAATAATGTTGCTACTCTTGAAATCTTTATTTACTCAGACAATTTAATTCCAGTTTATCCCAAAGAATTCAGCATTGTAAATACACCAACAGTAACGCTGAAAGCCTCTACCCTCAACCCTTTTCGTCCCATTGGAAAATATAAAATTGAAATTGACACTACGCAGTTGTTCAACAGTTCATTAAAACAACAAACAATTATTGTTAGTGGTGGCGGTGTAATCAAATGGACTCCTTCCATCTCATTTACGGATAGCACCGTTTATTACTGGCGCACATCTTATGATAGTGCTGTAAACGGATCTTATCAATGGGCTAATAGTTCATTTATCTATTTAGCAAATGGCACTCCCGGCTGGAATCAAAGCCACTATTTTCAATACATGCGAAATGCCTTCAATGGGCTTTTATACGACTCTACACGTGTGTTTCGCTATCCGGTAAGCTATAATGTAGTAACCGCTTCCAATGCTGTATATGCTGATCAAATTCCCAACTGGCCATGGAATAAAGCAGACTTTGTAAAAGTGATGATTAATGGGTTCGACATTCAACGGCTTGGATGCTATCCTTGGGGTGGGACTTTGCAAATAAACGTTTTTGATTCACTGACAAACGCTCCTTGGAAAAATGATTCTATCAACGGTACGTCCGGTGCCTATCCTGTATGCCTTGACACGCGCGACTATTTTACTTTTGAATTTCCGGTTAATACCCCGCAAGGTCGAGCTAATGCAGCCCATTTCTTAGACAGTATTCCGGCAGGAAACTTCGTGTTAGTACGCAACATCATCAACTTAGGAATGTATGATTCCTCTTTTGTAGATAAATGGAAATTAGATGCCGGACAAAATCTCTATCAAAAAATAATAAACTTAGGATTTAGCCTCATTGATTCATTTACCAGCATTCGTCCATTTATGTTTTTTACTAAGAAAGGGGATGTCGCATCGGTTCGTCAATACATAGGGAAAAACATACAAGACACAATTGTTCGAGATTTTCTATTACCCACCCTTCGACCACATGGAGATATGAATAGTGTCGTGATTGGACCGGCTAAACAATGGCAACAACTTAAATGGAGTTATAGCACTGACAACAAACCACAAAATGACAATCCATCAGTCATCATTTGGGGGATTGACCAAAACAACCAAAGTACTCAATTGTACAATGGTCATGCACAAGACACCAGCCTATCCTTTATCAATGCAACACAGTATCCCAACATCAAAATGGTGTGGCATAGTTTAGACTCTATTACGCTGACCAGTCCGCAACTCCGCTACTGGCGTGTATTATACAGTCCGGTTCCGGAAGCTGCCCTAAACCCTAACGCATATTTGGTTGTGTCCGACAGTCTTCAAGTAGGACAACCTTTCAACTTTGGAGTGGCTATTGAAAACATATCCGACTTTCCAATGGATAGTATGTTGGTTCGATACAAATTGATAGATGCCGGAAACAATACCCATTTATTGTCAAACAAAAGATATCGCCCGTTGCCGGCTAATGATACCCTACATGCCAACTTCAACTTCAACCCACAGATATATACCGGCAATAACATCTTTTTTATTGAAGCAAATCCAGATAACGATCAACCTGAACAATATCACCCCAACAATCTTGGCTATTTGCCTTTTAAAGTGCAAGCTGATTTGCGAAACCCATTGATTGACGTAACGTTTGATGGTGTGCATATTTTAGATAGGGACATTGTTTCTTCCAAACCATTTATCAAAATTGTGATGAGAGATGAAAATAAATTTTTAAAGCTTGATGATACCGGCTTGATTAAATTACGTATTCGCTATCCCAGCGATGTAGGCACTACCCGAACTATTCCTTTTGATAACAAAATTGCTCGTTTTATTCCTGCTTCGCCCGGATCAAAAAACAATGAAGCCACTATTGAATATCGCCCCAATTTGCCGGAAGAGGGAATTTATGAACTCTTCGTTTACGGGAAGGACAAAAGTGGCAACGAAGCCGGGCCATCTGATTATCAAGTAGCATTTGAAGTTATTCAAAAATCAACCATCACAAATGTTTTGAACTATCCCAATCCATTTTCTACCTCAACCGCATTTTTGTTTACACTTACCGGTTCAGAAATCCCTACCCAATTTAAGATTCAAATTTTGACAGTTACAGGTAAGGTAGTACGGGAAATCACACGTCAAGAAATAGGACCTATCCATATTGGTAGAAACATAACCGAATATAAATGGGATGGAAAAGATCAATACGGACAACTACTAGGTAATGGAGTGTATTTATACCGAGTAGTAACTTCCATCAATGGAAATGATATAGAGCATAGAGAAAACATGGATGGAAACTCACAACGCGGAACCAACAACGTGGACAAATTTTTCAAAAACGGCTATGGGAAAATGTATATCATGCGATAACATCAAATTGATGTATGAATTTACATAAAGTTCAAAAAAATAAAGGAAATATTTGCCCTCTCTCTTGTTTTTCTGAAATTGTTGCTATCTTTCGCTATCGTCCATAAAACTATACAAAGTTGAAACGAATTTTAGGTTGTTTACTGATGATGTTGCCGCTTTTTGTAAGTGCGCAAAGCCACCACGAAATCGGGTTATTTGCCGGCGTGAGTAACTATCACGGCGATTTACAAGACAAGTGGTTTCCAAGCTATGGCTATAAACCAAACATGGGCATCGTATATAAGTACTTTATGCACCCGCGAGTAGGTGTGCGATTTGGCGCAAACTATACTCGCCTTACCGCCGCTGACAGCTTGAGTGATATTCCTGCAAAACGTGCGCGTAATCTTCGTTTTGAAACCGGACTCTTTGAAGTACACGGCGGATTAGAAGTAAATCTGTTTGCCGTAGATATTGATCGAGCAAAAATTAGCCCGTATGTATTTGCAGGTATAGGTGTGTTTTACTACAATTCATATACCGATGGTTTAAACGGAGAAAAAGTATATCTACGCCCGCTCAGCACAGAAGGCCAAGGTTTGCCTAATTATCCCGATCGGAAACAATATAGCTTAGTGAATGCCTGTTTCCCAATTGGTGGAGGTTTGAAATTCTTTATTGGCAAAACCTTAATGATTACAACTGAAATTGGCTTCCGCTACACTACCACAGATTATCTTGATGATGTAAGTCGCAGCTATGTAAATATGGACACTTTGATGGCTTACCGCAGCAAACAAGCTGTGGACTTATCTTTCAGAGGTAACGAGGTACGTGGATGGGATGGAAATTATCCCGACTATAAATATCAACGTGGTGACAGCAAATCAAATGATTGGTATTGGTTTGGTGGAATTTCTGTAGCTATTTATTTTGATGCTTTTGGAAATCTTGCCAGCTACTGGCAAACAAAATGTCCCAATGTATTTGGCAGACGCTAAAACTAAATTCCAATAAAATTTTACAAACCGCCTCTTAATGAGGCGTTTTTTTTTGCGTAGATATACGTATTTTCCTACTATCCATTGCTTTTTTCAAATAACGCTTTTACATTTATGCAAAATTACCCCAACAATGAAACGTTTGCTTCTCTCTATGGCATCGGTGTGCCTTTGTATTTCTTCTTTTGCACAGTTAGCATGTCCACCAAATTTAGATTTTGAACTCGGCAACCTTAGCTATTGGAACTTTTATATCGGTTCCTGTTGTCCAATTAATACACCAACTTTAACTACACCTATTTCTGGTCGGCATACGTTGCAAAGTTCCGCAACTACATTAGATCCGTATGGTAATTTCCCAACTGTTGCTCCGGGTGGAGGCAATTATTCATTAAAACTTGGGAACTCTAATGTTAACTACGAAGCTGAACGAGCCAGATATTATATCCACGTACCCAACAATGTCAATAATTATAGCTTGATATATAGATATGCCGTTGTTTTTGAAGATCCCGGCTCGTCTCACACTAGTATGCAGAAGCCGCGGTTTGAAGTAAAAGCTTTTGATTCTACAACCAATATGCCAATTTCTTGCGCCCAATATACCTATGTAGCAGGCTCGTCGCTTCCGGGTTTTTTACTATCTAGCAGTGGTAGTAACGTTTGGTACAAAGATTGGACAACAGCAAGCCTGAACCTTTCCGGAATGGCAGGAAAGACTATTGCAGTGGACTTTGCCAGTGGTGATTGTGCTCTGGGTGGACATTTTGGATATGGATATGTGGATATGGGTTGCGGGCTTTTTGCCATTCAAAATGTAAACTGTAATGGCGCACCTAATACGACCTTAAATGCGCCCCCCGGATTCATGACCTATACATGGACAGATGCCGGATATAACACCATAGACACCGGACAAACTATCACGATTCCTACGCCTTCAACTTCAACCGTATATCATGTGATCTTAACTCCTTACACTGGCTTTGGATGTCCCGATACACTTCATACTACTGTTTCTATTTCAAACATCAATCTAAAAGCACCTAACGACACTTTCGTTTGCCCCGGAGGAAACCTTCAATTAAATCCAATTGTAACAAGTGCGGCAACTCCCGTAACCTACACTTGGACACCAAGCACCAATTTAACTTGCAATAGTTGTGCAGGTCCGGTTGCCTCACCTGCTGCCTCAACCAAATATTTCATTACCGTTACCGATCCTAATGGTTGTAGCAAAACAGATAGTGTTACCGTTGCCGTCGGCCCAATCATTAATTTCAACAAACAAAATGTTCCTTGTAAAGGAGATAATAATGGCTCAGCTACTGCTTTACCTTCTTTAGGACATAAACCCTACACCTACACTTGGAATACAACACCCGTGCAAAATACAGCAACGGCTACCGGTTTAACTGCCGGAACCTACACCGTAACCATCACAGATAGTTTAGGGTGCTCAAAAACAAATTCTGTAACCATTACACAACCTGCAACGCTTCTGCAATCTTCTGCAAATGTTTCCGCTCATGTCTCTTGCTTCAACGGACAAAATGGAATCGCGCAAGCTACTGCATCAGGCGGAATACCACCCTATACTTTTTCATGGAATACAACTCCCATACAAAACACAGCAACAGCTACTTCACTCAAAGCAGGAACATACACTGTTACAATAGCTGACTCTGCCGGTTGTGTAAAAACCTCTCAAATCACCATCAACCAACCTACTCAGCTAACTTTAAACACTCAAATTGTTAGAAATGCTTGCACTTGGGAAAAAGATGGCGTTGCTTATGCAATAGCAACTAATGGAACACCTCCTTATCAATATTCATGGAATACTATTCCGGTTCAAAATACAGACACGGCAAAAGGCTTAGGAAATGGAAATTATACCATCACCCTAACCGATGCAAAAAACTGTTCTACCGCACATCAAATATTCATAAGCAATTATCCCAACAACTTGGTTGATGCAGGACCAGACAGAATGCTCTGCAACGGTCAAACGCTACAATTAAACGCCACCGGCGGCAATAATTATCATTGGACACCGGCTACCTGGCTAAGCTGCACTCAATGCGCCTCTCCACGTGTAAGTGCCACAGACACAATAGTGTATTTGGTTTCAGGAACAGATAAAAACAACTGTCTTGATTCAGCCTTCGTAAAGATTAATGTGATTAAACACGGACTCTCAAAAGTAGGCGATGAACAAAAGATTTGTTTGGGCGATTCAACTCAACTTGTCGCTTCGGGTGGTGTGCAATATATGTGGTCTCCTACACAAAGCTTGAACGACCCTACAATTGCCAACCCGAAAGCCTTCCCTAAAACAGATACCCGATATCAGGTTTTAGTAATCCAAAATCAATGTTTTACTGATACGCTTTTTCAATCCGTTCGAGTGCTTGAAGCCCCGACTGTAACATTACCCCCAGATTTTAAGGCCATTCCGGGATCAAATGTTGAACTAATTGCCGATGCAGTTAGAAGCCATAACATCACATGGACACCTACAAACGGATTAAGTTGTTCTGATTGTTATAAGCCAACTGCTACTATTGGACAAACTATCACCTATACCGCTACGGTACGAAATGATGCCGGTTGTAGTGCATCTGACGATATAACTATCACTGCGATGTGCGATGGTAGCGTGTTTTATATGCCTAATACATTTACGCCAGATGCTGATGGAGAAAATGATTTTTTATTTCCACAGGGAAAAGGCATCAACACCATTAGCCGATTCATGATTTACAACCGTTGGGGAGAAATCGTTTTTCAAGCAGCAAACTTTCCGGCTAATGATTTTCACTTTGGCTGGAATGGCACTGTCAATAATGTAGCTGTTAAGCCTGACGTGTTTATATATGTTGTTGAAGCAGTTTGTGCAACAGGCGAACGAGCAGTGATTAAGGGCGATGTTGCACTGATTCGATAAAATATCCTTCATTTTCAATTACCCCCAAAAAACAAACACAATGAAATCATCTATTTTAAAAATAATTTTAGTCCTTTCAATATTAGGAAATAGCTTGGCTAAAGCACAAGATGTCCACTTTTCTCAATTTTACGAAAATGCCATTTTACGAAATCCATCACTGACAGGCATCTTCACGGGTGACTATCGTGTTACGGTAAACTATCGTAACCAATGGAGCAGTTTTGCGACTGCCTTTAATACCACTTTGATAAATGCCGAAACAAAAATTCCTATTCGTAACGATGGCGGCGATGTATTGAGCGTTGGCTTGTGTGCCTATTATGATAAAGCCGGCACTATAAACTTCAATAGTTTGGCAACTTATCTGGCACTCAATTATAGCAAAGCATTAGATGATGAACATCATACATTCTTATCCGTAGGGCTTGCGGGTGGCTATCTTCAGCGATCTATTGATGTAAGTAAAATGACTTTTGGCAACCAATATGTAGCCGGCAATTTTAATAATTCTGTTGGAGCACAAAATATATCCAACAATCACCTTTATAACTTTGATGTAGGAGCAGGAGTAAGTGTAAACAGTTCGATAGGCTCTGAAAACAAAACTCAATACTATATTGGCATTGCCGGATATCATGTTCAGAAGCCCAAACAAACATTTAATGATGATGGAAATTTTGTTCGTCTCAATACTCGTTGGACAGGCAGCCTTGGTCTTAGTACAGCACTAAGTGAAAGCATTCATTTGGTATTACATGGTTATGCGCAATGGCAAGATCCTTATCAAGAAATAATCGGTGGGGGCATGTTTTCTTTTAGCAGTAGAGACATAGAGAAACACACCACTCTAACCCTTTCAGCCGGATGCTATTATCGTTGGCAAGATGCCGTGATTCCTACTTTAAAATTAGAATACAAAAATTGGGGGCTTGTTTTATCCTATGATGTAAACACGAGTGGAAAAAGAATGTACATCAACCAAGCAGGTGGGTATGAGATTTCTTTATTTAGTCGTGGTTTTTTCCCTCGCAACAAAGACAGCCGTGATGCCTTAATTTGTCCAAGATTTGAATCTACGCTTATCTATTAAAGCATTTGCTTTATGAGAGCGTGTTTCGGACAGCCTACCAAATGGTCATTAATCATACCGGCTGCTTGCATAAACGCATAACAAATAGTGCTGCCAGCAAACTTGAAACCACGCTTTTTCAGGTCTTTGCTCAGCGCATCTGACTCTGGGCTTTTTGCTGGAATTTGAGTGCCGGATTCCCAGTTGTTGATAATGGTCTGGTGGTGTACAAATTGCCAAACATATTGGTCAAAACTGCCAAATTCTTTTTGCACTTCAAGAAAGCATTGTGCATTAGAAATAGTACCGGTTATTTTTAGTCTATTCCGAATAATGCCGGCATCTTGCATGAGCGATTCTACTTTTTCCTTTGAAAAATCTGCAACTTTTTTAGGATCAAATTTTGCAAAAGCTTGCTCAAAATTTTTTCGTTTATGTAAGATAGTTTTCCAACTTAGACCTGCTTGAAACGCATCCAAAACCAAAAATTCAAAAAGTTTCTGATCATCGTGTAAAGGAACACCCCATTCCTGATCATGATAGGCAAGCATTAACGCATCTTCACCCGGCCAATGGCAGCCTGATTCTATCTGTTTTTCCATCTACCCAAAAGTCGGAAAAAGAAAATAGTTGATAGACTAAAAGTTTAGGGTTAAAAACTACTGAATGCCTTACAAGAATTGGGATTCCAAGAATTTAATAAGTTAAACGCAAAAAAGCCGCCTCCTTTAGAGAAGCGGCTCTTTAGAAAAACTATACCGACTATGGGAAGATGCCTAATTCTTCATAAGCAACACCTACTTTGTTAATCGCAACAACAAAAGCAGCTGTACGCATATCCGGAATATTAAGACTCAACATAGTGTCACGGATTTCGTGATAAGAACCAATCATGGTATCTTCTAAACCGGAATATACCAAGTCCACTTCATCAGGACCGTGCATGATTTGTTCACGCTCAAGGTTTGAAACAGCGCGACCGGTAAGGTTCTCAACTGTTTTTAAAATTTGAGTGTTTTGGTTTTCGCTAAAGCGTTTATCCATGCGTCCGAAACGAACGTGGCTCAAGTTTTTCAGCCATTCAAAGTAAGAAACCGTTACGCCACCTGCATTCAGATACATGTCAGGGACAACAATGATGCCTTTAGCATTCAATATTTCATCTGCCTCAGGGGTCAAAGGACCATTTGCACCCTCACCGATAATTTTTGCTTTGATGCGATCTGCATTTGAAGCATTAATAACGTTTTCAAGGGCTGCGGGAATAAGAATATCACATTCTTGCTCCATCACTTCACCACTTACTTTAAAATCTTTAGCACCGGGGAAGCCCAAAATAGAACCTGTTGATTTGCGGTGTGCTACTAAAGCATTTAGATCAATTCCGTTTGCATTATATACACCTCCTTCGTATTCAGCAATTCCGACAATGGTAGCTCCGCCTTCAAAGAAAAATTTTGCAGCATGATAACCCACATTACCTAAGCCTTGAACAATTACACGCTTACCCTGAATGCCGGTTGACAATCCGATGCGATCCATATCTTCTTTCACATTCACCACCTCACGAATACCATAGAAAACACCCAATCCGGTAGCTTCTGTACGACCGCGCACACCACCTTGGCTTACCGGTTTGCCCGTAACGCAAGCTAACGCATTTACATCTCCCGGGTTTAGTGAAGCATAAGTATCCGCAATCCAGCTCATTTCTCTTGCACCAGTGCCATAGTCAGGAGCCGGAACATCAATACCCGCACCGATAAAATTCTTTTTAACCAATTCAGAAGTATAGCGACGAGTTATTTTTTCTAATTCATACACAGTATAATTCTTAGGATTGATTTTGATGCCACCTTTACCGCCGCCAAAAGGAACGTTCACAATAGCGCATTTATACGTCATCAATGCAGCCAAAGCCATTACTTCGTCCTGGTTTACATCAATATTGTAGCGAATGCCTCCTTTGCAAGGTAATTTGTGGTGAGAGTGCTGAACACGATAGGCTTCGATAACTTCAATCTTCTCGCCAATGCGTACAGGAAATTTCATTTTGTAAACCGAGTTACAGGCTTTGATCTGCTCCAGGATTCCGGGTTCAAAACGAGTGAATTTTGCAGCTTTATCAAAGTTGCGTTCTACGCCATGAAAGAAGCTGTAATGCTCTTGTGGCTTTGCGGTTTTGGCAGTGGTTGTTTCTACCATAATGTTTAAAAATTAAAGGTTGTTATGACTTGTTTTTTCGAGTTTGGAAATTTTTCTTTCTAAGTGAATTAAGAAGGCAATAATCCCTGCAAATATAGTAGCGAGTACTATAACAACAACGTAAATTTTGCCATCCGATCGCAATGAATTTGCCATTTCAGGCGATTGTGTTTCGGCTGCAAAAAGCAGGTTTGAAAACAAAAAAAAGCAAATGGTAAACAATATATTCTTGTGCATTGTTTTTCTAAAATTATTTAAGAAATTACCATCTTATTTTCATGGTGGTTTACCAATAAGGAAAAACGAATTCTCAATGATGAAATCCATACACCCATCAACATCCAACCTAACACAGCCGGATAAAACACCAAGCGCATATTGCTGTCTAAATCATAAGTATTGAAGCCCGGATTGCCGCCACTGCCTGGGTGAAGAGAGTCAACCATACGTGGTAAGACCCATATCAATGGAATCATTAGCGCAAAAGCAAAGACATTATATACTGCACTTATTCTTGCCCGCTTTTCTTCATCTTTCATGCCACCGCGCAAAACGAGATAAGCAAAATAAATCAACATGCTAATTGCTGTACCTAATTGTTTGGGATCATTACTCCAAGGCTCACCCCAAGTAAAATTTGCCCATTCCATTCCGGTTATCATTCCCAGAATGCTAAATAAAATACCGACTTTGGTAAGTTCACTGGAAAAAATATCGTCTTTTATTCGTCCGGTTCGCAAATATTTTAAGGCATAAATAAAGGAAACGAAAAACAACAAAATCATGGTAAACCACATCGGAACGTGGAAGTACAGGTTACGAATGGTTTCGTTGACAATATTAAGGGCAGGAACAGGAAAGAGAAATCCCGCCACTATGCTATAACCCAAAAAAAGCACACAAAGCACTTTCCACCATGAACGGCGCATAGGCTGCTTTTGAAAATTTTCGCAAAGGTACAGGTTAAATGTTTGTTCTTAGCAAAACTTTTTACTGATTTCCGTCCTTTCAATGAAGGGCTATCTATTTTTCATCTTTTAAAAAAAGGAATAAATTTTTCCCTTTCTAAAGCATGTGTATCCTACAAATACTAAGCCTTTTTAAGAAACAATTGTTGAAGGATCAAAGTGAACCATGTGCCCGCAACAAATGGAAACGTTAACACGCCACCTACAACATCAAACAGATGATAACGCACCAAAAAATATTGTATCAATATCGTAAAGATGATTCCTATCATCACCCAAACCATATCGCTCTTATTATTTCCCGCAAAAACAATGGCAGTAAGCACCGTATTGAAACTAAATAGTCCGGCATAAATAAACTCGAGGTTTTGATCAAGACCCGAAGCTATTCCTGCCCCCAATAAAGCTCCTAATAAGCCATACAACGCAGCAACAGGGCGATTAACGAGAACCCCCATCACAAAAAAAGCACCTGAAAGAAAGTGTCCCTGAAAAATAACTTGACCAAATCCTCTTAGTGGAATCAAATATGGATCGTAAGAAGCAATTGAATGAGGTGTTTGAAACAAAATGGAAGCAGGTGTTTTGGCCCATTTGTTAATCATAAAAATCAAGCCCCAACTTACTATGATAAAAGGAAGCGTAAAGACCGGAATATTGCGCTTTAGAAAAAAATGCTGAAGCATGGCAGCAACCATAGACCCTATCACAATCAAAAACCAGATTAAACCGGTGGGCTGATAGAAAAAAGTAAGGGCAACACCCACCAAAGATGGGCTAAAGCCATAAAGACCCGACTTTATCTCCGATACATTGTAGTGACATAACTGAGCAGTTACCAAACTTACAATTGAAGCTAACAAACAAGCAATAGCACATGGCCAACTTCCCACCAACAATCCTACAAAAAACAAAATGCCCGTCCAACGATTTTCCTGAAGCATGATTTGACCGATCCCTTTAAAAACAGTATCGAAGTAATCAAGCAGAGAAAGAGATTTTTTCATACAATGAACAATAATTAATACTTAGGTAAGGTTATTTTTTTAAAACACCTTATTACTAAATGCAGCACTGAGCTTTATTTTTTAAAAAAGAAACCACAGTTTTAGGCTATGGCAATTGGGGCAACTTACCGCTCACGCTCAACACTTCATAACGCCCAGCAAAAGAAGCCCAACTACGTTTTGTCTATACCCTCAACAACCCTCGAAATCCCCTTCCGGCATAATAGGACTCTGCTCCATTGTGGTAGTAAAATACACGTCCAAACCGAAAGTCGCCAAAGATAGCACCGCCTTGTTTCCTTACACTTTCGGGAGAATTTAGCCAACTTGATGTTTTGGAGTCAACCTGCTCTAAAGATTGCAAATGACCGTATTGAGATTCATCTAACAGCTCGATTCCCATTTCTTCCGCCATATTTACAGCACTGTTTTTGGGTTTATGTTCTTTTCTGGATGCCAATGCTTCGTGGTCATAACAAATGCTTCTTCTTCCTTTCGGGCTTTCAGAAGCACAATCACAAAAAACAAACATCTTGTCTTTTGGATCAAAAACCACTACATCCGGTTCGCCTCCCGTGCCTTCCATTTCATTGATAGACCATAACTTAGTAGGCTGCATTACCAATCGCGCTTCCACCTCCTTCCATTCTATGCCCTGATGCCTATGCTTATTTTTGTCAAAACGAGCTTTTAATACTTTTAGTAAACCTTCTATTTCGCTTTCGGAAAGCTGTGGTTTGATCATTGAGAAAAAAATTACTTAAAAAGTTAAACGCCTGAAAACTAAGGCATCAAAATAATCGAAGATTACAATTATCCGAAAGTTTTTTTAGAATGTCATTTGACAACCTATTCGACAGTCTAAAAGAGATAATATTTTCGCAGGAATTTTGGCGCGGGGGTGGCGTAGCCGGTGCAATCAACTTCAACACCAGCAGCAAACACGCAGAGTTGCTATACCCAACTGTGAAACGGCATGATACGGCAACGGAAAGTAATATAGACTTTTCGCACAGCGCATTGAAGGCGGGCATACATATGACGGTGGACAACATGAGAACATTTGGATGCCGACTCCAATCATGAAATTTTAGGCATTGTAGGGGTGGTTTCTGCTGATATCTTTGAAGAGTGGTTAAGTGCCCGGGACCGGATTCGAACCAGCACACCCTTGCGAGCGCTGCGACCTGAACACAGTGCGTCTACCAATTTCGCCACCCGGGCTTTTAACTTGAAAAAGAACTAAAGGGGTGCAAATATAGTGTCAACTATTGAATAAACAAGGATAACAAACTGAATGCTGCATTTCCATGAATTCGCTTGACTGAAATTAGTTCAGGAATGGGTCCGGCAACAAAGTCCATTAACCCAACTTGCAGCTATCCACTTTCAAAGATTCTGTTTACAGGCGTTTGCAAATTTTTGAGTTCAGTTTTGTGTACTACAAATTTAATTTTGGTATAGGGTTTTGGTTTTGTAATTTTT
>JAFDXO010000114.1 GCA_018267925.1 Bacteroidota bacterium | reverse complement strand
GCCTACAATTAAATACGCAGCTTAAACCTGTACCCCCCTACGGATAACCACTCAAAAATAATTTGAAAACTGTATCCCTTTTATCCAAATTTTAAGATTTACCTGCAAGTTGGGTTATGGAACTACAATGTCCAATTCGCTTTTTCGTAAAAAAATTATTTCTCTTTCCTTGACTTTATTAACATACCTTTCTACCTTGTTAGCACAATAAATTAATTGAATGATCGTTTATTTTTAAAATCTTTCTTTCATGAGTAAAATGCTACTCCAACCATTACCAAACAAAGAAACTACACCAAAAGAAAAAGTAAATAGTGGAGAGTCTTTACAAAGTTTGACTAAACAAATGTCCGAGCATCTACAATCCGCTGCCAAAGACTTGCTTCAGCCACGTCAACAAACCATTGATGCTATCTTAAAAGAAATTAAGTTAACTCAATCAAGGTAATTTCAGGTAAGATGCCAATTCTACCGGGATAACCTAAAAAACCGAAGCCACGGTTTACGTAAAGGTGTTGCTTGCCGACCTTATACAACCCTGCCCATTTTGAATATACATACTGAATGGGGCTCCATTTCAGTCCAGGAATTTCTACTCCGAATTGCATTCCATGCGTGTGCCCACTCAAGGTAAGGTCAATATCAGGATATTGCGGCACAACTTGTGCATCAAAATGAGAAGGGTCGTGTGATAAAAGAATTTTAAATGGCACATCCGCTTCAGATAATCCCTGATAAGCCTTTCGCATGTCGCCATATTTAGGAAAACCCGCCTTAGCACCCCAATTTTCTATACCGATAACAGCTATTTTTTCATTTCCCTTTTCTATCAACACATGCTCGTTCATCAATAGCCTCCAACCCATTTCTGCATGATGCTTTTTAAGAGTTTGTAAATTTTCATTTTTGGCATCCGCAGAAGTCCACGTTATATAATCTCCATAATCGTGATTGCCCAAGGTAGAATATACACCCAAGGGTGCTTTCAGTTTAGAAAAAATATCGAGATAAGGCACAATTTCATCCGCTTTATTGTTCACCAAATCACCTGTAAAAAAGATGATATCGGGTTTCAGATTTAAAGCCATTTCTACGCCTTTTGCTACTGCAATTCGTTGATCAAAACTACCTGAATGAATATCTGAAATCTGTACAATTCTCAGTCCACGAAATGAAGGCGGTAAATGATCGAAACGAATTGCCAATTTACGCACTCGATAGTTATATCTATTGGTAATACCATAGACAAAACCACTAATTGAAATACCCCCTACAAATAAGGCAAGGGATTTCAGAAATTGAGAACGATTCATTCCGGGTCGTGCCTCTGTTTTCAATATTAACCCTTCGGAAAATTTGAGTGATAACCCTAAAATAATTCGCCTCAAATCATCTATCAACATAATGGTAGCAACTAAAATTTTTGCTACCAAAAAGCCCAATGTAAAGGCAACAAAAATATTTCGAGATAAATGAGGCAGATGCGCCCAATCAATTCGACGAAAAAATATAAGGCTCGCCCAAGTCAATGCAGTTGCCAAAACATAAAATCCTAATAGCAACGAACGCCAAGGATTGGGCAATGAACGAACAGATGACCGAACTAATATAAAACTATATACTTCACCCAGAATAATGAGTGCGAGAATAATCAAAAAACGCTTTTGCATGAATTTAATACTTCAAAAATTCGTCAATTTGATGTCGAATCACGGCTTCAGTAGCAGGCTTCAATAGCACTCCTTCGGGTGAAATTTCATCATTTATTCGAGACAGGGGAAGTTTATTGTAAAGCACATTCATTCTCATGTAATGAAGAATTCCAGTCAGGTGATCAATACCACGCAGGTTGCCACCTCGTCCGTCTGCCACACCAACAATTGCTGCTTTTTTGTGCCACCAACATTTTCTAATATCCGAATTGTCTATCAGCATTTTAAGGATTCCAGGAAAGCTTCCGTTATATTCAGGCATGACAAACAAAAACTTTTCTGAGGGTATCAATATTTCACGTTCAAGAAGAAGAAAACCTTCATGCCTTTCCCATACATTCATACCTTCAAGCGACAACAATTTTACATTAGGTTCATAAATTGAAATCATCTGTTGATATAATTGTGCTACCCGTAGCGTCATGCTACCTACTCTATTGGTGCCGGAAATAATAGTCATCATGAAATGCAAAGTTACATGCTTCGTTTGGGCGAATAAAAATAGGGGGATAAAAATTACGATAATGTAACCTTATAAAAAAATCGGATAAACATAAGAATTAAGAAATTATTCCAATTACATGAAACGTCTTTTCCACATTCCTTTTAAGTTCTGTCAAAAATCGGCTTTCGAGCGTTAATTTTGTTGCGAAACCAAGATTAATTATTTTACAACAACCTCGGCAATTAAAAAAGACCACCATGCGTTTTACCTACTATGGACAATCTTGCTTTTTGATAGAAACATCGGGCAAAAAGTTGTTGTTCGACCCCTTCATTACCGGGAATCCGCAAGCTAAAGATATTTCTGCCGACTCTATTGAGGCTGATTACATTCTCGTTTCGCATGGTCATGGAGATCATGTTGCCGATTTAGTATCTATTGCCAAACACACAGGCGCATTGGTTTTAGGGGCTTTTGAAATTACAGAATGGCTTGCCAAACAAGGAGTAACACACACCCACCCTCTAAATTTTGGAGGGCGAAAACAATTAGATTTCGGCATCGTAAAATTTGTCCACGCAATGCACAGTAGTGTTTTGCCTGATGGAACCTATGGTGGCAATCCGGGAGGATTTGTTATCACTACACAAGAAGGCAATTTTTATTATAGTGGCGACACCTCGTTGATGCTCGATATGCAATTAATACCGCGATATGCAAAACTAAATTTTGCCATTCTACCAGTTGGCGACAACTTTACGATGGGCATTGACGATGCCGTGTTGGCTGCCGAATTTATTCAATGTTCGAATATAATAGGCGTTCATTTCGACACCTTTCCCTACATTGAAATTAATCATGAAGAAGCAAGAAATAAATTTACATTAGCCGGATTAAACCTCACATTACCCAAAATTGGAGAAACCATTTCTCTATAATTCATACATAAGAAACAATATTGACTAAAGAAGAAAAAAATGACAAAAGCAGCATGGCAAAAATCATAGCAATAGCTAACCAAAAAGGCGGCGTAGGAAAAACTACCACAGCAATTAACTTGGCAGCAAGCCTCGCCGTGTTAGAATACAAAACACTACTCGTTGACGGCGACCCCCAAGCAAACAGTACGACCGGAAACGGCTTTGACTTGAAAAATATTCAGCTCAGCCTTTACGATTGTATGGTTAATGACATTCCTGCATCGCAAGTAATTTTAGAAACAGAAACACCCAACCTTCATTTGCTGCCCTCTCATTTGGATTTAGTAGGGGCAGAAATAGAATTGATTAACCACCCCAGTAGAGAACACATCATGCGTAATGCGCTGGAGGCAGTAAAAAATAATTATGACTTTGTGGTGATTGACTGCTCTCCGTCATTAGGACTGATTACCGTGAATGCGTTGACAGCAGCAGATAGCGTTGTAATACCCGTGCAATGCGAATATTTTGCTTTAGAAGGATTAGGAAAATTATTGAACACGATTAAGATTGTTCAAACCAGAATCAATACCAGCCTTCAAATTGAGGGCATTTTGATGACCATGTATGATGGACGCTTACGACTGAGCAATCAAGTGGTAGAAGAAATCAAAAACCATTTCATGGATTTAGTGTTCAACACCATAGTCCATAGAAATACCCGATTAGGTGAAGCACCAAGCTTTGGCAAACCGGCTTTAATGTATGATGCAGAAAGCACAGGCGCAGTAAACTACCTGAATTTAGCAAAAGAAATTTTGCAAAAAAACAACATGACAAAGATCAAGAGCGAAGATAGAGTGCTCGAAATAGACCAAAATGGCCCAAACAAATAACAACAAGAAACAGGCATTAGGAAAAGGAATTCGTGCCTTACTAAGCAGCATAGACGAAGAATTAACTGTTACTGCGGAAGGTGTACCTGCTGTATCCGGACAAAATACCGGAAACATTGCACGGCTATCTGTTGATTTAATAGAAGTAAACCCCAAACAACCACGCCGTGATTTTGATGAAAAAGCCTTGATTGAACTTTCAGAAAGCATCAAGCTCCATGACATCATTCAGCCGGTAACCGTCGTTAAAGTTGGCAACAACCGCTATCAGCTCATTTCCGGTGAACGTCGTTGGCGTGCATCTAAAATAGCCGGATTAAAAGACATCCCGGCTTATGTGCGTACGGCAGACGATCAAGAATTGCTTGAATTAGCACTACTTGAAAACCTGCAAAGAGAAGACCTGAACGCTATTGAAATCGGCATGAGTTACAAACGCCTTATGGACGAGTGTAGCATGACTCAAGAGCAAGTAGCTGATAGAATGAAAAAGGATCGTTCTACTATCACCAATTATATTCGACTGCTAAAATTACCACCCGATATCCAACGTGCCGTGCGTGATGGTGAATTGTCTATGGGACATGCAAGAGCTATTATCGGATTAGATTTGGTTGACCAACAACTGTATGTTTATCGTGAAGTAAAAGAAAAGGGGCTTTCCGTGCGTCAAGTTGAAGCATTAGTGAAAGACCTTTTGGCAGATGAACGCCCTGATGTTGCACACACCAAACACAAAGACAGTCAATTGCCTCCAGCCTACAAACGTATCGAAGATAATATGGCTTCTCATTTTTCAACCAAAGTAAAAATGGAAAGAAAAAGAAATGGAAAAGGTGCTATTACTATTGAGTTTTACAACGACAATGATTTAGAGCGGATCATGGAAAAAATGAACTTGTAAGCATTAAACAGTAGCCATATTTAAAGGAAATTATTTTCAATGAAACAATACTTAACTATACAAGCTTTCTTGTTGATATTTTCGTTTTGCAGCCATGCTCAAGACTTATCCAATAAGGGATTGATGAGCATTATAGATCAATCTGATGCTCAAAGAGTCAATTGGATGAAACTATTTGATGAAGCTATTGCTGCTAAAAGCTTGACAGCTTTGAATCCTACAAGGATACAATATGAATCTTTCCTCGACAAAAATCTATCCTCAATTCGCCGTCTATATGCAGAAGGTGATGGACGTGCCTTACTAACTGCTGTTAGCAACTACTTGCAAATTGAACGTCAGTTTGTAAAAGATGTTATGGCTCCTGCTGAGTCCATTTCGCCTGCTAACCAAGAAGATGTTGACAAGGTCTATAAAAAAATAAACGACTTCGGACAAAAGGAAAAATCCTTTTTGATTGATATTAATAACGCGCTTGCAACTGAAGGAATGGAAGAAGGAAATCCTGCTGCCGTTTCCAAAGAACAGGAACTAAACGCCGATGATGCTTATGAAGACTCCAAAGGAAGCATCATAGAGGAAAGGCAACAAAAGCGCAGGGGAAAATTACCACACGAACAATCTAAACGGAAAAGCAATAAAACAGAAAACGAGGAAGAATAAGGTTGATTTTTGACGCACGTTTAGAAACAACTATTATAACTACAACGGAAAGCTGCTTGAATTCAGCACTTCGTTCTAATCAGAATCATACCGTAATTTTTTTATTCTATCTTATTTACATCATAGGATTTTTCCACGTTTCCCAATACTCAATTAGGGGTTAATAAATATATTTTTTAGCCCCAGTATAAATTGTCTTGTCATAATTACTCCCCCTTTTTAGGGGATATTTTAAGTTAGGGTAAAAAAATCTTGGAAATAACGAAACCGAATTGTACATTTGACTTTGATAGGGTTTATAGGGGCTGGCCTGTTCTCAGGTCGGCTTTTTTATTGCCTTCTAAATTTCTTTGTCAGCTCACTGGACAGAACAGCCAACCCATAGAAAACGATATCGGCTGCAACCACACCACAAAAAGCACCCAGTTGGTAATTTTCGAACAACGTTGTTCCTAAAAAGATAAAACCAGGACGGACAATTAGCGAATCAAGAAATTCAGCCCCACCAAATTCAATCAACACATTCCTCAACACACGCCAAACATGAGCCCAACTCCATTGCTCAGCATGTTTGCGGGCTTTGTATATATCTCCCAAAATAATTGCTCCATAAAATCCGATATTTTCACCAAAAGCACCGGCATACGCTGCCAATATTTTGTTGCCCGAGAAGTAGTAAACAAGGCTTGAAATGACAATAACAATCAAGCCACCGGCAAGCTCTGCAAACCCATAGCGTTTCAGGTAAAATAAAAACTTGTGCCACATAGCTATTGAGTGGGAAAGGTAGGATAAATTTTGATAGCATCTAAAAAAAAGCACCTTGATAATTCTTCAAAATACTTGCCTGGTGCGCATTTTAAAGCACCTTAATCAGGATCCAATCACAATCGGTGACAGATTGAATTAAAATACTCATTCCATTGGGAATCCACAACAAATCGCTCTTGTCCACTTTTTTATCTGCATGATAGATGGCTGCTCCTTCAGCTAAAAAGACAAAATGATAATCAGAATTGCCGTGTATAGAAAGTGTTTCTCCTTTAGAAACAAATTGATGAGCTAAGCATCCTTCCTTTCCGCTTTGTAGCATGAGATTGAAATCGGTAACACGTCCTCTACTTGATGTTTTCCACTCACCGGAAAAGGTATCTTGATCAAAAGCCTTGAGGTGTTTGCTGTACTGCGATTCGTGATTCAATTCCATTTCGCCTTTCAAAACCATCAAATGCCTTGTTATTCCGGCAAAATGAGTAAAGGTTGACTCATCTGCTTCAACAGTTGCAGTACTGATTCGAAACAAAAAATTTCGTTCTGCAAAACTCGCTTCACGAGGGAAGATAAATATCTCTGTACTGGTTCCACTTGCCCAATTGATGGTTGTTCTATTTTTAGCAGTAAATTGAATTATTGACAAGTTGTTGCTATGATTCATTTAAATTCACATTAAGGGTAAAAAAGGGTTCTGTAATTTTTAAAACAAACACGGATGTAACGAGATGAAAATTATTTGCTAATCAACTCGTTAAAAATAAAAAGCTGTTTATCTGTCACCAGCAATTGCCCTGCCTCAACCCCACTCCCCACAAAGGTTTGATTATTGACAGTATGCAAAACATTTACTTCAGAAACTTTTAAATCATTTTTACTGTTGTAAATCACCACATAATTTTTCCCTTCTTGAGAAATCACAGATTTAGATGGGATACAAAGTGCTCGATAACCTTCAATATTTGAAACTATCACACGAACAAACATATCGGGCTTCAACAACATTTCGTTATTAGGCAACACAATACGTACCCGCATAGCCTTACTTTGTGGATCTATCACCTGACTTATCTGATCTACTTTTCCGTACATCACCTTATCACCATAAGCACTCGGAATCACTTTCACGTTATATCCTTGTTTTACCTTAGGAATATCTGTTTCATATACATTTGCCATAACCCACACGTCCTTTAGATCAGAAATGGTAAAAAGATTTTCACCATTATCGGGACGAATAAAATCGCCCGCATTGGTTTTCTTTTCAACGATGTATCCATCAATTGGCGAAGTAAGTATATATTGTCCATTCGCATTGCTATTGCCGCCACCGTTGATGTTGATGGCAGAAACAACTTTATTTTTTGCGGATAATGCTTTCTGATAATTCTCTTTTGCTTCGGCAAACTCACGTTCACTGGCAATTCCGTTTTTGTATAGCCCTTCCGCATTGTCTAATTGGCGTTTTGCAATCATCACATCCGCATTCGCGCTATTAAGATCCGCGTAGTTTCCGGCTACATCTGCACTTCTAATCACTGCCAACACCTGTCCTCGTCTCACCTTGTCGCCCAATGAAACTTTAGATTCAAGCACTTGTCCGCTTCCTCTAGGAAAAATTTTGATAACACTATTCTCGTTAAAATTCACTTCTCCACTTAACGACAATTCGTAGTCCATAGTGCAGAATCGGACACTATCCAACTGAATCATTCGAGCCATAGTATCACTCAACACAAAGTTGTCGCTTTCTGCTTTTACTTCCTTTTTATCACAAGAAAATAGTAGCAAAGATGCCAACATGGATAAAATAATTAGACGGTTCATGTTTTAAAAAAAGCTTGATTTTGAATTTATAGTATATCCGTTCCTACTTGATAATTGAGCTCTTCTTCTGCCAATTGTTGATGCAGTTTCTGTTCTATTTCCTTTTGCATGGTTTCTTTATAGGCTTCAAAATAGTCTATAAACTCAATAAGGTTTATTTGTCTTAAACGATAGCTCTCAACAATATTATCATACAAACTACCATAATTCAGGTAGAAATCTTTAGTATTCTGATCGCTAATTTTTTGTGTGTAGTATAGCTTTTGATAAGCTGCGAACACACCATTTTTCAACTCTACTTCCGCTTGTTGTAGGTTTGTTTCTTCTGCTTTCACCAACCATTTCGCGCTCTTTATATTTCCTTGGTTTCTATTTAAAAAGGGCAAGTCAAATGATATTCCCAAACCCCAATAATTGGGTGTATAGTTGCTATTTTTATCAAAATTAGGTGACAAGATTACATCAGGAATTGAAAGTGCCTTTTGTAATGCAAGGTTTTGGGATTGATATTGCAATTGCAATTGTCGTAAATGATATTCTGGATTTTGGTCTTGAGCTTTTGCAAGCAAATTATCAATTTGCAATTCATTAAATGGTTTTCTGCTCTCCTCTTTCACCAAAGGCATTAAAAAAACATTTCCATTTATAAGCAATAAGTTCTTCAAATCGGTTTGCAAATCCATAAGCTGTCGAGCATTATCCAATGCGTCCTTTTGAGTACTCATTTGCAATGCTTGAATTCTCAATAAATCCTTTCTGGCAACGTTTCCTGCTTGAAATTGAGCCTTCATACCCATCAGCAATTTGTCCAATTGCACCATCTGTTGATCATACAAATTCTGGTTACTGATTAGTTGTGCTATGGTATAAAAATCACTTCTAAGTTGCAGTTTCAAATTGCGCATTAGATCCCGAAATTGCCATTCACTGATTTGTGCATTTGTTTGAGCTATCTTAATTACCTTTCCTCTTTTACCTGCAGTTTTTATCAATTGCTGAATCTGAAAATAATATTGCCCGTTGTAAGTTCCATCAGGGTTATTGCTATGTTCAAAAAACTTGTGGTTGCTATAAATATTTTGATCTGTAACTAACAGGGGATTATCCCAAAGTCTAGCTTGTTGCACAATAGCTTTATCTGCCTCCACTTGATAATGCTGCGCGAGAAGTTGTAAGTTCTTTTCAAAAAAAATCCGTTCTACATCTTTCAACTCAAAACGGAGTGTATCCGCAATTAAAAATGATTGACCGGCAATACAAAAAAAGGGAAGTAACGTAACGACAAAAGGTATTAAGAAACGCTTAGCGTAGCGCATTTCAATGTTGGGGATTAAAATGAAAATATACAATTACTAACTACACAATAATAAAAATTCCTATTGGGTTAGGCTTGTTTCAAGGGCGAATTTATCGTTAAAAGATATACTGAACGCATCATTCTAACTTTTTCGATTTTCGATTCTTTCTTTTACTTTTCTAATTTTCGGGTAAATTTTACTTGCAATGACTGTGCATGAAATTATTTCCGCTATCGAATCATTTGCTCCATTAGTTTACCAAGAAAGCTACGATAATAGTGGACTTCAAATAGGCGAAAGGACAATGAAGGTGAGCGGAGTGCTTTTGAGTTTAGATATAACGGAAGAGGTGTTGGGGGAAGCAATTCAGAGAGGTTGCAATTTAATTATAGCACACCACCCCATCATATTTTCGGGATTGAAGCAAATAACCGGCAAGAATTATGTGGAGCGAATTGTACGCCAAGCCATCAAAAAAGAAATTGCTATTTATGCCGCCCACACCAACTTAGACAATGTGATTGGGGGTGTCAATGCCATATTTGCAGAACGATTAGGACTTCAGCAAACAAGAATTTTAAATTCCCAAACAAACAATCTAAAAAAACTGTACACCTATGTTCCGCATCAAGCCGCAGACACGGTAAGAAACGCCTTGTTTGCAGCCGGAGCCGGCTCTATTGGACGATATCACGAATGTAGTTTCAATACGGATGGGTTAGGAACATTTCAACCAAATATTGATGCAAAACCAACAATTGGAACAGCTGGTGGCAAAAGAGAAACCGTATCGGAAATAAAAATTGAAGTACTCATAAACCAACATCAAGAACAAGCTATTTTAAAAGCACTTTTTGCTCATCATCCTTATGAAGAAGTAGCCTACGAGATTATTTCTCTTCAAAATCAAAATCAAGAAATAGGGGCAGGCATGATCGGTACACTTAAACATCCTGTTTCCGAAATAGACTTTCTTTCGTTTGTGAAACAACAAATGAAAACAGACTGTATTCGTCACACCTCGCTTTTGGGAAAGCCCATTCAGCGTGTAGCTATTTGTGGCGGATCCGGCAGTTTTTTACTCAAAGATGCAATCAAAGCAGGCGCGGATATTTTCATCACCGGCGATTTCAAGTATCATCAATTTTTCGATGCAGATAAGCAAATCATTATTGCCGATATTGGGCATTATGAAAGTGAACAATTTACTGTGGAACTATTAGCACGCATTCTTAAAGAAAAAATCCCTAATTTTGCTCCTCTTTTATCCAATTTATCAACCAATCCTGTAAAATATTTTTGCTGACATGGCTAATGTAAAGGACTTTTCGGTAGAGGAAAAGCTAATGGCGGTGCTAACGCTCCAAAAAATTGATTCAAAAATTGATGAAATTCAAACTCTGAAGGGTGAACTTCCAATGGAAGTAAAAGACCTTGAAGACGAGATTGAAGGTTTGCAAACACGCATTACCAATATTGATGCAGAAATCAGCAGTATCACTACTTTCATCTCTCAAAAAACAGAGGCGAAAAAAGAAGCACAAGCCTTAATTAAAAAATACGAAAAACAACAAGACAACGTTAAGAACAATAGAGAGTTTGAAGCTATCACTAAGGAAACAGAGATGCAAGAACTTGAAGTGAAGCTAAACGAAAAGCATATCAAAGATGCGAATATCGAATTGAAAGAACGCGAAATTCAAAAAAAGACAACTGAAGAAAAGATTGATATCGTTCGAAAGGCTTTAGGTACGAAACAAAAGGAATTAGAAAAAATCATAACCGAAACGGAGAAGGAAGAAAAGCAACTGACAACAAAGTCTAATTCGGCTAAAGAAAAAGTAGATGCTCGTTTGCTTACTGCTTATGAGCGTATTAGAAAAAGCTACAAAAACGGACTTGCAGTAGTTCCCATTTTAAGAGATAGCTGTGGTGGTTGTTTCAACATTATTCCGCCTCAACGTCAATCTGAAATACGCCAACGCAAAAAAATAATTGTTTGCGAACATTGCGGCCGCGTGTTGGTTGACCATGATTTAAGCGAACAAGTGAAACTCGAAAAATAAAAAACCAAACCTTAAAATTAAAAATGGGGAACTAAACACTTGGTTCCCCCTTTTTTATCAAACGATCTTCCATACTACATTTGTTGTTTATTTTTTTGAACCAATGGATATTAATGAAGTTCCACAAGACTCTCTTCACTATAAGGGAAGAGACCAATTAAAAAAGCTGATGTATGCAGTGGATCAAAAAGGACACTATACAGGCATTAGCTCTGTAGGCTGGGAAGCAGAAAACGAAGCCACCAAACAAGCTTGGGATGCGGTGGAAGAAGAATTACAACAAACTAAGGCATTCGTCTTAAATGGAACACTAAGTCCTATTGCCTATTTCATGCGCTTAAAACTAATGGACGTTGGCTTATTAGCCAGCTATGTAGGCAAATGGAAATGGCAAGTAAAACGACATCTTAAACCTAAAGTATTTAAACGCATCAATTCCAAGACACTCAAACGTTATGCCGACCTATTTGGCATTTCAGTTTCTGACTTGATAAATTTTGGAAAAACATAATCCAGTCTTCATTGAAACAAATACCATTCATTCACCATCAGCATGCCCATTGCGAAAGTGGCGTAACATCAAACCTACTAATGCACGAGGGTATTCACTTGAGCGAACCATTAGCTTTTGGTATTGGTGCCGGAATTTTCTTTGCTCATTTACCATTTATAAAAGTTAGCGGCGTACCCGGAACTACATTCAGAACATGGCCAGGTGCTATTTTCAAGCGAGTAGCACAACGATTAAAAATTAGTGTACATACTGAAAAATTCAGATCGCCTGAAAAAGCAATGCTTGCCTTAGATAAGGTTTTACAAACAGGAAAACCAGTCGGCATGTTAAGTAGTGTATATTTCCTACCCTATTTACCGGAAGCATTTCGATTTCACTTCAATGCACACAACCTTATCATTTATGGCAAAGAAGGCAATCAATATTTAGTAAGCGATCCTGTTTTAGAAAATCAAACAAACATTGCACCGGAAGACTTGGCAAAAGCAAGATTTGCGAAAGGTATGCCAGAGCCACGAGGCTTCATGTATTATATTACAAATACTCCCCCAAAAATAGACTTTCAAAAAGCCATTCAAGAAGGAATCAAGCAAACCTGTTTCTTCATGCTGTCTCCTCCCTTACCGTGGTTTGGAAATCGTGCAATAGGTTTTCTTGCCGAAAAAATCAAATCATATCCTTCAAAACTACCGCCCAGAAAGGCTTCCCTTTATCTTGGCAACATCATTAGAATGCAAGAAGAAATAGGAACCGGCGGTGCAGGATTTCGTTATTTATATGCTGCCTTTTTGCAAGAAGCCGGCGAAAAGCTTCATCGAGACGATTTGATAGTCATGAGTCATGAATTGACCGCAATTGGTGATGACTGGAGAAACTTTGCTTATCATGCAGCCCGACAAATGAAAGCTCGCCAAAGCGATTTGGTTTCATTCGATGAATTAAGTGCATTGTTGAAACATTGCGGTATAAAAGAAAAAGACTTTTTTCAACGCTTACAAAAAGTAAAATGGTAGTTTGAGTATAAAAAAAACAGGCTGTTCATTACAATCTATTTTCACCCAACTTAGGTTTCAACAACGTTTTCAGCTTGTAGATTGCACATTCTCATGAAGCTTAGTAATCACTTTGAACCGAATAAACGCAACCAACTGATTCGATATTCAGTAGTAGCCATTACCATATTTCTTTTTGCTTTTGGAATTGCTCAAGCTTTATTTCCTATCCGCCCATTTTGGAATGATGAATGGAGATTGATTTACAACATAAAATTCAAATCCGTACCCGAACTATGGGGAAGGTTAGACTTATTACAAGAATGTCCACGAGTATATTTAACCCTGCTCAAATACATTAGTGCTACTTTCGATTATAGTTACATCGCATTACGGCTACCCCCTTTAATAATTTCCGGCATCAGTGCCTTATTTGTTTTTCACCTTCATCACCGCATCTATCCGGATCGTAATCTGATTAGTTACTTGTTTATTTTGATTCTACTTTCTTCTCAAACATTTACTGACTATATGGTGCAAGTAAAGCAATATGAGATGGATATTTTGCTGTCGCTATTAGCTATTGGGCAATTATTAGTTTTAAATCAAGCAATACAAGATAAACTACGCCGGATAAGCTATTGGCTACTTTCTTGTTCACTACTTTTTGTGCCATTTCTGAGTTATATATACCCGATTGTTTTAGCTCCAATATTTGTAGTAATTAGTTGGAAACTATGGAATGAAAGAGAAAAAAATCGTTCGTTCATTCAGTGGGCACAAATAATATTTCCACTTCTTTTAGCCGTTATTTCCATCTTAATATTTTATGCCATTGATGTTAAGAATGTGATGGGAAATAAAGAGATGTATATTTCTTATCAGCGAGCCTATTATCATAGTCAGAAAGAAACCTTGTTGGGAGATTTATGGAATCTTTTTGCCTTAGTAGGGTCCGGTTTTATTTTCGAAATAGTGTTTGGAATCATCGGACTTTCAGCATTTACTTTTTCCCTTCTACAACTTAGCAAAATAAGGTGGAAACAAGCTCATACTGCCGACTATATCCGCCTTTATGCTGTCTTGCTGTTGTTGCTTGTGATGGCACTTTTGTTTACCGGAAAAATAATCGGCGGAGTTGCAAGACTGACTGCTTATACGGTACCATCCATTTCCATTTTAATTATTTTTTTACTGGACGAAATCTATAACCGATTTGAGCGTAAGAAAATATCAAATGGAATAGCTTTTGTCTTATTCATTGCACTATTTGGCAACATCATTTCTTCGTGTATCAATAACTTTACTTACGAAAAGTATCACGATTACATAACGACGTATCGCAATACCGGCAAGGCTCTTCGCAAAGCAAGGCTTCAAAATATTCCTTTCATGGTAACAGATGGTGTGTGTGGCGATGATTGGAAATTAAATCCAGACAAACCGGGGCATATTCAAACGAATACCATTTCCGCAGAACAAATAAAAGGAGTAGATACCTTATGTGCCGAAGTAATTACCAAAGTACATCCAGAATATAAAGTGTGGGCACCGATTGTATTTTACTACATGCCCGATTCAAAATGGATTAAGACTTATGTTGACCAAGTACCTAAACAATATCGAAGTGTAATAGCAGGAGATGGCATTCATTTCAAAACATATATACGAACTCCCTTGTAACCATATTATAGGTTATTGAGCTTTTGTATTTTCACCCCATGATCAAATCTTGGCTTCTTAGTATTTGCATTCTGCTCACTACATTTTTGGCAGATGCACAAAACTTTCAGGGATATCAAAGCAAAGCAAATAAGGACTACTGGAAAAATAGAAAACCGGTTCTGGATTATTGGCAACAAGATGTACACTACACCATTGACGCATCAGTAGATGAATCAACCAATATCATCACTGCTACTCAACAATTAGCCTATTGGAACAACTCCCCCGATACGCTAACCTTTGTGTATTTCCACCTCTTTCAAAATGCCTTTGTAAAAGGTTCTTATCTCCACCATCTTGAAGAAGAGCAAAGTGTAGGAATACAACTTGGCAAATATGAGGCTGCCGGCTTAGGCACTGTTGTTGAAAACATTAAAGTAGATGGACAAGTTGCCAAATCAGAATTGGACAACACTATTTTAAAAGTATTTTTAAACAAACCACTATACCCTAATTCAGGTGTAACATTCAGCATGAATTTTCGCACCTATTTTGATAACGGAAGCACCCGTCGTCGGATGAAAATGTATCCTGCATGGGGCTTTATGCACTACAATGGCGTGCAATGGTTTCCCAAAATATGTGTGTATGACCGCAAGTTTGGATGGGATACATACCAACATTTAAACAAAGAATTTTATGGCGACTTTGGTGTTTATGATGTATCGCTCAATTTTGCCTCAAACTATATAGTAGAAGCAACCGGAATTTTGCAAAACAGAAAGGAAGCATTACCCGATGATTTACGTGAGAAATTAGATGTAAAACATTTTGCCAAAAAGGCTTGGAACGAAGCGCCATCAATCATTATTCCGTATGAAAAAGAAAAAAGAAAAACTTGGCTTTATCATGCAGAGAACGTACATGATTTTGCTTTTACAGCGGATCCGTCTTACAGGCTTTCTACTGACTATTGGAATGGTGTAGAATGTGTAGGTATTGTACAAGAGCCTCACGCAGCAGGATGGCAAAATAGTGGCAGCTTAGTTGCTAAAATTATTGAAACGTTTTCAAAGGATATTGGCATGTATGGATACCCTAAAATGGTTGCAGCTGACGCAGCAGATGGGATGGAATATCCAATGCTAACATTAGATGGAGGCTCAGAACCGGGCTATCGAGGATTATTGGTACATGAAATCGGACACAATTGGTTTTACGGAATGGTGGGCAGTAACGAAACGTATAGAGCCGCTATGGATGAAGGTTTCACCCAGTTTATTACGGCTTGGGGCTTGAATAAAATTGATGGAAAGTATATCAAAGAAGGTTTGCCAAAATCAAAATATCGTCGTCTTTTTTATCAACCCACTCAATCAAAAGATGCAAGAGTTTTCAACTCATATTTATATACTGCCTTGAACGGAGAACCCAAACCCATCAACACTCACAGCAATGACTTTAACGATGCGCTTGGACATGAAGGTGGATATGGAATGGTCTATTATAAAACAGCAACCATGCTCTATAACTTGCAATATGTACTGGGCGATTCCTTATTTCAAGCCGCCCTTCAACATTATTTTAATCAATGGAAATTTGCACATCCTTATTTCGAAGACTTCAAAGCATCTATCATTCAATTTACCCACGTAGATCTCAATTGGTTTTTTGATGAATGGTTTGAAACAACTAAAACTATTGACTATCGAGTTGATGGAATGAAGCATATCCCCGGCACAGACAGCTTTAGGATCAGGTTTCAACGTGTTGGCGATATGCAAATGCCAATTGACTTTACAGTTACTTCAAACGATGGAACACTAAAAGATTTTCATATTCCCAATACTTGGTTTACTAAGCAAACTAATGCAGTAGTGCTTCCTAAATGGTATGGCTGGAGCAAAATCCAACCTAAATATACTGCACTCGTAAATATTCCATCCGGCATCAAAAGTGTGCAGATTGATACCTCC
The DNA here is from genome assembly GCA_018267925.1 of Bacteroidota bacterium. Classification (GTDB taxonomy): domain Bacteria; phylum Bacteroidota; class Bacteroidia; order Chitinophagales; family Chitinophagaceae; genus JAFIGV01. Next base: position 11,468 of record JAFDXO010000114.1, on the reverse strand, counting down.
AATCGGATTGCAGATATTTATCCATTAGATAATAATTTTTCACGCGGAATATTTCCCAGAAAACTCTCTTGGCAAGTAAAATTAGATGGTGGCGTAAATTCAATTTTAGATAGAAGGCACTATCAGCTATGGGTTCGCCCAGATTTATGGTGGAATGCCGTTGATGGGCTCAAGTTAGGAGTTCATGCTGAAGGAGATTATCTGCGAACTATGCACCGATTTAACGCATCAGTATGGTGGAATACTCATGCACTTCAGGAAGAAAATTTTCTAAGTAGAAAAAGTGAAAGCTGGTATGCTCGATATGCACCGGTAAACTTTAGCTTGAACTATGTTTCACCCGTATCACCACGCCATCCCGAACATGAGGAACAAATAAACATTCAGTTTCTTGACGGGTTAGTGTATGGGCGTATCGGCCACAATTGGATTCCTAATAAAAATACTCGTGCTGAATTTTTCTATCAAACACTTTGGCGTCCTAACCTTAGTTTCGACAAAGATTATTTATTGTATCCACATGAATGGAGCAGTACCAGCTCTCGACCCAACAACTCTTTAAATATTGTTCTTAGTCGCACCTATCAAGGAGTTAAAAGTGCCGGATCTGCTGTGTTGACAATGCGTGCACCTCTATTAACCGGTAATGATAGCGGAGCCTTCAATTATGGATATATTCAAATCAACCACTTGCACAATACCTCCATTGGAAAACTATCCTTACGAACTCGATTTTTTGCCCGTATAGGGATCGGCACTAATATTCCTTATGAAAGTGCCTTATGGATGTCAGGTGCCAATCCGGAAGATTTGATGAACAATAAATACACTCGAAGTGTGGGTTATATTCCTGATGATTTTAGTGGAATTTCACGATACGAAACCAATCATTTTCAAATGGGCGGTGGCTTGAACTTACGAGGCTATGCAGGCTATTTTATTGCCGATGAAAGAAATGGCGATATCTACATTGGCTATAAAGGTCGAAGTGGTGCAGCAATTAATGTTGAACTGGATGTGGACAACTATATCAAACTGCAACCAACCATAACCAAAAATTGGCTTCACGTTGATCTTTACGGTTTTTTAGATGGAGGCATAATAGAACTAAGCAAAGTGAACAACATCAATGATTTTCTCAATGCCACTCCTTCAAACCAATGGAGTGATCTTAGGCTGGATGCCGGTATTGGTGCAGCTTTCACTATAAAAAAATGGGGCGTATTTGACAAAGCAAAGCCTCTCACACTTCGATTTGATATACCCTGTTTCATTAACCGCCCCCCCTATGCCGCCCCCCAATATTTTGGCTGGCGATATGTGATTGGCATCAATCGTGTATTCTAATTTCGCTTCAACAAACTCTCCAAAATCAATGAATCATTCAAGCTTTCTTACACTTAACTAATTTTGAACAATGCGCATATTGATGGTTTGTTTGGGCAATATTTGTCGTTCGCCTATTGCAGAAGGTGTTTTAAAATTCAAGGCAAAACAACATGGATTACATTGGCAAATAGATTCAGCAGGCACCGAATCCTACCATATTGGTGAACCCCCTCATCGCTTTTCACAAAAAATTTGTTTGTTACACGGAATAGATATTTCGGGGCAACGAGCCAGGAAGTTTGTTGTTGCTGACTTTAGTTATTACGATAAGATATACGCAATGGCTACCGATGTATATAACGAGATTGAACAAATTGGCGGCAGACAAGCCGACATGAATAAGGTATCTCTATTGATGGATGAACTGTACGAAAATGAAAACATTTCTGTTCCTGACCCTTGGTATGGCGATGAAGCCGGATATGCACCTGTTTTTGACATGATTGACAAAGCCTGTGAAGCTATCATTGAGAAAAGCATTCAGTAAAAAAGTTCAGTAAAAAAAGCTTCTCACTGTGTACAGATCGGTTGCGTTTGCATTACACCCTTTACCTTCGCATTCTATTAACTATTTACAATCTTCTATTTTTTTTATTTAGCCAAATGAAGCCGTCTATACCACAAGGCACACGCGACTTTTCACCGATTGAAGTGCGCAAGCGTCAATATATTTTCCAAACGCTCAAAAATATTTTTGAATGTTCTGGTTTTCAACCTTTAGAAACTCCAGCAATGGAGAACTTATCAACCTTGATGGGCAAATATGGCGATGAAGGTGATCGTTTGATCTTTAAAATTCTAAATAACGGTTTAGACAACATTGAAAAGCGAGCCAAAATTGAAGCCGGTTTTTTACAAATTCTTTCCGGAAAAAACACCTCAGATATTACAGAGCGTGCACTTCGCTATGATCTAACAATTCCTTTTGCTCGATATATAGCCATGCACCAAAATGACATTGCCTTTCCTTTTCGCCGATATCAAATGCAACCGGTTTGGCGTGCGGATCGCCCTCAACGTGGGCGCTACCGCGAATTTTGGCAATGTGATTGTGATGTTGTCGGCTCAACCTCTTTACTAAACGAAGCAGAGTTACTTTGTATTTACCAAAATGCCTTTCATAAACTTCAAATTCCAGATATTTCCGTCAAGCTCAACAGCAGAAAAATTTTAGCCGGATTGGCTGAGCTGGCAGATGCCCCCAATCAACTAACAGACATTACAGTTGCGCTTGATAAATTAGATAAAATAGGCTGGGACGGCGTAAAAAGAGAACTTGAGCAACGTGGAATTTCAGAAAAAGGCATTTTAGCAATCGAAAAAATCACACAAATAGAAGGCAATAACGATACAAAACTTAGAGAGCTTAGTGTGATAATGCAAGGCATTGAAATTGGGCAAAGGGGCATTGAAGAAATTCAACAAACTCTCCATTATTACGAAACCTTAAAACAAGAAAATTGGCAAGGTCAAATTGTTATTGATTTTAGCTTAGCACGCGGACTAAACTACTATACCGGAATTATTGTTGAAGTTACAACCGGAGCAGTGAAAATGGGTAGTATTGGCGGCGGTGGGCGTTATGACGATTTAACCGGGCTTTTTGGAGTAAAAGGACTTAGCGGAGTAGGTATCTCTTTTGGCATTGACCGTATTTTTGACGTGTTAGATGAATTACAATTATTCCCACAAAATTTGACAAGCACCACACAAGTTTTAATCATCAATTTTGGTGGAGAAAATGAACCTTATGCTCTTTCTGTCTTACAATATTTACGTGCAAAAGGCATTGCATCTGAATTTTATCCTGATGCAGTTAAGTTTGACAAGCAAATGAAATATGCCAATAAGCGAGGAATCCCTTTTGTACTGCTTTTAGGCGATGATGAACGAGCAAATCAAAAAGTAAGCCTCAAAAATTTCAATACAGGCGAACAAAAATTAATGTCCCTAAACGAAGTTGTCGAGACCATCTCAGCTAATGTTTAGAAAACCAAAACTATAAACCATTGTGTAGGATTTTCAACAAAACTTGTTTGCCATTCAAATTTCTTCATACCCTATTTTCATTGTTAATTCGCTTGGATTAATTGGTTTTTAGGTAGCAAAATAAATTGGAGAAGCGACAAATCTGGTTCACACTATAAACTTTGACCGAGAGGTCATCTAAAATTTTTTCAAACGCTCTAATTCTCAAACCGTTTTATGGCTGCCAAACTTTCTATAAAACCATAATAGCAAAAATGAAAACAAAATATACACTGGTAAAAAGGGTGGAGTAAATAAAACCCGATTGTAAGAAGGAAGCAAATAGTATAGAAGTATGTTGAAAACGGTGAGTGCCAAATAGATATTAGCAGCCCACCGTTGAAAATCACAAACAAAAATCCAAACAATAAAATAGGTCAGTAGCCAAGCATTAGAAAGCCAATCAATTGAAAACACTGGCCAATCACGATACATCCAAATGCCGTATGATAGCATGAAGAGATGAAATAAAGCCACAAACGGAAAAAACATAGGCGGCTTCGTAATAATCCGTATTAAAAAAGGGGTACTACTTTCCATGTGTCTTATAGTCCTTTTTCTATCCTTTACTCAAAGCGTTGAGTACGTCATATTTGGTCAAAATATGGAATTCTCCACTGTCGTCTTTAGTAAGAACAGCTCCATTTTCTTTATTAATAAAATGCGAAAGACGTTCTAAGGGTGTGTTCATAGCCACTTCGGGCAAAGCCGGTTCTGACACATCAGCTACGATAAAATCTTTGACATCTCCATTTTCAATGATCTTTTTAAACAATCCACTTTGGGTAATAGCATGAGAAATAATGCCATCATTTGTAACCGGTATCTGTTCAATATCGTATTTTTTCATCAAAGCAAGTGCATCACTCACTTTAGCTCCTGCATCAATAGTTACCAGTCTTCTTCTGCCTAATCCGCCTATCAAATCTTTGACTGTTTTCACTTCTAAAAATCCACGATCCAACATCCATTCATCGTTATAAATCTTGCCTACATATCGGCTTCCATGGTCGTGAAACACGACAACGACAAGGTCTGTAGATTTCAGCTTACTTTTAAGTTGCTTTAGTCCGGCAATAACAGAGCCGGCAGAATAGCCCACAAATAAGCCTTCTTCTTTAGCAATACGACGCGCCATCACGGCACCATCTTTATCGGTTACTTTTTCAAAATGATCTATTACCTCATGAATATAGTTTTGTGGTAAAAAGTCTTCACCAAAGCCTTCTGAGATGTAGGGATGCACTTCATTCATGTCTAATTCTCCGGTATCAAACCATTTCTTGAGCAAAGAACCATAGGTGTCAATAGCCCACATTTTGATGTCGGGATTTTTTTCTTTCATAAACATACCGATACCGGTAATAGTGCCTCCCGTACCCGATGCAACCACTATGTGCGTTACTTTCCCTTCTGTCTGATTCCAAATTTCCGGAGCTGTAGATTCATAGTGCGCTTGGCGATTAGCCAAATTATCATATTGATTTACATACCAACTATTGGGTATTTCAGTTGCTAATTTTTTGGAAACAGAATAGTATGAGCGTGGGTCTTCCGGCTCAACGTTTGTTGGGCAAACAATCACTTCTGCTCCAACAGCTTTGAGGATATCAATTTTTTCTTTTGATTGCTTATCGGTAGTAGCAAAAATACATTTGTAGCCTTTTATGATTGCAGCTAAAGCCAAGCCCATACCGGTGTTTCCGGAAGTTCCTTCTATAATAGTTCCTCCGGGTTTAATTTTCCCTTCTTGCTCAGCTACTTCTAACATTTTAAGAGCCATTCGATCTTTTATGGAATTGCCCGGATTGAAAAAATCAACTTTTGCATATACGGGGCAAGGGAGGTCGGCTGTTACTCTATTTAGCCTTATCAAAGGTGTGTTACCAATTGTTTGAAGAACATTTTCGAAAACGCGCTTTTCTGCATTCATCTTGAAGTCGTTTAAAGAAGTTACCGAAGCAAAAGGAACGGAACTTTGTTTAAAAAAAATTGTGGGCAAAGGTAATAAGTATAGTGTGAAATAAAGATGGAGGACAGAACGGTGAGGTATATGCGGTGATGGATTGAAAAGAATAAACCTTATTGTTACTACATTTACACCACATGATAGAAGAAGCTTCTCTCCTGCTGATTCCGGTTCCTATTGCCGATGGAGCCTTACACACCATTTCACCTGAAGTGCATAATTATACCCTTTCAACAAAATATTATTTTGTTGAAAACCTACGATCTGCACGGCGATTTTTAAAAGCACTTCACCCTTTGCTTGAAATAGACTCTATTCATTTTTCAGAAATAGATAAACACAACGGTGCCGATATAAATTTATTAAAACGTTGGCTCAGCGCAGGTTTAAGTGTGGGTGTTTTAAGCGAAAGTGGGTGTCCGGGCGTAGCCGATCCCGGGGCTGAATTAGTGGAAGTAGCTCAGCATTTAGGAGTGAAAGTCATTCCTTTAACCGGACCCAATTCATTGCTGCTTGCCTTGATGGCTTCCGGTTTAAATGGACAAAGTTTTTGTTTTCATGGCTATCTACCGATCAAAGAACCAGCTCGAACTCAGCAAATAAAAGCAACCGAAATACAGTCTAAACGTGACAAACAAACCCAACTCTTTATCGAAACACCCTATCGAAATCAAACTTTATTTAGCGAGTTAACACGAAGCTTACAAGCATCAACAAAACTTTGTATTGCACAAAACATTTCTGCTCCAAATGCTTTAATTCGCACCAAAACCATTGCAGAATGGCGCAAACAAGGACTGGAGCTTCAAAAAGTGCCTACGGTTTTCTTGTTTCTTTCTTAGAATGTGCATTAGTTATTTCACGTGCCTTTCTTTCCAATTATACGTACCGAAAAATCCCAACATACCGGCAAGAACAATGTATAAAACATGCAGCGGTTGTAAAAATGGAAAGAATATTAGTTCACGCAGTTTGCCAAAAAAAGCAGTCGTAGGCAGTAGCAAAAGCAATTCCAATGCAGTTTTCAATGACAACAAGCCTAATAATAAAAGCCACCAAAAAGGCTGAAAAAAGCCACCAACAAAAAGTCCCAAAAGGGTAACATTATATAAATAGACAACCAACAAAACGCCGGTTAGTTTGGCATCATTATATTTCCCAGACTTGGATGCCCACCGAATACGTTGGTTTAAAAATGCTCGCCAAGTAGGCTGTGGGGCGGTTTGAACAATTGCGTCTTTAGCTTTTAAATAGGCAATATCATTAGGAAATTCTTGCTGCATTTTATTCATCAACAAGAGGTCATCACCGGAGGCGAGATGATCAATCCCGTCATATCCATTCACTTCATAAAATGCTTGACGAGAAAAAGATAGATTAGCTCCGTTGCTCATGTTTCCCAACCTCATTTTATGTGCGGCTGCTGTAATTCCCTGCATCATCATAAAATCTAAAGACTGAAAAACCTCTACAAATTTACCATTACTAGAAAAACAGACAGGTGCTACAATCATCTTGGGCTTTTGTGATTGTTGATAACAAGCTGCAATAGACTGAAGCCAAAATGGAGGGAGTATGCAATCGGCATCTGTGGTAACAATCAGTTCAGCTCGACTATATTTTATTGCTGTTTCAATTGCCTTTTTTTTGTACGAATTGAGTTTCATGTCTCCTATTTCATTTTTCAGAGACAAACAAGACACATTGGAATGACCAATCGCTTGTACTATGTCTGCCGTTCCATCAGTAGAGAAATCATCCACAACTATAACATCGAAAAGTCGCTCGGGATAACGGTTTGAAAGAATAGACCGAATGCAATCATTAATGTTTTCAGCTTCATTTCTTGCCGGAACAATTACAGAAATCTTTGTTTTAGGTTCAAAATTTTTAGGAATAAAAAACTCCTTTTGCCGCATCCAGCCCCAAGCATACAACAACATTAATGCACCATATAGCGATGACAGAGCCAGTATTGAAACGAATAAAATTAGCATTTCCCGTTAATGAGATACGAAGCCATTTTGGGCAAAGAATCCGCACCGAACATACGATGTCCATGTTGCACAACCAAAAGTTGTACGGTGGAAAGTCCTTTCATAAATTGTTGTGCTTGTGTAGTTGGAATCACCCGATCAAATTTTCCCGAAAAAATGCAAATTTGAATTTGATACTTATTGATTGAGGATTTAAGATTTTTCATAGAAGGTACTATCAAGCTCATATCTTGCCATACATGTCTTAAAAATTTTCGATCTTCTGCATTTTCCAAATAGTACGTAATGAATTTGTATCTTGAAGCATCAAGCCAGTCCTTATCACGAAGCCATTTCAGTAGTTTTAAATATTTATTAGGGTCAGCCAAAAAGCTTCGAAATATTTTTCGTCCGATTAAAGTCTTTGTAACAAAAAAATAAAGTGGGTTAAATACCAATCCATCAGATGCAACAAGTAATATCCTTTCAATCTTTTCGGGCATCATTTCAGCAATTACCAAACATACCCGACCACCCATGCTATAACCAACAAGGCTGATTTGAGAAGCATGATGAAGAGCCATTAAGGTTTCTACCAACTGTTTCAATTCATGCCGATGCAGAAGATGCCCATCTATCCATTTACTACGACCATGATGTGGTAAATCAATGCTGAGTATGGTAAAATCATTTGCCAGGTACTTTTGGAATGGAATAAATAACGAAGCATTATTTCCATAACCGTGAAAGCATAACAACAACCGCTTACCGGAACCGATTTTAAGGTAATGAATCGTTCCACTTTCTAATTTGGCGAATTCACTCATTTGCATTTCAAAATTATGAACCGAATTAGTATGAAAAAAGAATTCTACAATTTAAGTAGTTAATTATCTTCCAATCCCTTATTTTCTTCTTAGATTTAGCATACTAAAAAACAATCCAGATGAGCGATTCTCCTAACAACACAATGAAAGGTGGAGGCTTTTTGATTCAATCTTCTAAGCCTGAAGAAACCTACACACCGGAAGATTTTTCTGAAGAGCAACAGATGATTGCCCAAATGTGTAATGAATTTTTAGACAAAGATGTGTTGCCGCATATAGTTGCCATAGACAACAAAGAAGAAGGGCTTATGCCTTCATTACTCGACAAGGCAGGCTCACTCGGCTTATTGGGCGCGGCTTTCCCTGAAACCTACGGAGGGCTTGGAAAAGATTTTGTAACGGCAACTTTAATTAATGAAGTGCTTGGTGGCGGTCATTCATTTGCTGTTGCCATGGCAGCACATAATGGCATCGGCTCTTTGCCAATATTATATTTTGGTACCGATGCACAGAAGAAAAAGTATATTCCCAAATTGGCAACTGGTGAAATGAAAGGCTCCTATGCCCTTACCGAACCGGGTTCCGGCTCTGATGCTCTGGCTGCAAAAACAACAGCGCGATTAAGTGATGATGGTACATCTTACATCTTAAACGGACAAAAAATTTGGATTACTAACGCAGGATTTGCAGATGTTTTTACTGTGTTTGCCAAACTTGATGGTGATAAATTCAGTGCTTTTATAGTTGAGAAAGGCACGCCTGGATTGAGTCTTGGAGAAGAGGAACACAAGATGGGAATTAAGGGTTCCAGTACACGACCGGTATTTTTTGAAGATTGCAAAGTGCCTGTTGAAAATCTTTTAGGTGAAGTAGGTAAAGGGCATATAATAGCGTTTAACATTCTCAACATTGGTAGGCTAAAACTCTGTGCGGCTGCTTTAGGCGGGGCAAAACGAGCTTTGTCCCTGACAATAAATTATGCTAAAAATAGAGAGCAGTTCAAAACATCCATTTCCAAATTTGGTGCTATTCAACATAAACTGGCTGAAATGGCAATTCGCGTATTTGCTACAGAAAGTGTTTTGTATCGAACATCTGATTGGATAGACAAAATGGAAAAGCATTTACACGAAAGCGGTAAGCCCGGTAGTGAAACATTATTAGGTGCTGCCGAAGAATTTGCCATTGAATGTGCTATGCTTAAAGTGATTGGTTCAGAATGTTTAGATTTTGTGGTGGACGAAGGTGTGCAGGTTCATGGCGGAAATGGCTACATGGATGATTATGATATTTCACGTGCCTATCGTGATAGTCGCATCAATAGAATTTTTGAAGGCACCAATGAAATTAATCGCTTACTTACACTCGACATGTATTTGAAACGCGCCATGAAAGGAAGAATAAACTTGATGGGACCGGCTTTGGCAATAAGCAAAGAACTGATGAGTATTCCTTCTTTTGAGGAAGCAGAAGGATTATTTGCAGCAGAAATTAAGCTGATAGAAAACTTCAAGAAAGCAATATTAATGGTTTCTGGGGCTGCTGTACAAAAGCTGATGATGAAAATTGAGGGAGAGCAAGAAATATTGATGTATTTGGCCGACATGTTGATGGATACTTTTCAGGCAGAAAGTTTATTGCTCCGAACACTAAAAATGACAACAACAAAACATCCACGTGCGATATTAGCAGCTGATGCAATGCAAACATTTATAAATGATGCGGCAGACCGAATCAACCATGCAGGAAAAAATGCCATCAATGCGTTTGCAGAAGGTGATGAACAACGCATGATGTTATTAGGCTTGAAGCGATTTACCAAAACAAGTAATTTCAATACAAAAGAAGCACGACGACGAATTGCTTTACAATTGGTTTCCGAAGAGAAATATATATGGTAAATTAGCCAACATACAAAACGACCTGCTTATTACATGCAGGTCGTTTGCTTTTTTTCGATCTTTTGTAACCTTATTGAAGAAGCTGCATTTTATAGCAACCATTTGAAGACACGGTTACGGTGCCATTCCAGTTTTTACTACTACATTTTGCCGTATATGAATAGGTGCCGGGTGGTAGGGTGAAGGTAGCGCAACCATTGGCTCCACAAGAAGGAGCTCCAGAGCTAAAATAGCTGCTAACACTTGCCGAATAACCACCACAGTTAACGGTAATAGACCCGCAATTCGAATTTGTTTGTGTCCAAAACATGACTTGTCCATTATTTCCACCACTATTCCCATTACCTGTAAGCTGCATTTTATAACAGCCATTGGCCGTTACAGTAACACTGCCACTCCAGTTCTTATTGCTACAACTGGCAGTGAAATTGTAAGTACCGGGATTGAGGGTAAACGTGGCACATCCGGAAGCTCCGCATGAAGGAGCACCTGAACTATAATAACTTGAAATGGATTTGGTTGTGCCTCCACACGTTACAGAAATATTGCCACAAGTCATATCCGATGCTAACCAAAACATAACGTCTCCTTGCGTGTTGCCACCATTTCCATTTCCGCCACTATTGATGTATGAATCCCAATTGTCTAACTTCACATTGTCAAATCGTCCAGAACTTACGTTTACATTACTGCTGCCAGCAGCATTGGTTGCCTTAAAAGAAAAAGTGCCGCTTACGGTGTGATATTCTTGATTGACACTCGTTATGGTTGCTGTCCCCGTGTTGGGCGATTCCGTGCTGGTGAAAGGTCCGAAAGTTGATTGATTAATTGCCGAACCTTGTACCGAGCCTATTCCCCATCGTGAATTTGTAGCTTGGTTTATATCCAGCGGAAAAGTGCCACTTGACGGAGAACCGGAATAGTAGAGTGTTAATCCGGTTAGATATTTTCCGTCATCACCAACAATTTGCAAATTGCCCAGTTTGTTTCCTGACGGAAAAGAATAAAATGCGTGAACTACTTTACTTCCACCACTATTGTCTGTGGCAGAAAAATTGTACCCCCCAATGATGGCCGACATCTGACCTGCTGGAGGAGGCGAAGAGTCATCTTTATTGTTACAACCAACAAATGTAGCCATCAATGCAAAGGAGCTTGCAAAAAATAATTGTTTGCTTTTCATTTTTATATGGGGGTGATTTAGTGATTATGTGTCAATAAAAATTTTACCGGTTACCAAATTCTTTAAACATCCGGCATAAAAGAAATCATTATTGTCCGATAAAAAAATAAAAGTTGGGGTAACTTTTTATGGTTACCCCGATTTAGTGTAATTTAGGTTTTCCACAACTTCAATTACATGGATAAAAGTACGCAT
>JAFDXO010000113.1 GCA_018267925.1 Bacteroidota bacterium | reverse complement strand
TTTTTTGTCCCTCTGGTTAGAGGGCTTACTTTTTAAAAACCACTCTCAACAAAAATCTACCACCTGATATTCAGGTAGTTAAACATCTTTTTGTATTAACTATCGGTTTTATCGGACGGTAGTGATTGTAAATTCTAAATAAGGATCTTCGTTTAATGAAGTGAAAGTGAAAGGTCGCTTTTCATCTTTCCAATCCGGCAAATTGATGGACACATCAGTTGCATGTCCCGGAATGAAAGAATAGCCTTCCGGCTTTTTAAGTCTTATTTGGCGAACATCATGGGTAATTTGTTTAATTGAAATAATACTCAAAACGTGGTTCATTGTTTATTTACTTTAGATTGTCAACATTGAATAAAATCTTTGTAGGGTGTTTTCGTTCAGAAATTTTCCACGAAAGCTCTCTGTTAAAGTAGAAGCACCAGTATGAGAAACGCCGCGAGAAGATACACATAAATGTTCTGCCTTTATAATTACCGCAACATCATCAATGTTCAAAACTAACTTTAAGTATTCGGCAATTTGAACCGTTAGTCTTTCTTGCACTTGTGGTCGTTTAGCAAAGTAATTGGTAATCCTATTGAGTTTTGACAAACCAATTACATCCCCTTTTGAAATGTAGGCTACATGAGCCTTTCCAATGATGGGAACAAAATGATGTTCGCAATAGGAATAAATAGGGATATCCCTTTCTAACACAATTTGATTGTATTGATACTGGTTTTCAAACAATGTAATCTTTGGCTCATTTTCAGGCTTTAGTCCTGAAAATGTTTCTTTTACAAACATTTTAGCTACTCGATGCGGTGTATCTTTCAGGCTATTGTCATTTATATCAAGTCCAAGCGTTATCATAATACTCTTAAAGTGTTGTTCAATCACTTTTATTTGCTCAGATTCAGGTAAATGTATCGTACGATGTTCTGTGGAAATGGATGGACTGTGAACGTGCATGATTATGAGTGGTTATTTCTTTTATGAATATGCTTACTTTGGTTAAGCAGATAGTACTCTACTTAATCTATTAATTAGACGCACTAACCACTTCAATGGTTACAATGTTTTTTAAGATTTCTCTATTTCGATTTTTCAAAAATTTATTCTCCAAGTCTTCATAAATTCATATCTTTTTGTCGAAATCGTATTATGAAACCACTGACCTCTATGCCACCATTGGATGACCATGATATCATTCAAGAAATCTTGACCGGAAACAAAAAAAAGTTTGCGGTATTAATGCGAAAATATAATCAGCTTATCTTTAGAGTTGGCATGTCTTTACTACATGATTCCGCCGATGTGGAAGATGCCATGCAATCAACGTATATTAGTGCCTATACTAATTTAGCTCAATTTTCCGGTCGCTCAACTTTTGGCACTTGGCTGACTCGAATCATGATGAATCATTGCAAAGATGTTTTACGTAAAAACACTCCTGAAACACTTATCGAAATCAATACAGATCATTATGTTTCTCAAAAAACGCCGGCTAAAATATTGGCAAATAAAGAACTGAGACATGCACTGGAAGCAGCCATAGAAGATTTGCCGGAAAAATACAGGTTAGTGTTTGTACTTCGTGAAATAGAAGAATTATCTGTTCGTGACACATCACACACTTTAGACATTGAAGAGGCAAACGTCAAAGTGCGACTGAACAGGGCTAAAGCTATGCTTAGGACAAAGCTTCAACCATTTATAAAGGAGCATGTTTATCCTTTTCATTTGACACGTTGCGACCATGTTGTAAACAAGGTAGAGAATCACTTAGGTTTCCACGAGTGAACTTTTTCAATTCATGAAGGCTATTAAACCAGTACAAAATGGCATTGAACAACAATTTAAAATTCAATTAAACTTCTTTCGTTCATAAAAATCTTAGGATTCTTTTTCGTAGATAGCCCCCTTTTCAAGACCAATTATTTACCCCTTTACCATTGCCATTGCCATACTTTTGCGCCTGTAACGATATTATCAATGAAACGTTCAGACGACAGCATTCCGTTATCACCATCACTTTCTTCCATCAACAAAAAAAACGATAGTCCTCAACCTTTTGAAGTAAACAGACGAATTTTCTTTCTAAGTCTTCAAGCTATTTTCAATGCTTTAATTATTGGAGGCATTGCTAAGCTGTTAGTTTATTTAATTGAGTTGATAACAAACCTATCCTTCTATGGTAAGTTTTCAATTGAGCCTGCCAGTCCGGCTAATAATCATTTAGGTTGGTATGTAGTCTTCATTCCTATTATTGGCAGTTTGTTGGTTGGAGTGATGGCTCGATTTGGCTCGTCGGCAATACGGGGTCATGGTATTCCGGAGGCTATGGAAAAAATCATTTTGGATGAGAGCAAAATACCACCTTTGATTACATTGCTGAAACCCTTATCAGCAGCTATTTCCATTGGTACGGGCGGACCCTTTGGAGCAGAAGGTCCAATAATAGCTACCGGCGGTGCCTTTGGTTCGTTTACGGGTCAGATTATGCATATTTCAGCATCCGAGCGAAAGATTATGCTTAGTGCAGGAGCTTGTGCCGGCATGGCAGCTATTTTTGGCAGTCCCTTAGCAGCGGTGTTATTAGCCATTGAACTTCTATTGTTTGAGTTTTCTGCCCGTTCCATCATTCCTGTAGCCTTAGCCTGCGTTACGGGTGCGGCTATGCACTTGTGGCTGTTTGGAAGTGAGCCGGTATTTGCTATGGGTGCTATTCCTGTTCCAAGTGGTAGTGATTTGGCAGTTTATGTAGGCATTGGTCTTTTTGTTGGTGTGGTTGCTTCGTTCGTATCAAAGTCTGTGTATGCCGTTGAAGATTTGTTTGAAAAACTGCCCATACACTGGATGTGGTGGCCGGCAATTGGTGCGGTAGCAGTGGGTGTTGTGGGATATTTTGCACCTTATACCATGGGGGTTGGATATGACAATATTCAAAACTTGCTTACCGGAAATTTACCTCTTACCGTTTTGTTGTCGCTATGTTTACTAAAGTATATTTCTTGGGTCATTGCTTTAGGCAGTGGTACTTCTGGCGGCACATTAGCCCCTTTATTTACCATTGGTGGGGCATTGGGTGCCCTGTGTGGAACATCCTTGCTTACCTTATTTCCTGATTTGAGTATAAACCTAACCACAGCAGCTTTAGTAGGCATGGCTGCTATGTTTGCCGGTTCATCGCGAGCATTACTCACCTCCATTGTTTTTGCATTAGAAACAACGGGGCAACCACATGGGCTGCTGCCATTAGTAGGCGCATGTGTTGCAGCTTATTTTGTATCCTTCTTTTTGATGGAGGGCAGCATAATGACAGAAAAAATTAGGCGACGGGGAATCACCACACCGGAATCCTATCAACCTGACTTACTGATGCTTTCACACGTAAAAGATTTAATGCGCCCTGCCAACCCAGATGATCAATACCCTTTGATAAGTGAAGATGAAGCACTTGATGTTTGTGTGCAATTAATGGGAAAGTTGCAAGTTTCTACCCTGCTGGTTACTGATGCTACCGATGAGCAAATCATCAAAGGTAAAATCTCAGCAATGGACATTATTGGATTTTACACCATGAAAAAAGAATCAGAACAAAAATATAATGGACCGGCACGCACCAAACGATGGATGGTTTATACCCGACAAGTTATTAAGCATAGAAGATCGGGAACTAAACATGATTGACTTTTTCAGCTACAATAGCGACTGCAGTTAAGTTCTGGTGATACTTACAAAAGAGTTGACGCATGGATTGAACTCTCTTTCTAATTTCTGAATGAGTAAGCACATTGGCTGCAATCCTAAGAGTGCCCCAATAGCCTTCGTCTTTTAGGATATTCAGAGGGCGGAGTAAGCCCATTGGCTCTAATATCACCTTTCTAATTTTTAGCCCTTGCGCTTCCAATAAAGCTTTCCATTCCATAACAGTTAATGGTCGGGTATTGGTCATTACCGATTTTGCTAAAGACTTTTGAATATCGGCTTTCAGATCTTCCTCTATTGTTTCAGGAAGCAGAGCCAATTCATGAATACCATACAAGCCACCTTTACGCAGTATCCGAATAGCTTCTTTAATAATTTCAATTTTTCGATGATCGGCTTGCATGGTCAGCATAGCTTCGCCAAACACACAATCCTTCACTCTGGCAGGAATATCCGTATGGGCAGCACTGGCTTGAATAAATCGAATGTTTCTGCCTTTGAATTTACGAGAAAGCTTGAGTATAGCTTTCGCATCGGTATCAATACCAATATAAGAATGTGGATCACGTTGCAACGCTAATGCAGCAGTGGCTCCTCTACCCGGAGCAAACTCAACGACATCATCCCCATACTTGATTTGCAATTCATCCAACAGACGAAGGGTGAGCTTCATACCGCCCGGGCGAAGTACTTTTTTACCAATTTTGGACAAGAGTGCATAGCCATCTAACTTATTATTTGCCTGCATAAAAAAGGGTTTAGATTACTTTCCTTGAGTGATTTGAAAGCAACTCAAAAGTAATAAAGCGGCAAGTTAGACTAAAATCTAAACTTTTGAAACTCAAAACCTTAACTTAAACTAATGCAGTTCTTTCATTATCTCGAAAATATTCGATTTTAGCTAAAAACATAGCAGCCATTTTATCACCTCGCCATTTGGCTTCTTTAGCTATTTCTCCTTCAAAATGAGTATCTAACGTAGCATACCAAAGTTTCAACCATTGATCGAAATGCTGTTGAGAAACAGGCAGTTTGGCATGTGGAGGAAAGGGGGCACCGAAATACGTTTGTTCATCTAAAAGGACCGTTTGCCAAAACCGATACATCTTTGCTAAATGTTCCGGCCATCTATCCTGAATTACTCCATTAAAAATAGGTCCTAATAAGCTATCGGTTCGAACACTGTCGTAAAAACTATTTACTAACAATTCTATATCCGCGATGCTTTTAATGTCATGTTTTTGCGTCATGCAGAAATTATTATGCAATAGCAAAGTAACGTAACAAATAAAACAAAGCCCAACCTGCAAAACCTATCAATGCAATCCATATCCACCATGGAATGCTTTGCGGGGTTTCGCTACCTAAAATCAAAAAAGATTTTTGATTTCCTTTTCCATAGGCATTGATCATTAAGGGTAATACACCATCCACAACGGAGTTTTCTTTAATTCCCTCTACATCAATAGCCGGCCCATTTCTAACCACAAAGGGAATTTTCCGAATCCCTTCATTGCCGGTAGGATCTTTACTGACGATTCGTAATACATGCTCGCCATCGGTAAGCTTACGGGTATCCAAGTCAAAACTCACCGGAGATTGCACCTTGGCGATGGGCTGAGTTTCTTCATCAATAAAAATGAAAATTGTGCTTTTGTCGCTCATCGTTAATCGTTATTTAAAATAAACCTTTTGATATGTTGCTCTGATTTTTCGCCGGGTTTCAGAATCCATTTTATTGAAAAAAATAAAGTTGCTAAAACGATCAGAACCGTTGTCCAAACAATCAGATAATCCCAATTACTTTCCGGTCCGGCTCCATGTGTGATACCTCGTAAAATTTTTGGCTGATTACGCTCACAAACGGGGCAAGCAATCAGATAGCCCATTTGCAGAAATAATATACCAAGTGTCAAAAAGATTCGTTTCATCATATAGTCAATTTGATAAAAAATATTGTTCTACTGAAATTACTTTCCTGCTTTTAGTTTTATGGTTTCCATTATTTTTTTGATTTCATCCGGGGTTACTTTTTTGCCTGTATTTCCCCAGCTTGATCGTTCGTAATTCATAATAGCTGCCACTTCATGTTCTGTGAATTGAGCATTGGTTCCTACATTGGGCATTGCACCAAACTCAGGTCGAGCATCATATCCGTTCATGATGATGTCCACATATTTTTCAAGGTCATCACCATTTACTACCGAGCTACCTTTCAGGGGCGGGAAAGCACCCGGTAAGCCTTCTCCCGTTGCTTGGTGGCAAGTTTGGCAATTTGCCGTAAACAAGGTTTTACCATCAGGTTCTGCACCTGCTGCGGCTCCGCCGGTTTCTTTTTTCTCTCTTTTATACAAGAAAGCAGGAGCTTCAATTCCTTCTGGCAATTTGGTTTGCTTCAAAGATTGTAGATAAGCAAGCAGATAAAGTGCATCTTTTGTAGCTACTACTTTTCCTTCTTGACCGTTTAAATAAGATACAGGCACATTAACCACCACATCCCCTTTGGCTGGCTGCTTCTTTATGACAAAAAGCCAAGGATATGCCGGCATGATAGACTCTTTAACTACAATTCTCGGATTATATAGGTGTGCTAAGTTCCAATCTTTGCTGGGTTGGCGATTACCTACATCGGTCAAATCGGGTCCGGTGCGTTCAGTACCCATTAATGTTGCTGTATTGCGCCAAACATCCGTCCGATGAATATCTGCATAGTCGGCAGCAAGGCTTGGGCGAGACCCCCACACTTTATCCATATCCACATTTCGCACTTGCTGTGTGTGGCAAGCAACACATCCATTGGCAATAAAAATCGCCTTTCCTTTCACGGCATCTTCGCTCAGGGATTGTGCTGCCGGTAAGGGTTTATTTATATTTTGATTTCGAATAGCCGGAATAATGGCTACTACCAGCGTTAGTGTAATGAAGAACAATGCCGCTGCACTAAAAAGTTTCTTGTGATTATCGAAAAATTCCATCGCTTGATTGTGTATTGAAGATTATGCAATTGGGTTTCCGGAATGAATGGTGGTTGTAAGTTTTTCTATTGCTGCTTCACGCACATCCACTACATTTCTGTTTGCCATCATTTTGTACATGTTGTAAACAAAAAACACATGCGACAACCACATCAGGCTTCCACCGACAGCACGCCACAGCCAATAGGGTGCCATCATGACTACGCTGTCAATAAACGGCTTTCCTTCCATCCACATGGAGCCTCGCAAGGTGCTGCCCAACATGAGCGGAATGGTGTAAAACAACATACCAATCAAGGCTAACCAGAAATGAGCCCCTACTGTGATTTGTGGTGCTTCCTTTCCAGTAAGACGGGGAATTACTGCATAAATACTTGCCCACAAAAAGAAGGAGATGATTCCATACATGGTCAGGTGTGAGTGTGCCACAGTGAAATCGGTAAAGTGCCAAATCAGATTGGTGCTTCGAAAAGCTTCGGCTGTTCCTTGTAAAGAACCGGTAAAATAAAAGATGATTCCTACTAAAAAGAAGGGAAGCGTATAGCTGTCGCGCACTTTATACCAAGCACCTTTGAACGTCATCAAAAAATTGGTAGTACCTGCTAACACGGGGATGACCATACCCATACTGCCTACAATAGCTACCGTTTGCAACCACCAAGGAATGGCACTAAACACAAAGTGGTGTGTTCCGATTAGGGTATAAAATAAAATCTGAGTCCAAAAAGCTAAGATGCCTAAACTATAAGAATAGATCGGTTTATTTAACTGTTGAGGCAAGAAATAATAAACTATGCCGAGTGTAAAAAACATAAACCACATTCCTACACCTTGGTGCATATAATAGCCTTGTGCAATGGTTTCACCAAGTCCATTTTGCCAATATGGAATATAGGCAACCAACATGATGACGATACCAAAAATAATGGCTGAAACCATGTACCAGTTTGAGATGTAGATTTCCTTTGTTGTTCTGCGTGCAATGGTTTGCAGGAAGTTGACTAATGTGATGCCTACCCCAATTCCAAAAAGCAACATGATGGGCCAAATGTATTCTCGATACTCCCCTCCTCCATTGTTGATGCCCGCCATGAGAGCTAACGAGCCTAAAATTACCGCTGCATTAATAAGCCATAGTGCATACCAGCCCATTTTGATACTGGCTAATTTCACATTACCTACACGCGGCACTATGTAGTGTGCTAATCCTAACATGCCCAAAGATGCCCATCCCCAGAACACAACATTGGTATGAACCGGACGAAGTCGTCCAAAACTTAACCAGCTTACATGGTCAGCATCCGGAGCAACAAACTTGATTCCCACATATTCACCAATTGTAGTTCCAAATAAAAGCCAAAACGCTGCACAACCCAAATACCAAAGTACCAACTTCGATAATTGCGGATCAATATTCGGACGAGGTAAAGCTTTTTTCTTTAAGGCAACTATGGGTAATCCTGCTTGTTCATTAATTTGAATCAACCCTTTTTTATCTTCCGGCTGAGCTGTGCCTGAAAGTTCATGATGAGATAATTGATAATCAAGAGAAAATTGTCGTTTTTTTAGTTCAGCTTCTAATTGCTCTGGTGGCAATGAACTTAAATACTTTACCAACTGATTGGCCTCATTTTGCTTTTCAAGATTTTGGGTTCGATGAATGGTGCCTATTAACCTAAAAATCAAATATCCGATCGTAAATAAAACAGGAATTAGCAATAAAGTAATAGTAATGATAATTCCTCCTTCACCCAGCAACGAACTCTTGTCGGCTGATCCTTCGATTTGTGCCATTGCAACGGATGGAAACATCGTTGCTAACCCCAAACCGGCGAAGGGTACAAACCAAACATGTGTTCTTCTTTTGGAAGTAGCTTCGAGAATTTTTCTGATCTGCTCTCCGGAAAATTTTCGTAAATAGTATTGCATTTTCTGTTCTTCATCCTGTTGAGAATGGTGTTGTTTGCTTATGGCATCCGCTTTCCCTTTTAATACAAGTGCGGCTACAAACACAACCAATAGCATTAGCAAAAGCAATCCGGTAAGGGCGGATTGAGAGCTGAATGAAAAACTATAAGGCGTGATTCTTTCTGCTTGAGCAGTTAAACTAACAAACAGTAAGCCCATCACAATTCCAGCCTTTCTGTAATTAAAAATATATCGCTTCATTTGTGGAGGATATTAATACCTTTTTGTCTTTTATTACTTTTTTAAAAAAATCAACGCTTTAAAAATAAAGTATGTACGGAATTTTCTTCTGTAAAGGCTCCAACTTTAGTTTTTTCCAGCATTGATATAATTCCTTTTCGAATTTGCTTAAATTCATGATGAATGGGACAAGGTTGTATTTCAGAACATTGTGCTAATCCTAATCCACAACCGGTAAATATGTCATCACCATCAATAATACGAACAATTTCAGCTAATGGTGCTTTCAACCCCTGCTTATCTAAAAAAAATCCACCACCCGGACCTTTTGCTGATGATAATAAATTATTTCGACTCAAATTCTGCAAAATTTTTGCCGTAAAATATTCCGGTGAAGCAATGCCTTCCGCTACTTCTTTTACACTAACTCGTCTATCTAATTTAGACTGTTGTGCAACGTAAATCATTGCCCGTATGGCATATTCACAAGTTTTGGAAAACATCCAACAATTTTGTGCGGCAAAGATAATAGTCTGTTTTGAATAAAAGACAACATTGTCCTTTATTTTTTGGAAAAATGTTTTGGTTGTATAAAAAAGAGAAAAGAATACGATTATTCTAAAGACCGCGCATTGCCCTTCTTCGTTCCTCCTCTTGTTTGTGTTGTAATTTTTTACGAAAAGGCATACCAGAAGATAATTTCAACACATAGCCATACAACAAACCGGCAACTAACCATATCAAAAAAGACAATGAAAGTTTTGAGAAAGAGAGTAGTTGTTTTTCAGCTAAAGGAAATAAAACACCCATCATAAAAAACATAAAGCCCCCCCACACTAAGCCTTTCCATATCCATTGCCCTTTCCTTTGGCTGCCTTTACCATTTTCCATTTTGAGCCTTAAAGACAGTTAAAATTACGACTAAAAAGCACCTTTCAAAGGCATAAAAAAATACCTTCCCCTTTCAACCGATTAAACAATAGGAAAAGGGTCAGATGAGCTAAAGCTCATCTGACCCGCATTTTCATTCCAATCAGAAAGACAGTTTATCTTTTCACAAAACTAATTTGAGATTTTTCGCCATCTTTTTTCAAGAGTTCAAGGAAATAAACTCCCGCCGATAAAGCACTAACGTCATATTGCATGTCGTTTCGTGCAGTCAAAATTTGTATTGTTTTTCCGTCTGTTGCAATAATTTTCAATGATACGATATCCTCTTTTTTAAGATTTTGTACGGTTATTGTTTTTTCTGTAGGGTTAGGATATAACCACACTTCCAAGTCTGTTCTTTGCAGCTTGTTTATACTAATCGTATTACTAAACGTAAAGCTCTCATTTTTATCTACTTGCTTTAATCTGTAATAAAGTATTGCTTGCGGAACATGAGTATGAAGATAGTTGTAGTGCTGTGTTTCAGAGCTATTGTGTGCTAACACTTTACCAATCGGTTCAAAATGGGCTGCATCAAGACTATATTCAACTTCAAAAAATGAAGCCTGCGACTCATTTATAGTTGACCAGTTTAACAACACATCGTCTCCTTTTCCTACACCTGAAAATGAGAGTAGGTTTAACGACAATGGATTGGTAACATGAAACGAATCAACATTGGTAAGACTCCAATTGCCTTCACCACTTTTGGTGCGGAGATAAACTCGATGTATGCCAACGACTAAACTATTTGTGTTGATGGCTACTGTTTGATTGCTCAGATTTACGCCCGGAGTAATGGAGATGGATGTACCATTTCCCTGCCCCGGATCGGTATCAATAAAATATTCTGCCGCAATGATGTTTTGAGGTGCTACCGGTGCAGTGGGATATGCCTGATCTAATGACACCGTGAAGTCCTTTACGTTTGTTATGCTCCAATTGCCTTCCCCACTTTTGGTGCGTAAATAAACTCGATGTATGCCAACGACTAAACCGGTCGTGTTGATGGCTACTGTTTGATTGCTCAGATTTACGCCCGGTGTAATGGAGATGGATGTACCATTTCCCTGCCCCGGATCGGTATCAATAAAATATTCTGCCGCAATGATGTTTTGTGGTGCGATGGGAGCAGTGGGATATGCCGGATCTAATGACACCGTGAAGTCCTTTACGTTCGTCAAACTCCAATTGCCTTCGCCGCTTTTGGTGCGGAGATAAACTCGATGCACACCATTGGTCAATCCGGCCGTATTGATGGCTACTGTTTGATTGCTCAGATTTACGCCCGGTGTGATGGAGATGGATGTACCATTTCCCTGCCCCGGAT
>JAFDXO010000112.1 GCA_018267925.1 Bacteroidota bacterium | reverse complement strand
GGCATGTACTTGTTGAAATATGCAGACGATCAACACACCGAAGTGATTAAGGTGAACAAGCAGTAAGCTGTTATTAAAATTTCAGTTTTTTTACAACCAGCCCCGAAGCCATTCGGGGCTGGTTTGTTTTTATCCCTTTAAAGGGGGGATTTTTATGAAATTTGGAGACCCTTTTGAAAAGTGAACTTATTTTCATAGTAATTTTAACCTCATTATTCATTTGGGAGTCAGCACATAGGTTTTTCTTTCAAGATGAATAGAATACTGTTATTGCATGGTTTTGCGCTATGCTTTTGCCTTTGGAACTTATTAGGACTTGCTACTGCTACTACATACTACTTGGAACTTGCGATTAAAAAATGAATCACGGGGAAGCCGAAAACCGATTGAGAGTAGGCGACAATAAATGTTCTCTAATGAAGAGTTTATACAAAATAATGCTTGTACCGCTATTCATCTTGTTTGGAATAGGTGAATTATCAGCGCAATTAACCACTGCTTGTAATCCTACTTATTCAAACAACGATGCTTCGCATTACACCACCAGTGTCAGCGTGAATACGGTACCTGCCTTTTCGCACAGTCCGGCGTATAATGTGCACGATTATACAGCTTCACAGACAATTACAGTAAATGCCGGCAGCACCTATTCAGTATCTGCTATAACTACGGGTTTTATAGGTGTTGGAGTAGCTGTGGATTTTAACAACAACGGAGTTTTGACCGATGCTGGAGAAATTCTTGCCACACCCGCTTACATTGCAACAAGTCCTTCAACCTATACGTTTAATATTGTGATTCCGCCTTACGTAGTTACAGGTAATTATCGTTTTAGAGTTTGGAATATATTGGCAAATGCCGGTGCGGGTTCTCCTGCGGGTTCTCCTTGCGGGTCTTATGCTTATGGTAGCTGGGTGGATTATAAATTATCAGTGGTAAATTCGGCTACTTGTTTACCTTCAAATAGTTTAACAATCAGCAACATACAATCTAATTCAGCGGATTTAAATTGGACTATTCCAACCACAACACCGGTAGGATATTTTTGGAAAGTTGTAAATCAAGGAGACAACCCAAGCGTGGTTCCGGGAGTAGCAGCAGGATATACCACTTCACTTACTGCTACTGCGACGGGATTGAGTAGTTCTTCTAATTATCAAGGATATGTTCGTTCCTATTGTGGGGGTACAGACACAAGCGCATGGAGTTTAGGTTCAAGTTTTAGTACACCTTGTTCGGGATTACCTGTAGCAGGTACGGCTAATACCTCAAATGTATCACCTTGTTTTGGTGCCAGTGCTACCTTTAGTTTAACGGGCGCAACAACGGGAAATGGGTTAACTTATCAATGGCAAGACTCATTAGTAACGGGATCAAGTTGGTCTGCAATTGCCGGTGCAACAACAGCCAGTGCTTCTATAACTCTAGCAAGTAGCGGGGTTCACTATGTAAGATGTGCCGTAAGTTGTGGATCCAACACAAGTAATTCAATACCGGTTTATATAAACATTTCAAGTTTTCCGGGTGGCACATATACTATTAATCCGTCCGGTTCCGGTCCAAACAATTTCACATCGTTTGGAGCAGCCGTTAATGCCATCAGTTGTGGAATAACCGGTCCGGTTATTTTTAATGTAGCTCCCGGTACTTATAATGAGCAAATTAATTTACCTTCTACGATTGGTGCTACGGCTACGAATTATGTACGATTTAACGGTAATGGAGCTACCCTTACCAGTGCAGGCACAAGCACAAACTATGCGACCTTAAATTTAAATGGTGCAGACTATATAACAATTAAAAATCTGACTATAGTTGCGTCTGACCCCAATAACGGTTTTGGAGTTCATTTGATGAACAATGCAGATAATAACACATTTGATAGTTGTACAATCAATGTCAGTTTAGTAACAACAGGCTCAACCTCTTTAGGCGTATGTATGAGTGGTTCTACTACTTCTTATTCTACTACCGGAGCCAATGGGATGAACAACACCTTTAGCAACAGTACAATTTCAGGAGGATATTATGGAATAGTTTTTTATGGAAATGCTTTAGCCGGAAATTCCACCAATAATATTATTAATTGTAATGTGAAGGATTTTTATTATAACGGTATTTATTGTTATTATCAGAGTAATGCAACCATCGCTAAAAATACGGTTGAGCGTCCGACTCGGGGTGGTGTTTCTTCTTTTTATGGAATTTATCTTTCAACTGGTTGCATTGGGATGAATGTTACTCAGAATATAATCCGAAACCCGTTTGGCGCAAACCCCGGAACTGCTAGTGCTGTATATTCTTTATATGTATCTTCAACTGCATCCGCGGGGAATGAAAATTACTTAACTAATAATTTAATTGCAAACATGAACAGCTCCTCTACAATGGGTGGCCTTTATCTTCCAAGTGCAACCTATGTAAGAGCATATCATAATACGATTTCCTTCGATTATACATCTACAAATACCGGAACAATCTATGGTGTATATTCAACAGGTACTACTTCTGTAAGTATTCGAGATAATATCATCTCTATTACTCAACCCGGCACCGGTACAAAATATGGATTATATTATTCTGGTACGGGTAAAATATCTAACTATAACAACATATTTCTTAATTCTACAGGTGGTACAAACAACTACGGATATAATTCTGCCGCATCACCTACTACTTACACAACATTGGCTTCTTGGAAAGCAGCAAATAGTAATGCTTATGATTCGGCCAGTGTAAGTGTAGATCCAATGTTTTTATCTGTCTTATTTGGAAATTATACTCCAACGAATGCTGCTTTAGACAATTTGGGCTCACCAGTTGGGGTTTTAGTAGATATCAATGGAACAAATAGAAGTTTGACTACACCAGATATTGGAGCATACGAGTTTTCGGTTCCGCCATGTGCTGCTCAGCCCACTGCTGGAAATTCTGTTATTTCTACCTCTAATACTTGTGTAAATACAAAAGTTAATCTTACACTTTCAGGTAATTCTATTGCTTCAGGACTTACTTATCAATGGCAATCCGGCAGCAGCATATCTGGACCATTTACTAATATCTCAGGAGCTACTTCTCCTACTGCGTCGGTTACTGTAATATCGTCTGGAACAACTTATTATCGTTGCTTAGTAACTTGTACTGCAAGCAGCCTTCAAGACTCTTCAACTTTATCATCAGTAGTTGCACCAACACTATTTCCCGGTGGAACCTATACCATTAATCCATCCGGATCTGGTCCATCCAACTTTACTTCATTTGGTGCAGCCATTTCTGCTATTAGTTGTGGAATTGCCGGTCCGGTGATTTTCAACGTGAGTTCGGGTACTTACAATGAACAACTCACTTTACCTTCAACTATAGGTGCAACAGCTACAAACTATGTTCGATTTAATGGAAATGGAGCTACCGTTTCAAATGCGGGATCTGCTGGAAATTTCGCAACGATTACTTTAAAAGGAGCAAGTTACATCACTTTCAAAAATTTGATAATTGCAGCTACTGATCCAACTAATGGTTTTGGAATGGTATTTATGAATAGTGCAAATAACAATACGGTTGATAGTTGTACTATAAATGCCAGTATGTCTGCAACGGGCAGTACATCCATGGGGATTGTTTTTAGTGGTTCTCAAACTTCTTATTCTCTTGTGAGTTCTACCACTTCAAATGGTAAAAACAATACCATTAGTAATACAAACATTAACGGTGGTTATATGGGGATTTCATTCTATGGGTCTTCAGCAACGATAGATTCTGGAAATACAATTACTAAATGCTCTATTAAGGATTTTTATCTTTATGGCATTTATAATTATTACAATGTGAATGCCACAATTACGCAAAATAATGTTGAACGTCCCAATCGCGCATCTGTTTCATCATTTTATGGCATTTATTTTTCAACCGGTTGTACAGGCGGAAATATCTCTAGCAATAGAATTCATAATCCTTTTGGTGGAACTCCGGGTTCAGCTAATAGTGTATATGCATTGTATGTTACCAGTACATCCTCATCAGGAAATGAAAACTACATTGTAAACAATTTACTTTATAATTTTAATGGAACAAGTACCATATATGGACTTTATTTTCCGAGTGCCACATATATAAGGGTGTTTAATAATACAGTATCTATTGATTATTCTACATCAAATACTGGTTCCATTTATGCCTTATACTCTTCAGGAGCTTCATCTGTGAATATTCGGGATAATAATTTGTCTATTAGCCAACCGGGAACAGGAACTAAATATGTATTGTACTATTCCGGTGCAGGAAAAATGTCAAATTACAACAATCTGTTCTTGAATTCACTTGGGGGAACAAATTACTATGGATATAATTCTTTGGCATCACCAACAACTTTAGCAACATTGGCAGCTTGGAAAGCGGCTAATGCCAATGCCTATGATACAGCAAGTGTAAGCGTTGACCCAATGTTTGCTTCGCCGTCAACTGGTGATTATACGCCAACCAATAGCTTATTAGACAACTTAGGCACACCGGTTGGTGTAGCCGTTGATATTACAGGTGCAACAAGAAGTTTAACCACGCCGGATATAGGTGCTTATGAGTTTAGTGTTTCAGCTTGTGTGGGTAATCCTACTGCTGGAACTGCTGGAACTGCTGGAAATATTGTTAGTGCCTGCGTGGGTGGCCAGATTGGTCTTAATTTATCGGGTTTTACGATTGGACAAGGCATTTCTATTCAATGGCAACGTTCTCCTGCTGGTAGTGGTAGTTGGCAGACTATGGCAAATGCAACATCTAATTCTGCAATTGATACCTTGCAAGCAGCAACAGATTATCGTGCTATAGTAACTTGTGCTAATGGAGGGGGGCAAGATATTTCAAATACTGTAACGGTTTCGTTGAATCCATTCTATATGTGTTATTGTTCACCGTTAACAGGAAATTCTCTTCAAACTTCGCCTGTTAATTATATAACTGGAGTTTCTATTCCGCCATTTACATTGAGTTCAGGAAATAATATGGGTGCTGGCGGATATACACAGTTTAATGTTGCCTCAACAGTGTCTTTGATGCAAGGACAGACTTATACTTTGAATGCGACACAAAGCACTACGTATGGAGTGGAGATGTGGGTTGACTGGGATCAGAGTGGCACATTTGACAGTAGTGAATATACCTTGTTGTCATCAGCTAATCCGGCATCAGCAACATTTACAGTACCGTCAAATGCGATGGTAGGAACTACGGGCTTGAGGCTACGTAGTTATGTAACGACAGCATTTGGGGCTAAAGGAGCTTGTTCCAATATTAGTAGTGGTCGAGAAACTGAGGATTACATTTTGAATATTGCTGCTGGAAATTCATGCTCAGGAACACCAACAGCTGGTACTGTTTATGGAGTGCCGGATAGTACTTGCCCTACAATAGCCTTTACCCTATCTGATACCTCTTCAACAAAAGGCACCGGTCTTCAATATCAATGGCAAAAATCGCCTCATGGAGCAAATACATGGACTAATATTTCAGGAGCTACAACTATATACTACACCGTTGCTTCTGGCATAACAGTTCCAACAGATTTTCGTTTTGTAGTATCGTGTATCGCTTCGGGTCTTGGTGATACTTCAAATGTAAAAGCCGTATCGTATGTGTATCCGGCTTCACAATGTTATTGTATTCCACCAGCACCTACCTACAACTGTACAAAAACGTATATTTCCCAAGTTTCAATCAATAGCTTAAATAATGTATCTAATGGTTGTTTAGGTGCAAACAGTTTTTCTGATTATCGTAATTTACCGGCAACTCCGCTTCTTTTAGGTAGCACGTATAATGCTACTGTCAGTGCTGCCTTATGTAACTTGTGTCTTAGTACTTTGATGTATGATGAAACAGCAGCTATTTGGATAGATTTTGACCAATCAGGTACCTTCGATGCAAATGAGTTTTTTGGAATTCTCAACGCTACTGTTTCAGGCACTAATCGTGTACTTACTGGAACGGTTACAATACCATCTAATGCTACCCTTGGAAATACCGTCATGAGGGTACGATCTAACTATAATTCCCTACTTACAAATACCCAAGCTTGTGTTCAAACTGCTTATGGTGAAACAGAGGACTATACTGTAAATATTACTAATAATCCATTGGCTATTTCATTAAAAACTATTTCCGCCACCAATGTCGGCACACGCAACCGTGTGGATTGGGCAACGGGAGTAGAGAAAGCAGGCGATGCGTTTGAAGTAGAGCGTAGTGTGGATGGACGCAACTTCACCTACTTAGCAAACATCAAAGG
>JAFDXO010000111.1 GCA_018267925.1 Bacteroidota bacterium | reverse complement strand
GTTACCGCAAACTATTCTCCTAAGAGGCTTAGCATATATGACATTGTCCATCCTTACTGGATTACCGCGTACTGGATTAAAATTGGTAGAATCGAACGAATACTCAACTATAAAATTGGTGCTTCCATCAAACTGAAAGGGGGTTTGAAAGGTAAACTTAATCCAGTCGCCACTGTCTAACGGAGCAGGAATGGAGAACAAGGAATCATACATCACCTGAGTGCAGGGATAAAACTTTGTTTAAAATGACGCACTACGGTTTAAGTATTGCCGAAGGCTGGGGTTTTAGCACTACCTTTGATACGAAGCCGAATATTCAAATGCACGAAAATGTTTTATACGAAGCACTTAACCCGCTCTCTTGCATAACCCTTATGATCAGCATACCTATTCGGTCGTTTTGGGTGCGGTTGCTTAGTAATTCCTTTGCATTTTTATTGGGCTTTTGTGTGGTTGGGAAAATGCAATTTTTAAATCACGAACACCGCTAAATACAAATTAAAAATAGTTCGTAAATGTTCTACCAAAAGCGTTGGGTTGTTTTGACTGTCGTCTGCACAATACGAACAAATAACGAACGATTGGCGAACAATACGAACGATTAGCGAACAATTATTTACAGCACATATTTTGCTCTTCTACCTTTCGCTCCTGATGATTTCAAAATTTCTTTTTCGACTAATTTGTAAAAACATCACTTGTTTTATCCGACACTTATCCGACATAACCGACATTCTACTACTCAATTCACGACATATCAGTCAAAAAAACAACTCATAATATGCTCCTTTTTTTTCACCAACTCGCTTAAAAATATTAATACTAATAAGGTTTTCTAAATCTCGTAACGCTGTTCTATCGGTTATTTTATTCAATTGTTGATATTCGCTGTTCGTTATTCTTCCGTTTTCTTTTGTGTAAAGTACCGCCTTTATTTGTCTATCATTTAATCCGAGCGTTTGCAAGTGTTCAGCATTATAAATATCTTTCCGAAAAATAGTCCACATACCCGAGCCTTGATAATCAAATTCGGGTTTCGGAAGTCCTGCCTCTATACATAAGATTGTCATTTTATTAATTCCACGCCCCCAAGATTCAATGTAACCGCTCCTGAAAAAGGCATTTGCAATATCTGGATTGTATGGGCTTGAAGAATGTTTTTGCAATAAAGTTTCAATCGTCCAATTTTCGGGTAATTGACCAGCGTTCCAAATCATAATTTTATCTTTGTAAACGCTGATTTGAATGGTAGAACCACTTGAATAATCTTTGTGAGCAATCGCATTTAACAAGGCTTCACGAATGGCATCTTTCGGGTATTCGTAAGTTTCTATTCTATGAATTTTATTTTCGTAACTGATAATCGCCTTAATATATTTCGTAAAAAGTATATCAAGCGTTTTTTCAACTTGCTCAAACAAATTTCCATGAACTTCGTCTTGAAAAATTAGGTCGGCATCATTTTCAAAGTAACCGATTTTGATATAAGCACCCGTAACAAACTTTACAGGTTTAGGGTGAAATAGCAATAATGCAGCTCTTTTTAGATATTTGCCCTCGGTCAATTCCAAATTTTCTAAAAGTTGTTCAGGTGTATCATTCAAACTTTCTTCATCGAGGCGTTTGCTTCTTATTCCACGCTTTTTGAAAAATTCAAAAGTATCTTGTTTTAAATCGAATACCGCAACATTTGGAATAGGCGAACTATCCCAATGTTTACCTTTTTTCTGTAATAAGAATTTTTCCAAAGCCGAACCTTTCAATTCTTGTTTGGTGCTTCCACTTCGGTAGTGATATTGACCTTTGTAGCTGATTGCGTTTGGATAAGGTTCAACAACAATTTCCAAATAATCGCCTTGTTTGGTTTGGTGCAAATTCACATCAACCAAAATCCCCAAAACATCACGCACTTTGTTTGGAATATCTTCTAATAGCTTTTTTGCATCATTAACTCCAACAACTTTTCCGTTATCGTCCTTGCCTATGAAAATAGTGCCTCCATTGGCATTTGCAAAACCGCAAATCCATTTTAGGTATTCATCTCTCCAAGAGCTTTTGTATTCTATATTTTGATGTTCAGACACGGATGCAAAGGTACTCATCGTTTCTGTCTAAATACAGAAACGAACAAATAAATTGCAATAAAAACATAAACATAGTTATCTATTTACCACTATTTTTTACAACAATCCTTTGATTTTGAATGAATGCTGAATGAAATATGAAACTAATATACTGGTTTTCCTGTTTTTGATTTCATTACACTCGCCGATAAATAGCAAGCGGCATTATCCGTCTTCCGAATTTGCTATTGTGAATAATAGCTCCGAAATTTGTTCTTGTGTAAAATTCATTATTCCGATTTACTTTATTCTCAAAACAAATATCCGAATTGTTGAGTTTTACTCACTTTTTAAACAGTATCTTTTACAATGGTTGTGCGCCTGCGGCGCACAACCATTAATACCCCCCCTTCTCAATACACATTCTTTATGATATTCTTTCATCACAAAGAAATCATGCTCTTTCATCGCTGCACGACCAACTTCTGCACCTGCTGCTGCCCGTTGGCGTGAAGGGTAACAAAATATAGCCCGTTTGCCAAGACCGAAACATCTATCTGCTGTGTAAACAAACCGTTGACCCGCCCTAATGGCACGCGCTTAACCACCATGCCCGCTATATTGGTGATGGTT
>JAFDXO010000110.1 GCA_018267925.1 Bacteroidota bacterium | reverse complement strand
GTTGTAAATTTGTATAATAATATTGCAACAAAAGGCAAAATGAGAGCAAAGTACATCAATCCTTATACCGACTTCGGATTTAAGAAGATTTTTGGAGAAGAAGCCAGCAAGCCTTTGCTTATTGACTTTCTGAATGCTCTTTTGCCCGAACAAAACAAAAGAACCTCTTCGCTGGTAACATAAAATTTCAATTATTGCTTTTGCAGAAAATGGAAATTTATTCTCAATTTTTTAAAGATACTATTTCACGATCAAGTCAATTACCATCCACGGCACAAAAAAACGAACCACGTTTGTGATTCGTTTTTTTCAATTGGATAGACCAATTCTTATTTTTATACATTGAATTTAATGCCCTGAGCTAAAGGTAATTGGTCACTCCAATTTATCGTGTTTGTTTGGCGACGCATGTATGCTTTCCAGCTGTCAGAACCGCTTTCGCGTCCACCACCGGTTTCTTTTTCTCCTCCAAATGCTCCTCCAATTTCGGCACCGCTTGTACCAATATTGACGTTAGCAATACCACAATCGCTACCCTTGTGCGACAAGAATGTTTCAGCTTCGCGCATATTGAGGGTCATGATGGAAGAAGACAGTCCTTGAGGAACATTATTTTGAATGGCAATTGCTTCTTCTAATTTTTTATATTTCATTACATACAGAATAGGAGCAAAAGTTTCATGTTTTACGATCTTCATTTCCGGTGTTACCTCATACACGCAAGGTTTAACGTAGCAGCCGCTTTCAAAGCCTTCGCCATCAAGTACACCACCCACAACTATTGCTTTACCGCCTTCTTTCTTTATTTCTGCCAAAGTATTCAGGTAGTTTTCTACAGCAGCGGAATCAATTAATGGACCCACATGATTATTTTCATCTAAAGGATTTCCGATGTTTAGTTGTTTATAAGCTGCAACTAATTTTTTCTTAAACGCATCATAAACATCTTCGTGAATAATGAGTCGGCGTGTAGTGGTGCAACGCTGACCTGCCGTTCCAACTGCGCCAAAAACTGCAGCTCGCATAGCTATATTCAGATCGGCATGTTGAGAGATGATAATTGCATTGTTGCCACCTAATTCCAACAACGGGCGACCTAAACGTGCACCAACAGCAGCACCAACAGCCATTCCCATTCGGGTAGAACCTGTCGCTGAGACTAAAGGAACGCGAACATCATTACTCATCCATTCTCCTGCATCGCGTCCGCCAATCACTAATCCATTAATCCCTTCCGGTACTTCATTGGCTTTAAAAACAGCTGCAACTATTTTTTGACAAGCAATTGCAGTAAGAGGAGTTTTTTCACTGGGTTTCCACACACACGTGTTGCCACAAACCCAAGCAATGAAGCTATTCCAACTCCACACTGCTACTGGGAAATTGAAGGCACTTATGATACCTACTACACCAAGCGGATGCCATTGTTCATACATGCGGTGCATAGGGCGTTCACTATGCATAGTTAGTCCATACAACTGACGTGAAAGTCCCACAGCAAAATCAGCAATGTCTATCATTTCCTGAACCTCACCGAGTCCTTCTTGTAAGCTCTTTCCCATTTCATAAGAAACAAGATGCCCCAAAGGCTCTTTATATTTTCGTAAAGCCTCGCCTATTTGACGAACAATCTCACCTCTTTTGGGTGCCGGATACATTTTCCATACTTCAAATGCAGTTTGGGCTTGCTTTACCACAGCATCATAATTCTTCTTATCACAACCATCAACAGAAGCAATCAATTTACCATCGGCCGGCGAAAATGAATCAATTTTTTCACCACTACCTTTAAGCCATTGGGTTCCGGTAGCAACACCTTCATTCATTTTATCAATGCCAAGCGTACTTAGCACTTTTTTCATATTCATACTGATGCTTTTTTTTCGACCCGCAAAATTACATTAAATACATGACCTAAGACTGATTTTTGCTTTTCAACAACATATTTCCAACTGAATTGAATACATGTTGTCAGCTATACCTTAATTCATCTTCTCCATTCAGATATATACACCTAACTTTGCCGCTCTTTTTTAAAATATGCAACATCTCAGGAACTTTTGTATCATAGCCCATATTGACCACGGAAAAAGCACACTGGCTGATCGTTTATTGGAATTTACCAAAACAATTTCGGACAGAGAAATGCAGGCTCAGGTATTAGACGATATGGACTTGGAACGTGAAAAAGGAATTACCATTAAGAGTCACGCCATCCAAATGGACTATGAATACAAAGGAGAGAAATATACACTCAATTTGATTGATACACCCGGGCATGTTGATTTTTCGTATGAAGTAAGTCGGGCATTGGCAGCCTGTGAAGGCGCTTTGTTGTTAGTAGATGCCAGTCAAGGTATTCAGGCGCAAACCATATCTAACTTATACCTTGCATTAGACAACGATCTTGAGATAATTCCCGTTATCAACAAGATAGACATGGAAGGAGCCATGATTCCAGAAGTTACAGATCAGATTGTTGACTTGATAGGTTGCGATCCTAAAGATATTGTATTGGCTTCCGGCAAATCGGGAATCGGGATTGAAGAAATAATGGCTGCCATTATTAATCGTATTCCTGCGCCAAAAGGCAATCCTGACGCACCTTTGCAAGCTTTAATTTTTGATAGTGTATTCAATTCTTTTCGTGGCATCATCGCTTATTATCGAGTTTTTAACGGCTCTTTAAAAAAGAACGATCGAGTAAAGTTTTTTCATACAGACAACTATTATAATGCTGATGAAGTTGGCATTCTTAAGATGGGACTTTTGCCCAAACAAGAAGTAAAAACCGGTGATGTTGGATATATCATCACCGGAATTAAAGATGCTAAAGAAGTGAAAGTGGGTGATACCATCACGCTTGTAAACAATCCAAGCCATGAGCCTATACATGGGTTTGAAGAAGTGAAGCCGATGGTATTTGCGGGTATTTTTCCGGTAGTAACAGACGATTTTGAAGAGCTGCGAGAGTGTATGGAAAAATTGCAATTAAATGATGCCTCATTGACCTTTGAACCGGAAACTTCACAAGCACTTGGGTTTGGCTTCCGATGTGGTTTTCTGGGCATGCTGCACATGGAAATTATTCAGGAGCGATTAGAAAGAGAATTTAATCAAACTGTAATTACCACTGTTCCTAACGTAAGCTTTAAAGCATATCTGACTTCTGACAAAAATAAGGCAGTCATCGTAAATAATCCTACTGAATTACCCGATCCAAGCCGAACAGAAAGAGTAGAAGAACCATTTATTAGAGCACAAATCATTACGCTGCCGGACTATATTGGCAACATTATGAGCCTTTGCTTAGGGAAAAGAGGTCTGCTTATCAATCAAAATTATCTTACCCCGACCCGTGTAGAGTTAATTTTTGAAATGCCTCTTGCTGAAATCGTTTTTGATTTTTATGATAAGCTAAAAAGCTGCACACGAGGTTATGCCTCTTTTGACTACCACCCACTCGACTATCGAGAAAGCGATATAGTGAAGATGGATATCTTATTGAACGGTGAGAAAGTGGATGCCCTTAGCGCATTAATACACAGAAGCCGCGCTCAAGATTTTGGTCGAAAACTATGTGCTAAACTAAAAGACTTACTTCCGCGTCAACAATTTTTAATTGCTATTCAAGCTGCCATCGGGGCAAAAATTGTTTCACGAGAAAACATTTCAGCCATGCGAAAAGATGTAACGGCTAAATGTTATGGCGGCGATATCAGCCGGAAAAGAAAATTACTTGAAAAACAAAAAGAGGGAAAGAAAAGAATGCGTCAAATTGGAAATGTAGAGATTCCACAAGAAGCATTTTTAGCTGTCTTAAAATTGGATGAATAAAGCAATATTTTAGGTGTAGCTATTTACAGCATCCTAAGTGTGGAAAAAATCCATTAAAATGTTTAAAACTCTTTTCTTTTTTATCATACTTTTCGTATTTTACCGAAAATTTTTCGGTTATGACGGATTGGCATTATGCTATTATCGCCGTGGTTCCCGTGTTCATTCTGGTTGGTGTAATAGCTTATTATTTTAGACAATGGCAACGCAGTCGAGGGCGCGGCTAATTTAATTCGGGCTTTACACCTTATCAAGCCCCTACCTTTGGTTGAACGAAAAGCATGTCACTTATGGGTGATAGGTATTTTATTGTGCTTATTGTTTTGTTGTTATAACTAAACTTACTTGGTTATTCAACCCATATTTATCCGTTATCCAAAATGTGTAACGTTCGAAACCTGCAACCGAACGAGTGGCAACTGGAAAATCAAGAGTGGTGGCATCTCCCATATTGCCAGAAAGATTCACTGATAAAATTACACTGTCTGAACCGCCATCAAAGCTTCTCTTGAGTTGTAAAAGTGTAAGCGGATCATTCGCTGAGCCCTTTGTTGCATTAACTCCCAACGTAACTAAGGTTCCTTTTGAAACTGTTGTATCTCGATTAGTATAAACGCCACCAGATTTCCAAACAATAGAAGGTAATTGACCTGTATTCGGGTCATCTTTTTTGCACGAAATCAAAGTTAGACTTGATGCAAATATTACCGTTCCGTATAGAGACTTAATTCCCAAGTACATGACTCCTTATTTTCAATTTCAACTACAAAATTAGAATTGACAAGCTAATTGAAATCGAAATTTCAAGGGTTTTAACACTTTCATTGATTCATTTCATCGCCCCTTGCTATTTTTGCGCACTCGGAAAAAAAACATCCTTGCGAATATGGCACATCATACACTTAGCGAACAAGAATTGATTAGACGTGAAAAACT
Source organism: Bacteroidota bacterium (assembly GCA_018267925.1). GTDB lineage: Bacteria > Bacteroidota > Bacteroidia > Chitinophagales > Chitinophagaceae > JAFIGV01. The sequence continues at coordinate 2,990 of JAFDXO010000110.1, read as the reverse complement.
ATCTGAACTTGGCGAATTAAACATTAACCCTTACCCTGCCCCACTTTTTGAAATTTCACATTCTGCCATTCAAATTAAGGACAATTATTCAGAAGCAACCGCAGATGCTTATAAGTCGGTGTCTTTAGCGGGGCGAGTGATGAGTGTGCGTGATATGGGAAAGGCAAATTTTGCTGTGATTCAGGATAGCACCGGACGAATCCAAATCTATATCAAGCGCGATGATATTTGCCCCGATGAAGACAAAACATGGTACAACACAGTATGGAAAAAGCTTATTGACATTGGAGATATTATAGGTGTTAAAGGCTATGTTTTCACTACCAAAACAGGTGAGACTTCCGTTCATGTTACTTCTTTCGTCCTTCTGTCTAAAGCCTTGCGACCTTTGCCTATTGTTAAAGAAAAGGATGGAGAAGTGTTTGATGCCGTGAGCGACCTTGAGTTTAAATACAGACAACGATATGCAGATTTGATAGTAAACCCTACTGTCCGTGACACCTTTGTGAAACTGACAAAAATGAAAAATGCTATTCGCAACTTTTTAAATGAACGTGGAGCCTTGGAAGTTGATACACCGGTGCTTCAAAGTATTCCGGGAGGAGCCATAGCTCGCCCATTTGTTACTCATCACAATGCGCTTGATATTCCTTTATATTTACGAATTGCCAACGAACTTTATCTGAAACGCTTGATAGTAGGCGGTTTTGATTGGGTTTATGAATTTAGTAGAAACTTTCGAAATGAGGGTATGGATCGTACACACAATCCGGAATTTACCATCTTAGAGTTTTATACAGCTTATAAAGATTACCTCTGGATGATGGAAATTACGGAGCAGATGTTAGAACAAACGGCGATTGCCACTAATGGAAGCTCAACAGTATTTGTTGATGGGAAAGAAATCAGCTTTAAAGCCCCGTTTAAACGAGTTACCATTTTCGAGGCTATCCAGGAGCACACAGGGGTTGATATTTCGGGAATGGAGGAACAGGCCTTGCGTGATGTTTGTAGAAATTTAGGTATAGCGACAGATAACAGTATGGGAAAAGGTAAATTAATTGACGAAATTTTTGGTGAAAAATGTGAAAGACACTATATCCAACCAACATTCATCACGGATTACCCTATTGAGATGAGCCCATTAACCAAAAAACATCGCCATAAAGAAGGATTAGTAGAACGATTTGAACTCATGATTAATGGTAAAGAAATTGCCAATGCTTATAGCGAGTTAAATGACCCTATTGATCAGCGTGAACGATTTGAAGAGCAAGTAAAATTGATGGAACGCGGTGATGAAGAAGCTATGTACATTGACTATGATTTTTTACGAGCACTTGAATATGGTATGCCACCAACAGCAGGTATAGGAATTGGTATTGAGCGATTAGGCATGTTATTAACCGGACAAGTTTCTATTCAAGATGTACTACTATTCCCACAAATGCGACCAGAACGCACTGAGCATGCACACGTTTAGGGAGTGCTAAAAATGTTCAACTTTTTATTAGTATAGAAATCAAGAAAAAGCGATGCTATCTCATTAATATGGACGCATCGCTTTGTTGCATAACCTACTGAGATGCTTATTGTTTATTCCATACACTATGGTTTAATTCAACAAACATCCTTTATCGCATGTACAAGCCAATGTGATTAGTGAAATTTACCCTGAGCCCTTGTTTCTTTATCCTGAGAAAAAATTCGATATCGCAAAGATATGATTACAGGAAAAGCATTAATTCTATAATTCAGGTTTTCTTTTTCACCAATAGAGGAGGTGTGTGTATCATATTGTAAATGATACTGGCGAAAAGCAGCTTCTGCTGACACGGCAAAATGATTATTAATGGGTGCTACATAGCCTAATTGAAAGCCGAAAATTTCACCCTTACCACCATCCGGTGCACGATAAGACTCATTACCCGAAAGTGTTTTTGAGTTTTGACGAGCAACACCATAACCTAAAGCAACTCCACCATATATATACCCTTTCCCAATCGAATATTTGCCATTTACCACAAAGCAAGGCGCAATCATAGTTTTGGCATATACTAAAGTGCGATTATCTCCACCAACTTTTACACCCCAATAAGTATAATATACATTGTTTGACTTCCCTGACAATTGAGAAACTTGTAAATCTGCACCTATTTGTAAATACGCACTCAGATCATAATGCAATGACAAAGAGGTTGCATAATTTACCGTGCGCCTTTCAGCTTTCATATACATGTTATCCGTAGGAGTACCATTCATGCTGACACCGCCACCAATACCTAATTCAAGATGCTGTGAGAATAAAAAAGTTGGGGTAAAAAGACAAAAGAGAGAGAAGATTAGTTTCATTCTAAACTTTTAGAGTTAATTGATAATGTTGGCAAATATACAAGGTTGAAGTATGAATGTAAATTACAAATACATAGTCTCCGGTAAAAAAAACTGAAATGAGTTTCAGACTCTTTATAAATCAAAATTATAGCCTCTTCAGTTCTTTTGGAAAGGCTCAGATTACCTTTGTTCTCTAAAGTATATGATAGATATGGAACAAAGAAAAGTTGCTACGGTATTTGCCCCCTTGGAACCTCATTTCGTTGGTGACGGTTTTCGAGTAAGCAATTTTATTCCGGGACAAGTTAGTATGCGTCGCATGAATCCTTTCATCATGTTAGACTATAATTCAAAATTCTATTTTCCGCCGGCCGAAAAACCTCGTGGTGTAAGTGTGCATCCTCATCGTGGATTTGAAACTGTTACCATTGCCTACAAAGGAAGTGTTGCCCACCATGACAGTAGTGGAGGTGGCGGCGTTATTGGAGAAGGAGATGTGCAATGGATGACCGCAGCAAGCGGTGTTCTACATAAGGGCACCTCTAAAAACTAAAATTAACATTACATTATACTATACTGTTTCTGTATTATGTTGAATGTCAGTATCTTTATGCCATAATTCAATAGATATGAAGCGATATAAAAGACATAGAGAT
>JAFDXO010000010.1 GCA_018267925.1 Bacteroidota bacterium | reverse complement strand
TTCGGTTGACTTCTCATAAGCACTTTCTTCCCCTTCTCGTTCGTCAATTGAGGAAATCAAAACTTCGCTACTTACAATGCCAATTTCATCCAAATACTCTTTGTATTTAATCGCATTCACCTTTTTATCGCAAACCAACTGACCTTTAAATGGTGTTTTGCCTTGCCAGTTGTCACGGAAATGATAGCTAATGTCCCAAGCAATCATTCTCATTTTTTGCTCGGCAGAATTCAAATGGTCGTATCGGGCAAACTTTTTCTTGATGTCTGCTTTTTGATATTCGGTTAACGGCTCTGAAACCATTCCGAAAAAAGTATCAATCGGGCTGGCATTTACATCCTGCAATGCCAAACGACCTTCATAAAGCAATGGAACAACTGCTTTGTCTTTCACTGCCTGGTCAACAGTGTAAGCATCAATAACACCACCAAACTTTGCTGCGGTGCTTTTGTCTTTCTTGAAAAGGGGTGTTCCGGTCATGGCAATGAAACATGCATTCGGCAATGTTTTCTGCATGTCCACATTGAAAGTTCCGTGTTGGGTGCGGTGACCTTCATCTACCAGAACAAAGATGTCGTGGCTTTCTAATGGCTGATGGATTTTCTTTACAGCAGCTACAAACTTATTGATGATGGTCGTTACTACTGCATCGCTTTTGCTTTCCAGCAATTCCACTAATCGCTGACCTGTGGTGGCGTTTTCTACAAACTTGCCACACTTTCTAAACGTGCTGGTAATTTGATTATCCAAATCAGTTCTATCTGTAACCAAAACAATTTTCGGATTGCGAATACTGGGTTCCATGGCAATGGCTTGTGCCAACATCACCATAGTCAAAGATTTCCCGCTTCCCTGTGTGTGCCAGATTACGCCTCCTTTCCGTTTTCCGTTCTCCACATTCCTAATGCGTTGCATAGATTTTTTAATGGCGAAAAACTGCTGATAACGGGCTACTTTCTTTTCTCCATTGTCAAACAAAACATAATTGAAAACAGTATCCATCAAACGTTCCGGGCGACACAAGCCGAATAGATAATTGTCCTGCTCTGTATGTAGAATTTCTTCTTGCTCCAATGCATCAAAGTATTGGCGAACATATTTGAAGCGGTCAGAAAATAATTGGTCTTTTATGGAAACCAGAAGCGGTTTGTTTTTGAGTTCTTGTAATTGGATTTTGTAGCTGCGTTCTTCTTCATCATTTCCGAATTTCTCCTGCCACTTTGCCCAAAACTTTTCGGGTGTGGCGTTGGTCGCATAAGCCGCTTCTTGTGTGGCAATGCTCAAAGTGAGTTGCGAATACACATACAAGCTTCTGATTCCATCTTCTTGTTGGTTGCGTAAATGCTGACTGATAGCCTGTTTCAACGGCTCTTTCATGTCAGGTCGTTTGCACTCAATGATGCAAAGCGGAATGCCATTGACAAACAAAACCAAATCAGGGCGGTAATGCTCTTTGCTGGTGCTTCGCATCACGCTGAATTCTTCTGTTACATGAAACACATTGTTGCTGATGTTTTTCCAGTCAATGTATTGCAGGGTAAAGCTCTTTTTGTCGCCATCTACACTTTGCTCCAATGCCTGTCCTAAGGTAAGCAGGTTGTAAGCTCTTTCACTGGCTGCAATATAGCCTTCGTTCATGGGCAGGTTTTTCAATGCCAATATGCCCCGCTCTATATTTTCATCTGTGAAAATGCTGGTTTTGGTAGCACTTACCCTGATGCTGTTGATTTCCTTCAACTGTTTCCGCAACACGTCTTCCAGCAATACATTGGTAGTTTTGCCACCTCTTTTCCTATCGGCTTCTGCCGGACTCAAATAGGTATACCCCAAATTCACCAGCATCTGCAATGCCGGAATCTGGCTGATATGGTCTTCTTTAAAACTGGGTGTTTCCATTACTCTCTAATTTTGTTTGTATCATGTATAGAAAAGTGCAGTTTTCTATACATAATGTATTGCTCATGTGTAGTTTTTGCCCATTTTCTTTACATGAACCTGTTTTTTATGCGATATTCAGAACTCTTTATAATTTGTAGAAGCTCTACTTAGTTTAAAATATCTTTACATGTAATCTATCTCATGTAAAGAAAAGTGGCTTTTTCTTTACATGTTAATTCAAACGTGACAAGACTTTGCCTCTTATCTTATCCTGTTCCAACTTTTGAATTCACATTTGCCAGTAAGTCATAAAGTTCATGGTTCACATAGTAATTGTCCTTGCCTAACTTATGTTTGTGTACTATATTGATAGCAGTTAACTCTTCTAAATATCGAGTTGCCGTGGGTCTGCTAACCGCTAAATCAGCCATTACAAACTCTATTTTGGTATAAGGATGCCGGAATAAATTATTCAACAAATCCTGACTATATATTTTTGGTAAATCTCTTCTTAGCTTATGTTTATGCTTTTGCATTATGGCCTTAATGCCATCTATAAGCTTGATTGTTTGCAAAGAAGTCTGCTCCACACCATCAAGTATATACAGCACCCATTCCTCCCAGGCATTTTCAGTTCTCACTTTTTGCAGTAGGCGGTAATAGTCGCCTTTGTTTTGGTTGATGTAGCGGCTTAAATACAGAATAGGTAAATTCAACATGCCTTCTTTTACCAGATACAGGATATTAATAATCCTGCCCGTTCTGCCATTGCCATCATAAAAAGGGTGAATGCTTTCAAACTGATGATGGATAATAGCCATTTTCACCAGCGGATCCCAATCACTGAGTGCGTTGTCGTTAATGAACTGTTCCAGATTGCTCATGAAAGCCACCACTTCATCATGGGTTTGTGGTGGGGTGTAAACTATCTCGCCCGTTTGCTCATTCTTCAATTCTGTACCGGGCACTTTTCTGAAACCTGCATCATTTTCTTCCAGCGTTGCCTGCATCCTGATGATGTGGTTGTTCGTCAAAAAACCTTGTTGCCTTACGGTTTCAAAGCCCCAACGCAATGCTTCGGCATAGTTGTGTACTTCTTTGGATGCAATGGATTTGAATTCTTTTTTCAGATAATCGCCTTGATACAATTCATCATGGGTGGTAATGATGTTCTCAATGGCCGAACTGTCTTTGGCCTCCTGCAAGGAAAGCGTACTGATTAAAATACTTTCATTCGGAATGCTTAGGGCAGCCCCTTTCATTTCTGCCAATGCACTGCGTGCAGCAGCCGTTTTTTTCATTATGGCTTTGGTTTCTATATCCAAATCCAAAGGAAGTTGTGGTATTTTATATGCCATGATGCTCTATTTTATTCGTGCTATTTTCAATGCTGATTCAACTGTTCCGTTGTGACTATTGTCTTTACGCCAATCTTTGTTTGAAAGACGTTTTTCCAAGACTACTTCGTCTTTCTTGTTTTTATATAATTGAAATTGCTTCCCATTTTCGTGACTCACTAAAAGTCTATCAGGTTCATGCAAATAATTAGGACACGAACGTAAAAGGCTGTGAACTTCTTTCAGAAATAGCGAAGGGTTTTTATATCGTTTTTCATGATAAAAGTTTAACGCCTTATTTAATACACGCTTAAATCCAGGGTCTAAATAGTAAGGCAAAGTGTTTGTGTCAACTAACTGACCTTTTGTAATTTTGTTACCTATAAATTCGTCAAACTTCCTGTATTTGTCTGTCGTATTTTTAATACTATCCAACTGTTTTTTCTCTCTTGCTGTCAGCCAATTCATTGGAGAATTGATAGGAAAGTAACCACCCAATAATTGGAACATGATGACGCCAACTTGGTAAATGTCGGATTGGAAATAGTATTCGTTTGCTAAGATGGCTTCCGGTGGAAGATACAAGTAAGTGGATTTTGATGCAGTTACACATCCATCCGCTTTGTTGATTTTCTTCACAGCCCCAAGGTCCGCGATAATTGGTGTGTTTTTCTCAAGATCTAAGAGAATGTTGCCCGGTTTTAAATCACGATGAACCAATTTGTGCTTTGAGTGAAGCTCTGTTAAGCCAAGTAAAACACCTGCAATGATTTCAAGTGCTTCCTTGCTTGAGAGTCTTCTGTCATCGATAACTCCTTGTAAGTCGCCACCCGAAATACGGGGCGTTAAAAAGTAAGCATAGTTTGGCGGTAGAAATCGCAGGTCATGAATTTTTAAAATGTTTTCATGGTCTATATCTCGAAGGATAACGGCTTCTTCCGCTGCATCATAGTTGGGGTGCGACCAGTAGAACTTTAGCACCACATCATCATTCATTTTTATTCGCTTGCCGAAATACACATCACCATTGCAACCTCTACGGATATATTCATAGACGTTGATGTCAGGCGTATTTCTTACGAAATCCTGAATCGCTTTTACTGAATCTTCATCGTTTAGCTCTACTGTTACCATTTATTGACTTATTAAAAAGTAAGCTACATCATAAGCGTCTTCCTGATATTTATTTTTTGCACTGCCTGTTTTAGCGTTCTTTTTGAAATAGGCAATTGTGGTTTGTTTCCAAACCTGTTCCACATCAACCTTGTCGTATAACTGAATAATGCCTTCCAGTTTAAATGAAATTGGGGAAGGGGCACGGTCGCCTTTTCCATTTGCGTTTCTAGCCACAATACCGATTCTTGATGCACCAATGGAGTCAAATGCTGCATTAATTTGGTCACGAAACTGCTTTACTTGATTGGGTTTGGTTGGGTCGTCAATACCAAATTTGGCTGACTCATTTGTTTGGGTAATGTTTCCGGCTGCATCTTTTTCAAGCACAACCATAATGGCCTCTGTGGACTTTATTTGTATTCCTATTGTCTTCATTTTATTCGGGCTTATTTTTAAATAGAATATTGAATTGTTCTGAAATTCCATCCAAAACACCATTAGCTCTTAAATCATCAAGTGAGCCGGAACTTCCAGGAGGAATGGATTTGTATGTAAAGCTCGCTGTCATGCCACTTGCACCCAATGCAGCAACTTGCCATGGTTCAAGTTGTATGGTTCTTTCTGGCCAATCACCGTGATGAATAATTCCACCAAAGTTTTTTGATGGGTCATTGTAATCATAATAAAGAACGAACGGATGCTCGTCAATTACATTTCCTTTATCTGGTCTAAGACCTACAAATGTGTAAAGCATACCTGCGGTACTTCCTGAAGCAGCCATGACAAAGCTGTTGCACTTGCCAACCAATCCATTGCTAGCAATAGGGCCGGGAAGCTGATGGTTTTCGATTTTCTTATACTCGAAATTGCCAACCATTTTTTTAAGGTCAGATTCGGCTGGTAGTTCGTCAAGCGGACTAAATTGGTTCTTTGCCATGTTTTATGTATTATTTATTTTAAGTCTCACCTTCCCCGTCAACAACACCTGCATCAAGCCCTTTTTCTGCTCCCTCAATTTCTCGGCTTTGGCTTTGAGCAGGGTTATTTCTTTATCGGCCGCTTGAAGGACTTGGGCAATGGCGGTTTGTTCTTTGTAATCGGGTAATAAAAATTCAAGCTTTATAAAATCTGATTTGCTCATTACTCTGTTTCTACCAGCACCACCGGGAGAAATCATTTCGAGCATAAACTTCATTCTTGGTTGAAGAATGAAAAAGCGGAAAAAATCAGGATGTCCCTTTTCTTCAATAAATGTGTAAGTTGGAAAACGATGCGATGCTAATGCACCATCATCTTCAGGACGAACAATGGCAATAGCTTGTTCCCAAGCAAAAGTGATGTTTACAATTAAGTCGTTTGGACGCACCACATAGAATTTATCCATGCTATTTTTTTCAGGCTGTTCATCATATTTTAGAAAAGTTCCTTTACCATGACTTCTCAAACCAATTCCCAAATAAGGAGTACTTGGCTTTGAAACTTCTCTCACAATTGGTTTAATGAAGTTTTCTAGTGGTTGTATTTTCCATTTTGTATTTTCAAACCCTTTCAACCGTTTCTTCCCCGTAAG
>JAFDXO010000109.1 GCA_018267925.1 Bacteroidota bacterium | reverse complement strand
GTTTTTAGTTGACTTATCCACATTTTTGGAGTCAACCTATTTCAGGACTATACACTTGCATACAACGTTTCGGGTATTGCCGAAGGCGGGGATTTTTAGCACTAAAGTTCAATCGAAGAACGAATGCTGAACCTTGCACAAATGTTCAATCGAAGCCGTTCAGCCCCGCTTTTGGCAATACCTTGTTGTAGGCGGTTTTTTATTTGCGTTTTCCTTTTATGTTCCACGCTAATTTATCAGCGTACTTTTCTATTAACCATTCTTCAATCGAAGTTCGCATATAGGCTGGTGCAATCTGAACAAATGTCGCTCCTAAAACCATATTGTCTTCAATAGCAGTTTTTATTTTTTCTAATTGAGAACCTGTTGCTTTATTTTTTCGGGAAAAATGGGCAATCATTCGTTGTTTAGATATGGTTTCAAAAACGTGTCCTATGTAATATGGATGTAAATCACGAGTACTAGTTCCGAGCCAAATACAGTAAACGACTGATTTTTTGTTTATGTCATTTAAAAATTCTTGATTGTTTTTGTCAAAATCAGTTACACAATCTTTGTTGCAATAAACGATGTTTCTAATTTTACTTTTGTCAAACAGTAATTTTTCAACTTCATCAAACATTGTTTCAAGTTGTGATTTGTCAAATTCAATTTTAGATATTTTAGAAGGCACAAATGATTTGATGTATTCTTTAATTTCTTCACTAGATTTAAAAATGTTTGGTTCACAAAATGGTGGTTGTTCTAATGTCTGAGGACTTAAACATTCATTACAATCTCTTTGGTCTGCATAGGTTCTTTTACTTATGAAGTTTCCGTTTCCACGATGTTTTAATATCGCTGCCTGAACCCCAGGAAATCCAATTGCAATTTGCAGTCCCGTTTCTTCACTTTCATAAAAGTGCATTTTGTTAAATCTCATTCTGACAGTTCTACCATTCGCCCAACTTTCAGGACAGTATCCGTTCCATATTGTTGGAATTGATGATGAGATTGAGGTATCTGTATTTCCTTTTAGAAGTGATAAAAATTGCGGATAATTTTCTTTAAAGAATTTTGCTTTGTGTTGATTTATGAATGGATTTAGCTTGTCTATGCCTATCTCAAACATTTCTGATAGTCTTTTAACTGCTTCATCGTGATTTTTAGTAATGTCAAGATAAACAGCATAATTATCCATTATTTTTCCGTAGGCTTTGTTTAAATCGTTAGGAATTCCTGTGTCGATAGCCATATCATCTATATTTTCGTTTTTCATTGTGTCGGTAATTTCATCAAAAAGTTCTTGGTTGTCTGCAATCATTTGTTCTGTTACGTTTGACATTCTGAGAGCTTCGTTTCTTTCAAATCCTATATTACAATATTCAAGAAATGTTGTTAGTCTTGACAATAAGTCAGCGGATTTGTTATTCAGAATTTCGTTATGGTCAAAGTCAGATAAATTTTCTGTCATAAGAATTTTTGTCTTGGCGTGTTGTTGGGCAAAATTGCCTACAACGTTGAAGCATTGGCGATGTGGCGGTATTCTGTGTTACGTCAGCCCGGAACCACTGCTGATTAAAGATACAAAAGCTCATTGTTTATTCCGCAGCTTGGCGTTATTCGTCTGCTGAAACCGAAGCTGATTAAGGAACAAAAAGCTGAGAATATATTCGTCGCCCCGCCATATTGCCAATGCAATGTTAGCAGCATACCCAACGTCAGTCTGCAATCATTTTCATTAAGTCAATAGGCTGAGCAAGCACTTGAACATTTGACGGTGCTTTTCCGCTTTCAAAAATTGTCTGCCAAAAAGCATAATTCTGTTTGCCGCCGAATATTGTACTCGATAAGTCTTTATTAATCCAAAGAGGAAGATTAGAAAGATTTTTTATAAAAGTTCTAATTTTTTGCCACAAAGGTTCTGGAAACTTGTATTGAAATAACTTGTCCTCTTGAATTGGCTTACCCTGCATTATATAAAAATTCTTAATGATTTGGGAAATGTAACGAAGCCAATTATACATAATTTCTTCTTTGCTCATTCTTGTTGCACGAAGATGTCTTATTGGTATGTCTTCGCCTTGCTGAATTTTATTTTCAATCCTATAGGTGCCTAATTCCAGATCAAACTTGTCAATAAAAATTTCTTCTGCAATTATGTTCATTAATTCGGTGATTTGGTCTTTTTCCAGTTCTCTGGGGTTCTCACCTTCTTCAAGCTTATGATTGATTGGGGTTATCAAAACGTCTTGTTGAATAAAAAACGAGTAAAATGTTTTCTCAATGGTGCTGTAAGAAATAGGATAGGTATTGCTTCTGCCGCCTAATTCAGTAAACTGTCTTAATTTATTTTCAGGATTATAAGTTATGCTGTCACGGGTCGCATCAAGGATGTATCTTTTGACTTCTCTTGATTCTCCTTTGAAGTGATTAAGTAAGTCCCTTTCAGAAAAATTCAAGTTATCATCTTCAAGTTCATGTTCTTGTTGGTATCTTTTAATTCTCTGGGAATAAAGAGTGTTGCCTAAATGTCGCTGGACAGATTTATCAAATGCCACCTGTCTCAAAGTCGTGCCCGCATGAAAGTTTGTAAGGGTAATATTATTTTTGTCCGGGTTAATGAAAACACGGACTGGTATGTAGCGAACACCCAACAAAATTTGAGCTGCTGCTTTATGTTGCCCATCAAAGAGTTTTATTTCAGATGCTTCACCGTCTTTAATCTCTGTCCAACCAAGTGAAATATGCAGTTGCGGATTTTTGTTATAAAACTCCTTTACAAGTTTGGAGATATTATCTCCGATTGAACGAGGGTTAATAATGTCGTCATGATAGATATACTCAATCGGTAGTTGCACAAAAAAATAATTGTCTGAACTGAGCTCGTCCTTATAAACTGGAATTTCATGAATTTTATTGTCGCCGATTTGAGAGAGCGAATAGCGAATTAGTCCGTTTTGTTGTGAAAAATTAAGTTTAAACTTTGCACCACCGGCTCTATTTAAGAGGTCTTGCAAATTAGGTCCACGATTTTCATCTTCAACTTCCTCTTTGACTTTCTCAAAACGTTTTAAAATTCTTGCAACTTCCAAGTTTGAATCTTGTTTTGAGCGGTTACAACTGGAATGTGTCAAGGCGAAATTAATTGGGTCGTCTTTGCCACCGAGTTTTAAGGGAATAATATGGTCAATGTCTAATGAATCTTTGTGAATGCTAAGATCTATTGGTTCTTCGCAGATAAAACACTTGCCATTTTGTGTGTCATACAACTTCTCGGTCAGTTGTTTTTGTTCCTGGGTGTTAAGGTCATTAAGGTAACGTGAACTCATAAGATGTTATAATTGGTGGTTGTCAAAATTAATGGTATTGTCCCAATGGGTTGCTGCTAACGACCAACGGCTTGGCGAAGTGGCGGGATTAGCATTCCGTCCGCCGACAACCGCTGCCGATTGAGTTAGTTAGTTAAAGTTAAGATTTGATGTTGAAAGTTGTTTGTCTAGCCCGGAACTGAAGTTGGGCTTTGCAAAACTGTCAATTGATCTTCCGTCCAGCCACCATTTTGCCAAACCGATTGTTGGCTGCTGCTCTTTATCGACACGTCAATGAGTGAATGTTATCATCTCCACATTTTTGTCTTTGCAAAACCTAAAACTATCTCTAATATTTTTTAGCATTTCTTGGACTTCGTCAAAATCTTCGTTCTCGTCATCTGCTTTACTTTCGTCTATTTCAACTTTGTCCATAATAGAATTGAAATGCTCTATGTCCTGCTTAGTAAATAAATTAATGGCGGGAAAGTCTGCAATTTTAGGGATGTCGAAAATTTGATGTGGTTCAAACATATCACCAAAATCAATTTGCAAACCTTTCTCTTTCATTATCTCACAAGCCGCTTCAAAGTCACGCCCATAATAAAAGCCGTCGCATTGCGGAAGAAGATGTGTACCGAAATAGTCGCAGATTACAAGTAGAACATAACCGTAACCATGTCCAATGTTTTCATTTAGTCCTGATGTTGGTTTTGATTTTACCAATCCCAAAAAACTGCTTTTACTTTTTCTGTCTTCTGGTTTTACGTAATTGAATATTATATCTTCAAGAGCTTGGTCAAAGTCATATTGATATTTCGGGTCTGGAAAATCATCGTATTGACTTGAGTAATGGTCATACAAGCCTACAGTTTTAATTTTTTCAAGAAGTTCTCTGTCCTTGCAACCAAAAACTGCTTTTACTTTTTCAATGTCAACCGCAAAAGGGATTGCAATCATGCTCATAATGTCTGTGTAAATTTTTAGAGTGTGTCAAATAGAGTAGCAGCCAACGGACACGGCTTGGCGATGTGGCGGTATTTGAAAATCATCTGCCCGTAACCGCTGCTAAATTTATAACTAAAAGTTCATTGTTCATTCTATTGCTCGGCGTTATTCGTCGGTTGGAACTGAAGCCGATTAGCGAACAAAAAGTTGAGCATATATTCGTCGCCCCGCCATATTGCCAAACCGCCTGTTGTACGCATTAAAAGTCGTCAAGCTGCTTTTTCTTTTCAGTATTTTGTCTGTTCTTTAGCCTGTCTTTTTCTTTGTCGTCACACTCTCTGATTTTTTCTGAAATTTTTTCAATGCTTATAGAAATATAACTTAAAGACTGTTTTTCACATTTGCTGTCTCGGTAGTCGCCAATTGCTGCTGTACATTTTATGTTCCCGTTGTCCCAATACTGATAAAACATAGTCTCGGTATAAGAAATCGTACTACCAGTCAGCTTTAGTGTACACTTAACTTCTTTTTCTTTTTTTTCAAGTTCTGCTTTACCATATTTCAATTCAAATGCTTCAACAATTTCTGATGAATAGTCTGTATTGATATTGACTAAAGTGTCCTTATAAAATGTAAGATAGGTGTCCTTAACTTCTATATCTGAAATCGTCATCTTGGGTATATAAAAAACTCTTGTGTCCTTACAATAATGTGTATATGGTGGAGAATTGTATGTTTTTACTGTGTCTGGGAAAAGCTCAGCTAACTTGTCCTTTTTATACATTATTTTGAAGTAGTCGTCATAGCTTTTAATTACTTCTCGGTCAAAATCTTTTTCTTTTACTAAAGTGTCAAGGTAAGCGATAGTCGTTTTCTTGAGTTTGAACTTACCAATACCTTCAATCTTGTCCTGTCCAAAAGTGGTGGCTGAAAAAAATAGAAATAACAATGAAATTAATGGTCGCATATGTGGTTATGATTTTTAGGGTGTGTCAATTTATTGCGTACAACGGCCACGCATTGGCGAAGGCAGGGTATTCAATGTTCCTTTCGCCGGTACGTCAGCCGAATGAAAAACTAAAGTACAGAATTTGTACAAAAGCTGAGCAAAGAATTTTCAGCCGGAACCAC
>JAFDXO010000108.1 GCA_018267925.1 Bacteroidota bacterium | reverse complement strand
CAATGAGTAAAAAGAAAATTACCATTAGTCCGTCATTTACCCAATGTTCAATGCTGTGTCCTTGAAATTGTGTTTGCCAAAAATGGTGGTAGTCTGTCCCAAAAGTTGAGTTGGCAAATACCAAAGAAATAATAGTGCAAGCAATTAAAACAAGCCCGCCTGTTTTTTCACTGTCAAAAAAGTCCTTAAATAATTTTGTTACTCTCATTTATTTTGTCTGTCTGTTGAATATTTGCAGGGTGTTTGTTAGGGTTGCAGGTAACGGTCCGCGGCTTTGCGTGCGTGCGGGATTTCAGGGCACAAAACTGTCAACCCAGCACTAAAGTTAAATTGGAAAACTGCACTTGAATTTACCACGGGCACCCCGCATGACGCAAAACCGCTGTTGGCAGCTGGCGTTCTTGTCCACCGTGTCTGAAAGTCAATGTCCGATTGGGTTTTACGTGTCTTTGTCCATTTACTTTTTTCACTATCTGTGTCGGTTTGTGCGATGGCGTGTTTTAATTTTTTTCTAAAAGCGGGGGAGAAAAAATTTTGAAATTCTTCTTGGGTTGGGGCAGGCACACTCTTACCGCATTTTTGGTCTGTGCGTTGGCTGGTGCGAATGCGGTATGTGTGTGACTGCTGCATGGGCTATACTATCGTTTTATTAATGTATTCTGCAAATCTCGAAACTATTTTGTCTGGACAACCAATTGATTTGTTTAAAACTTCTTTCAGGTCTTCCTTTCTCATTTTAAGGCGTCTGATACCGATAGCAAGTAAGAACTCCATTAAAGCTTCACCGTCTACCGAATTGTATTTGTCAATGATACTTAATAGGAATTCTTTCATCTGTAAACTAAGTTCGCTGTCAAGGTCATAGGCGAAATACTCAGTCTTACCACTTCTTAGCAATGATGCCTGAATAATGCCGTCATTGAAACGATGAAAATTTCTCGGACTAAGCATATTTCTAACATAGTTGGTCTGTTTAAGTGATGGATGTGAGTTGATTTGCTTTTGTTCAAGGTTTGAAATGATTGTCGAAATGGTGAAGTAAACCTCTGACTGTGCAATCTTCTTTTCATCATATTCAAATGATGTCCAAAAGGCAAAGTTCTTTCTCAATCTTAAATCTTGTCCGTCAACAGATTTAAGAAATACACCATCGCTGAAACCACGAAGTTTTTTATTATCAAGAAGAATAGAAAGCCTTTCGTTTACGTATTTGTATACATCAGGGTCTTTGTCTTCATCAAGTGAGCCGATGAACTCCTCTAAAAATATTTTTTCGAGTTCCCACGAAGTTTCTGTTTGTTGAATAGAACAATGAATCGTTTCTACTGCCACAAACGGTCTTTCATCACTTTTGTCTTTCCCCTTTTTTAAATCACTTATGAGATCAGTTGAAAATTTTTCATTTACTGGTCGGTAGATACCAACGAAGTAAACCAAATTCAAATTTTCCATATTTCGCATTAAGCGACTTATCTGCAAAAGTTTTTTACCTGTGGTTATACATGAAGCCACAATAACTACTGTTCCCGATTCTTCTTTGATTTTACTTGTAAAATCCGAATCGAGCTTAATTAAATCGGGTTTAATGCTTGCCGGAATTTTAGTAAGAATATGCTTTGCAAGTTCTTCTGAACCAATGTCGGGAAGATGTAAAAGGTATTTGGTGTTTGCAGGTATGTATTTATCAATATGCCTGCTTAGTGCTTCTTCAAATCTTTTAAAGTTCGGTAAGTTCTTGAGCAGATAAACTATGTCAAAATATACTTCATAGTTGGCATCTGGGAAATTGTCTTTGTAATAGACTTTTATTACTCCTTCGTTTGGTAATCCGCTTTTGTAGTATTGTGCAAATGTGCCAATACTCTTTGAAAAATATTCAGGAGTAACTTTTAAAAGGTGTGGTTCAACTTTTGGTTGAACTGTAAGAAATACGTCACCTCGAATATTTATTGGGCGTGAATGGTCTAAGCAAAGTGTGCAAATTGGATTTTCAGGAGTATTATATGTTTCGAATTCTTCTTCGCCAAGTTGAAAGTCATTATCCTTAGTTAAATTGCAAATTATATTAGCACTATGGTTTAAGAATTTATCATTTGGACCTAAAAAATAAATAACTTGAATCTGCTCCTTTTCTGCTCTATTGTCTTTAATTATCCTCTCAATAATATTTCCCGAAGTTGATGATGAAATTAAAATCAAAGATTCTTCCGGAAAACTGTCTCGACTTTTTTCAAATACATCGTATGATTCAAAACTGTGAACTATTGGACAATCAAATTCCTGCTTAAATCTTCTTCTCAATTCAAAAACTGAATAGGGCAGAACATTGATTGATGAAGTGTCGCAGTAAATGGTATTTCTGTCTTTTGTGTGCTTTAATAACTGCACTGCAAGGAAAAATATCTCTGACTGATTTATTAGCACATTTCCAGTTCTAATGAACTTAGAACAATGCTTGTTGCTCGGGAAAACAAAATGGTGGTCGGGAGTTGATTCAACTAAACCGCCATTGTTTTTGAAAATAATAGTTGAGCCGCTCCTTAATAGATGAGAAATAAACTTTGATTCATTCTTTGGCTTTTTTCCATCTATCAGGGCAAAGTTCCCGTCAGCATCATATTCATAAATTATCAGGCATTTGTCAAAATAGTCTGCCGATTTTCCTGGAACTCTCTGGAAAGTGATTTCCCTGCCCGTTTTAAAGAATTCTAATGAAGCAGGGGCAAGATATTTCGGAACAAGGACAACCAATTTGTCCGTAATGCTATGTTCCTGAAAAAAGTTATTGAGTTCTTGTGCTAAAGCATTCTGTGAACCGATTTTAGATTGATGCACAAAAAGAACTGTCACTTTCTGTTTATCCTTTGAAGAAACTACGTCTTCATATTGATATATAAAGTAGTTTCTCATGCTTGAATTGATTCTAATGGATAAAAAATAGAAAGCAAGGTTCCTTCAGCTGCTGGATATACGGTAAAGTTGTTTGTGCTATTATTTTGAAAATCGTTCAACTGAATTTCACTTGCATTATCATGGTGGTGATAGCGATTGTTCTTCATGTCTCGAAAAACATCTGCTCTTCCAGTTTTAATTCTTACAAAACCCTTTCCATCAAGTGTTTGTAAAACTCGGTCAAGACCAATACCTTTAATTTCGCCTCTAAATCCGTCAGCCGATGTGTTGTGTCTATATAAACATTGTTTGATGATTTCAACTTCTTCGTTAATGTTTAAATTATAGTCGCTTATTTTTTTATATCGCTTAACAAAGCCAGGGCCACTGTCTAAAATTGAAATTTCCAAAAGATATAATTCGCCAAGGTTGTTAGTTTGAAAGCCTGAATTGAAGTATTCAACCAATCCTGAGTAATACTGAAATTGTTCAATGAATTTGTTAATTGGCTTTTTATGGAATTTCAATTGCAGTGCACGGATGTTAGGGTAAAGGTTATATCCTAACTCATTGGTTTTGGCATGTTCGTGTGTATTAGTAAAAAGTTCATGAATGATAGCAATAAAATCATCATAGCTTCCTTTTACTCCAGAACGAAAAGCACCTTTGTTGAAATCGCCCACTTTTTTGAAAGCATTAAAAAGGTTGAAACCTAAAGTAGTTTCATTTACCAGTTCTCTAAAATTCTTGTATAAGTGGCGTGAAAGTCCTCTGTTAGATTTATCGTGGTCAAAGCAATAAATAGGAACGGAAGTTCCTTTTAAGTCGAAGAAATCCATCCGATTGAAATATTCCTTACTTGGATTCTTCAATTCACCTTTTATATTTTCTCCATTTGTATTTACAATTTCTTTCTCCCATGCCAATACAATAGATGGATACACAAACTCATTGTTCTCCAAATATTCAATGGCTTCTTCTGTGTTGCTAACTGGCAGTTGTAATTTGCCTGAACGACTATCTCTAACCCAAGTAGAGAGAAACTGCAAATAGGAAAATAGTAACCCAAAATCAAGTTTATCTATCTTCTTTGGCAAATGCACATCAATTGCGGCTTCGTTTGAAGTATCTAATTCAGAATATAAATTCTGAATTTTAGAAATTGATATGTTGCCTGTTACCTTAATCATTTTTACTTCCCATATTTTACCTGCGGCTCCGCTGCAATAAATAACTCATTAAGTTCTTCAGATTTAATAAAGGTGTTATTGGAGTTAAAAAAGGTGTAATTAAAAATGTTACTCGCCATCAATTGTAATTCTTGATTCATTGCAAGATTAGTTTCAATTTTTTCGTCAATTAGTCGAAGAATATTTGCAATTTTTAGTTGTTCATTAAAGTCGGACGGAACGTCTATATCCAAATCTTCTAAATCTGATATGAATAAACACTTTTGAACTGCACCTTTTGATAGTACTTTTAAACGCTTTTGAACTGTTGGCAAATTCAAATAGTAGAAAAGGTACTGAGGTGTTAGTAAATCAGGGTTACACTTTATTATTCCAACACTTCGCTGGAAATCATAATTGATATTTCTATCTTTTATAATAGCAGATTTTCCAATTGTTCCTACGGTAGAAAGTACTACATCGCCAAATTCAAGTTTAGTTCTTGCGTTAATCTTTTTAAATGAATTCTCGGAAATGATTCTATCATCTGAATCATAGATTATTCGTCCTGAAATTATATTTTTATTACTTAATAGGTAGTGTTGCCCATTAGGGTCATCTATAACTGAACCATGCTCGCCATCAGTAACATTTAATGCAAGCTTTTTTAATTTTATTCTGCTAATTTCCATGTATTACTTTTTCGATTTCATCTTTAATCTCATCAGAAAGCTTAGTGCTTTTTTTGTTGAGTTCAAATATTTTAAACTGATGTTGTAAGATTGTTTCACTAAATAGATTTGGATTGTACTCTACAGTTTCAAACTTTACATCAAAATATAATCCTGGACTAAATGAATAGCCCTTTTGCTTGATTGTTTCATTATTAACGATAACAGAAAAATCTTCTTCCACTATTTTATCATTTATAGTATCAATTATTTTATTTTCATCCTTTACCGATAATAATGTTTTTTGATTTTTCCCATCTTTAACTTTCCTGCCTAGTTTAGAGCCTTCTACCAAGATAACTTGAGAATTAGTTTTTGCTTTATCGATAAAAATAACAGATACGTTTGTGCCTGTAGTTGCAAATATATTTGGGGGCATATTCACCACAGAATGTAACCAATTATTCTTAATTATTCTCTCACGTACTCCATAAGCTATTGAAGCTTTTTCCGAACAAAATCCAGTTGGAACAACTATCGCTGCTTTCCCATTTTTTGCTAATGAATGTATTATATGCTGAATAAAGAGTAAGTAGATGGCCATTGATTCCTTTTTCTTATTTGGAATGGCCGGCACACCTGCAAAAAAGCGTTTTTTGTGTTGGTCGCTGGCTAATGTTTCTCGGTCATCACTAAAATCTGTTTTGAAAGGTGGATTGCTTACGATGTAATCAAACTTTTTCAAGTCGGTTTTATCATCATTAACATGGTAAGGCGTATTGAGAGTGTTACCCTTAATTACGTTATGTAGCGAATGCACCAGATTGTTCAAAATCAAATTCAGGCGAAGAAACTCCGATGATTTTTGCGAAATGTCTTGCGAGTAGATGGTGCATTTATTTTCGCCAATTTGGTGAGCCAATGCCAGTAATAAACTACCTGAACCTGCTGCGGGGTCGTAAAGCGTTACATTGTGGGTTTCTTTAGGCACTAGTATTTTAGCCATGATTTTGGCAACTGCCGGTGGTGTGTAATACTCGGCATATTGTCCGCTGTCTTTGTTGTAGTCCTTAATCAGGTATTCAAAAATGGTGGAGAAGAAATCATACTTTTCCTCAAAAATGGGTTCAAAGCTAAATGCCACCAGTTTGTTGATAATGGCTTTACAGAAAGGCGTTTTCTGATTGCTTTCAATTATGTAAGGTGAAAGTCGGTCAAATAAGCGGATGCGTTCTTTGTCAATGGTTGCAACCGAAAACAGTTTAATGTTCAGGTCGGCTATTTCAATCAAAGTGCGGTCGAAGCGTTCAAAAAACTTTTCTTCACTTTCGTCATTCTGCTTGTTAAACAAAGCACTGATGAAATGATGCTTTTGCAGTTTGGCACTGCGTTCACCAATTTTCTCCAACATATATTCATAGTCGCTGTCACTCATTTTCTGAATGTCGGCTTCAATGTTAGTGCTGTTTTTTAAATCTTTATTGGCCTTCCGTGCTTCGTGCAGGAATTTGTCGTTCAAAAATTTATACAAGAAAACTTCGGTAATGATTTTGTATTCATTGCCCGAATTTGCCAAACCGTAATTGCTGCACACGGTTTTAAGCCCGTCTATCAGGTCTTTTGTCTTCTGTGTATGTTCAAGATGTTTCGTCATTTATATGGCTCTTTGATAGAAATATTCGTTTACTAAAGTGTTGTTGAAAAAGCGAACTACATTCAGGTCACGGATTCCTTTGTCTTCCAATGTTTCCAAAATGGTTCGTTTGGTGGCTTCGGCAAAATAATCCTGATTGTTCAGTATTGCTTGATTATTCACTACCGTTTTGTCGGTTTCATGTTTTATATATAGCAAGGTTTCGTGCAATAGCAAATCGCTATTCAGCACATTCATGTTGTGTTCTTTAATTCGTTTGTGTATTCGGGCAAACTTGGTGTCGTTTTCATATTTGGCTGCCAGCATTGCATCTTTGTTGTTTACCGTATTGGCTTGCTCATAAATCTTTTTCAAGTCTTTGATGGCTTCGTCCATTTCGGTAGAAGTCAGTTCCTCAATGTTCTTTTTCTTGAACAGTCGTTTCAGTTCTTCAAACAACGAAATGAAGCGTGGGTCTTTTTTATCAAAGTTTCCTTCCAATTCTTTTCTTGCTCGTTCCAGTTCACTCCTGAATTTATCGGCAATCTGTAATTCATGTGTGGCAATTTTTCTGAAAGTAAATTGCAGTTTCTCCAAAGCAATGTTCAGCAGATTGGTATTGTCCGATGCGTTTTCTAAGTTTTCTTTCAGGTTAATGATGTCTATGCGGTTTGCCACTTCATTATACAACTTGTTCACCCTGTCAAACGAGAATTTGTCTAACAGTTCGGTGTAACCCATTATTTTAATAATGTTGTATAAACTTTTCAAGTTCTCCAAACATTTCCGCAGTTCGGTGATTTCCTTTTTGTCAGTTATTTGGCTAACAATCTTTTGAAAATCTTCAAGGTTTGAAAAGTCATACAGGAATAGTTTCTCTTTGATTTCCTGAATTTCCTTGTCTATTTCTTCGGCAGATTTGAAAAGGTTGGAGTAGTTCTTGGTTTCATCGCCCAATTCCTGCTGTAATTCTTTGAAATACTCCTTGTTGGTTTTGTCAAACTCTTTTCGGATGTCGGCAAAGTCAACCACATAGCCGTATTTGAAAGTTTTATAAGGGCGATTTACCCTTGTAAGTGTTTGTAAAAGGTTGTGTTCTTTTACTACACGGGTCAGATAAAGTTTTTTCAGTCGCTTGGCATCAAAACCTGTAAGCAGCATATTGTAAACCACCAACAAGTCAATATTGCCTTGTTTAAAATCGGTTTGATGTTCCTTGCGTATTTCTTTTGTGTCCACATCATGCAGAATCAAAGCGGCTGTAATAGGAGCAAGTTCAGGTTTTAAATAATTTACGTTTGGTTCTGCTGCAATATTATATTCGGATTCAGGCTCTTTGTTGATGGTTTGATGTGCTTCAAGTCTTTCATTGTATTTCTGAATTTCAGCAAAAATCATTTTCGCCTGGTCGGAAGTGTCGCAGACTATCATGCCCCCTATGCTGTGGTCGTTGTGCAGCACACGACTTTTCTTGAAGTCGGAAATGATGTATTCTACTAATGGCTCAACAAATTTCTGATGTGCAAATATTTGGCTCTTGGTAAACTCACCTTGTTTTACAATTTCATCATACACTTGATTGATTTCAGCCCTGAATTTAGTTTCAATGGCTTCTCTCAAAAGTTTCAGCGTGTAACCGTCTGCAATGGATTTGTTGTAATAGTATTTGTGAAAGTAGTCGCCAAAAATTTCTTTACTCTTGTAGTCCTTTGAAATTAGCGGTGTGCCTGTTAACCCAATCAAAACGGATTGTCTGTCGGAAGCAATCAGGTTTGAGAGGAAAGAACCTTTGGGGTTGTAACTGCGGTGAACTTCGTCTAAAAAGTAAATACGCTGAATGTTCAAATCATAGTCGGCAGATTGTGAAATGGATTCAGCCGAAAACTTTTGAATGTTCACCACCGTGATGGTTTGTGCTCCTGTGTTTCCTGCTGTGGCTCCTGCCGTTCTGATGTTTCTGATAAAATCTTCTTTGGAGCTAACCATTTCAACTTTCAAGCCTCTTGCCTCAAATTCGTTTTTGGCTTGTGTAGCTAAGTCCAGTCGGTCAACTACAAAATAGAACTTGGCAATTATGTTTTGTTTCTGATAATAGTCTTTCAGGTAGTTTACATTGTAATACGCCAAAGCGGTTTTACCGCTTCCTTGCGTATGCCAAATGATTCCTT
>JAFDXO010000107.1 GCA_018267925.1 Bacteroidota bacterium | reverse complement strand
TACCGGAGCTACTTATGGCGGCAACCAAAACTTTACCGTGAAATATAAAGCAACACCCGGCTTTGCTTATCCTGCCGGTGTATATTCTACTGATGTAGTTTATACTGCTACACAGCAATAGGCAAATCATATTTTGACCAAAACAGATGAGCAGACCCCGCACGGAGCGGGGCTGTTCATTTTTATTAAAGGTCAATTTAAAAAAATTAAGTAGGGAGCAACAATGAATATCCCATATTAAATAAGGGTTGACAAATGGGAAATTCAAACTAATTTTTAGCCTCCCATTTTCTTCTACCTTCTCCGGGAATCAGGTGTCGTTCACTATGGTATGAAGAGCGAACTAATGGACCGGACTCAACATAGTCTAAGCCAATTTTATATCCCTCTTCTCGATAAAAAGCAAATTCATCTGGATGTACAAACCTAAGAACTTGAAGGTGCTTAGCAGTAGGTTGTAAATATTGACCAATCGTTACAACATCACAACCGTTTTCGTAAAGATCGTTTAATGATTGAACAACCTCATCTTTAGTTTCTCCAAGACCAAGCATAATACCACTTTTCGTGCGCATTCCTCCGTCCTTCAATCTTCTAATTACTTCAAGGCTTCGGTGATATTTTGCTTGAATTCGAACTTTTCGGGTAAGGCGTTCTACTGTTTCAATATTATGCGATACGACTTCAGGAGCTACTTCAATAATACGGTCTAAGTTTTCCCACTGACCTTTAAAATCAGGGATTAATGTTTCAAGCGTAGTCTCAGGATTTAAGTTCCGCACGGCTTTTACCGTATTTGCCCAAATAATAGATCCTCCATCTTTTAAGTCATCCCTATCTACAGAAGTGATTACAGCATGTTTAACCTTCATCAAATGTATTGCTTCAGCTACTCGTTGAGGTTCATCCCAATCTACGGCTTCGGGTCTGCCGGTAGCAACTGCACAAAACCCACAAGAACGAGTGCAGATATTTCCCAAAATCATAAAAGTAGCAGTACCAGCTCCCCAACATTCACCCATGTTAGGACAATTGCCACTTTCGCAAATCGTATGTAGCTTGTGAGTGTCCACCAGTCCACGAACATGGCGATAATTTTCCCCTACCGGTAGTTTAACTCGAAGCCAGTCCGGCTTTTTCACTTTTGATTCAGTGCCTTCTACTATTGAGTTGATAATTGGTAACTCCTGCATAATAGGGTGCAAATTACAACATCATTTGCGTCTGCCAAAAGTAAGCGCGACATAGGCATTCAGAAAATAAGGATAAGCCGGTTGGTCAACCATTAAGGCTATTTTTTTTGCATATAGTTCTGCATTAACCCCTATTTCAAGAGCCAGTTTAGAACGATTACTGGCTGCAAAATCAAATTGAACAGCCGTCTTAGCATATAGTCCCGGAATAATTTTGGTTTCGCCTAATCCGGTAGTCCATCCCGAAGAACCAACAATTTTTGTTTGATCTGTAAAGGATTCGCTGTACTCTTCGGAATACTTGATATTGTCACGTACAATCCGACGTGGATTGTCTCGAAGCACATAAGCATCAATATAGTAGGGTTTCAACAAGCCGATGGATAAACCGCCGGCATATAGCCAATGAACTGAAATATCACCCTGTTCTGGTTTCCCGGCTATCATTTTTCTAAAACCATAACCTAATTTAAGGTCATAAAAATTATTTATTTTACCGTAAACATAGGGTTTAGCTTTATCGTTCGTTTGTGTTGGTCCGATACTTTTTCCTTTTATTTCTTTCGGATGTTTATGCTCACTAATTTCTACCTGCCAAAATTTTATGTTATAAAAACGATCACTTAATTTTTCATCAACAGGCTTTACTTTTCCTTTGTTAAATTGTACATGCCATCCGTCTGTATTGATTCCTCCACCCAAAGTCCATTCTTGAGAAATAGGTTTTGGCTTTTTAATTTTTTGAACCTTTGGATGTAATATAGAAACTGGGGTTGAAGAGATAGCATTCTTCAAATTATTCTGTTGTGCCCAAGCATTTCCGCTCATCAACATCAGTAAAAACGGAAAAAAATAGTTGCGCAAGTGCATAGAAATTCTTCAGACGTAAAATTAATTCAAAGTAAGATACAATCATTTTACAAAAAGAAACCGGACTGTGGTATTTTTAACGAAAAAATCACGATGACTTCAAAGGTTGTATATACCGGACAATTGCGCACTATCGCTACTCACTTAGCTTCAGGAAATACAATAGAAACAGATGCCCCCATAGACAACCATGGTAAAGGCGAACGATTTTCGCCAACTGATTTGGTTGCAACCGGGCTTGCTTGTTGCATGGCTACTGTTATGGGCATAGCTGCAGAGACGCACCAGATTGATATGGATGGAACCAGTTTTGATGTTCAAAAAATAATGGCTTCAAACCCTCGTAAAATTGGCGAAATAAAAGTGGCAATTCAATTTCCGGAGGGTAAAAAATTCAATGATAAAGAACGAAAAATTTTAGAACTCGCTGCCTTAACTTGCCCTGTTTACTTAACCCTCAGCGAAGAAGTAATTAAAACAGTTACTTTTCATTGGTAGTAAGTTGTTTTCTTCAATGGCAAAATCTGAAAGTAATAAAGAGACTCCTAAAAAAGTAGATATCATCAATGATCTATTGGAAGACTGTTTGCTTGCATTTCCTGTTTCAGGATTGCTAATCAGCTTTTATCAGCAATATCACAAACGCGGATTTCTAACAAAAAAACAGTTAGAGGGATTATATGGGAAAGCGTCTTCGGTAGCTACTATACATCCGGGGAAATTAGCTACACTGGCGGCCATGATTCAAAAAATGCCGAATCGTTTTAAATCGGAATTGCCGGAAAAAACAATAGGAGAATCAAAATCAGAAAATGAATGGAGTTTAGTCATTTCTAAAATTCTTGAAAAATACCCCGAGCATAAGCGCGTACGCTTTTTTCAAATGAAAACAGAAAAAGGTGATGAACTTAATTCTAAAGAAGTTGAAGAGTTAAAGCGATTTGAGAAATTATTATCATAATTCCTTTCTATGTAATGTAATTGTCGAATTCTTTCTATTTTACTGCCTCGAAAGCACAACCCCATGACCCGACATTTCCGCTCGGCGTTGAGCATTTTTGCACTTCTGCTTCTCATCATTCTTATTATTGCCATTTTGCAGGCAGGAAAGAATCTTGAGATTCCATCCACACTGATCAACGCCCCAAAAACCGTAAGCGATGTTCAAATTTGGTTAGATGGATTGCATCATCCCTTAGCTATTTTTCTACTTCAACTCATTATCATCATCGGTATGGCACAGTTGCTGGGATGGATTTTCAGACGATTCGGGCAACCATCTGTAATGGGCGAAATCATTGCAGGTATATTATTAGGCCCCTCCTTTTTAGGGATGATTTCACCTCATTTTTTTAAAGTTATATTTCCCAAAGAATCACTCACTCATATCAATATGTTGAGCCAAATTGGGTTAGTTCTTTTCATGTTTGTGATAGGCATGGAATTAGATTTACGCTTGGTAAAAGCGAAGATTAGATCAGCGGTATATATCAGTAATGTCAGTATTCTTCTACCCTTTTCATTAGGAGTTTTGCTTTCTTATTTTCTTTACAAGAAGTTTGCCCCTGCCCATATTCCATTTTATGCCTTTGCTCTTTTTATAGGTGTAGCTATGAGTATCACAGCTTTTCCGGTATTGGCTCGCATTATTCGAGAACGCAAAATAGCGACCACAACTTATGGTGCAATTGCTATGACAAGTGCGGCAGCAAACGATATTACAGGTTGGTGTTTGTTAGCTTTTGTCATTGCTATTGTGAAGGCAGGCTCTATTACTGCTTCTCTTTTTACTTTATTCACTACTGCTATTTATGTAGCCCTAATGTTGGTGGTAGTAAAAAAGTTGCTTCATCGTTTAGCCACCATAAAAGTAGAAACTAAAGAAATGAGAGCTTCCACACTTGCAGTAATCTTTAGCACTATGTTGATTAGTGCGTATTGCAGTGAGATTATAGGCATTCATGCTTTGTTTGGTGCTTTTATAGCCGGTGTTGTGATGCCTGAAGAATGGAGTTTTCGGCAATTGATCATTCATAAAATTGAAGATGTTGCCTTGGTGCTTTTACTTCCGTTGTTCTTTGTTTATACCGGTTTACGAACAGAAATTGGTGTGCTTACTGATCCAACTTTATGGGGCTTATGTGTGCTTGTTATAGTTATTGCTATTGTTGGAAAACTGGGTGGTGGTGCTTTAGCGGCCAGAATTAAAGGTGAAACTTGGTTAGATAGTATTGCTATTGGAGCCTTAATGAACACACGCGGATTAATGGAGTTGGTCATCTTAAATATTGGGTTTGACCTGGGTATTTTATCTCCAGAAATTTTTACCATTTTTGTTGTAATGGCATTAGTAACTACTTTGCTTACCTGCCCAATTTTATCCTTACTAAACAGAATTGAAGCTTTTAAAAAACGTAACGACCATCTGGTGCATACATAACCGGAAGCAACTTATGGGTCTTTTCAAAATAATCATATCCTTTTTTAAGGTTAACCCAAAAATGTTGTTTTATCAAATCATCATTATAATTTCTTCCTAAAAAATTTAGTCCTTGACGATCAAATCGAGTAGGATAAATGTGTACTGGGATGTAGTTCTGTCCGTTTATTTTTGCATTCAAACAAAGCACGTATAATTCTTGAATAAACGCATCAGTCAAGGGCAAGCAGCCAACAGTTACACAACCACCATGAATATAAATGTCGCCACCGGGCTTCTTTTTGTCACCAAGCACCATGTCAGAATAGTTTGGATAACTGAGCAACAATGAAAGATAGAAATCGCTTTTAGGATTGAAATCATCAATAAAATAAAGACCTTCCGGCACTTGACGATCGCCTTCAAAACGTTTAGGACCTAAAATTCCGGACAAAGCACAAACGCGATAAGTTTTAACATGCGTATAGGCAGAAGTATCGTCATTACGTGCCCAAAGCTCTAATTCATTATTACTTTTGAAAGAGCGGAGATAGATTTGATGCGGCGGATATGCTAATCCTTTCTTTTCAAACAGTTGGTTTAGTGTGTCGTTATACTTCATGTAAGCCTGACTGACACGACTAAAAGAAAACTGAAAATTCCTAAACGTTTGTGCATCGTCTTGTGCAAATATTGATGTCACTGAAAATAAACACAAAAACAAAAGCCCCAAAATTCTCATCATATTCTTCTTCGTTCTTTAAAAAATTAAAAGCTCGGATAGTTCTCACTTTTGTTTACAAATATACCTTGACTAAAGGAAAAAAAATTCTTAAAAAAACAAATTGGGATTGACTTTAGATCAACCCCAACTATACTTAAACTCAATGAAATACGATTCTTATCGTTGTATCAAAACTCGTTCTGTGAATTGCCCATTATCGGACACGATTTTTAGAAAATATACACCTGTATTCAAGTGTGAGAAATCCAAATTGGTAGCAGATTTAGTGTCTGGATTTAGATGAGTTATTTCACGACCTGTCACATCAATTAGTTGAATAGAAACCTTTCCTAAAGCCATTTTCCAAGAAATAGTCAATTTCCCGTCTGTAGGATTTGGATACAACAAGAACATATCATTTGCAATAGACACAATGCCTGTTGTAATGGGTTTTATTTGAGTACTTGTATGTTTGAAGTTTATGCCGGTTACAGAATATTTTCCACTTGCTAATTTAATAACAGAAGATGGAATAGTAATGTAATTCATGTCTTCCGGATACACCACATAATCTCCTGCGGGAAGATTACCAAAAGAATAGTCACCATTATTATCTGTATAGGTGAAGCGTATAGGTTCGCCGAAATTGTTTTGAAGCGTTATTAATAATCCGGCAAAACCATTGTTGCCAGTGCCTTTATTAGCACCCCAAATTACATTTCCACCTATAAAGCCAGGACCACCACTCCAAGTACCTGCCTTCATAAAAATATTTCGGTTGGCAGTAGTGGCACCGGTATGATTAATGACAGTAGCACTTGACCAATAAGTAGAGGTATCATGATAAGTAGGGATAAAGAGATTGGCAGCAGTTGTACCACTTAATACAGCAGCCTTAGTTCTATAAGAGCCTACTGGAACATTATTAAACAGATAATTGGCTGAATAGGTTCCAGAAATCAATGTAGAGTCTATCGCAGTGAGCATATTGGTATTCTGATCAAAGTTGATAAGCCAAACTTTGAATTGCATAGCTGAACCCAGAGTTAAAGTCGTGTCCCAAAAGATGTCGCCTGAAATTTGATTGGGCGGGATCACTACTGCAATATTATAGCTGAGTGTTTTGGTACATAATACGTTTAAAGTAACAGAATCGTACCATTGTGCAGTCATGGTAACTGTATAATTACCGGCTGCGGTATAAGTATGCGAAGTGTTATTTTGATTACTCACCATTGCACTTCCGTCTCCGAAATTCCAAGAAGCGTTTTTCTTTATTGGCATTCCGGCAAGGTTGTTAGAAGTGTTGGTGAAATTTTTAGTTAAACCAATGCCCGTTGTAGTAAAGTTTGCAGAAACAGAATTACAGTTTATGCTTGTTCCATTGTAAAAGTTTACGGTTGTCCATTGGGTATCAACACAACCACTTCCGGTAGCTACACATGAAACGATGTAATTGCCGGATACAGTATAAGTGTGATTAACCGTTGCACCGGAACCAATGCCACCATCTCCAAAATTCCAAGCGTAGGACATCCCTGTTCCGCCGCCAATGTTGTTTGCGTGAAAAGTGTATGTCGCGCCTACATTGGATTTAGATATAGTTGTAGCACAGGGTGAAGAAATAACTACAACTGAATGTGTATCTACACTGGTACAAAGATTGGCTTGTGTAAATGAATCTATCACGCTCATATTGAGTGTAATAAGATAAGCTCCCGATACGGCATAAGTATGTGATATATTCGATGTCGGTGCTCCCATCAAATTTGAATTGCCATCACCCCAATTTATGATATATTGAGTAAAAGAGTTAGCGATGGGGACTTGGGTAGAATTATTGGTTGCAGTAACCAACATTGGGTTGGGAGGTGCTCCAACAACGGTCGAAAAGTTAGCAAAGCAATTCTGAGCTTGCGAATAGCTGCATGTAAAAAGCAACAAAAAAACAGATAGTAGTTTTTTCATAAAAAAGTTAATTTTTCAAGATTAAATGAACTAGATGCAAAATATTAGACCAATAATTCTTCGAATTAGTTTGTATAAAAATAAAAAAAGCACTCGAATATCCAAGTGCTTTAATGTGATTTTAAAAAAATAGCTCTGTTATAAATTTCCGCGTTTTGCTTGTTCTCTTTCTATGGATTCAAACAAGGCTTTAAAATTTCCTGCACCAAAACTTTGCGCGCCTTTTCTTTGAATAATTTCAAAAAATAAAGTTGGGCGATCTTCAACCGGTTTAGTGAAAATCTGTAACAGATAACCTTCCTCATCCCTATCTACTAAGATACCCAACTCTTGCAAAGGAGCTATGGCTTCATCAATCTTCCCTACTCTTTCATCCATCATTTCGTAATAGGCATTTGGCGGTGCGCTTAAAAATTCTACACCTCTTGCTTTTAACTCTTTCACCGTTTTCACAATGTCGTTTGTGGCTACAGCAATATGTTGAACACCCTCTCCTTCAAAGAACTCCAGGTATTCTTCAATTTGTGATTTCTTTTTCCCTTCTGCTGGCTCATTGATTGGGAATTTAGCATAGCCATTTCCATTGCTCATTACTTTACTCATTAAAGCAGAGTATTCGGTATTGATTTGCTTATCATCAAAAGAAAGGATATTGACGAAGCCCATAACATCTTCATACCA
Source organism: Bacteroidota bacterium (assembly GCA_018267925.1). Classification (GTDB taxonomy): domain Bacteria; phylum Bacteroidota; class Bacteroidia; order Chitinophagales; family Chitinophagaceae; genus JAFIGV01. The sequence continues at coordinate 12,623 of JAFDXO010000107.1, read as the reverse complement.
TTTTACAGTTGGCAACATCCGATTCCAGCCTACATTTCCTACACAATGATCTACATAAAGAAGTCCAGTGTCGGTAGGATTATAAGTACTTTCCCATTTTTCATAACCGGGCATAAAGGCACCTTTATACTGCTTTCTTTCAATAAACATGTGAACTGTTTCTCCATAGGTGAAGATGCCAGACATTTTTAATTCTCCGTGCTCATCTTGGAGGGTAATCGGCTCCAGATAAGGCTTTCCACCACGTTTTGTAGTTTCTTCAAAAGCCTTGTAAGCATCATCTACCCATAGTGCTAAAACTTTCACTCCATCACCATGCAATTTTACATGCTCAGAAATAGGGTGATTTGATTTCATAGCCGTGGTAAACACAAGGCGGATTTTCCCTTGTTGAACTACATAAGAAGCCCGATCTCGAACACCGGTTTCTGGGCCTGCATAAGCCACAGACTGAAATCCGAAAGCTGTCTTATAAAAGTGAGCAGCTTGTTTGGCATTACCAACGTAAAATTCGATGTAATCAGTTCCGTTAATGGGTAAAAAATCTTGTGCTTTTGCAATTTTTTCCGCAAATGTTTGAGTTGCTGTTGACATTTTATTTCAGTGTTTATTTTATTTTTGAGTACTCAGAAATTAGACTCCAATTTTCAAAGTAAATTTTCCAACTAATCAGTTATTGTTACAAAAAGGCTTTTACTCTGCCCAACTCATCACATAGTTCTTATCTTCTATTCCCAATGCCGCTTCCGTTAGAAAAAGCGGATGAAACGTATCTACCATGACGGCTAATTCTTTGGTTTCTTTTTGTCCAATGCTTTTTTCAACTGCTCCGGGATGCGGCCCATGCGGTATTCCGGCTGGATGCAAAGTTATCATACCCCTCGTAACGTGTTTTCTGCTCATAAACTCGCCATCTACATAATACAACACTTCATCGCTATCGATATTACTGTGATGATAAGGAGCTGGAATAGAGTTCGGGTGGTAGTCATATACACGCGGCACAAAGGAGCAAATCACAAAGTTATGAGCTTCAAAAGTTTGATGTACTGGAGGCGGTTGGTGTACCCGTCCGGTAATAGGCTCAAAGTCATGAATACTCAGTGCAAATGGGTATTCGTAACCGTCCCACCCTACAACATCAAAAGGATGATTAGCATACCAAATATTGTAGTTCAGTCCTTTCTTTTTTACTTTTATCAAATATTCTCCTGTTTTATCTACCGTCATTAATTCATGTGGTTGACGAATATCACGTTCGCAAAATGGAGCATGTTCTAACAATTGTCCGTATTTGCTCAAATATCTTTTGGGGAAGGCAACCGGACTAAAGGATTCGACTATAAATAAACGATTGTTGTCACCATCAAATTGAATTTGGTAAATAGTTCCGCGAGGAATCACTAAATAATCGCCATAACTAAACTGTATTTGACCATATTGAGTACGAAGTGTTCCTGTGCCTTCATGCACAAAAATCACTTCGTCAGCATCTGCATTCTTGTAAAAATATTTTAGGATGCCATCTTGAGGAGCTGCTAAAGAAATAATTACATCATTGTTAAATAGAACCGGCTTGCGACTCTTCAGAAAATCGGCTTCTGGCTTAACACTGAATCCTTGAAAGCTACGATGTTTTAAAATATTATCACTTGCAGCCTTGGGGCTAACATCTAAAGGTTCCTCCACTCGTATAATTTGGGTTGGTGGATGTATATGATATAGCAATGAATAATTTGACGAGAATCCTTCAGTACTAAAAAGTTGTTCTGCATAAAGTCCGCCACCGGGCTTGTGAAACTGAGTGTGCCTTTTGTGGGGAATATTGCCAAGCGAATGATAGTGTGGCATAATGAGTGTTTTCTTGCTCCAAAACTACGAAATTGCAAGGGAAAGAAGTACGTTAGCTTCTAATATTCGGCAAACAAACAGGGAATAAAATATTTATTCCCAAACACCAACCACTTAATTCATGTTCAAATTGACTAAACTTTTATCTGCCTTAGCTATCATTCTTTCGCTTCTTTCTATCGCTAAAGCGCAACCAATAGAACGTCCTAAATTGGTAGTAGGCATTGTTATTGACCAAATGCGTTGGGATTATTTATATCGTTTTTATGACCGCTTTGGAAACGATGGATTCAAACGATTATTAAATGGCGGGTTTAGTTGCGCACAAACAAAAATTAACTATTTGCCGGCTTATACAGCTCCGGGGCATTCCTGTATTTATACCGGCTCTGTGCCTTCCATCCATGGAATAGCTGGAAATGATTGGATAGACATTCAATCCGGTAAATCCGTTTATTGTACAGAAGATAATTCTGTATTACCGGTTGGCGGTAGTGTTTCTGCCGGAAAAATGAGTCCTCGAAATCTCTTAACCACCACTATTACCGATGAACTAAGACTGGCTACCAATTTTCAATCGCGCGTATTCGGCATTTCTTTAAAAGATCGTGGTGCAATCATTCCGGCCGGACATTTGGCAAATGGAGCCTTTTGGTATGACGATAGCACGGGTAGTTTCATATCCAGCACTTATTATGGAAAAAGCCTACCGACTTGGCTTTCCAACTTCAATAATCAACATTTACCCGACAGCTTTTTAAAACAAAAATGGCAACTATTATTTCCCGAAAATAGCTACAAACAAAGCCTTAACGATGATAATCCCTACAAAGGAAAAATTCCGGGAGAAAAAGACAGTCGCTTTCCTCACCTCCAAACTCAACATCTAAAATATAGCACACTTCGATTTACGCCTTGGGGCAATTCCTATACCATTGCTGCCTCAAAAGCTTGTATTGAAGGCGAAAAACTGGGACTATCTGTAAACCAAACTGACTTTCTCTGCATCAGTTTTTCCAGTACAGATTATATCGGACATACTTTTTCACCAAACAGTATGGAAGTGGAAGACACCTATCTTCGACTGGATAGAGACTTAGCTGACTTTTTTACTTATTTGGATAAAAAAATTGGCAAAGGAAAATATCTTCTTTTCTTAACTGCCGATCATGGTGCCGCACACAACGCTCGATTTTTAATAGACAACCATGTTCCTGCCGGAAATGAAAATGAATATCAAGTCGGTCAACATTTACGTCAATTTCTAAAACAAGAAACTGGTCATGACAGCCTTATTCGAGGAGTTGAGAACTATCAGGTGATATTTAATGATGACAAAATCAAACAAGCTGGGTTAACTCTAAAAGCGATCAAATCAAAAGTCAAAAATTGGTTTCTTCAACAACCTCAAGTTGCTTATGTAGTGGACATGGACAATATTGCTGCTACACCTCTACCCGGCAACCTTTCATCCATGATAGCCAACGGATACAATCGTTTAAGAAGTGGATCCATGTTGATCATTTACAATCCCGGTTGGTATCATGGGTATAGCCCTACCGGTACTACGCACGGAACTTGGCATCCTTATGACACACACATTCCGCTAATTTGGTATGGCTGGAAAATAAAAAACGGAGAAAGCCAAACTCCGGCGATGATGGAAGACATCGCAGCAACCTTAGCAGCTTTGCTTCATATTCAAATGCCAAACGGCTGCATAGGAAAACCAGTTTCAGAACTATTTAAATAAATCATTTTGACTAAAGGGAAAGTGCAGAAATCTTTCCTCCTCCGGCAAAATAACGAGACCAATAATGCTCTCGAAGACTACTTATCATCACACCTTGCGAAGTAGAAGCATGAACAAAAAATCCATTAGCCAGATAAATGCCTACATGGGTAATTCTTTTATGACCCCGTGTGTGAAAAAAGACCAAATCACCTTCTTTCAAATTAGCTGTATCTTTTAGTAAACGGCAGTTTTGAAATTGTTCCATAGCCGTACGTACAAGATTCGTACAAAACACTTGCTCATACAAGCGTTGAACAAATGCTGAACAATCTATTCCATTCAAATTACTACCCCCTAATTGATATCGAACACCATACCATCTATCTATAAATTCATATAAAGGGAAATTAGAAATAGCATAAGGAACTACATCCAGTAAAGCGGCATATCGTCTTTGTAATTCGCTGGCAACTTGATAAACAATTCCGTGTTTGGGTTCTGGATTGTTAGTCGGTGCTATCACTATAGTCTTTGACGCAGGGGAAATCATCACCTGATCAACCTGTTTAGATGTTGATCTTTCTTTTTTCAAAGAAACCGGTGGATCCAATAACTCTTGTGAAGAGCGACAAGAGCTAAATAGAAAGGTTAAAAACAATATTGTTGAGGCGAGGGTAAAGTTCTTCATGCCCAATCAAAAAAAGATAGAAAATTCATTTTGGAATCGGTCAAAGATAATGAAACACCGTGTAAATTCAATACTTTTGCGGCGCAATATCAATCATTCAAAACATCCGAATAAACAATCTGTTCATGAGTAAAAAAATGCGCCCCGAAAGCTTGATGATGTCTTATGGATACAAGCCGGAGCTATCTGAAGGTGCGGTCAAATGTCCCATTTTTCAAACCTCCACATTTGTATTTAAAAATGCAGAAGACGGAAAAGCCTTTTTTGAAGTAGCTTATGGACACAGAAGTGCTAAGGAAGGTGAAGAAATGGGGCTGATTTATAGCCGAATTAACAACCCCGACCTTGAAATCTTGGAAAACCGCCTGACCCTATGGGATGAAGCAGAGCAATGTGCTGTTTTTGAAAGCGGCATGTCTGCCATTACAACCGTTTTGCTTGAATTTTTAAAACCCGGTGATTTAATATTAACCAGTAGCCCTGTATATGGCGGTACTGATCATTTCATCAAAAAAATCCTCCCTAAATTTGGCATTCATGTAGCTGAATTTCGCGCCGGTCAAGACTTTGAAAGTATCAAACTAATTGTAGAAAAATCCGGACATGCAGATAAATTAGCATTGGTATATATTGAAACGCCGGCTAACCCAACCAACGACTTGATTGACATTGCTGCCAGCAAAGCCATTGCAGACTATTTTTCTAAAGGCAAATCAGAACGGGTTTACCTTGCTGTTGATAACACTTATATGGGACCGCTATGGCAACATCCCTTAAAGCATGGTGCCGACTTAGTGTTGTATTCTGCCACCAAATACATTGGTGGACATAGTGATGTGATTGCCGGTGCTTGTTTAGGTTCGCATGAATTGATTGGTCGAGTAAAGGTATTGAGAACTTTTTTGGGCAACATGGCAAGTCCCAACACAGGTTGGCTGCTTTTACGAAGCTTAGAAACCTTAAAGGCAAGGATGGATATTCAATCAGCAAACGCTAATAAAGTTGCGGAGTTCTTAAATACACATCCTTCTGTTGAAAGAGTATATTTCTTAGGCAATCTATCGGAAAAAGATGGTGTGCAATATGAAATAAAGAAAAGACAGTGCCTCAGCAACGGCGGTATGATTTCTTTTGATGTGAAAGGTGGCGAAGCAGAAGCATTCAAAGTATTAAATGCTCTAAAGTTAATAAAACTTGCGGTGAGCCTTGGCAGTACAGAAAGCTTAGCTGAGCATCCTGCAACCATGACCCATGTTGATGTAGCCCTTTCTTTGCGTCAAGAGCTTTCTATCACAGACAAAATGATTCGATTATCAGTTGGTGTGGAACACTATGAAGATATCATTAATGATATTAGTCAAGCTTTAGACCATATTTCGGTTTAAAGAAAAGACTATCCTTTTTTTGATTTACATCCCATCATGACTAAAAGAAATAAGGCCTTCCTATCACTTGCATTTATTTGCATCATTTGGGGAACAACCTACCTTGCACTGCGAGTAGCTGTTGTAAAATTTCCAGCTCTTTTGTTTGCAGCTATTCGACAAGTAGTGAGTGGCGTTATCATTTTGCTTATCGCAAAGAAGATGAATCCAACAGTAGATTTATCAAGGAAAAATATAAAGCACCAACTGCTTGTAGGTTTTTTGCTCATAACCTTAGGTAATGGCTTAGTAAGTTGGGCAGAAAAATATATTCCAAGCGGTGTAGCAGCTTTAATTTGTTCATTAATGCCGCTTATTGCCGTTATTTTCAATCTGGTTCGTTATCGGGAAGATCATATCAATTTTCCAATTGCCATTGGAATGATTTTAGGGTTTGGAGGTGTGGCACTCATTTTCAAAGATGATTGGAGCAACCTTTCAAACACAAAATATCTGATAGGAATTGTTGCAACCTTCATTGCCACCGCCAGTTGGGCAATTGGTAGCATAATTAACAAAAAAAAATCTTCACCAATCAATCCGATTTTCAATGCCGGCTTGCAGGTTTTATTAGGTGGGCTTCTTCTGCTTTTTTTCAGTCCTTTTATGGATAATTATGCCACTTTCGATAACTTTTTTCAGGCAGATGTAATCATTAGTCTTCTGTACCTAATTGTTTTTGGGTCTGTACTTGCTTATACAGCATATATGTTTGCCTTACGAGAATTGCCGGTTGGCATTGTAACTCTTTATGCTTATGTAAATCCACTTGTAGCCGTCATTTTAGGGTATCTGATTCTACATGAAACTTTAACCATTTATACCCTACTCGCATTTATCAGCATCATCAGTGGTGTGTATATAGTAAATTGGGGTTACCAAAGACAACACAAAAAAAGAGATAGCTTGCCATAGATTCAATTCAGCTATTTCGCTTTCTTATACTAAATTTGGGTATGACACCCCTTGAAGTAGTATTTAAAGATTACACCATAACAAGCGACAAAACAATCATGGATATTCATCAGATTCATGACTGGCTTTCCAATCATTCTTATTGGTCTCAAAATATTCCCTTTGAAACAGTAAAACAAGCTTTTGATTACTCCTTTTGCATAGGTGCTATGCTGCAAAAACAACAAATTGCCTTTGCCCGATTAGTAACCGACTACGCTACGTTTGGATATCTTGCTGATGTCTTTGTTATAGAATCGCATCGAGGAAAAGGAATTGGTAAAATGATGCTTTCTCAATTACTGAATCAATTATGGGTAAAGAGATTAAGGCGAATCATGTTAGCTACTTTAGATGCCCATGATCTCTATAAAATGCATGGATTTTTACATACCGCCTTTCCCGAACGATTTATGGAAATAAACCGTCCCAACATCTATCGTTCTTGATAAAACTTTTCAACTTTGGGGAAAATATAACACCAAAAAAGTGCTGCTTCTCATACTTTTACACATTCACACTCTAAAAACACAATCTTATGTTTGAACAAATTCTTGAACTGGTAAAAGAACATGTAGGCAACAATCCAGAAGTAGCTGCGTTGCCACAAGATCAACAAGATGCCTTGCATAATGAAGTCGCTCAACAAGTCAGTAATAATTTAGCACAACATGCCTCTTCTGAATCCGGAGGAATTGGCGGAATGCTTTCTCAACTACAAACCGGCGGCGGCACTATTATGAATGCTATTGAAGGTGGTTTAGTAGGTTCATTAAGCAGTAAATTAGGCTTATCTCCGGGCGTTTCCGGCGCAATATCTGCTGCTATTCCATCACTTTTGCAAAAGTTTGCAACCAAAGCCAATGACCCTAATGATAGCAGTATTTCTTTAGATGGCATTAAAGATTCTTTATCCAAATTTGGCTTAGGAAATCTTGGAAGCATGTTTGGAAAATAAGCAATAAACAAAAAAAATGAAAGGGTTTGTTTATTTTACAAACCCTTTTTTTTATGCCCTCCTCTATTCCAAACTACTATTTCTAAACTGTCATTTCAACTAAACCAATCAAAGTCTTTATAACATAACCTCAATTATTGCTTGGCGAATACAAAACAACGAACCTATCTTTGAGGCAATTTTTTTCAGTATTCATGTCTGATCACAACCGGTATAATTTACGCGGGGTATCCGCTCAAAAAGAAGATGTTCACAAAGCCATTTCTAAACTGGATAAAGGACTCTTTCCACAAGCATTTTGCAAAGTTTATCCGGACTACTGGGGAGGCGATGCTAACTTTTGCAACCTAATGCACGCTGATGGTGCAGGAACAAAATCTGTAGTTGCCTATTTATATTGGAAAGAAACCGGCGATTTAAGTGTGTGGAGCGGCATTGCCATAGATGCTATTGTCATGAATATTGACGATCTGTTGTGCGTGGGGGCTACCGGACCTTTCACCTATTCTTCCACGATCGGACGTAATAAAATCCTAATTCCCGGTGAAGTAATTTCTGAAGTTATCAATGGTACACAATCCTATTTTGAACTCTTGAAAAACTACGGTATTGAGGTGCATTTTTTGGGCGGAGAAACAGCTGATGTTGGAGATGTTGTACGCACCATTATAGTAGATGGAACCATGAGTTGCAGAATGCCCAGAAAAAAATTGGTTACTACGGAAAAAATGCAGTCCGGCGATGTAATCGTATCATTAGCAAGCTATGGTAAAGCATCCTACGAAACGGAATATAACAGCGGAATGGGCAGCAACGGATTAACAAGTGCAAGACACGAATTGCTACACCATACTTATGCTGAAAAATATCCGGAATGTGTGGATCCTAATTTGCCTAAAAATGTAGTTTTTAACGGTAAATATAAATTGACAGATCAGACTACTACGCCGCTGAATGTGGGAAAAATGATCCTTTCTCCTACTCGAACGTATGCACCAGTTGTGCTAAAAATCTTATCAAAACACTTTGAAAAAATTCATGGCATTATACATTGCAGTGGTGGCGGGCAAAGTAAGGTATTACATTATATGCCTGCTCCTCTTCGTGTTGTAAAAAATAATTTATTGAAAGCACCGCCTCTATTTGAAATGATTCAAGAAGCGGCCGGAACACCTTGGAAAGAAATGTATCAGGTATTTAATATGGGTCAAAGACTCGAAATATATACCGATACTCAAACCGCTGAAGATATCGTAGCTATCAGCGAAAGTTTTGGTATCGAAGCCGTTATTTCAGGGTATGTTGAAAAGGCTGAGAAAAAAGAAGTACTGATTGAAAGCAATCATGGCTTATTTACATATAATTAATTTTGTTTTTCATGTATTTTTTTTATTATAGCCCTTAATTTGTAGCCTATTGCTGAATCAATCAAAAAATTAGTTTTCCCAAATTGACTTGACAGAACTAATTAAATATCCTCTCCATACAGATGGCTACTTTTCGACCTCAATGAACCCCAATATTTTTTTGTCCTGTTTATTCTAAGCATTGAAAAGCGGAAATCAATTTTCTATTTACCCTTAGTTTAATACTTTCTTAGCAATAATTGCTTTAATTTGCACGCACTTTTTGCTTTGACAATTACCTTCATGAAACCAATCAAGGAAGCCCTTTCGCTCCTTCAAAGTCCTCGAAAGATTTTTATCACGACACATCACAAACCAGATGGAGATGCTATTGGGAGCATGTTGGGCTTAGCTAATTATCTGACCCAAAAAGCACATCAAGTAACAGCAGTTGCCCCAAGCGAACTACCTGATTTTCTTTGCTGGATGCCGGGCGTTAGTGAGCTGCTCAACTACGAAGCAGAATCCAAGCTTTGTGATCGAGCTCTTGCAGAAGCAGAAATCATTTTTTGTGTTGACTTCAATGATTTTAGTCGAACCAAGCATCTAACAACACAATTAGAAAACTCGACTTTACCCAAGATATTAATAGACCATCATCTTTTACCAAAGGACGTGTGGGATTATGGCATCAGCCAACCGGAAAAAAGTTCGACTTGTGAAATGGTTTATGACTTCATCAACCTTTCCGGCGATAACGAAATGATTGACACCTCCATTGCAGCGTGCCTTTATGCCGGAGTATTAACTGATACCGGTTCATTTCGCTTTCCCTGCACCACCGCCAGTACGCACTTGATGTGTGCCGACCTGCTGAGCAAAGGCTTAAATCACAGTCAAATTCATGAACAAATTTTTGACTCATGGTCGCAGAAGCGAATGCAGTTTTTAGGCTATGTACTGTTGGAGAAGATGCAATTGATACCCGATTATCATGCTGGCTTGATTGCACTATCTCGAGAAGATGTTAAAGCTTTTGGAGTAACAACCGGCGATACAGAAGGATTGGTCAACTATCCATTGAGTATTCAAGGAATTCGCTTTTCTACTTTAATAACAGAACGTGGCGATGAAGTCCGCATGTCATTTCGTAGTAAGGGCAATTTTGATGTAAGTAGCTTTGCAAGAGAATATTTCAATGGAGGTGGACACTTTAATGCTGCCGGCGGGAAATCTTTATTAAGCTTTAAAGAAACAATAGCCCGCTTTAATCAAATTTTATCCGATATTCACCCCGCTAATTTTTAATCATGATAAAACGTTTCGTTCCAGTTGCGCTTGTAGGCGCCAGTATTTGTTACCTCACAGCTTGTAGCTCCGATGGTGGTTTTAAGAAAACAGAAAATGGAGTAGAGTATAAAATCATTACCGATGAAAAAGGTGTATCTCCCAAAGTGGGCGATGAAGTTGAAATGTTTATGACCGCTCGTTACAAAGACGATAAGTTAGACACCGTCCTCTTTGATTCACGCAAACTAAACAACAACCAACCCATCAAAATTCCCTTACCTGCTCCTGCATTCAAAGGCGATTTTGTAGAAGCCTTAATGAAGCTTTCTGCCGGTGATAGTGCAGTTATTCGTATAGCTGTTGACTCTCTTAAAAAGCAACAAGGAATGAACCTGCCTGAATTTATGAAAGCGGGCAAATTCCTTGAGTATTCCGTAAAAATGCTTTCCGTAAAATCGGCTCAGGAAATGAAGCAAGAACAAGCAAAACACGAAGCAGAACAAAAAGGAAAAGATGAACAAATTCTTCAAGAATACTTTACTAAAAACAACCTACACCCGACCAAAACGGCTTCTGGACTGTATTACATCATAGAGAAAGAGGGAACCGGCGAAAATCCTCAACCCGGACAAGCGGTTACGGTTAACTACACAGGAAGAACACTTGATGGCAATCCTTTTGACTCCAACACCGATCCTAAAATGGGGCATGTTGAACCATTTACTTTCAATGTAGGCCAAGGCATGGTGATTCATGGATGGGATGAAGGAATTTTACTCTTGAAAAAAGGCACTAAAGCAAAGTTGTATATTCCATCAGGACTTGCGTATGGAATGTCCAGCCCATCCCCTGCTATTCCATCTGACGCTATCTTGTCTTTTGATATTGAAGTCTTAAAAATTGAAAATGCTACTTCGCCTAAACCGCAAATAGCAGCACAACCAGAAGTAAAATAATTAACACCAAACCAAACTGAATAAGAATCAGAAATGAAAAAACTTTTTTTGTTTGCAGCAGCCATTTCACTGACAGGATCGGCAGCCTTTGCACAAACGAACACCAAAAAGAAATCAAGCGCAACGAAGGAAACTTCGAAAGTAGCCACAGAAGCTCCGGCAAAAAAGTTTGAGATCCCTACTGGATTTAAAACCAGCGAATCCGGCTTGATCTACAATATCATTATTGACGTGCCGGGCGGACCAACCCCTAAAATTGGCGATTTGGTGGAAATGCACATCAACACACACGTTGGCGATAGCATGTTGTTTAATTCAAGAAAAATGAACAACAACCAACCGGTACCCTTTCAGCTTCAAGCCCCAGCATTCAAAGGCGATTTGGTTGAAGGCTTTATGATGATGAGCCCCGGCGATAGCGCTGTGTTTTTTGTGTCTGTTGACTCCTTAAAAAAAGCCGGTGCACAACTATTGCCATGGATGAAACCCGGCGATATGATTACTTATGAAGTAGCTATGGTATCTGTGAAAACCGCAGAACAAGTGAAAAAAGAATCAGAGCAAAAATCAGCACATCAAGTGCAAAAAGATGATTCTCTTATTCAAGATTATTTAAAACGCAACAAAATAAAAGCTGTTAAAACCGCATCAGGTCTTTATTACAAAATCAATACACTTGGAACAGGATTGATGGCTGCTAAAGACCAACAAGTAACCGTGAATTATACCGGAAAAACACTAGATGGAAATATTTTCGACTCAAATGTTGATCCTAAGTTCAGTCATGTTGAGCCTTTCACATTTATTCTTGGTGCCGGACATGTAATTAAAGGTTGGGATGAAGGTCTAACATACTTTAATAAAGGAGCTAAAGGAACTTTATTCATTCCTTCAGGATTGGCTTATGGCGAGCGTAGCCCATCACCGGCTATTCCGGCAAATGCAGTTTTAGTTTTTGATGTGGAAATGCTTAACGCTGAAGTACCCCCTATTCGGGTAGAAAAAGTAATGCAAGATGATCACAAACATGAGCATAAGGAAGGTGATGGTCATAAACACTAAGCTATTCTGAATTTCATATTCTCTTCAAGAGGCTGTTTTCTTTGTTGAAGACAGCCTCCTTTTTTATGCTAGGACTCTAAAAAATGTATTTCTTAGTATAGCCATCTATAAAATTCAAAATGCCATTTCTAAACATTTTTTTACGAATGCTTTTTACATTTAGTCTTATACATACACATTGGGTATTTACCGGTTCTTGAACTTAGGCAACCTTATAGCACTACACCTATTTTGGGCTTAATGGACAAAAATGATGCTCAAAAACGCTGTAACCTTTATCTGTATTAGCTTTAAAGCCCATCAAAGGTTATGAATAAAAAAAGTGCTTTTACTGTAATGGTTCAATTACGAAGAAAAAT
>JAFDXO010000106.1 GCA_018267925.1 Bacteroidota bacterium | reverse complement strand
CGTTACAAGCAACCTTAGAACGACACTCAAGAAGAAAATATGTTTACTAAAGAACAAGAAAAACTACTCGATAATTTTGCAGACAAAAGCGACCAATTATTTGACTTGGGTGTTATTTCTACGGACAGTTTTACCGGTGAAATTGGAGAGTATGTAGTTTGCAAACACTTCAACCTGAAGAAATCAAATAGAGTAACACAAGCGGTTGACGGTGTTTCTGCAACAGGAGAAAAATATCAGGTTAAAGCAAAGGTTGTTTCCAAAAATAATTTCAACTACAACTTAAAGGACTTACCAACAGACCTCTTCGACATTTTAGCAATCGTTTATTTTGACAATCAATATACACCTTTAAAAATTGTTGTAATTCCATCCAATAAAATTAAGAATGAAGAAGTTAAGATTTCAAGCTCAACAATTTCAAACTTTGAAAATATTGATGGAGTAAAAATCAAAATTCCAGCAAAAGCAAAGACAGCTATAAACGAATTTGCAGTTGCCTACAATAGCTTAGAAAAAGCTGAAATTATTCGTAGCAGACGAATTGTTGGTGATATAGGAGAATTTTATGCTTGCCGAAAACTTAATCTTATTCAAAGCGAAAATAGAAACGAGAAAGGAATTGATGCAAGACACGAAAACGGATTGACATTTGAGATTAAAACAAGGCGTGTTTATGAGAGCGGACGAAGGGTAAGCGAAACAAGACGACTAAATAATTTAGTTGGTAAATCAGCAGACTATTTGATTGTTGTTACACTTGACAGGTCTTTTAAATGTGCAGGTATGTGGTTAATACCAATGCAAAATCTGACAAATCCCAAATCAGCAAACCTAAAAGTAGTAAACACGACAGCTGGAACACTGAACGTAATTCCAAGTAAAATTTCTTGGTTACAGACAGGTGATAAGTTTAAAGGATTTGACTTAAAAAAAAAGCCCCAACCAAATCAACAAAATCTAAGTCGCCTACAAAGACAGTAGTAACAAAAAGAGAAGCCAGTAAAAAGAATACAACCAAGACAATTAATAAACCTAAAATATATGCACAACCAACACCAACCTTTGACAACAATAATTATGACAACTTCGGTTGTAATGGTTGTTTCGGTTGGACAATTATTATTATTGTATTGCTTATGTTAATTGGGTATTTAACAGATGGAAAATGAGCAAGGCAGCTTGTAACAAGGTATTGCCAAAAGCGGGGCTGAACGGCTTTGATTGGGCATTTGTGCAAGGTTCAACTTTTGTGCTTCGATTGAGCTTTTGTGTTAAATTCCCCGCCTTCGGCAATACCCAAAACGTTACATGCCATGCTATTGGGACACCTCCCATCATTATAGCAAAAAAGTTATAACAACGACATTTAAGATGTCCTTTAAAATTGATATCACTCAAAAAATGAAAAGTATAATACTAAGCTTATTAATAATCTTCTCGCTTTTAAATACAATAATGGGGCAAAAACTTCCTACTCGCGATTTAATGAAAATCAAGAAAGAAATTGGACACAGTAGGATTATTGGATTTGGCGAAGAGGAACATTTTTATCTTGGATCGAATACATATAGAATTGAAGTCATAAAAAGACTGATAAGAGATAGTTCAATAAATTCTATCGTTTTTGAAATCCCTGGAACAGATGCTTTTATAGTTAATGAATATATTCATAATAGAATTGACAAGTCTAACTTATTAGCATCATTGAAACAATTCACAACACTGAATGCTGGTCCGTTTTTTGACAGCAAAGAAATATTTTCTTTTATTGAATGGCTTAAAACCATAAATCAAGAAAACTATGACATAGAAGTTAGCGGAATGGATTTCTATAATTATATCGCAGCCATTCAAAATTTACAAAAAATCGAAAACTCAAAGGAGTTGCAAAACAATTTTGGAAAGATTAAGGAAACATTAGACACACTTACATATTATCTTCACAACAACCCATCTCAATTAACTAGTGCTGAAATAACAAAAAAATCTACAGAAAATTTATCTTTAGTAAAAGAAACTTTATCTAAAATAGATACTTCTTTATCAAAACTATCTACGTGGGCAGCCCGTGATTTATATGACTATTCATATTGGTTTACTGACATAAATAATCGAGATAGTATGCTGTTTCAAAATTTTGTTAATATTGATAACGACAAAAAAAGATATTTGGTTTGGGCAGCAAATTTTCATATACAGAATGACAGTTTGAAAATGCGTGATTATACATCAAATCTGTTTGGAAATCTAATGGCAAAAAAGTATAAGGAGCAATATTTTAAAATCGGAGTAATGTCAGATAATTCGTGTAAAAAAAATTCCAATAACAGAGTTTTTCCGCCTTGCAAAGACGAAGATAAGTTAGACCTGATTGTGTTGATTCAAAAAGGGAATAAGACAACAAGTATTTTCGATAAATAAAGGTTTGAAACTATGACAGCACGGCATGTAACATTGGGTTTTATGCAAGTTGGGTAGACGAATTAAACCTCAACTTTTGTTTTTCAATTTGGCTTCAGTCCCAACAGGACGTTATAAATTTGGCTTATGAATAAAACATCAGCAATATTGCAATTATCAACTTCGGTTACGGACAGACGAAATTCTATTTCCCAACCTGCACAAAGCCCTGTTCGTTAGCTGTTATTTTGTAAAACCGAGCGTAAAAATGAACACAGAAAATAATTACATAGAAATAAACCGACAATCTTGGAACAACAGAACCGAAACACATTTAAAGTCG
>JAFDXO010000105.1 GCA_018267925.1 Bacteroidota bacterium | reverse complement strand
GTAAAAATGTTCCTGCGGATTGATGTCTTTAACCCAATCGTTGATATATGCCAATGGTTTGCTGTATGCTTCTTCAATGTGTTCGGCTGCATATTCGCTTTCCTTGCGAACGTCAATGATTTTGCTTTCGCCAATTTTTACTTCCGAAGCAAACTGTTCGGGTGTAATTCGGTTTACAGTATCGGTTTCTTTTCCTGCATTTTTCCACGCTTCAAAACCATTTTTCAGATGTCCCAATACGTTGTCAAAACCAACACGGCTCAAACGTGTAACGGCTTCTTCTTCCTTTCCGTTGTCAGTAACTAACAAAATAGGTTGTTTTACATTCACAATCATTGCTCCAACCCAAGGGGCAAAGTCGCCACTCAAACCAATGTTGATAGATTGCGGAATAAAACCTTTTGCAAAATCTTTGTCGCTTCGTGTGTCTAAAACTAATGCACCTGTTGTTTCGGCTGCTGCTTCAAATTCTGCTGCTGAAAGTTCTTTCATTCCGTGTTTCAAAACCTCATCAAAAGTGTCGTAACCTTTTTTATTCATTGCTACATTCATTCCGAAGTAGGCAGGTGGCGGAAGTAAACCGTCTGTAACGGCTTTGACAAATGCTTCTTTGCTCGGCTGATTTAAAGAATAGTTCATTTTCTTTTGATTGCCCAATGTATCAACCGTTTCTTTCATCATATTTTTTCCGCAAGCCGAACCTGCACCGTGTGCAGGATAAACGGTTACATCATCTGGCAACGGTAAAATTTTGTTGTATAAACTTTCGTAAAGCAATCCTGCTAATTCTTCCTGTGTGAGATGAGCCGCTTTTTGTGCTAAATCAGGTCTGCCAACATCGCCCAAAAACAAGGTGTCGCCACTGAACAAAGCTGTTTCTTTGCCGTTTTCGTCAATCAATAAATAGCAAGAACTTTCCATTGTGTGCCCTGGTGTGTGCAACACTTTTATTTTTACATTACCCAATTCAAAAATTTGATTGTCTTCTGCAACAATGGCTTCAAATTCGGGTTGAGCCGTAGCACCGTAAACAATAGGTGCATTTGTTTTCTTACTCAAATCAATGTGTCCCGAAACGAAATCAGCGTGAAAGTGTGTTTCAAAAATGTATTTGAGTTTCACACCGTCTTTTTCCAAACGGTCTAAATACGGTTGTGTTTCACGCAATGGGTCAATAATAGCAGCTTCGCCATTAGAAGTAATGTAATAAGCACCTTGTGCCAAACACCCTGTATAAATTTGTTTTACTTTCATTGTTCTTTATTTTTATTATTTGATGATGCAAAATTGCGAAGTGGTTTTCTTGTTTACAGTTACATTGGTTACACAAGCAAAAATTATTTCAAAATTGTTTCTTTGATGATGATGTAAATGCCCATTACCAATACAAACCAACCAAATGCTGGTTTGAGTTTTTTGCCGTCAATTTTTGTTGATATAAAACTGCCAATTAAAATTCCTATAATAGCAATACTGCTTATAACTAAAAGAAATTTCCAATCAATAATGGTGTGATGAAGTGAAAACAAAAATCCTGTTAATGAATTGATTGAAATGATAAGCAATGATGTTCCTATTGCTGTTTTCATTGGAAGTTTGAGTAAATTTACCAATGCCGGAATGATGAGAAAGCCGCCACCTGCACCAATTAACCCCGTTACCAATCCAACAAAAGTTCCTTGTAAAAAAGATAAAGGATAATTAATTTGTTGAATCTGTTTTTCGTCTTCATTACAGTCAGTGCATTTTTTTATCATTCTGGACGATGCCAAAATCATCAACACAGCAAAAAGCAACATCAATAAAATGCTTTTGGTAACGGAAAAATTTCCGACACTAAAAATTTCGTTTGGAATGGCAGGAACGATAAATGCCCTTGTAAGAAAAACGGCTGCAATGGACGGAATACCGAACACAACAGCCGTTTTGATATCTACCAAGCCTTTTTTGAAATAAGAAATTGAACCTACAACGCTTGTATTTCCAACAATAAAAAGAGAATAGGCAGTCGCTAAAACTGCGTCCACACTAAAAAGATATACTAAAACAGGAACGGTAAGAATACTACCACCGCCACCAATTAACCCTAATGCAACACCGATAAAAATTGATGCTAAATAACCCGCTATATCCATTGATTTTTGAATTTGATGCCGCAAAATTGCACCAACTCAAAAACCTATACAGCCACTTTTGTTACACAAGCGTAATTTTGTTTCTGCCCAACTTAACTTTTCCGATTTCTTCTAATTGTTTTAACAATCGGGAAACCACAACACGGGCAGTTCCTAACTCGTTGGCTAATTGTTCGTGGGTTATACTCAAAGTTTTGTTTCCCGTGAGTTCAACTTTTTTGTTTAGCAAATCCAACATTCTTTCATCTACTTTTTTGAAAGCAATGGCGTTTACAATTTCCAATAATTCTTCAAAACGTTTGTGATACAAACGGAAAATGTAATCTAACCATTGCGGATATTCTTTGATGAATAACGATACTTTTTCAATGGGTAAAAAAAGAATTTCGGCATCGTCTTCCACTTCTGCCTTTACTTTGCTTGTTTCATTGTGCAAACCACCTAAAAACGACATTATACAGCTTTCGCCCGCTTTGATATAATAAAGCAAAATTTCTCTGCCGTCTTCTTCTGTTCTGATAACCTTCAAAGTTCCTTTGGTAACAATCGGAATGGAACGAATGTGTGCATTTTCGTTTAATATAATGTCGCCTGCTTTGTAAGTCTTTTGTATGCTGTATTGTTGTAGCTTTTCTACTAATTCGGGTGATGTTTTAAACTCTGTTATTTGCTGCAATTCTTCCATTTTGCAAAGTTACAATTTTGTTTGGGTGGTGGGTGGGCTTGGTTGGGGCAAAATTAAATGTGGTGTTTTGTGTCGGCTTGTGCGTTGGCAAACACCTCTTTTAATTTTGAGAAGCGTTGGCAATTTTTCTTGTTTTCTGTCTGTCCGTTGATGTCTGCACGGTGGTCTGTCAGGGTTGCCGATAACGGCCACGCATTGGCGAAGGCAGGATATTCAATGCTCCTTTCGCCCGGTACGTCAGCCGAATAAAGGACTAAAGTACAGAATTTGTACAAAAGATGAACAATGAATTTTCAGCCGGAACAACAGCCCAATAGCGAGCCAAAGCTGATGGAATGTACTTCTGCCCTGCTTTTGCCAATGCGATGTTGTATGCAGGCCCATCTTCATGG
>JAFDXO010000104.1 GCA_018267925.1 Bacteroidota bacterium | reverse complement strand
GGAATAGAACCTTGGTCGTTCTTTTTGATGTGCATACCAATTACTGGA
The DNA here is from genome assembly GCA_018267925.1 of Bacteroidota bacterium. Lineage (GTDB taxonomy): Bacteria > Bacteroidota > Bacteroidia > Chitinophagales > Chitinophagaceae > JAFIGV01. The sequence goes on along the minus strand of JAFDXO010000104.1, from coordinate 5,449 downwards.
ATTCCTTCTTCCTTAGCACACTTTATTTCCCACCTTGCACCGCTCGAATGCCATGTGTTTTTGCTCAAAAGGACTATCATTCCGTCACAGGACTTGATTTTAGTTCGGCATTTCTGTTTCCAAATTTTCTCGTCCCAAGGTTGCTTTACAGACATATCTACAAATGTGAATGGCGACCGTTCGTTTTTAGCTTGTGCTACCAAAAAGTTTCTGTATTGCTCATCTTCAATGGCAAAGCTGATAAAGATGCGTTTCTTGACTTCATTACCTGAATCTTCCTCATCTTCAAAAAGTGCTTTGAGAAGAAGAGCAACTGCACCCGCTCCAATGATTACTGGCCACATATTTGATTTTTTATTTGTTTCATGCGTCTTCATATTCAACTTGAGGCTCAGCAGCCATACTCAACCTTTCTTCTTTCGTTTTTTCCACACCCCAAACCTTCGCAATCCTATCTTTTATCTTTTGCTCAAAAATTTCAATAAGCTGCTTGTTGGCATTCACCAAGGCCTGCTCTTTATCGATTTGTGCTACGATTTGGCGTTGGGTTTCTGTAGGTGGTTTCGGAATTACAAGTGTTGAAAAGTATTCATAACCAACTCTCGGCAATTGAGCTCCTTTTATCCCTTTCATCACTTCATCATTGAATTGCTGTGAAAGAAAATGATAGGCGAAGAACTTGGGTTCAATTTCTTCTTTTGCCTCCAAAACAAAAATGTCTGTGGAACATATTCCTTCAATCTTTGAGAAATAAACCTTGTTAAGGTTTGGCCTTAATTTTCCATAAAGAATGTGATTCGCTTTGAATACTGTTTTTGTGCTTTTTATCTCTTTTGGATTTGAAACAACTTCACCAATCAATTCTCCAGAGCCTTGAGAAATATTGTCAAGTCCAACATAATTGACTTCAGATTCTTCAAGTTCAGCAGGTATAACACTTGTGGTGATTTTATTAAATGCATCCCCCAACTCCACCATCTCCCAATCAGGGTCAATGTCTATTTTGGGTTTGTAGTTGGCTACTACGGCTTTGGCACCATTTATAATTTTTTGGTAACCTTCTATTTCGGCTACTATTTCTTCCTGAATGGATAAAGGGGGAAGGGGGATTTGCTTTTCTTTTAATTCTTTGTAATGTCTGCTGTATCCAAGGTTTTTGATTTCAATGTTTCTAATCAAGTAATAGAAAAATTTAGGATTGAATTCGTCTGACGGTTGTAAAATTTTCACGCCATCTGCACCGAGAACAAAATCAAAATCTACATACTTAAAGCATCTTGTATGGTCACCAAAAATTGTAACAGGTTTTGTAAGTTTGAAAACATCTTCTGAATAATCCCAATAACCAGCAATAAAGTTATCCGATTGGTCAATGACGGGGTATGTTCCCTTTTCTTTATAATCAGAACTTTTGATTTTTGTTGAATAAGTTACTTTATCAAGGGCATCTTCAAAATCTATTAACGGAAAATCTGTTAGTATTTGAATTTGTTCCTTGTATCGTTCTCCACTTAAATTAAAATCACCTTTTTTGGCTATTTCAACTTTCGGAACAAGGTGAGCAATGGGAGTTTCTTCAAATTCTCCTGTTTCAACAAATTTGTGAGCAAGTTTTATCGCTTCTTCTAATTGTCCTCCTTTTACAGCTGTGCGTTGTGCTCCAAGATTATAACCGTCATTGTCAATTTTGATAAATAGAATTTCCTCTCGGTTTTTGGCCACTTCTTTATCCATCAACAGAATGGAAGTTTTTACACCACTATAAGGATTAAAAACACCTGCGGGCAAACTCACAACCGCATACAAATGATTCTCCACCAACATTTTTCGAAGGTCTTTGTAAGCTGTACCACTTTGGAAAATGATACCTTCTGGTACAATGATTCCTGCTTTTCCATTTGGGTTTAAGTGTTCAGCTATGTAATCCACAAATAGCACTTCGCTTCGGTTGCTGCTAATTGTAAATTTCTTATGTGGTCTTATACCACCTTTTGGACTCATAAAAGGCGGATTTGCCAGTACCACATCAAAGTTTTCGATCCAGCGTTCTTCGCTGCTAAGTGTATCGTATTCGTGAATGTTGGGTGTGTTAAACCCATGTAAATACAAATTCACCAAACTTAATCGCACCATATCGGGCGAAATATCATATCCTACAAAATTCTGAATCAGCTTTTTACGGTCGTCTGGGGTCAATTGGTCACCCAGATTATTGAAAGGCTTCTTTTCAAGTTTGTTGTACTCGTAAATATTCAATTTCTCTTTATTGTCTTTTGAATATTTGAGCAGAATATGTTTGTAAGCAGAAATCAAAAATCCTGCTGTACCACATGCTGGGTCAAGTATTGTATCTGTTTTATCAGGGTCAATAATGGCTACCAAAAAATCAATGATGTGTCTTGGCGTTCTGAATTGCCCTGCATCACCTTGCGAACCCATTACAGAAAGCAAATATTCAAAAGCATCCCCCAATTTCTCGCTATGGGTGTATTCAAATTCGCCAATGGTCTTTAGAAATAGTTTTAAGGTTTCAGGGTCTCGGTAAGGCAAATAGGCGTTATTAAAAATATCCCGAAATAGTTGTGGAATGTTTGGGTTTTTCTCCATTCCCTCAATTGCTTCCGAATAAAGAGTAAGCATTTCTGTAGCCGTAACTTTGGGGTGCATCAACTTATCCCAAGCGTATTTGCTGAACTCAATGATTTTGTCCTTTGCACGGTCATTTGGAAACTCAGGGTTTGGTACTTTGTAATCAGAAAAGAATTTAGCTTTCCCTCCCAATTCAACAGCTTCTTTGTCCATGTCGTCCATGAACTTGTAAATCAAGCCAATGGTAATTTGCTCAATCTGTGCTTTGGGGTCGGGTAGTTTACCTACCAAAATATCTCTGCAATCGTCTATTCTTCTTTTCGTTTGTGTATCTAACATATATTCCTTTTGTTAAGCAGCGAACCGCTCTAAATTGATGTAATCTTTAATGTAAACAGGTATCACTTCCCTGTATTTGTTGGCAACTGCCTTGAATTGTGAAATGGTAAGCGTTGGATGTGTTTGCAAAGCATGAAAATCCTTGGTTTCAATGATTTTCCGGATGTCTTGGTCAACTATGTACGCCTTAAAAAAGTACTTCAACGCTCTTAGGTTTACATCTTCCTCAGGTGGGTAGATAGAAATGAACTTGTCAAATTCCTCTTCCAGCAATTCATCCTTAGATTTGAATTTTGGTATGATACCAAAGATTTTTTCTACCACTTCACGAATGGAAACCTTACGGTCAATCTTGGCTGCTTTTCTTATTTTTTCAAGATTGAAATATTCATGCGGTTTGTCGAAAATCTCTTGTTGTATGTGGCTTGCCACTTGTTCCCAGTTTCCGAGTTCAACATTCTTTTTAATGATGTCGTCCATGATGATACGGTCTTCAAACTTTTTGAAAAGTTCTCTGTCAATCCGCATTCCTTCTGAGCCAATCGGCTCTTCAACCAAACTCAATAATGGGTCGGGTTGAAAAGTGGTGTATTTGTCAATATCAACACCGCCACCACCACCTTCACCGTTTCCTTTTTTAGGTTGGGGTAGCTTTAGTTTTTCATCATAGTCAAACTTTTCTTCGAAGTATTCGCAGTTGGCAAAAAAGTCGAACAGTTTAAATATTTCCTTATCGTAGCGAATTATTTCTTCTTCGTTGAGTTCGTTTTTGAATTTGAATTCAAAAGTATTTTTGCGTGTTCCTCTTCCTTTAATCTGCACAAAATCAGCAGGACTAAAAATTGGCCGCATCATACAGATATTCAACAAATCGGGGCAATCGTAACCAGTTGTCATCATGCCAACCGTAACGCATACTCTTGTTTTACAGGATTTATAACCTTCTAACCAAGTTGTTTTCCCGCTTAGGTTATTGTTGGTAAAGTTGATGGTCATTTGTTGTGCATCACCAACTTGTGAAGTCACCTGAACCGCAAAATCGGAATTATACTTGCCAGGAAAAAGTTGCTCTGCAAATTCATTCAATTGTTCTGTCAGTTTGCGAGCATGGTTTTGACTTACTGCGAAAATGATGGTTTTGCCAATCTCGTTAGTAATTGGGTCACGCAAAGCATTTTCTAAAAAGGTTTGGCAAAAAATACTGTTGGTCTTTTCTGAGAAAAACTTTTTTTCAAAATCACGAGAAACGAATTTTTCCGTTTCTTCTCCTTCTTCTGTAGGTACAACAACGGCATAACCTTCATCAGAAAGTAATTGTGTTGTGATTTCAGTTCGGGCATCTAAAACCGTGGGGTTAATCAAATACCCATCTTTCACACCATCAATCAATGAATAACGGAAAGTTGGGTCGCCACCCTCACAACCGAAGGTTGAGTAGGTGTCTCGCAACATTCTCCGTTCAATTTCTCTAGGGTCGTTTTCTTTTACTTTGTCAGGGTCAACGCCTTTCAAGTAGTCTTTTGGTGTAGCGGTTAATCCCAATTTGTAACCGTGGAAATATTCAAAAACTGCTCTTGCATTTCCTGAAATAGAGCGGTGTGCTTCATCAGATATTAAAAGGTCAAAGTCAGTTGGTGCAAAATCATAGCGATATTTGTCATTGTGCATCAATGATTGAATGGTCGTAACCAAAATATCGCATTTTCTCCAGTCGCTTTTGTGTTCCTTGTATATGAAAGTTGTGTAATCAGGTTTCAAATATTCTGTAAAAGCTTTCCATGCTTGGTCTTCCAATTCCAAACGGTCAACCAAAAACAAAACTCGTCTTGCGTTTTGTGTCCTCAAAAACAATCTTATGACAGCCGCTGAAGTCAAAGTTTTACCTGTTCCCGTTGCCATTTCAAAAAGGAATCTGTCTTTTCCTTCTCCAACTGCACTTTGTAAAGCCTGAATAGCTTTTAATTGATAATGTCTTAAAAATCTAAGGCCGTTTGACCAGATAAAATCTTTGCTTGATTCAATGCTTCCGTTCCACTCGGGACTTTCCGCAAAGTCAGGCATTTGCACTTTAACAATGTAGTCAACTTCTACTTCTTCGTTTGCAAGTGAATCTCTGTCAGGATTCCAGTTTTTAATTGCTCCAATTTCGTCAGGTGAAGGAAATTTGTAAATCGGTTTTGGATTTCCTTTTGTCGTGTCCCAGAAGTAATGAACAATTCCATTAGAAAGAATTACATATCTCGCCCCAACTGTCTTGGCGTATTTTCTTGCTTGTTCTTTTGCTACAAGCGGGTGAAGGCTTTCTTTTTTTGCTTCAAGTACACAAATCGGTTTATTGTCGGTGTCAACGAGTAAAAAGTCTAAAGAACCATTCTTTGTTTTCTCATAGTCGTTGCCCCATGCGTCAATTTCTTGTTGCGTAATCTTCACATGATTTTCAAGAAGAATGTTTGCTTTTCCTTCCTCATTGTCAAAGAATCTCCATCCTGCCTCTGTCAGCAGTTGGTTTATTTTAATTCTT
>JAFDXO010000103.1 GCA_018267925.1 Bacteroidota bacterium | reverse complement strand
CTTGAAATTAATTCCTGAATGATTTTGTGTTTCTCGGCTACTGTAAAATACTTTTGTGCCTTTTGAATGATTTTTTTGTCCATTTTTTACACTTTTTTGTGTAAACCTATTTCAGGACAAGACATGTGCTTACACCTGTGCGTTGCCATTATCTTGCTCCTTTTTCTATTTCCATAATTTCAGGCATTTCGTCATAAGTTCGTCCATTTAAAAGTCGTCCTGCTGCCTTTTTATTTCGTCCGCCCCATTGTTTAAAGAAAAATGCTACGTCTGCTTTTTCACATTGTTCCTGTATGTCTAAAACCCAGTCAGGGTTCATTGGTCTTGGTCGGTGTCCACTTTCACCACCAACAATTACCCAGTCAATTTTTTTAAGATTAAGGTTTGGTAATGCTCCAATAAGCGGTTCAAGTGATAGAAACTTAACTTTCGCTTTTGTTTTTCTCAAAAAGTTTATTCGGTCAACTACTTTATCATTCTCCACTGAAACGCCCATCCAAATATTATGTGTCCACTTTAGTTCTTTATGTAATTCAGATAGTCGTTCTGCTCTTTTTGTCAATACTTGAAAAACGTGTTGTGGATTTTCATTCATTACTTTGAAAACGTCTTTTATAAAATCCACTGGAACGTCCTTATGAAATAGGTCGCTCATTGAATTTACAAAAACAACTTTAGGCGATTTCCAAGTGTAAGGAATAGGCAATGTTTCAGGATGTGTTTTTACTACTTTAAATCCGTGCTTGTATTTTTCTTGACCCATTGCTTTTAATCTACGGGTCATAATTTCCGCATAACAGAACTTACAACCAGCAGATATTTTAGTGCAACCCGTTGTTGGGTTCCAAGTCATTTCAGTCCATTCAATAGATGAATTCGCCATTTAGTTAAATTTTAATTTACAATCCCTCGAAATCAGAACGGTAACCTTATGTTGTCTGCCATCTGTAAATTCAGAAATCAATTTGTTTTCCGATACCAATCTTCTTAATGCTTCCGTGTAATGACTTCTGCTGTATGGTGCAGAAGTGTTTTTAATATGATGCTTTTCAAAAAGTTCAATGGCTGTCAAACTTTTTCCTTTGTAAACAGTGTATAATTCATCTTTCAATTTGTCAATGTTTATTGACTTTAAATCAAAAAGTTCATTTACTTCTTTACCGTAAGTTTTTGCATCAAAAGTGTATGTGTTTACACCGTCAAAAACAGTTCCCACATTTGCAAAGTCGTTGTATATGGTCTTTATTAAATCGTAACCTCTTGAACCCTTTGTCAAATGAAGTATATAATGACTTGTTGCATCTACATCCTCTTCTTGAAATTTAAAGGCTGTGTAATAGAGTTCACCACCTAAAATATTTTTATACTCATTTCCTAAGCAATCAATGATTAAGTTAAGTCTTTGAGCAACTGTTGATTTAAAACGTCTGTCCTCTTTAATTTTCTGCAAAGTAGTAGGAAACAAATCATTCATCAATCCTTCAAATTTCTCATTCTCTAATGCAGGATGAATTCTTTTTGTGTTAACGAAAAGAAAAATTTCATTGCCCCAATTTTTCAAAAACTCGGCTAATACTTTTGTTTCAATTCCTTTATAGCCGAATGGGTCAATGAAAAGTAATGATGGATATTCATTTTTCCCATTCCCGTTTTGTGTATTGGAAGTTAAGAACTTGGTTATCTCAGGGTTTTCTCCAACCGTGCTTTTCCCGAAATGTGGTTTGTGTTTAAAAGTGTTACCGTTGAACTCTCTTTCAAAATTGTTCTTCAATTCTTCTGCATAACAATTATCATTGAAAATCATCCAAACACTATCCTTTAGTTCAACGTCCTTTTCACAATGTTTTGCGATAAGAATAGGCGTTGAAGGATTATTATCATTGTAAATGCCAGGACCAGCAAATAAGTCAATGTATCTTACTGCCTTTGGTGTGTATTTTCTAACAATAATTTTGCTGTAACTCGGAAAATATTCCGACACAATGCTCGCCTTAATTCTTGATGAAACGGTTTGTTTCTCGAAAAATTGATTTTCTTTCACTGCCATTGATATTGAATTTTAAAACGCATTAAACTTATCGCCTAAATAATGCTTCAAGTTCCATTTTTTGGTGGTGTCTAAAGCACGTTCAAGGCAAATGAATTTTTGAGTGTTGTGTTTTTTGAAATGCTCTACGGTTTCCATATCAATGGAAATGTCTAAGCAAATCAGAGTTTCTTTTTCTCCGTCTGTGGCAAAGAAGATTTCATTTTTCTTCAACTCCGCTTGCTTGGTTAAAGTGTAATTGAGTGTGAAACCGTTTTTAATTAAAATTTCGGTTACTAATTCATCACGATTGAAAGCGGTAATGAGTTGTGCTTCTTTGTCTCTAATATATTTTTTCAGTAACTCAATATTTTCTTCGGTTGTCTTTTCAGGGTCGGGAGCAAACTCAACTCTTGGAAAGTTTGATTTTACGAGTTTAAAAACCTTAAAGCCCAAACCTTTTATTGCATCTACTTTGTGTCCATTTGTAAATAAGTCGGGTTGTCCTTTTTTTCTTTCTTCAATAATCCTCTGAACAACTCTTTTATTGCGTTCAATAGTTATATCGCTAATTTTCTTTAACCCAACTTCCAAGGCTCTTTTACCACTTTCAGAATTTTCATTAATTTTTTCAGGAAGTTGAACTAAAATGAATTTTCTGTTTGCCTTGTCTTCTTCATTTAATTCTAAAACCGCCTGTCCAGTTGAACCTGAACCTGCAAAGAAATCAAGAATGATGTCTCCGTTATATTCACAAGACTTTATTATAGTTTTAATTATGTCTACATTCTTAGGGAAATCAAATAATCCGTCAATTTCCTTTGTGGCTTTGGAAGCAAAAAAATCTGTCCAGTTTGTATTTCTTAAAATTCCGCTTACAGGTGCAATCCAATGGTCAACACCTTTATTTTTACCTTTTCCTTCTTCATTTCTTCGGATAAATTCAAGTTGCTTACCTGTTTTTTCCCAATACTCTTCCAAGGTCATTTCCGTAGAGTATTTTTTCTCATACTCTTTATAATTTTCAACTGCTTTTAGTCCTCTTTCTTTTCCCCATTTCCATTGACCTGTTTCGGGCTTAAATCCAAGAATGTCATATCGCATTGTTTCTCGGTTCGCATCATTCCAAAAGCCTTTCCAGTATCCGAAATTTTGACGTTCCTCACTACTTTCCCTATAAATTGGATTGAACTTAAATTCATCTGATTTGGAGTAGCAAATGACATACTCAAAACCAACGTTGTATGTTGATAGACCGTTTTCAATAAATTGTCTATTTACGTTTTTATCATACCTTCTTGTTATGAATGTGTTTCTGTAATTTTCTTGCCCAAATACTTCATCCATCAATCTTCTCAAGTTATGGTATTCTTCATCACCGATTGAAACGAAAATTGCACCATCTGATGTTAGGAGTGTTCTTGCCATTAACAAACGACTGTATAACATAGAGAGCCAGTTTGAATGAAAACGTCCATCTGTCGCAGTGTTTGTATCAACCTTTAACCCGTTTTCTAAAATTTCGGCATCCTCCCAATAAACTTTTTTATCGTCTGAATAATTGTCAGAATAAACAAAGTCTTCTCCAGTGTTGTATGGTGGGTCAATGTAAATGCACTTTACCTTTTCTCTGTAACCTGTGCTTAGAAGTTTTAATGCTTCTAAATTTTCACCCTCTAAAATCAAATGTTCAGCTTCATCGGGATTTACACTTCTTTTTTCATCAAAAGTAAAAGTTGTATTTGTCGGTATAAATGCATCCCTTTTTGCTTTTGATTTTCCGAACCACCGAAATTCGTAGCGTTCTGTTTCGCTTACGCTTTCGGGGTCAACTACTTTTTTCAGTTCATTGATGTTCAACTTTCCTTCGTTCGTAAAAAGGTCGGGAAACATTTTTTTCAAAGTTTCCAAACGCTCTTTGTTCCAGTCGTTGCTCAATGGCATATAATCGTTAATGTTTTCCATTTCTTTACACTTGTTCAATTATTGAATTAATGGTTTTGGCGGCTTCTGTTTTAAAGTAACTGTATTCTTTTACCGGTGCTTTGTAGTGCACTTCCACGCCAAGGGCTGCAAAGTGTTTCATTGCACATTTAATGCGGTAAACTTCACTTTCGGTCAATGACTTTTTATCGTTGATGTCGTTTGTTCCTTTGGTTTCAATTACAAAATAATACTCGCTTTCACTTCCTGTTTTCAAACTCTTGCGTTTCATCACCAAACCAAAGTCAGGTTCATATTCGCCAATTGGTGTTTTTATTTTGTAATAGCTCGGAAGTTTCAGGAAACAAATTATTTCATCATCAAGGTCGGCTGTTTTTGCAAAAGTTCTTTCTACATCACTATCTACAAGCATTTTATCAAACACGCCTCTTTTGGGTGTTTCCACATACGCCTGTGGTGCAATATTTCTTACAAAATCATCAAACGAAAAAGGAAATGCTTCACCAGTCAAATGATAGTCAAGTCCTCTAATCATTTCGTCCAATTCAATGTTGCGAATAATAGCAGCTGCCTGATGAATAAATTGCGGTGGATTTTTTACAAAATGCTCGTGATTGGTAATTCCTTCAACTATTTTAAAAAGTGTCGGGTAACTTAGTCCTGTGTTTTCGCTTAGTTCTTCCACCAAATCCAAAGGCGTGAAGTAGGCTTTTAAGGCGTAAGTTTCCGTTCCTCCAAATTCATCTTTTATTCCATCCTCTGTAATTTCTCCAATAGAACGGCTGCTTACTTCTGCCACATAATCGGCAATATTTATTTTGTTGATTTCCTCTTTTGATTTTTCAATGAGATTTTCTTCATTGAACGAAATAAGATAATCGGTTTTCTTGGCTAATGATTTCCAGAAGCGTTTGAAAGCGGCATCAATCGGCTCACTTGTGTTGCGTTTAAAATGAACTTCATTTTGCGGTTTTCCTTTGTGTGTATGCGTAAACCCTGCACCCGCTTTGGTTGTTCCGTAAACTTCTTTAATTTCTTCCTGATACTGCGTTACAAAAGTTTCGTAGGTTTCATTCGGAATTACGGTTAATTGATTGATGCGTTCTGTATCTTCTACATTCAAAGCATCATAAATTCTGCGTCCATCTTGATTTACACAAATTCTCAAACCTCTACCAATTTCCTGACGTTTGCGTATTTCCGAATAAGCGGTGTTGAGTGTAGCGATATTGAAAACATTTGGATTGTCCCAACCAACACCTAATGCAGAGTGAGAAAAAATAAACTGAACAGGGTTTGTGATGGTTAAAAGTTCTTCTTTACCTTTTAAAATGAGTTCATAGATTTTCTTTTGCTCTTTTTGTCCTCCTTCATTGTCGGCAAATTCTCCGCTTGATTTTTGAGCAAAATAATATCCCTGAATTTGGTTGATGTGTTCGTCTGTCGGCTGTTTACCTTCATTCATTTCAGCATAAACCAATTTATATTTTTCAATAAAAAGGTCTTTAATGATTGGTGTTTCGCCAACGTAGTTAGCTACTTTGTCAATGAAGATGAGTGAAAGACATTTAATGCCTTGCTCTGCCATTTTTTGAGTTTTCTGAAAATGTCTGCGGATAAGCCATTCCAATTGCAAAGCCCAAATGCTTTGTAAGTTTCCTGATGATTGTTTTTCTTCTAAGACTGCACCATTTGAAAATTCCACCGACCATTTTCCAGTCTTTAAACTTTTGTTGATGCGGGTAATTTTGTAATTCAAGTAACTTGGATTGTTTGCCTTCTCACCTAAGTTGTCGCCAACCTTTAGCCAGTTGGTTTCTTCAAACACATATTTTCCACCTTTCATTTTCCACGCTTTCAGTTTGGCTTTTGGGTCGCCTTTACCGTTTTGGGTTTCGGTGAGTTCAATTTTTATAGTGGCTTCATCATTTTTCTCTGTTACAGTCAAAACCTCAATTTTCTTTACCAAACCTTGTTTGTAACTGTCATAAGGGGTTAAGCGGTAAACCAAGTTTTTCAAAACCTTGTGAGTAGCCGAATAACGAAATTTGAATAATGGATTGAGTTTGGCGATTTGTTTAATGGAATTTTCCGTGTCCATTCCTTCCTGTGGCTCGTCCATTATGATTATCGGGTTTGTCTTGCCGATTGCATCAATGAAAGGAATGTTTGCAAACAAATCTTCTCTTTGTGCCTGATTTAAAATTTTGTCTTCCGAGTTGAATGAGGCAAGTGTCATTACCATTACTTGCGGATGTTGTTCTTCAATAAAGTTGGTTACTTTATTCAGTCGCTTACTGTCATACTCAAATGCTTTCGGAGTAAAGCCATAAATGTTTTCAAGTTGCTTGTCGAATATTTTAAAGGCACTCAAAACACCTTGTCGGATAGCAACCGAAGGAACTAAAATGATAAACTTGGTAAACCCGTAATGCTTATAAAGTTCATAAATGGTTTTGATGTAAACGAGTGTCTTTCCCGTTCCCGTTTCCATTTCAATACAAAGGTCGTTGTCTGTTGAAAGTTTGGCGGTTTCTTCGTCAATACCGTTTTCTGTCAAAATGCCTTTGATGTTTTCTTTTATTTGTTCTGCTGTCAGTTTGCAAACATTGGAGCGGATGCCCTCAATGCAAGCATTGTCAAAAGTGTTTTTCTCGGTTCCGTCAAACACTTTCACCACCGATTGAACGGCAATGTCCTGATATTTTAAACTCTCT
>JAFDXO010000102.1 GCA_018267925.1 Bacteroidota bacterium | reverse complement strand
TCCGCCTGTCGCTGGCAAACCTCGCTTCCGGCATCTATCTCTACCAAATAAAAACAAACAACGGAACAACAACCCAAGGAAAAATATGGAAAAAATGAAATCGGACAAACAATAACCAAAGCCTCCTCCTTTTTCACTCAAAAATATTGGGAGAAGATAGAAATATCCGTGCTGGTACGGATGTCAAAATACCACGATTGTGGTATTGCCAACCCCATTGGATACCTATACTTTTGCCTTCGTATTTCCATTTACCCCTGTGGGAACTTATTTTCCTCTCGCGGGAATTAAAAATACACGTTAGAGGGTGGATTTTATAATCCAGGCAGCGATACCTTTCGTGGTGTTGCTGCTTTATATATTTAAAAGACAGCTTTTCAAAGATATTAAACCTGAAACAAAAAAATTTACTGCTTTTTTAAAATATAATTACAAATAAATTAGTTAGACTATTTATTTGATGGCACAAAATCAAGCACAGCAGAGTTCATGCAAAAGCGTTTGTGGGTTGGTGCAGGTCCATCATCAAATATATGACCCAGATGCGAACCACACCGGCTACATTGCACTTCAGTACGGTTCATTCCATGTGAATAGTCTGGAAGATAAGTTACACTATTAGGTCGGGCGGCTTCAAAAAAACTGGGCCATCCGCAACTGCTTGCAAACTTGGCATCAGACCTGAAAAGATGGTTGCCACAAACGGCACAATAATAGTCTCCCCGCTCTTCAGTTTTGTAAAATTTTCCTGTAAACGCCCATTCCGTTCCCTTTTCCCTTGCAATATGATACACATCAGGAGATAAGATTTTTTTCCATTCAGCATCTGAAACGTGAAGTGCAGTAGTATCCGTTCTGCTATAATAAGGATTCTGTATCGGAATGTTCATTTGACTATTGTTGTTTTGTGCTAAGCTACATCGGCAAAGGAAGACCGTGAGCGTAAAAAAAATGCCCAGTGAAAAAGTGCGTAGCATAAGAATACGGGTAAAGATAAAGCAGGATAAGTGAAAGATGTGTCAATGTTCGATCCATAGAATGGGACTACATGCGAATGGATGTTTCAAAATCAATCCAGCTTCCTTAATAGAATCTTTGTTGGAAGCGGCCATGTAAAATTTATTTCCAATTTTTGCAACTTGCATACACTCATTTTGGTGTGTGTTTTTTTGTGTAGTTACAGCGCATGATTGATAACAAAAACATTATTGAGCAAGAAGAGCGAGCGGTGATGGTTGGGCTTATTCACGGACATCAAACAGAGGTTATGGTAAAGGAATACCTCACTGAACTTGCCTTTTTAGCTGAAACTGCGGGAGCTACAACAGAGAAATCATTTATCCAAAAACTTCCACGACCGGATAGCCGCACGTTTATCGGAAAAGGCAAACTGGAAGAGATTCGCGACTATGTTCAGTCGAAAGGAATCAATCTGGTCATTTTTGATGATGAACTGACGGGATCACAAATCGGTAACATCAGCGAAGCCACAGGTGTAAAAACGATAGATAGAAGCGATTTGATTCTGGATATTTTTGCTCGTCGCGCTAAAACAGCACAAGCCAAAGCACAAGTTGAACTGGCGCAATATCAATACATATTACCTCGTCTAAAGGGAATGTGGAAACACTTAGAAAGGTTAGGCGGAGGTATTGGCACACGCGGTCCGGGCGAAAGCGAAATAGAAACAGACCGAAGAATTGTAAAAGATAAAATCAATCTACTCAGAAAAAGACTTGCTGAGATTGATAAACAAGCTATAACTCAGCGAAAAGAACGTGGCACTTATATTCGGATTGCCTTGGTGGGATATACCAATGTAGGCAAAAGCACCTTAATGACTCTTCTTAGCAAATCGGAAGTCTTTGCTGAAAATAAACTGTTCGCCACCTTAGATACAACCACCAGAAAAGTAGTTTATGAACAAACGCCTTTCCTGTTAAGCGATACGGTAGGCTTCATTAGAAAGTTGCCGCACCATTTGGTTGAAAGTTTTAAAAGCACCTTGGATGAAGTTCGTGAAGCCGATTGCCTATTGCATGTTGTGGATGTATCGCACCCGGCTTATGAAGATCAGATGGGAACAGTCAACAAAACCTTGCAAGAATTAGGAGCTTTCGACAAACCCACTGTTACCATTTTTAATAAAATGGACTTGTATGAAAAACAGGTGTTTGATCCTTGGTTAGAATCATCTGTAAAAGAAGATTTGCTAAAGCAATTGCATCGGCGATGGGACAACCTGACGCACGGCAACGCTGTTTTTATTTCAGCAACCGAACGTCGTAATATGGATGCGTTACGTACTATCATTCTCAATAAAGTCAAAACACTGTATCAAGAACGTTATCCGTATCTATCTCAGTTTTATTGACAGCTTGGAGTTGTTTAATTAAGATTAAATTTCTATAAACATTGTTTGCACAATTGGATTTCATTTTTTAATTTTCTTAACCCAACTTGCAGCTATCCACTTTCAAAGATTCTGTTTACAGGCGTTTGCAAATTTTTGAGTTCAGTTTTGTGTACTACAAATTTAATTTTGGTATAGGGTTTTGGTTTTGTAATTTTTAG
>JAFDXO010000101.1 GCA_018267925.1 Bacteroidota bacterium | reverse complement strand
TCACTTTAATTGCCTTTTCTATTCTGCTCTGTCTGTGTTTTTATTTCATATCTTTTTAATTTAATTCGCGGAGTATTTTGTCCCTAAACTGTGCCGCTCGTCTTTTGTTTTTATATTTCTCGGCCGGGCTATTTATTTAACGCGCCATTTAATTGCGCCCAACGGTTCGGGGCTTGGCGTAGTGGCGGCATTATAGCACTATTGTTGATACGAAGCACCAAAGTTCAAACTTAGCAAAAAGTTTCATACGAAGCACTTCACCCGCCATTACGCCAAACCCTTGTTATAGGCATACCCCTTTTGTCTGTCGCTTGGTCGAGCGTTGGAAAAGCACACTCTTTTGCAAGTTTGGGTTTGTGCGGTTGCCTTGTGCGACTTGCAAATGTGTGTGCTTGTGCGTTAGGCTATTTGGGTTTGTCTAAATATTTTTTCATTATCCAACCTGTTTGTGGAAGATTATCGTTCGGGTCAAAATAGCTGACCAAAACCCATTTGTGCTGAACTTGAATTTTTACAACTTCAAAATTCTCTGGTAGTTTTACCAACGTAGTTGTCTTTGATTTTGGTTTTAGCTTTACTTCGCAAACTCTGTTAGTAATTCTATATTCTTTGACTTCTTTTAATTGTTCGCTAATCTCTTGTATATAGAATCTAATAGAATCCTGTGAAATGTTTAATTGGCTGACTTCTTTTTTTGTTGCAAGCTCGGGTTTTTCCTTTACGAAATCATAATATTGGTGAACTCCTGCAAAACGCAAGAAAATATCAATGATTAGCAATGAATAAACGCCAAGTGCTTTGTGTTTGTTCAGAAAAGTAGCTACTAAGGTCAATAAAACTTGAAATTGTCTTTTCTGTTCATCACTGATTTCTTCAGTAATGCTATCCGTAAAGTCAAGTGTTTGTTCTGTTATGTTTTCAAAATCGTCAATTAAACTCCAATCTCTTTGTTGTGCTGCAATAGTCGCAAGTTGTCCTGAAATACCATTTAATGCAAAATGCAAATTATTGATTTGGGCAGTTATTGGTGATTGAAATTTTAATGCTTCCGTTATTGCTTTAATGTTTCCAAAAAGTTGCTCGTGTTGTTTGCTGATGGAAGCAATACTATCTAAGGTTGATTGAGGAATAATTTCCTTTTGCCAACTCATAGATTTACTGATGATTTCCATTGCCGAAAAAGTTGGTTGAGCTATTCTGAGGCTTTTGGTAATTTCGTTTATCATTGTTAGACCATTAAAACTGTTGGTAATTCTCTCTTGTGTTTTTAGCATTTCGGATAATTGAGAATTTAACCCAAAAGATTTATTTAGGCTTTCAGTCCATTGAGTAGCTTTAATTATTGTATCAAGATTTGTCATCTACTTTGAGCATATTACATTTTTGATATTATGTTGTTCCATTCTGTTTTATGTTCAAATTTCAAAGCACTGTCTGTTTCAATTAAGTTTACATAGTTTTCAATAAACTCGGAAGTGTCGGAAAGCAAACGCAAATAGTATTTCAGCGAATTTGTCAAGCCGTTAGCAATAACGTGGCAACCGTGAATGTTTTTTATGCGTTCAATTTCTTTGCTTATTTCGTCTGCTTGTGAAGCGTCAATGTTTGCAGTAGAAAGCAAGTAATAACGGTTCACTTGTGTTGTCTTAAACTTTTCAAAAGCGTCTTTTACAAGTTGTGCCGTAATTGCAATTCCGTGTTTCACTTCAACGGCTTCAAACGCTCTTTCTTTTTCATCAACAATGTCAATGTCGCCAATTCGTCCGCTTCTTGTGTCTGCTGATGTATGACTTTCCATTGGCAACAATATTTTTCCTTGAAATCTTTTCGTTTCGTTTACCAAACATTGATAAGCTGCATACAAAGCCAAAACAGGCAAACGTGATGCTCCTTCTGCCGAATATTTTGTATCAAAATGTTTGGTTAGTAAATCAATGATTGTAGCAATTTGTAAATTGTGTGGCTTCGCCAAATCAATTTGTTGGGCATTGCGTTGAATGATTAAACCTTGAAACAGAAAACTCAAAACTTTGTCCAAATCTTTGCCTTTCTGAATAAAAGCAATCGTTTCTAAAAACGCTGTTTTCAAAGAATCGGGACGGATTGCTCCCGAATAATTAAAGTCATAAGGAACTTTTTGTTCCAAAGAACGAGTTAGCCAACCGCTTTCAGCCATTGCAGGAAATTTTACGCTTTTCAAAAATGGCGTAATGTATTTTGAATCAAAAGTCCTGCCCGAATATCCGTTTGGAATACTCGTTTGATGGTTTCTGATGTCTTGTTCGGTGTTGAGTGTTTTGTAAACCGCACTTGTCAAAATAACCGTTACGACTGCTTTTGCTGATTCCGATTTACTCAAAATTTCGCTTAAATAGTTGGCAATCGTTTTGTTTAAGTCCGATTTAATTTCGCTGTCCGAACCAACAATTTGCATTGACTCGTTGTAAATATTTTCAAGAAATTCTGTTGGCTCCATTCTATTTTTTTGCGTTTAAAAGTTGTGTTTTAATTTGTTCCGCTACGGCTTTAATCATTGGAATTGCAACCGAATTTCCAATTTGTTTATAGAGTTCCGCTTTATTGTTCAGTAATTTGAATTTGTTAGGAAACCCCATAATTCTGTAACACTCTTCAATAGTAAGTTTTCTTACTTCGCCTTCGTGCCAAATCCAAAATCTGCCCGATGATTCTTGTGAAGGTAACGCAGGGTGAACGCCTTCGGTTGAATAAATTCTATTCGGTTGCTTGTGAACTCTTGACAAATGTTCCGTTCCTGGTCTTACACCTGCTTTGCGAATGGTTTTGTTTCTGTAACCTGCGAAAACTAAACCTGAATCTTGCTTTTTTTGTTCCTCCAAAATGGTGTAAGGCTCGTCTAAATATTCAAATTTGTTTTCTTTATCTAAAAAGGTTTTCAATGCAGGTTTTTGTTTTTTCTCAATTTTGGCAAAGTCAAATTTCTTGTCTTTGTGTCCGATGATGATAATTCTTTCACGGTTTTGTGGCAAGCCAAAATCGGAAGCGTTCAGCACTTTTTTAGAAACCGTGTAGCCCAATTCTTCCAAGTGTTGGATAATGGTAGCCAATGTTTTTTTATTGTCGTGATAAACCAAATGCTTTACATTTTCAAGGAAAACAACCTTTGGTTGATGTTTTTCAATGATTTCAAAAACGTGGTAAATTAATGTGCCTCGTGTGTCTTCAAAACCTTTCATTTTTCCCGAAATGCTGAACGGTTGGCAAGGAAAACCTGCACAAAGAATGTCGTGTTTTGGAACGATGTCGGTGTTTAATTTTGTGATGTCGCCAAATGGCACTTCGCCAAAATTCAGTTCATATGCTCTTTGAGCGTGGTAGTTAAATTCTGATGAAAACACGCAATTTCCGCCAAGTTCCTGCATTGGAATACGGAAACCTCCAATTCCTGCAAACAAATCAATGAATGTAAATTCGGGCTTTTCAGGTGCGGGAAAAGGAATGTCCCATTTTATGGGAAGCATTGCTTGTAACTCGGGTTCTGCAACAATGCTTAGTTCTTCGTAGATTTCATAAAAATACTCTTTGGCTCGTTTCTCGTAAGATTGTGAAACGCCATTTTTATGGTTGTGCAAATAATGCGTAAAATACGCCAAATCTTCTGCGTTGCCATTTAAGGTTTCAACTTTTAGTTTCTCTCTGAGTTTTGAATATTTAATCATAATCTAAAAGTTTATTTTTCCTTGTTCAATATTTTTCATTCGCATATACTTTGCCTTTTCTTCGGCTGCTTTCAGAAGTTGTTTTGGTTCTTCTTGCGGATAAATGATTTCAGCGATTTTCTCACTAAAATATTCGTGTTCCAAATGCTTTAAGTCAAGTTTAAAAACCGTTGAAAGTTTGGGCAACACTTCAACAGGCACATTTCTTTTTCCGTTTTCAATTTTTGAAAGCGTTGATTGGTCAATGTCCAATGCAGCCGCAAGTTTTGTCAATGTCAAACCCTTGTCAGCCCTAAGTCTGTGAATATATTCGCCAAATGTTTCTTTCATTATCTTGATTTTTTTGTCTTGACAATTTTGGCAAAGTTAGGAAAAGTTTTGGTTTTAGCAATTTTCGAGCGTTGGAAAAATTCAAGCTCTTTTGGTTTTTAGCGTTGGGGTTGTGCGGTTGGAAAACCAAATGTGCTTGAATGTGCGGTGGCTTTCAGGGGTTGCCTATAACGTTCGGCGGTATAAAACGTTGGGGATTTCGGAGTTGCGAACCTATCAACTGATAAGAACCTTCCAGCGAGTGATGCACTTGGCAAACAACTTAACCCCCAATGTTTTATGACCGCATGTTAGCGGCTGCCTTATTTTTTCATTTTGTTTTTTTTGAAACTTTTAATCAACAAAATTAAACTAATCAGTGTAAGTAAGGCTGCAATTAAAAAGGAAATGCCCGGAAAATAAATTGCAGAACCCTTACGCGTAAAATACGAGAAGCTACTTGTCATTAGCGGCGGGGCAATGAGTGTTGTTAGACCCATTAAACTGCCCAGGCTACCTTGCAATTCGCCTTGTTCATTGTCGGGTATAATAGAAGATGTAATACTTTGAACAGCCGTTCCCTGAACTCCGCCAATAATATATATTAACAATGCCCCTAAAAGCAACCATTGCCACTCTGTAAAAGCAAAAAGAAAAAATCCTGTTACCATAAGCATGAGTCCAAATACTGCCATTCGTCTGTCGCCAAGTTTCTTTGCCAAAATGCCAACTAGCCATAACTGAACAACAATTGACAACAAACCTATCACTGCTAATGAATAACCAATAAGCGAGGTATTCCATTTAAATTTTTCAATTGTGAAATAAGCCCAAACGCTTTCCATGCTATGGTTTGCTATTGATACAAAAATCATTGAAAGCACCAACGTATTTATCAATGGGAATTCACTTAAATACTTGAGAGAACCGAACGGGTTAGCCCTTTTCCACTCAAATGTCCTGCGGGTATCAATGTTTAGCGATTCGGGAAAAAAGAAATAGCCAAAGGTGAAATTGATAAAACTAAGTATGGCTGCAACTATAAAGGGAGTATGTGTTCCGAACTGACCTAATGTTCCGCCAATTAAGGGGCCAATAATAAATCCCAATCCAAATGATGCGTTTACAATTCCAAAGTTTTTTGTCCTATTTCCGTCGGTACTTATATCTGCAACACAGGCAGATGCTACAGAATAACTTGCACCGGCTATTCCTGCAATTGTCCGCCCAACAAAGAGCCACAGAATATTAGGTGCAAAAGCAAGAAAAACACAGTCAATGCTGAAGCCAAATAACGAACTTAAAAGCACTGGCCGCCTTCCATATTGGTCACTTAAATTGCCAAGAATTGGTGCAAACACAAATTGCATAGCGGCATAAGCAAATGAAAGCCAGCCTCCATACTTAGCTGCCGTACTTATATCGGAATGGAGTAAATTAGTTAAAAGTTGTGGAAGTACGGGAAATATTAAACCAAAACCTGCCGTGTCAATTACGACCACAACAATAATGAATATTAGCGTTGAATTTTTATTCGATTTCATCTTATGAAGCAATTAAATTCACATTATGCTTTCAGAGAAGCATAATACAATTTGTTTAACAATAAATGCATAACAAAAATCCCAATCAGAATTGATTGAGAATAAAGATTACGATATGGAGTTATTATTGCCTCATAATGTCACAAAGATAAAATGTTTTTTGAGAAGTTTTAGTATTAGATTTTTTTATTGGCTATCAAAGGGTACTGTGTCTTTCTTAAGGTTGCCGCTAACGCTAGTATATAAGCCGTAGCGTGATTTAAACAGCTTCATTGTCCACGTTGCTAAACTAAGTTAGTTGAAAAATCTATTACCTTAAAATCACCACGCTATGGCTTATATATAATGTTGTATGCATGTGCCCCTATTTCCTAATCTTCATCTTTAAGTCGTCATCATAATTGTCCCAGGATAATGGATGTCCGTCAGGGATGAATGTAAAGTCGTTTCC
>JAFDXO010000100.1 GCA_018267925.1 Bacteroidota bacterium | reverse complement strand
TCTATTCCGCATTCAAAACATTTGGAGAAGAAGTAACGGGCGTTTGCTGTATCTTTTATCATACAGCATAGCTCTAATGCAATGAAGCAATCTTTGGCAAAGGGTTTTTTATAGGAGCTAATGACTGAGCGATATTTTTCAATGCTCCCCTTAATGTCGTTAGCAAGAAATTGCTCCTCTGCCTTGATGATTTCTTTGTGATAGTTGATATAGTTTTCCTGAGATTGGACAGAGAAAGGGATAAACAACAAGATATAAATAAGGATATTTTGCATAATAATTGCTATTTTCATTAGTTGCTGAATTCAAGCTACAAATGCAACACTATGTAAAAGTAGCAATTTAATTGGTGAGATAAATTTATTTTTCTTTCTTGGTCTGTTGTTGAGTTTATTTTGAATGTTGATCATTTCTGACATTGTATGATTTTGAATGTTGGTTTTTCGGTTTAAGTATTGTCTCAATAATCCATTTTGGTTTT
This sequence comes from Bacteroidota bacterium, assembly GCA_018267925.1. Classification (GTDB taxonomy): domain Bacteria; phylum Bacteroidota; class Bacteroidia; order Chitinophagales; family Chitinophagaceae; genus JAFIGV01. Next base: position 54,670 of record JAFDXO010000100.1, on the reverse strand, counting down.
CGTTGCACCCTCTTAGCTGAGAGTAATAAGGACCTGCAAGCTCAACAGAGCAGGGAGGTGATTTTGAGTTTATTGCGGTTCTATTTTTACAATTTTATTGTCACAACCACTCGCAAACGGACGTTTTTTTAAATTAAGAAGAAATATTCAATCTTAAGGATAACCGGAATCTAAAGTAAATTAATATTTTTATGTAAATCACCCAATCAATTCCTATATTTGCATAAAAAAAATAAAATGCTACATAGGGAATTAGACACCGTTTTAAGAGAATATGCTAAAGAATTTCGTTCGGTTCTGTTAGTTGGTCCTCGTCAATCGGGCAAAACCACCTTAACCAATCAGACCTTTCCAAATAAACCTTATGTCTCCTTGGAAAATCCTGATGAAAAATTATTAGCAGAAAGTGATGCTCGTGCATTCTTAAACCGTTTTCCAAATGGTGCTATTCTCGATGAAATTCAGCGAGTACCGAATTTGTTTAGTTATTTACAAGAGATTTTGGACAATACTGACAGAGATGGATTATTTATCTTAACCGGTAGCAATAATATTCTTTTACAGGAAAATGTAAGTCAAACATTAGCAGGAAGATTGGGTATTTTAGATTTGTACCCCTTAAGTTATCGTGAAATTAAAGCTAATTCCAAAGACTATTCCTTGAATGAACTCATTTTTAAAGGCTCCTACCCTGAAATTTATCATAAAAACCGTAAACCGCAAATGTGGTATCCTTCTTACATAAGAACGTATGTAGAAAGAGATGTCCGACAAATAAAGAATATCGAAAACACTTCTTTGTTTGTCAAGTTTTTGAAGATATGCGCAGGTCGTATTGGTCAGCAAGTCAATCTTTCCACAATCAGTAATGCTTGTGGTATTGATGTAAAAACGGTACAATCATGGCTTTCAGTATTGGAACAATCTTATGTTATCAAATTCGTTCAGCCATTTTATAAAAACTTCAGCAAACGCATCGTCAAATCTCCAAAACTGTATTTTATAGACACCGGATTAGCTTGTTCATTACTTGCTATACGAAACGAAGAAGAATTGGCATTATCGCATTTTTATGGTGCTTTGGTAGAGAACTATGTGATTATTGAGTGCATGAAGAATAACGCAAATATACATTTAGATCAAGCTTTCTATTATTGGAGAGATAGCAATGGTGTTGAAATAGATTTAATCATAGACCAAGGCGATGATTTTATGCCGATAGAAATAAAATCGGCTCAAACTTTCTCAAATGATTTTACTAATAATCTAATCAAATTAAAGAATTACGCAAACATTCAACAAGGTGTTGTCATTTACAACGGAACGATGGAATTTACAACCAGCGACAATATACAAGTTACAAATTGGAAGTCATTTTTAGCTTGAATTCAGCAATCTAATAGCGAGCCGGTAATGCACCTCGTTATTATGGTAAAGCTACCATATTAGTGTTAAAATGTTTATTCACAATTTATTTTTTGAAGGTTCATGACCTTTAAAATATCTAACCTTTATTATAAAATGTGCTGAAACCCTATTGGAGTTGAACAAAAAGAAAGCATTTCATTATGAGCATATTTTCGATTGTGAGTAAAATTGCTGATAGCCATAAAAACATATATCGAATTACATCGTACAAAATGAACGTATATTAGCTCAATTTTGACTTTTTATGCCAATGCTCAATAATCAAAATGACAGAGAGAAACAAGCTATTTATATAGATGTCTTTATAGGCAGTGTTAAAACCAAGGCTATTTTTAATGCAGTAATATCCTACAAACATAAGATACTTAATACAAAAGGATTTTATCATAAAATTCAGTAGTTTTTACAAAAGACCTACGGTAGAACAATCCATTGCCATACGCATACCTGCATGTATCCGTTCATCCGGTATCTTTAAATCATCGAAGGCCCATGCCTTGTTATCATATTTAGCTTTAAAGTACTTAAAATGACAGACAAGATAATTATTTTGTTTTGTAAAACCAAAAACAGCATTAGTTTTTTTAAAATCAGGTGTTTTTCCCATAAAAATTTCCCTACATCCCTTTGGGCTATACTAACCTTTATATGATGTCTTTATTCCAAATAATCTTCTCTACTTTTTTGATATATTGATGTTTGTTTCACATTAGGTAAGAGGGTTTGAAGGTCAAAATCTTTCCCTTAGTCGTGATTTGGCTATTTTTTGTGCTACATTTGAACTTTATAGTTTCATTCTTACCTTTTTTTAAAAGGGATATCAATGGATGATGGCGGTTGAATGGCATGTTTCTTGCTTGTTCATTTAGTGTGTTTTTGAATTGGGAATATTATATAAAATGAAAGCTTACCTCAAACGGTTTTTTCTAACAATTCTATTTGCTCTTTTCATTCAAAGTGCATGGGCGCAGGGCATTACAGAACAAGTGGGTAGTGCTATTGGGTCGGGAAATGTAGCCGGTATTTCACGTTATTTTGATAATGCCGTTTCGATGACTGTGTCCGGAAGTCAGTCAACCTACAGCCGCTCACAGGCAGAAATGGTATTGCGCGATTTTTTTGGCAAAAATGCTGTTCGTTCGTTTCAGGCAGAACACACCGGAAATAGCAATGGAAGTAGTTTTGCTATTGGTACGCTTGTTACTGCTAATGGTGCTTTTCGAACATTTTTTACCATTCGCCACACCGAGAATGGGTATGTGATTCAGGAAATTAGAATTGAAAAATAGGTATTGTTCCGTAAGAATGAATTATCCGCCATTTCTGGATAATATTTCTCCTCAGTTCACAATACGAAGTTTGGCATAGTTCAACATGATTTTTTTGGCACCTTGTCCCTCAAACTCAATCGTTGCTACGCGGTTGTGAACACCGCCTTCCACATTTAATATTTTTCCGAAACCAAATTTTTGATGTTCTACTTTCATGCCTACGTCTAATTTTGCTGGATCATCTGCTTGAAAATTGGTAGATGGTGTGTGTTGTACTTGAGAAGCCACCGCTTTCTGTTGCTGTATTTTGTCCGCTAATTTTTTTAAAGAAGGAGTTTTGTCGAAAGAAGGAAAGAGTGTATTACCCAAACCGTTTGGTGCGCCGGCAGTTCGATGAGGGATGCCCGTAAAGGATTTGTCCAGATACAATTCCGGAATTTCATCAATAAATCGGCTGGGATCATTTTGCACCAAGCTTCCAAACCGATACCGACTACCGGCAAACGTAACCCAAAGCCGCTCTTTTGCCCGTGTGATAGCCACATAAAATAAGCGGCGCTCTTCTTCAAGGTCAGCACGATCATATAGACTCATGGAGCTGGGAAACAGATTTTCTTCCAATCCCACATTGAAAACACATGGGAATTCCAGTCCTTTGGCCGCATGAATAGTCATCAGTTTTACGGCATCTGCATCCCCTTCTTTATCTTGGTCTGCATCGGTCAGTAAAGTGATTTGTTGCAGATAGCTGCCTAAGCTTTTGTCGCGGAGTTCGCCTTCTTCATCCGGTGTTTCTGTAAATTCTTTTATAGAGTTTAGCAGCTCTTGAATGTTTTCATAACGAGCTAAACCCTCCACCGATTTATCGTTGTATAGTTCTGCTACAAGTCCGGTTCGCTTACCCACCGTAAAGGCAAGGTCATAAGCGTTGTGGGTTTCTATCATGGTTTGAAACCCTTGAATCATCAGCACAAAATTTTCTACCGCCGTGGCTGATGCACCACGCAAACCCGCCATTTCAGGAAATTGAAGCACTTCCCAAAATGATTTGTCTTGCTGGTTGGCAGCGATCAAAAGCTTGTCCACACTGGTTTTGCCAATGCTTCGAGCCGGATAATTGATAATGCGTTTAAAGTTTTCTTCGTCGCGTGTGTTTACTACAATACGTAAATAGGCAAGAAAGTCTTTAATTTCTTTCCGTTGATAGAAAGAAACGCCACCAAAGAGCTTATAGGTGATATTCATTCGCCGCAAGCTTTCTTCAAACGAGCGCGATTGGGCATTGGTACGGTATAAAATTGCAAAGTCTTTGTTTTTATAGTGATTGCGAAGTTTCATTTCGGTAATGGCATCCGCTACAAATCTTCCTTCATCGTTATCGGTCAGGGTGCGCACCAATTTTATCTTTTCGCCCTCTTCATTGCTGGTCCAAAGTTCTTTGGGAATCTGATTTTGGTTTTTTGAGATGATGGTGTTGGCAACGTTTAAGATGGATTGTGTACTTCGATAGTTTTGTTCCAGCTTTACCACTTTCACATCTTCATAGTCATCTTGAAATTGAAGAATGTTTTGCACCGTTGCACCACGGAAAGAATAGATACTCTGTGCATCATCGCCCACCACACAAATGTTTTCGTGCACCGCACCGAGCATTTTGATAATCTGATATTGGGCAAGATTGGTATCCTGATACTCGTCAATTAAAATATAGCGAAAACGATGCTGGTATTTTGCCAACACATCGGGAAAATGTGTGAGCAGTAAATACATTTTAAACAATAGATCGTCAAAATCCATAGCCCCATTCTTAAAACATCGCTTGCTGTAAGCATCATAAATAGCACCAATCAGTGGGCGATTGCTCCGCGCGTCTTCCTGCTGAATTTGATAATCTTGTTGGTAAGTTGTAGGATCTACTAAGCTGTTTTTGGCAGCAGAAATTCGGTTATAGACATAAGCAGGTTTATAGTGTTTGTCATCCAATTTCATATCGCTGACAATACTTTTAATGACACTTTTAGCATCATCGGTGTCATAAATAGTGAAGTTGTTGGGGTAGCCAAGTTTGTTAGCTTCTGCCCTTAAAATCCTTGCAAAAACAGAGTGAAAGGTGCCGATATATAAATTGCGGGCTTCGGTTGAGCCAAGAATATGTTCAATACGCTCTTTCATTTCAGCCGCAGCCTTGTTGGTAAAGGTGAGTGCTAAGATGTTGAAGGCATCTACACCTTGCTGCATCAAATGGGCAATACGGGTTGTCAGTACTTTTGTTTTTCCGCTTCCGGCACCGGCTACAATCATAATGGCACCGTCCACATGCTCCACCGCTTCGCGTTGCTGGTCGTTCAGCCCCTTCAAATAATCTTGCATTCGGCGAAATTAAGAAATCGAAAAACGATAGTTGTAAAATCTATTAGTAATATCCTTTGAGCAAAAGAAGGCTTGTTAAAAAATCTCAAAACCAATTTTAGGTATTTCTATGCCGTTTAAATTTGCGTTGTACGTATAACGCTTATGTTTCGTTTTCAGCACACCGACCATCTATACCTGCTTATTCTCCTGCCCATATTTATTTTCTTGTTTTTAGGCATGTTGATCTGGCGAAAAAACCGATTGAAGAAAATAGGTCAACAGGCTTTAGTGAATACACAAATGGAAGGAATAATTCCGGGACGACTGTCATTCAAATTTATTCTTCTCTCTATTGCATTAGGTGCTGCTATAATAGGATGGGCAAATTTGCAAAAAGGATCGGGAACAGAAGAAGTTCAACGCAAGGGGGTAGATGTGATGATAGCCCTTGATGTAAGCAAAAGCATGTTGGCACAAGACATACAGCCTAATCGGCTTGCACGAGCCAAACAATTAATTCTGAGTATGCTTGATAAGATGAAAAATGATCGAGTCGGCTTAGTGATATTTGCAGGTAGGGCATATTTGCAAGTGCCACTGACTATTGATTACAGTGCTATTCGAATGATGTTGCAAAACGTTGGGCCGGAGCTTGTGCCAACACAAGGAACCGTCATTGGCGATGCCATAGAATTAGCCATGAAATCTTTCTCTCAAAAGGAAAGGAAATATAAATCATTAGTAATTATTTCAGATGGAGAAGATCATGATGAAAAAGCAATTCAAAATGCCAAAGATGCTTTTGATAATGGAATTATCATACATACTGTTGGGGTAGGGTCTCCGGAAGGGACAACCTTATTCGATCCTGAAACGAAAGCAGTGAAGCTGGATGAACAGGGTAATCCGATAGTAAGCAAATTAAACGAGGATGAATTGAGAGGTATTGCAGCTACGGGAAAGGGGAACTACCTTTTGTTACGCAATGCAGATGATGTTGCCGGGAAATTAGTGAATGAAATAGATGGAATGGAACAAAAAAATTTAGGGTCATTAATGTTTAGCAATTATACCAGCTACTTCCAATACTTTTTGGCTTTATCTTTTGTAGCACTTACAATTGAATGGATGATTTTCGGAAAAAAACTAAAACCCAAAACAACATGAAAAAGGCAGCAAAACTCATCACAATAGGGTGTTGCCTCTCATTTGCCGCAAGCGCACAAAAAGGGCAAGTGCAAAATGGAAACAAGCTTTACGAAGCCAAACAATATAAAGATGCAGCTAAAGCATACCAACAAGCCTTGTTGAAAAACCCATCCTATGCACCCGGATTATTTAATCTGGGAAATGCTCTTTATCAAGAAAAGAATTTTGATGCTTCTCGTCAAGTGCTTACCAACTTGGAAAAGCAAACGAAGGATAAAAACGTAAAAGCAAATGCTACCTATAATATTGGCAACAGCTACATGAGTGAGCAGAAATGGCAAGAAGCTATAGATGCTTACAAAACAACGTTAAGAAATGATCCACAAGACGAAGCTGCAAAATATAATCTAAGCTATGCCTTAGAAATGATGAAGAAAAATAGTGGAGGCGGTGGAGGAAAAAATAATAAGCAACAAGATCAAAATAAAGACGATAAAAACAAAAATCAAAAAGATAAAGACAACTCAAGCAAGGACCAACAAAATAAAGACCAACAACAAAAACAAGATCAACAACAAAACAACAACGATAAAAAGGAAGACCAACAAGATAATCGTCCTCAGCCGCAACCCAGCAAGCTTTCTAAAGAGCAAGCAGATCAATTATTGAATGCTTTAGCTCAGGAAGAAAAAAAACTTCACGACAAAAAAGAAAAAGGAAAAGCCACTCAAATTAAAGTGGACAAAGACTGGTAAAAGGAGAGCATAATCAACCTTCCGTTTCGACTCGGTTTTTTTAAACAGGATTCAGTTGTTCACAGCTTTTCAACAGAGATCATTTTTTTTACAAGATTATTTTTTCGTAGAAAAAATTCTTTTTAATATTGTGTAAGGATTGTACTTACTAACCCATCCTTCATAAAAGTCCGGCTGATCACAACGTGCCGGACTTTGTTTTTTTAAAACCATCAATGCCTTTACAGGCAAGCTTTTCAAGCAATAAAATATATTTGACTCACACATCTTTTTTTAAAAGAAGCACAACATTTTCTAATCAACATTTTTTGACGAGCTATCTATTGTTGCTATATTTTTTGCGAAGAAAAAAATTGCAGAAAAATATTTTGAACATACTCCTACACTTAAATTACTGTTGTCTTTCTTCCTCTTTAATTGAATGAAAAATGATTGAAGAAGAATGGCAATCAAAGGGAAGAATCAAAATTCTAAAAACGGACTGAGAGTAGAATATTAGGCTAATTGTTTCATAATCCTATTTTTGCAGCTTCAACATTCAATTGTTTATGTTTAATCTCATTCTGTTTGGACCTCCGGGTAGTGGCAAGGGTACACAATCTGCAAACGTAGTTTCCACATACCAACTTCAGCATATTTCTACCGGTGATTTGCTACGCGATGAAGTAGGCAGACAAACACCCTTAGGTGTAGAAGCCAAACGATATATGGATCAAGGATTGTTAGTGCCGGATGAAGTCGTGATTGGGATGATCAGCAGTAAAATTGACGAAAGCCCTGAGGCGCGTGGATTTATTTTCGATGGCTTTCCTCGTACCCGTGCTCAAGCAGAAGCTCTCGATAAACTGTTGGAGTTTAAAGAAACAGAAATCCATTTAGTGATTTCACTTATTGTACCTGAACAAGAATTGACTCGTAGATTGATCGGGCGTGGTGCCACATCGGGGCGGTCTGATGATACGGAAGAAGTAATAGTAAAGCGGATCAAAGAATATTATGCTAAGACTGAACCGGTTTCTGACTATTACAATGCACATAGCAAATTAGAACGAGTAAAAGGGGATGGCAACATTGAAGAAACCTTCCGATTGATTACTAAAGAAATTGACAAGTATTTGTTACCCGTATAGTGGAGAAAGGAAACTTTGTAGATTATATTCGAATCTTCTGTCGCTCCGGTAAAGGTGGAGCCGGAAGTTTGCATTTTGCTCGCACCAAATTTAACCCCAAAGCCGGACCTGATGGTGGCGATGGTGGGCGTGGCGGCCATATCATTTTGCGCGGGAACGCACAATTGTGGACGTTGTTGCATCTTCGATATCATAAAAATATATTGGCTGAAAACGGTGAAAACGGCAGTAAGAATAATTGTACCGGAAGAGATGGAAATGATGTGTTTATTGATGTGCCATTGGGAACAGTAGCAAAAGATGAAGAAACGGGCGAGGTAGAAGCTGAAATTTTAGAGGATGGTCAAGAAGTAATTTGGTTGCCGGGTGGACGAGGAGGCTTGGGCAATAGCAATTTTGCAACCCCCACCAATCAAGCTCCGGAATATGCACAACCCGGTGAGTTGGGCATAGAAGGATATAAATATTTAGAGCTGAAAATATTAGCTGACGTGGGTTTAGTCGGTTTCCCAAATGCCGGAAAATCAACCTTATTGTCAGTAATGAGTGCAGCAAAACCTAAAATTGCTGACTATGCGTTTACTACCATTAATCCACAATTAGGTATTGTTTCTTATCGCGACAATCGCTCATTTTGCATGGCAGACCTTCCCGGAATTATTGAAGGTGCTGCAGAAGGAAAAGGATTAGGGCATCGCTTTTTGCGCCATATTGAACGAAATTCAGTTTTGCTTTTTTTGATTCCTGCTGATAGCAACAATCACACACGTGAATTTGAAATCTTACACAATGAGTTAGAGCAATATAATCCCGAGTTGTTAAACAAGAAAATGATTATTGCCATCAGTAAGTCTGAAATGTTGGATGATGAGTTGAAGCAGGAAATAGAAGTAACACTACCTAAAAGTATTCCCCACTTATTTATTTCCTCTTTAGCTAATCAAAATATATCAAAGCTCAAAGACCTGCTCTGGGAGGCACTTACAGCGGAAGATTAAAAAAATAGTGTGTGCTATCTATCGGATTTTTCTTTCGTCTATGGTTAGATTCAGGGTTTGAAGTCGTTGAATTTTACCGGTAGGTGTTTCTATGAATTTTTCAATAAACCAGATTTCTTTGGGTTGTTCAATCCGATTCAGGTGTTGATTCATGTTTTCTTTTAGAACATTGATCTGATAAGCAAGTAAGGGGCTTCCTTCTATCACCAAAACTAATTTTTGACCCCATTTCTCGTCGGGTAAACCTGCCACAAAAAAACGATTGGTCAGAAAGGGTAGCAACTTTTCTTCGATATGCTCCGGTATCAATTTTATTCCGCCGGAATTAATCAAATTATCGGCACGACCTTGCCAAATGAAACTCTTGTCAGATAGCAATGCTACCAAATCGTTTGTAACGATACGTTTTTCAAGATAAGGAACATCAATGGTTAAGCAACCTCGTTCATCAGTATGGAAAACCATGTTAGGTAAGCCGTAAAAAATATTTGATTTGTCCGCTCCATTTACTCGTCGAATAGCAACATGGCTCAGCGTTTCGGTCATGCCATAGCCATGAAATATTTGTGCTGAAAGTGATTGACAACGAAGTTCTAAACTTTCTGAAATGGGTGCACCACCTAATAAAATATGCTTAATTCCTTTGGTGTTAGAAACAAAGTGCAATTGCATGGGCGTTAGAGGAGCAAAGTCAATATGGATACTGTCATCAATTGCATCTAAAGGATTGCTACAGGGTGCAATGCAAATCAAGTTTAATCCACTGAATAAGGCACGCACGACCATCATTCGGGCAGCTATATAAGGCATGGGTAAACAAAGCAATGCTGATTGCCCTGGTTGGAAATTGAAATAGTTAGCAGTTGCTGCCGCACTTTTCAGCATCTGTTCTTTCCGAACAACAATTGTTTTAGGAACGCCTGTTGATCCACTTGTTTTCAAGGTTATGGTGTCAGCATCCAGAAACCAATCTGATAAAAACGCACCGAGTTCATTGATGTGTTGTTGTGGTGCTTGTTTACAAAAATCTAACAACGTTAGTTTCGAATAGGTTTTACCATTTAAGGTAAGTTGTTCAAAGTTGTGCCAATTCATATCAATGTCGAGAAATCCCAAGCTTGTGAAGATTGATAATGAAGTCCATTCGCATCCACCGTATAAGGTGAGGGAATATTATTCGTATAAAGTTGACCTGTACCCAATCCTTGTGCCCATTTATTTTGCTCTGTTGCGGCATATTGTGCTATGGCGTTTAGTCCCACATTGCTTTCAAGAGCAGAAGTAATAACCCATTCGCCACCCATTTCAGTAATCTTTTTTTTCCAATGATCAGAAGCTTTAAAACCACCAATAAGCGCGGGTTTCAAAATAATCATAGGAGGTTTCACAGTAGATAATAGACGGTTTTGATCATCCTGATTTACCAGTCCGATCAAGTCTTCATCTAAAGCAATGACAACCGGCGATTCTTCTACCAGACGTGCCATTTCTTGCCATTGACCGGCTTTGATAGGTTGTTCTATATAGCTGATATTGTATTGGGCAAGGCGTTGCAGTTTTTCTTTTGCTTCAGTAAATGAAAAAGCTCCATTGGCATCTAAACGAATTTCTACTTCTTTCTCGTTAAATTGTTTTCGAATAAAGGAGAGTAAGGATAATTCAGTTTCAAAGTCAATAGCTCCAATCTTTAACTTAATAGAACTAAAGCCGGCTTTTAATTTTTCGAGAATTTGCTTTTTCATTTCATCAAAAGAACCCATCCAGATCAGTCCATTGATAGGTACTGTAAATGTTCCCTTTTTAAAAGCAGCAGGAAAGATGATTTGCTTACAGCCGTTTTGCCAATCCAGTAAAACGGTTTCCACACCCATTCGAATAGATGGCCAATTGGCTAAGGATAAGTCTATTTCCGGTTCTTGTTGTATCAATCGCTTGCATGTTTCAGTTAACTTCTCTTCATACCCATCTCTGTCGTCAAATGACAAGCCGGAAAAGCGATTACATTCGCCTATCGAAAATTGTTTTTCATCTTGAAGGATGAGATAGTAAGTGTCTTTTTTTCTTAGCTCGCCTCTTGAGGTGCCGCTCGGTTGTTTAAATTGAAGGGTGTATTTTTTGAAAAAGCAATTCATGAATCAGCTACTTAGTTTTCTATGACACATAGTGATCTGCCACTCAACATAATCCATAGACAAAATTACAGTAGTAATCCAACACCAAACAGAATAGAAAATAACAAGGTAGTAAGTGCTAATCTTTTTAATTCCGGATCTAAGCTTGCAGGATTAGAATTTTGGAATACAACCTTGATGCTTCGAATGATTCCAATAAAAGAAAGTAAGTAAATCCATTTCCATACAGAGGAGTTTAAAGAAAGGCTGTATGCCAGTGCAGTCAGCATTCCGAGGATTAAAAGAAAGGCGTGATATTTTTTTCCGGTGGCTAAACCCCATTGAACAACTAAAGTTCTTTTTCCAAATCGAGCATCATTTTCTCTATCTCGAAGGTTATTCAAATTCAAAACACCGGTGCTGAAACAACCGATAGAAATAGCCGGAAGAAATTCAAGTAGTGAGAATGTGTGAGTTTGTAAGAAATAAGCACCGATAACACCAACAAGTCCAAAAAATACAAAAACGGAAATATCGCCTAAGCCAGCATATCCATAAGGGTTTTTGCCCATCGTATATTTTAAGGCAGCAATAATGGCAGCAATTCCAACCAGAAAACAAGCCATGCCATAGCCCCAAATCATGGTTGACATGCTCTCCAGAATCAGTAGAATGCCGGAAATTAGCGAAAGGGTAATGAACAAGATAATGGCAAACTTCATTTGTTTCAAACTAATAGAACCCGCTTGCAGACTGCGCTTGGGTCCAATTCGTTCGATATTATCCACTCCACTGACCGTATCACCATAATCGTTTGCAAGATTGCTGAGAATTTGTAAAAAGATAGTAGTGAGGATGGCATAAATAAAAATAAGCCAATGAAAACTATGATGAGCAGCAGCCAAAAAACTACCTAAGAATATGGTAGATAAAGCAAGAGGCAGGGTGCGCAAACGAAATGCTACAAGCCAAGCAGAGACGGAAGTCATTTTTTGAGATTAGGGAAATTTTGGAAACTTTTTAAAATCCGGACTACGCTTTTGCAAAAAGGCATCACGACCTTCTTCCGCTTCATCAGTGCCATATATCAAGCGGGTTGCTTCACCTGCATAAACTTGTTGGCCAATTAATCCATCATCAATTAAATTAAATGCAAACTTGGCCATTTTGATAGCCGTAGGGCTTTTTTGCAGAATTTCTTGTGCCCATTCAAAGGCTGTGAGCTCTAATTCATCATGTGGTATAACTGCGTTCACCATGCCCATTTCAAAAGCCTCTTGAGCCGAATAATTTCGACCGAGGAAAAATATTTCTCTTGCTCTTTTTTGCCCAACTTGACGAGCTAAATAGGCAGAGCCAAAACCACCATCAATACTGGCAACATTTACATCCGTTTGTTTGAATATAGCATGTTCCCTACTGGCTAAGGTTAAGTCACAAACCACATGAAGGCTATGTCCACCGCCCACTGCCCATCCCGGCACCACGGCAATAACAACTTTGTTCATAAAACGAATTTGCCGTTGAACATCTAAAATGTTGAAGCGATTGATTCCGTCACCTCCTTTGTACCCCGTTTTGGCACGCACTCGTTGATCACCACCCGAACAGAATGCCCACACACCATCCTTAGGCGACGGGCCTTCGCCGCTAATCAGCACTACACCTATATCTTGCGACTCATGGCAGATGATTAATGCTTCTAACAATTCGGAAACTGTTTCTGGACGAAAAGCATTACGAACTTCCGGGCGATTAAAGGCTATTCGCGCTACCCCATCACAATATTTAAATGTGATGTCTTGAAATTCTTTAACGGATGTCCACTGTATATTATTCATGTGTTTTACTTGTTCAAAAATTGCCAATAATCATTCAATACCTTAGGGTTCATTTCTGCATCGGTAAAAATTTCAAGAATGGTGTGTTTGGTTTCAATTTCAAAAAAACGGTCTAAAATCAATTTTGTCGAACTGCTTTGACGCAATGATAAATATTGCCACCCATATTGCAGGGCAAGGTGTTCAACATTTGTGTTTGTTTGAGTTTCAAAAAATTGAGTGAGTTCTTGTTCTTTTTCTGGTCCGTCAATAATTCTGAAAATACCGCCGCCACCATTGTTGAGTAAAATAATTTTTACATTATCAACCGGATACTCTTGCCAAAGCGCGTTCACGTCATACATAAAAGCAACATCGCCGGTAATTAATAAAAAATTTTTTTGAGGCATGGCCACCGCAGCTCCTATTACCGTGCTGGTGCAACCATCTATGCCACTTGTCCCTCTGTTTGAAAATGTTTCGACAATCTTTCGGTTGTCAAACAATTGTGCATATCGAATGGGTGAGCTATTGGCTATATATACATGATAATTTGCAGGGAGTGCTTGATAGATAGCGGCAAAGACGGAAAAATCACTAAAGCTGCTCTGAGAAATAAATTGTTTATGGTAGCTCAATTTCTTTTCAGAAATCTGATGCCATTGCTTCGAATAATCTGATGCAGGCGACAAGACATGGGGTTTGAGTTGTTGAAAAAATGACAACGGCTCCATTGAAATTGAATTGGTCAACGATTGATAGGTGTCCATTGTTGCATCAAATGGATGTATATTCCAATGCAGTTGAGGGCGGTGTTTTCTTAGAAAGGTTTTTATTCGTTTAGAAATTATAGCCGAGCCAAGTGTAATCAATAAATCGGGTTTCAATATTTCTGCCTTTTCTTCAGGCAAGTTGGTGATAGCTCGATCTATGTTTAAAATGAAGTTCTTGGATTGGATATTTGAAGTGCTTTCACAAAGGATGATTACATTTTCTAATTCTGATAATTCCTGAAGAATGGCTTCGAGTGCACTATTTGACCGCTGTTGCCCTACCAGAATTAGAATACGCTTTGCTTGATTAAATGTGGTTGATAACTTTTGTAAAGTTGTTGTCGGTAAATGATTTTCAATTGGTTCAATCAAAAAGGAATTAACCTCAACCCTTTCAATATTGGTGATACCATATAGAGGCTCAGCAACCGGAATATTAAAGTGAACCGGACCTTTGTTGATGGATTTTGCCAAATTCAAACCTTCACTGATACAGCGATCTATATACCATAATTCGTCTTTTAACTGCGCTTCACCGTTTAGCTCGTATGCTTTACGAACAAAATTTTTGAAAACATTTGTTTGGTTGATTGTTTGCCCTTCGCCTTGGTCAGTCCATGTTTTGGGACGATCTGCGGTGAGGATAATAAGCGGAATGCGTTGATAGTATGCTTCAGCAATAGCAGGTGCAAAATTTAATGCTGCTGAACCACTGGTGCAAACTAAACCGACCGGTTCATTTAATTGTTGAGCCATGCCCATTGCAAAAAATGCAGCACTTCTTTCATCACGAATGCTATACAGAACAAACTGTGGATGACGATTGAAAGACAGAGTCAACGGTGCATTTCGGGATCCCGGGCAAATAACAAAACGCTGAATGCCTTGTGCGGCAAGTGAACAAACAATGTGCTGAATACCTTTTTTGTCAGATAATTCCATTAGTATCAATATTCGGCTTAGGCTTCTATTTTATCAATCATAGTTCGGCTTTTAAGCACCGTTTCTTCCCATTCGTCTTCCGGCTTTGAGGCGGCGGTTAAGCCTCCACCAACAAAAATGGCTATTTTATCTTTTCCTATTTGCATGTTGCGAAGATTGACAAATAAATGTGCTTCTTCGTTTTCTGATACTTCACCAATATACCCACAATAATACCGCCGATCATATTCTTCATGTGCTGCTATACATGCTAATCCTTCTTTCACGGGAAGCCCACCTACGGCCGGTGTTGGGTGTAAATCGTTTAAGAAATTTTGTAAGTTAAAATGAGCTGCCCGCATAAAATTATAATGGGTTACTAAATGAGCCACTTGTGCAATTTCTACCGTACTTGTTGGCGTTTTTTCAATAAAGTCGCAATGGTGTAAGGCTGCTACCGATTCAATATGTTTACAAACCAGAAAATGCTCCTCTAATTCTTTTTGTTGCCAATGATATTGGTGTGTGTCGTTTCGCGCTTGTGTTCCGGCAAGTGCCATAGTGACTAATCGCTGTTTTTGAGATTCTAATAACAATTCAGGAGAAGCACCTGCCCAAACTCCCGATTGTTGATGTGCTAACAGATGAATAAAAGCTTCGGGGTAGTCAGTGCAAAGGCGTAAAAAAAATGCAATCGGATCTATTTTTTTATTCGGTACAAAGTATAAAACACGAGACAGAATGGCTTTTTGAGCTTTCCCATTTTGAAGGTCAGCAATCATCGAGCCGGCTTGTTCAAAATATTGCTCCTTAGGGGTTTCCATCGGAAGGGGGGATGAAAAATAATCGGAACAGATAGGTGTATGTTCAATTTTAGAAAGATATTCCGTAGTAATTGCTTCTGTTTTTACCAAGGATAGAATTATAGGAGTAGCTTGGCTTGTTCGATGAAAAGGGGCTACTATAAAGCGTTTTTCTGTTTCAGTAGGGCAATATTCAGGTAAAGTTGCTATGGATATTTTGTTATTATCGGGCATTCGATAAAGGCAAAATGGAAGTCTTTTTTGTAAGAATGTTTGTGCTAAAGCAATGATTTGTTGATACAAAATATTGGAAATTAGTTGGTAAAATTACTATGATTAGTAGAAACCCTATTATAAAGCAATAGCTTTGCAAGCACTTTTTACAATATAGGAACCGTGAATACAGTAACGCCTTCGGAATTGATTCAATGGCAAAAAGAAAAAATAGCCCTTTTATTAGTAGATGTGAGAACTCATCAAGAACGAAGCAATTTTCATATTGGCGGCATTCATTTGCCGTTTGAAGAACTTTTGAATCATCTACAGATTTTAAACACGGTTCACCCAATTATTTTCTATTGCGAAAAAGGAATTAGAAGTGCTCTTGCCATTCAGCGATTAGAAATGCGTGGATTGACCAATCTCTACAATTTAACAGGTGGCATTCGGGCCATGAAAACTGAATTAGCGACTGAGCATTAAGCTGCCTCCTTGTTCAGTAACTATCAGTTTGTGTCGCATTCCCAACGTCAGTGTATAATTTGTTTGTTGATGCCCCGCTGGGAAGTTGAAGCAAACGGGATAAGAAAACTCTTGCACCTTACTGAAAATAATTTCTTCTAAAGTTTGACCAAAAGGACGTTCGGTATCTTCAATTTCTGTGAAGCTGCCTACTATCAACCCTTTCAGCCGATTTAGTTTTCCTGATCTTTTTAAATTCATCAACATCCTATCTATTTGATATAAATGTTCGCCAATGTCCTCGATGAATAAAATATTCCCCTCTGTTTGTAATTCGGAACTTGATCCGGTAAGGTGAGTTAAAATGGCCAAATTCCCTCCCACAAGAATGCCATCTGCATTTCCTCGTCTATTAAATGCAGATGGAGGTGTAGTATAAGATAAAGGCAAACCCATAATCGCGGAAAAAAATTGTTGTACATGTGCAGTCTCTAAGGTTTCGAAAGAAAAAGCACCTGACATGGGGCTGTGAAAAGTTGGAATCTGAAAATTCGCTTGAATATGACTGTGTAACACACAAATGTCACTAAAACCACAAATCCATTTAGGCTTTAGGCAAAACGCTGTAAAGTCTAATTGGTCAATAATTCGAGAGGTACCATATCCGCCTCTGCCCATCAAAATGGCATCTATATTGGGGTCGTCAAGCATAGTTTGCAAGTCATTCCGCCTCTGCTCATCGGTTCCGGAAAAATAAAAGTGTTCACTTCCGACTGTTTCTCCGACTTTTACCCGAAAACCCTGTTGTTGTAACAAATCAATAGCACCAAAAACGCGCTCATTTGAAACAAAACCAGCAGGGCAAGTAATGCCAATTAAAGAACCTTTTTTTAAGTAAGGAGGATATGCAGTCATTAGGTTATGAATTAATTGCAAGATAGATTTCTGTTCCTCGAATGTCAACCGAATAAGTTCGCAGTTTGTAGCCTTCGCCGCTTGTGTTTCGTCCGCTTTCCGGCGCAAATTTATAATGATGTAAAGCACAAACAATTTGTCCTTTTGCATCCATCCACCCTTCGCACATTTTTGCACCTTGATGAGGACAAGTAGCAGCGAAAGCAAGAACTGTATTGCCTTTTAGAAGTAGGCAAATTGTTTTTTGACCGGCGTAAGTTTCTATTATTTTTCCTTCTTCTAACTGAGTTAGAGAAATATTTTCAACCAATACCCAATTCATGGACTCTTGTAGAATCATCTTTTTGCCGAAAAAAAATCTTTCATCAACTGCGCACCTTCATCAGCTAAAATGCCGGATGTGATTTCGCATTTGGGATGAAATGGATGAATGGATGGGTTTATGTATTTATGATAGCCGTTTTTGGTATCTGTTGCGCTATAAACAATTCTCCCTATTTTTCCCCAAAAGATAGCACCACAGCACATCAAGCATGGTTCAAGTGTAACATATAGTGTTGCCTCTGGTAAATATTTACTACCCAATTCATTGAAAGCAGCAGTAATGGCAATCATTTCGGCGTGTGCCGTACTGTCGTTTAATCGCTCCACTTGGTTGTGTCCGCGAGCAATGATTTTATTATTCCAAACAACAATAGCACCAACCGGAATTTCGTCTTCTTCAAATGCTAATTGTGCTTGACGGAGGGCTTCGCGCATAAAATGTTCGTCAACACTTTGTTTGCTTAACAAGGAAGATGGGTTATCTGAAATCATGTGTAGCAAAGTTACAGGTTGGCAAAGTTTATTCAGGATATTTTGAGTCTATGATAATAGTTACTGGCCCGTCATTAACTAAGTTTACTTGCATGTTTGCGCCAAAAGTTCCGGTAGCTATAGGTTTCCCTAAGGCTTCGCTCAATTCACGAATACATGCTTCGTACAAAGGAATAGCTTGCTCTGGTCGAGCGGCAGAAATAAATGATGGTCGGTTTCCTTTTTTGTATGAAGACATCAGCGTAAACTGACTGATGAGTAAGATGTTGCCTTCGATTTCATGTAAAGACTTATTCATCAAACCCAGTTCATCTGAAAAAATACGGAGGTTGGAAATTTTTTTGCAGAGCCAAACAACATCTGTTTCTTTATCCAGTTGACCAATGCCCAAAAGCACAACAAAACCTTGTTTGATAGACGACTTCACATTTCCTGCAATGGTTACACTGGCAGAAGATACTCGCTGAATAACGGCACGCATATTTCACACTTGGATGATGATCTGTAAAACAACGGTTTTTTCTGTATCTAAATTTGCTTTTTATAAAATGTACATAAGGTGCTTGGAACTTCTAAATTTGCAGTTTCCAAAACCATCCTAATGAATTTTCAGATTGCTTCTAATACAGAAAAAAAGAACATTGTTTATATCATTGACAATGTCAGTGAACTCACTTCAATTCATACACTTGATCTAAAAGAAAAATCATTTTGTGAAGCAGCTATTGAGGCAGATGAAAAAATCATTTGGTTAAATCGCTTTGATCATTATGAGGTGATTTTTTATATCAAAAAGAAAACAACTGATTGGCAAACTAATGAAGCACTTCGCAAAGCCGGTGCGCAAATCGCAACAAGCTGCAATCAACATAAATTAGTTGAAATGTGCATCCACAACCATTCCACGCAAAAGGATGCTGCTTATTTCTTAGCAGAAGGCATGGCACTCTCTTCTTACCGATTTGTAAAATATAGAAAGGACTCAGAAAAAGCTCAAAGCACACTTCAGATTATTTCTTTTGAAGCACAAAGCTTATCTGCCTCTGAGGTGAATCGGTTGGAAGTGATGACACAAGCTGTATTCAAAGCGCGAACATTGGTAAATGAACCCCTCAATTTTCTTTCTGCAGATCAATTAGCGGTCGAAATAGCCAACTTGGGAAAGGAAGCCGGATTTTCAGTAAAAACTTTAGGCAAGGCGGAAATTGAACAGGAAAAAATGGGAGGAATTTTGGCTGTGAATCGAGGTAGCCAGCAACCGCCTACATTCAACATCATGGAATATAAGCCTGCTCATTTTTTGAATGAAAAGCCTATTGTTCTGGTTGGCAAAGGAGTGGTGTATGATACAGGCGGACTATCCTTGAAACCAACACCGGCATCCATGGATCGAATGAAAAGCGACATGAGTGGGGCGGCGTTGGTTAGTTGTTCAATGTATGCGATTGCCCGTTTGAATTTGCCTTTACATGTTATTGCTTTAGTACCGGCAACAGACAATCGTCCGGGCGAAAATGCTTATGTTCCCGGCGATATAATTACGATGTATAGCGGCACTACAGTTGAAGTGCTGAATACAGATGCCGAAGGAAGATTGATATTAGCCGATGCTTTACATTGGGCAAAGCGCTATGAACCCGTCTTGGTTATTGATTTTGCTACCCTTACCGGTGCAGCTTCTGTTGCCGTAGGTGAACATGGCATGGTGTGTATGGGTACTGCTTCCGATGCTCTAAATGATGCCTTCCGAGTAAGTGGTTTTAGACAGTATGAAAGATTGGTTAGTTATCCCCTATGGGAAGAATATGGTGAGATGATAAAATCTGATTTTGCAGACCTTAAAAATATTGGTGGACCCAGCGGAGGAGCTATTACAGCCGGAAAATTTTTAGAACATTTTACAGATTATCCTTGGATGCACTTTGATATTGCCGGAGTATCTTTTGCTACTTCTCAAAAAGGATATTTACCTTCGGGAGGAACAGGTTACGGCATACGCATGTTGTTAGATTTTTTGACAAACTATTCTCAATAAAGAGATTTTAAATAAGCGACAAGCCTTTCAATTTGTCACAAAACATTAAGGATGAACGAAAAACCGATTATAGGAATTACTACCGGTGATATAAATGGCATTGGCCCCGAGTTGATCATTAAAACGCTGTCGGACAACCGAATGTTAGAATTGTGTACACCCGTCATATTTGCTTCAAACAAACTGATAAATTACTACCGAAAGAGCTTAACCGATTATCCTTTTAGCTTTTTCAGCACTAAAAGTTTAGACAACCTAAACACCAAACAAGCCAATATTTTTAATTGTTGGGACGAAGAAGCACCGATGCAGCCGGGAACCCTCAATGACATTGGCGGGAAATATGCAGTTCGCTCTTTGAAGGTTGCAACACAATGCCTAAAAGACAAACAAATAGATGCTCTTGTTACAGCACCGATTCACAAACACAATACCCAATCAGCGGATTTCCCATTTACGGGTCATACACCTTTTTTAAAAGAAAAATTTGGTGCAAAAGATGTGTTGATGCTTTTGTTTCATAATCAACTTCGCGTAGCCTTAGTTACCGAACATGTTCCTATCGCAAAGGTTGCTCCACTAATTACCAAAGAAGCTATCTTGTCTAAACTGCAACTTTTACGAGAATCGTTGATCAAAGATTTTGGTATTGATAAACCTAAAATTGCCGTTTTGGGATTAAACCCTCATGCTGGCGATCAAGGTCAAATAGGCAATGAAGAACTGACCATTATCAAACCGGTGATTGAGCAGTCTCAACAACAAGGTCAATTAGTGTTTGGTCCATTCAGTGCCGATGCTTTCTTTGCCCGAGGCAGCTTTTCTGCCTTTGATGCAGTCTTAGCTATGTATCACGATCAAGGTCTGATTCCTTTTAAAACTTTAGCTGAAGGAGAAGGCGTAAACTTTACTGCCGGTTTACCGGTTATTCGTACATCGCCGGACCATGGTACTGCATTCGATATTGCCGGAAAAGGTATTGCCGATGAACATTCTTTTAGAGAAGCTATTTTTCAGTCTATTGATCTTTTACGCCAACGAGAAACTTATACAGAAAACACCGCTAACCCATTGCGGCGAGGAAGAATTGAAAAAGAAAGAGGGGATGAAGCGGTTAAAATCGTAGAAGATAAATAGCAACAAATTGGACATGCACTAATTGTAGGCTTTGCTTTATAAGTCGGATAGGTTTTTTGGGCTACTTCCGTTCTAAGTAATATTTGAATTTCGGACGGAATGGGGTTTCTGTTCTCGTCTTTGCTTTTAGAACCTTTAGATTTGCTTCAAAATCAGTTTTAGAAATTTTATGCGATTAGCATTAGTAGGTGTCACCGGTTTGGTAGGTAGTACCATGTTGCGGGTGTTGGAAGAAAGAAATTTTCCGGTTACTGAATTGTTGCCGGTCGCTTCTGAAAAATCAGTTGGAAAAACTATCCATTGGCGAGGAAAAAGTTTTCCTATAATATCTGCAACAGAAGCCATAGCACGAAAACCACAAATTGCATTGTTTTCTGCTGGTGGCAGCGTTTCTTTGTTGCTTGCCCCTCAATTTGCAGCAGTAGGTTGTCGGGTTATTGACAATTCATCTGCCTGGCGAATGGATCCAACCAAAAAATTAGTAGTTCCGGAAATTAATGGATCAGAACTGACAAAAGATGATTTTATTATAGCAAACCCCAACTGTTCTACCATTCAAATGGTAATGGTGTTGCAACCCTTACACCAAAAATATGGCATTAAACGAGTGGTTGTCAGCACTTATCAATCCGTAACCGGCACAGGACAACATGCAGTGAAAGAACTCTTGGATCAGCGTGCCGGCAGCAAGACTTTTGAAGTTTATCCACATCCCATAGATCTGAATTTGTTACCTCACATTGATGTTTTTACTGAAAATGGATATACCAAAGAGGAGATGAAGATGGTCAATGAAACCAAAAAAATTATGGGTGATGAGTCTATTAATATAACAGCTACTGCGGTTCGTGTGCCGGTGATGGGTGGGCATAGTGAAAGCCTAAATATTGAATTACAACATGATTTTGATGAGGACGTAGTTCGAAATTTACTCAGCCACTATCCCGGAGTTGAGGTTGTTGACAATCCATCCCAAAACGAATACCCTATGCCGCTTGATGCCGCAGGAAAAAATATGGTTTTTGTAGGTCGTATTCGTCGTGATTATTCACAATCAAATACTTTGAACTGTTGGGTCGTGTCTGATAATTTGAGAAAAGGGGCTGCAACCAATGCTATTCAAATAGCTGAATACTTGATGAGTGCGGGTTTAGTGTAGTGTCTGCCTTGTGTCATTTCTTTGTCAATTGACTTTCGTCATCAGTTTTGCGCTTTTGCTGCCTGTACTTTTGTGCCTCAAATCAATTAATAATGCGACTGAGACATGTACTAATGACAGGGTTTGCAGCTTTAACTTTTTCACAAGCAAATGCGCAAACTTGGGTTACAGACTCCATAACCATGGGAGCAGGCTATACGAATGATGTTTTTTACAGCCTAAAAAATGGAGCACAACTTTCATCACCTAATACAAATTGGCATATTGCTTTTCAAACTACTCCTCCCGGACCTTACGGCAACGTAAGCGTATTTGCCAATCATGTTCAGGCAAACGTAAAAGTGTTTGCACTTCACCTGCGTGCTGCCACCAATTTTGCTACGCTTTCACCATCTGATACCATCGGAAAAACAGGCGATTCATATCAGTTAACCAATTCTGATTCAAACTGGAACTATGGAGCCTTCAACATGAACTACAATCAATCAAATGCTTTTGATTATGGGTGGGGTACCTATGATATGACCAGCCACAATGTTTATGGCGACTCTCTTTTCTTAGTAACCGTTACTAATAATGGGAATACGGATGCTTACAAGCTTTGGATCAAAAAGTTTGTTTCGCAGCCGGCAGACTCAATACAATGGCAATTCAGAATAGCCAAATTTGATGGTACTGCCGATACAACTATGCGCATTTATCAAAAGCCAAACTATTCGGATCGTTTGTTCGCTTATCTCAGTTTGCCAAGCTACACAGTTTCTAATCGTGAACCATCGCGATCTACTTGGGATATACTTTTTACCCGTTACAAAGAATATATGGTGGGTTCTCCCGGTGTTCCTTATTACAATGTGATGGGCGTTTTAGCAAATTTTGAAGTAGAAGCAGCACAAAAGCTACATGCAGGCATAGATGATACAGTGGGCTATCGCGGATATGCCTATAGTGCGAAGCTCAGCAACATTGGTGCTAACTGGAAGTCTTTTGACATGAATCAAAACAAATGGGTGATTGCAGACAGCAACTATTATTTTGTAAAATGCAAAAACACAGATGAAATTTATCAACTTAAGTTTACCGGTTTTGGTGGAACCGGAACAGGTAAAGTAGTATTTCAAAAACGACTTTTAGGTTCCGGCTATTTGGCTGTTTCTTCTATGCCGGTTGCTCTTCAGTCATTCCGTGTTGCACCTAATCCAGCATACAACGATGCCAGCATATTGATTGATGCAAAAGATGCAACTAATGCACGACTCATGATTTCAGACCTCAATGGAAAAGTTGTTTATAATGCTTCCGTTGACATCAAACAAGGACTAAATGTCACCACGTTCAACACCAGCAACGTAGCTTCAGGCTTATACCTGATTACCCTAACAAATGGTGCGTGGAAGGTAACAGAAAAACTATCGGTTCAACATTAAACTTTTGAACCATTCTATAAAACTTCAGCTATTGTATTACACAATAGCTGAAGTTTCTTTAAAAAGTAAGCATAAAATAAGAAGCTGAGATGAGGAATCTGTTGTTGGTTTTAGGGTTTATTCTGTATGCAACAAGCGTATGGGCACAACATACGGTACATATTCATATCGGGTCAAAAGAAGGTGGAAGTGCTGTTGAATCGGCTTATGTAAACGTATATCAACGAGAGCCCAAATTGCTACTACAAACACAAGCTACCGATAGTGCCGGAAATGTAGTCCTTACCATTGATAAGTTTCCCATAGAACTTCAGATTTCTGCTTTTGGCTATGACAAGGAACATCTTGTTCTTGAATCCCAACCTTCTTCTGTATTGACTATATTCCTAATCAAAAGATTCTCATCATTAAATGAAGTAGTAGTAACCGGTGTGGCTGCACCCATAAAACCACAAAATGCCTTAGCCTCTTACAAGATTATTACTGCAGAATCCATTCGAGCACAAGGAGCCATAACCCTAAACGAAGCATTATCTACACAGCTCAACATAAATATTGGCAGCGATCCGGTGCTGGGCTCCAGTGTTCGTATGCAGGGCATTTCCGGCGATAAAGTGAAAGTTATGGTAGATGGTGTTGCCTTGAATGGCCGCGAAAATGGAAACATTGACCTCGGACAAATCAACTTAGCTAATGTGCAACGGGTAGAATTAGTGCAGGGTCCTATGAGCATCATTTATGGCTCTGATGCGTTGGGTGGTGTAATCAATGTGATTGAAAAAGAAAATAGAAAGCCCTTTGAACTTCAAGCTACCGCAAACTATGAAACCATAGGCAAGTATAATTTTAATTTAGCGACAGCACGATCATGGAAAAAGCACACACTGTCAATAGGCGGAGGTCGAAACTACTTTGAAGGGTGGAAATATCTTGATACCATGATGACTTCCAATGGCGACACCATTCATCCACAACGCAATTTACTGTTTAAACCCAAAACACAATATTTAGCAAATCTCTCTTATCAATACAGAGCTAAATCTGGCTTCAAACTAAATTTTGCTACCGATTATTTAAATGAACGAGTGTCTAACAAAGGCATGATATCCGTTTATAGCCCCTATAAAATTACGGCTCAGGATGAGTATTATAATACCGATCGGGTCATTACTCGTTTAGGTTTGGAAGGTAAGCTGCATACCGGAAATTGGAAAATATTGAATGGCTATGTGTTATACAAACGAGTTCGTAGCACGTATTTAAAAGACATGAATACACTAAACGAAACCCTTTCTTCAGATCCGGGTGTTCAAGACACTTCTCGTTTTGCAGACATCACCAGCAGAGGAATCTATCAACGTAATTGGGGCAAGTTAGAACTTACATCAGGATATGACATCACCATTCAACAAGGCTATACCAAAAAAATATCAGGCGATAATCATGCTATTCAAGACTATGCAGCCTTTGCTATGGTAAGCATTCCATTTTTGAAAAATGAACAATTAAAAGTACAACCCGGATTAAGAGCAGCCTATAACACCAAATTTTCTTCTCCGCTGATCCCTGCACTTAATGTATTGTTCAATGTAGCTCCCCGCGTGCAGATTAGAGCATCGTATGCCAAAGGATTTCGAGCACCTTCGCTCAAAGAAATGTATCTTCAGTTTGTGGACGTAAACCATCGAGTGTTTGGTAATGAGAACCTAAAACCGGAAGTAGGGCAACACATTCAGCTCTCTTTGTCGGCAATGGTTCATAAGAAAAGTACCAACTACACACAAATAATGCTTTCGGGATATTTTAATGATGTTACGAACGGCATTGTGTTGGTAAAAGTTTATCCCGATAAGCCTACGGACATTACCTATCAATATGCCAACCAAAGCAGAATGCGAAACACCATAGGGTCTTTGCAGGTAGAGGGTCAACAACAAAACCTTCACTACATGTTGGGTTATTCTTATGTTCAAACTTTAGGGCAAGATAGCATGAAAGGATTTGGCGCAAGTGAAGCCACCGGCAATTTTTCTTACTACTGGCAAAAAGCAAAGCTCAATTTTTCTCTGTTTTATAAATATACGGGTGCTCAACCATTCTTGCGCATGGCAATTGATGGAAGCGCAAACTACGATGGTCGTCAACCCGCCTATCAGATGATGGATGCGTCCATAGAACGTAAATTTTTAAACAAGAAATTTTCGATCACTGCGGGCGTAAAAAATATTTTCAATGTACAAACGTTAAGTGCTACCGGACTAACACAAGGAGGGGTTCATAGCGGCAATGGTACGCTGAATTTCTTACCGCGCAGTATATTTACAACCTTGCGTTTTACGCTTGACTAAAACTTGTTTTTCCACATCATGCTTTCTATGGGGCGATTGGGTTGTCCTGCATATTTAGCATTCCCTTTTTGGTTATATTTTACCAGTATTTCGCCATCGGCAGGAAAGTAAATAAGCTGCCCGATTGGCATTCCCTTATAGATTTTTACTGGTTGTTTTACTGAAATTTCCAGTGTCCAATTTCCACAAAAACCAACATCTCCTTTCCCAGCAGTAGCATGGATGTCAATTCCCAGTCTGCCGGTGCTTGACTTACCTTCTAAAAAAGGGATATGAGCATGACTCTCTGTATATTCCATTGTTACACCCAAATAAAACACATGTGGATACAGCACAAATCCATCGTCCGGAATTTCGAAACAATTGATGGTGTTGTGTTTTTTTGCATCCAAAATATGTTCGTTATAGGTTGCTAAGGTGCTGCCGAGGTGCACATCATAACTATTGCTGCCTAAGCATTCGCGCTGAAAAGGTTCGATTTTTATTGCGCCCTTTTCCATTTCTTGTAAAATGCGACTGTCGGAAAGAATCATGCGTAAAAATATAGAGAAACCAAAAAATGGTAATGAATTCCAAATTATTGGATAAACATTTTGAGCGAATCAAATGGTGATCGCCCCGTAAAAGTTTGAATCAACTTATAGTTTTTATCGTAAAAATTCACTTGTGGTAAAACCTCGTAAGTATAGAGATAGTATATCAAGTTGCCCTTTTCTGTACCGATATTCTGGAAAAGCGGCTCTGATTTTAAATTCATTTTCTTGATAAAACCTTTCATGTATTCTTTATTGCGATCTTCTGCAACCAAGACCAATTGAGTATTTTTAAACAACGACTTGTATTTTCGCAAGGAGTCAAAGGTATAGCTGCAATGCTCGCATAAAGGATGAAAAATCATCATCATGACCGGTTTGTTGGGCTTCAAGTTGACGTTGGTAAATGTGCCACCAAAGGTCTTTTCGAGAACAAATGGCGGAATCCGCGCTCCTTTTTTTCGATAGCTCAGTTGATCTTTGTTCGGTGTTGGGAATTGGGGCTTGCCATCTTGTGCCAAAAGGCTTCCTTGAAATGCAAGAAAAAATAACCCTACTGTGAAAATGTTTTTGAAAAAGCTGCGGGATTTGAAACAAAATCTAAACTTCACCTTTACAAATTTGAAACGTTATGAAAGATACGCTAATTTATTAGCTTATTTCCTTTCCATGATTTGTTGAAACAAAAGAGAGGAACTCGAAAAGCCTTGTGCAAATTTAAGATGAAATAAGGATAGCCTTTCCATAGGCTATTCAACTTTTTTTGAACGGGTTATTCAAGTTAACTAAACGTGTTGCATTTGGTTCTTGAACTTAGGGTTTCCCAATCCTAAGGAAACTTAGTGAAAATCTATCTCCTTTTCGTATCTTTGAGCAGTTTATTTTAAGTTGAGTTTAAACAACTTTTTTGACCCCCAAAAGGCAAGTGGGCAAAGCCTAAAAAATAATAGGATGCCGGCAACACTTAGCCCGACCACAAAAATTTATGAGTACAGAACAAGAAGTGATCGTTCCTGCCCATAGTTATGATGCAGGCAGTATTCAAGTTTTAGAAGGATTGGAAGCCGTGCGCAAGCGACCGGCAATGTATATAGGTGACATAGGCGTAAAAGGTCTCCATCACTTGGTATATGAAGTAGTGGACAACTCGATAGATGAGGCACTCGCCGGTCATTGTAAAAACATTATCGTTACCATTCATGCTGACAACTCAATCAGCGTGCGAGATGATGGTCGCGGCATTCCTACTGGCATTCATCCTAAAGAAGGTCGCTCGGCTTTAGAAGTGGTTATGACGGTGCTTCATGCCGGCGGAAAGTTTGATAAAGATTCCTATAAAGTTTCCGGCGGTTTGCATGGAGTGGGGGTTTCCTGCGTTAATGCGCTAAGCAAACACATGCACACAACCGTTTTTCGCGAAGGGAAAATATTTGAACAGGAATATAAAATGGGTATTCCGCAATATGCAGTTCGAGAAATAGGAACAACCGATCAGCGCGGCACACTGCAACATTTTACACCCGATGATTCTATCTTTAAAGACACTGTTTATCATCGAGATATCCTCGCTGCACGCCTTCGTGAATTAGCATACCTCAATAAAGGCATTCGTATAGTGCTTTTAGACGAACGAACACACGAAGAAGGAGATGAAACCAAACAAAAAGAAGAGTTTTATAGCGAAGGAGGTATCTTGGAATTTGTGCAAATGCTGGATCGTAACGGGAAACGCGATCCATTGTTGGCACAACCCATTTATGTAGAAGCCTACGACAAGGAATCTAACGTATCAGTAGATGTAGCTTTATCCTACAATACTTCCTACAACGAGCATATTTTTTCTTACGTCAACAATATCAATACCATAGAAGGCGGTACTCACGTTGCCGGATTTAGACGTGCCATCACTCGCGTGTTTAAAGCATACGGTGATAAAAACAAATTGTTTGAAAAAGCAAAAGTTGAAATAACGGGTGATGATTTTCGCGAAGGGCTAAGTGCTGTCATTTCGGTGAAAGTTCCGGAACCTCAATTTGAAGGGCAAACAAAAACCAAACTCGGGAACAACGATGTGATGGGGGTTGTAGATGTGTCTGTAAGCCGTGTTTTAGAAGCCTATTTAGAAGAACATCCTAAAGAGGCAAAACTTATTATTGACAAAGTAATCCTTGCAGCACAAGCTCGAGCCGCAGCACGCAAAGCTCGTGAAATGGTGCAACGTAAAAGCGTGTTGACCGGAGGCGGAATGCCCGGTAAATTGGCTGACTGCTCTGAGCGCGATCCCGAACGTTGTGAACTCTATTTAGTAGAGGGAGACTCTGCCGGTGGAACCGCAAAGCAAGGGCGTGACCGCACGTATCAGGCTATTTTACCCTTACGTGGCAAAATCCTAAACGTTGAAAAAGCTCAAGAGTATAAGATTTATGAAAACGAAGAAATCAAAAATATGTTTACGGCTTTGGGCGTGTCCGTTGGAACTCCCGAAGATCCTAAAGAGCTAAACCTGACAAAGCTACGCTACCACAAAATCATCATCATGACCGATGCGGATGTGGATGGCTCGCATATAGCTACGTTAATTCTTACCTTCTTCTTCCGTTATATGAAGGAATTAGTTGAGCAAGGATATGTATATCTGGCACAACCTCCACTTTACTTGGTGAAAAAAGGAAAAGATCAGGCTTATGCTTGGAATGAAGTAGATAGAAAGGGCTTGATTGAAAAATTTGCTAACGGAAAAGAAGATAGTGTTAATGTACAACGATATAAAGGTTTGGGTGAAATGAATGCCGAACAATTATGGGATACAACGATGAATCCTGATACAAGAACCTTAAAACGAGTAACTATTGACAGTGCAGCAGAAGCCGATCGTGTTTTTTCTATGCTGATGGGAGATGAAGTAGCTCCGAGACGAGAGTTTATAGAAAGCCATGCAAAATATGCGCGTATTGACGTGTAAAAGACTGAACCTTTTTTGATCAAAGCCTTCTTTGTTGTCGTAACGAGGAAGGTTTTTTTACTTTTAGCCAATGAATCAATTTTCAATTGCCATTCATGGCGGAGCGGGAACCATTTTGCGCTCCTCTATGACCGAAAGCTTGCAGCAACAATATGAACAAGCTCTTCATGCTGCCTTAGATGCCGGTGCAAACCTGCTCAAGCAAGGAGGCTCATCTTTGGATGCCGTGATGGCAGCGGTGGTTTCTTTGGAAGACTGCCCCTTGTTTAATGCCGGAAAAGGCTCTGTTTTTAATCATCAGGGACAGCATGAAATGGATGCGTCTATCATGTGCGGGAAATTGCTGGATGCCGGTGCAGTTAGTTGTGTTTCACAAATCAAAAATCCGGTAGAATTGGCACGAGTTATACTTGATAAAAGTGAACACGTAATGCTCTTTGGTGCCGGGGCTGAAAAATTTGCCAATCAACAAGGTATTGCTTTTGCTCAAGATGATTATTTCTACTCCGAACAAAGATTTAAACAATGGCAAGAGGCTTTGGCAGAGGATCGTATTTCATTAGATCATCACGATAGAAAGTTTGGAACCGTAGGTGCAGTTGCCTTGGATAATCAAGGAAATCTGGCTGCCGCAACCAGCACCGGAGGAATGACCAACAAAAAATTTGGCAGAGTTGGCGATAGCCCTATCATTGGTGCAGGAACCTATGCTAACAACGCTACCTGCGCCGTGTCTTGCACCGGACATGGAGAGCTGTTTATTCGTTCGGTTGTGGGGCACGATATTTCATGTTTGATGGAATACAAAGGGTTATCTCTTTCAGAGGCCTGCGATGTACTGGTGCACGATAAGCTGATAAAAATAGGTGGAGAAGGAGGATTAGTTGCCGTTGATAAGCATGGAAATATTGCCATGCCATTCAATAGTGAGGGCATGTATCGAGGTTGTGTAGATGCTAAAGGAATACGGGTTGTGAAGATATACGCAGACTAAATCAGTTTACTTCGTTAAAAGCAAACTAAAAAAGCTAATCTTCTATACCCGCTTCAATATTTCTACCTTCAAACGTTCGTGAAGCAAGACTGTAAACATCTCCAGCTGACATAATGTGAACGATGATGTTTTCTACCGAAATAGGTTTTCCAAACTCAATATCAGCAATGTTGTTGTAGTCTATATTCTTTCCATCTATAATGATGACGCTGCCCGAACCGACTGCCTGAAGGTGTGTGCCATGCTTTACCACTACTCCCGTATCTTCACCCAGCCCTATTCCTATAGCTCCCGGATTGGAAGCCACAGCTTGAGCCAAACGATTAAATCGTCCCCGTTTATCAAAATGAGAGTCTATTATGACATCTTGCATCAGCCCTAAGCCGGTTGTGATTTTTACCTCTCCCTTCAAATGAGCTGCGGCTGCACTTCCCTCATAAATCATGGTATTGCTCATCGCCATAGCTCCAGCACTGGTTCCACCTATTACAAAATGTTCTTTTTGATAACGTTCCTTCAGTAAAGTCAAAAATTCGGTTCCCCCAAAAATAGACGATAGTCGAAGCTGATTGCCACCCGAAAGCATGATACAATTACATTGCTTCAAACGCTCTATATATTCAGGTTTAGCAGCATCTTCTCGATTGCGAATTCTTAAATGACCAACATTGTCGCAACCTAATTTTTTAAAAGCATCTAAATAGTTTTCTGACACTTCATCGGGAATGGACGATGCTGTCGTAATTACTTCTACACGAGGCATTTCGCCTTTCTTAATTAGCGAAAGTATTGTCTTTAATATTCCTAACTCGAAAAAATTAAGTCTATTCCGCTGAATAATTCCTTTCTCTAAATCTGTACCCTTGTCTTCTGCTCCTCCAACTGAAACTAGAATTCCGTGCGGTGTTGTTGCCTGACTCAAACTAAAAAAAATTTGACGGCAAAGGTAATTTTTTTACGAAAACGGATAAGAATGAATAATTGAAGAAAATATACCGTTCACCAAAAAAATAAAAAAACTTGAAATTTAATCAGCTATGTTCTGCCTTGCGAAAAACTTTCACGCATAAAATGCCAGCATTATCATCGGCATTCCATAAAAATTTGAAAAAACAAACTTTTCGGGGCATTGCAAAAGTTTAAGGTTGATTACAATGAACAATATTTTTTCGGGGTATTGCAAAAAAGATACATTCCATACGGAATGCGAGTAGAGGGATTATTTTTTATCGAGCAATGAATTTCTAACGGATTGTCATCAACATTCTTTGATGGATTTTTTGGAGAAAATTTTCAAAGGAAGAATCGGTTGGTCAAACAAAGCCACGATAAATTTTTTTTGCAGTCTGTAATAAAGCAACATTGTTCTGATTGAACCGTTTAGTAATGGGTATTCTCTGACTGAACAGAACCAAAAAAATTAAGTGATAAATTAATGTAAGTCTCTATCGGCTTTATGTTAGTCGTTTGATGTCAGCACCCAGCGCAACTAAACGGCTGTCTATTTGCTCATACCCGCGGTCTATTTGCTCAATATTTTGAATAGTGCTTTTTCCTTGAGCACACAAGGCGGCGATTAATAGAGCTACTCCGGCACGAATATCGGGCGACACCATCGTTATGCCACGTAAAGGGGTTTGTCGGTCTGAGCCGATTACTACTGCTCGATGCGGATCACAAAGTACAATTTGTGCACCCATTTCGATGAGTTTGTCCACAAAAAATAAGCGGCTTTCAAACATTTTTTGGTGCATTAATACGGTTCCCTTTGCTTGTGTGGCAGTTACTAATGCAACGCTGATTAAGTCAGGAGTAAATCCTGGCCAAGGATGGTCTGAAATGTTGAGAATAGAGCCATCAATGAACTTATGTATTCGATAGCTTTCTTGTGCTGGAATATGAATATCGTTACCTTGAAAATGAAGATGAATTCCTAACCGCTCAAAGGTTTCAGGAATAATGCCTAAGTGTGGAATATCGGCATCTTTGATCACAATATCGCTTTTAGTAGCGGCGGCAAGTCCAATAAAAGAGCCTACTTCAATCATGTCGGCAAGCAGCCTATGTTCGCAGCCAGATAGTTTGTTGACTCCTTCTACTATCAATAGATTAGACCCTATACCACTAATACGCCCCCCCATTTTATTAATCATTCGGCACAACTGTTGTACATAAGGCTCGCAAGCTGCATTGTAAATAGAAGTAGTGCCGGGTGTAGTGGTTGCGGCCATCACGATATTGGCAGTTCCTGTTACGGAAGGTTCTTCCATCAAAATATGGGTTCCGTGCATTTCAGTACCATCTAAAATGAAGAGACTTTCATCAATATCATAATGAAATTTAACGCCCAATTTTTCAAAACCACGGATGTGCGTATCTAATCTTCTTCTGCCAATTTTATCTCCGCCGGGTTGCGGAATATGGGTATGCCCGAAACGGGCTAACAAAGGCCCAGCAAGCATAACAGCACCACGTAGTTTTCCAGATTTTTTCTTGAATGTTTTATCAATAAAAAAATCAGGGTTTACTTGATCTGCTTGTAATACAACCGTATTATTAGCCGGTCTTTCAACTTTTACGCCCATGTCAGCCAGCAATTCGATGAGGGTGTTTACATCTAAGATGTCAGGTACATTGGTATAGGTAACACGTTCGTCTGTTAGTAGGGCAGCGCATAACACTTGTAATGCTTCGTTTTTTGCGCCTTGTGGTGTAATGGTTCCCTTCAAGGAATGTCCGCCTCTAACTTCAAAAGCCCCCATGATTGCTTATTTATTTTTGTTCTTAAACTTGTTTTTATTCTTGTTGTAGTTTCCGCCCCCGTTGAAATTACGATTGCCCTGGTTGTTTTTAAAATTCTTACGATTCCCATTCGCATTTCCATTTCTACCTTGTTGATGGCGATGCTCTATAGGAATTCTTATTCCGCCTGTTTCATAGACTAACAAACCTTTTGATAACTCAGCCAATTCATTTTTGATCATGTCATCATGCACTGGTTCTCTATGCCAATTAGAATAGGCAAGCTTCATGTAATAGCCCAATGCTTGTGTGTATCCTTGTCGGCGCTCAGGATCGGGTTCTGCTAAAGCCTTTTCTAATAAACCGGTAAAGTTTTTGCCAAAATGCTTATTACGTTGGTTGCTATTCGGATAAGGTAAGGGTGCAGGTTTCTTTAAAATTTGCTCACGCGTTGGTGGTGGATAGGGGCTTTCAACATTCAACCGAAAGTCTGTCATTTGATATAAATGATCCCACAACTTGTGTTTGTAATCCTCTATGGTTTTTAAGTGTGGAGCTAATGTGGTCATAAGCTCAATCAATGCTTCAGCATTGCGAAGACGCACTTTGGGGTCTTCGATGGTGAGTAAGTATTCTACCATCTTTTGAACATTTCGTCCATATTCAGGCATCAATAGTTTGCTGCGCGAAGTGTTATATTCCATGTTGTGTTTTTCAGTAAAAAAATAAAATAATTCTACCTGCTCAAAGAAGGATTGGTTCAGTACAATTTAGTCAGCAGGAAATTTTTGGTGACAAGTTGTTTTCACGTAAAAAAGAGGAGTGAGTGAAGACTATTGTCGAAGCAATGACAAAGATAAGCAAATGACAATTTTTTTAGGATTATTTTTGCGCTGCCCAAACGTTAGGGGCTTACCTGATGTCTTTAAAACGTTGATTTTTATTAAGAAATTAAAACAACACTCCAACCTTAGCTATATTTTTAAAACATACCAAATGAAAATCTTAAACAAACTTGCCCTTCTTTTGGCTTTTTCAATTGCCTCAACCTCAATTCAAGCTGCTGATTCATTACGTGTTCTTTTTATCGGTAATAGTTACACCTACGTAAATAATCTTCCCCAACTTGTTGCCTCATTTGCGGCTGCAACTGGCGATTTTGTTTATTTCGCTTCTAATACACCAGGCGGATACACTTTACAACAGCATAGCAGTAACACTACCTCGACTTCTTTAATTGCACAGGGAAAATGGAATTTTGTCGTGTTGCAAGAGCAAAGCCAATTGCCTGCTTTTCCGGATGCTCAAGTGCAGAATGATGTGTTCCCTTATGCACGAATGTTGGATAGTATGATTAAGGCATCAGACAGTTGCACAAAGACATTGTTTTACATGACTTGGGGAAGAAAAAACGGAGATCAGGCTAATTGTAGTTTTTTCCCGCCACTTTGTACCTATCAAGGTATGGATAGTATGCTTCAGTTGCGCTACACGATGATGGCAGATTCAAATAAAGGGGTTATTTCACCGGTTGCTAAAGTGTGGAGAAAAATTCGAGATACCTATCCTGCCATGAACTTGTATGATAATGATGAAAGTCACCCATCTTTATTGGGCTCTTATGCAGCAGCAGTTACCTTTTATACCGTCATGTTTAAGAAAAGCCCTATTGGAAATACCTATGATGGAGGGCTTTCTGCTTCAGATGCAGCCACCATTCGCCAAGTTGTAAAACAAATGGTTTATGATAGTTTGGCAGTTTGTTATAGCTTCTATCCTAAACTGAAAGCGGGTTTTAATTTTAACTCCAGCAATGATACCGTCAGTTTTCAAAACACTTCTGCAAATGGATTTACTTACCAATGGACATTCGGCGACGGCAGCAGCTCTACTCAAAAAAGCCCGATTCATAAGTATGCAACTTCAGGAAACTATACAGTAAAACTCATTGCCAAAAGATGCAACACGACTGATACAGTAATCAAAGCAGTAAATGTGGTGAAATTAGGTATCGAAAATTTGGAAACATCCCATCAGGTTAAGGTTGTGCCAAATCCGGCAAAAGAATCTATTCAACTTCAAGCGGCTTATCCCATTCAGTCTGTTCGCATTGTGTCATTAATGGGGCAAACAATGCTCACCTTTAATAGCAATGGAAGCACAAATATGCACTGTTCATTGATTGGGCTTCAAACCGGTGTTTATGTGGTGATGGTTCGAACAAAAGAAGGAGAATTTCATTCCCGATTAGTAGTAGAATAAAAAAAAGCAGAAAAGTCCGATTCCGTTTTACTTTCGTTGGTGAAATCACCCAATTATGTTTTCATTAGATCTCACCGGAAAATCGGCACTAATAGCCGGAAGCTCTCAAGGTATCGGTTTGGCTGCTGCTCAGGCATTAGCCGACTTGGGAGCTACTTGTTTTTTGATTGCCCGAAATGAAGAACGGCTACAAAAGGCATTATCCACTTTAGACACAAGCAAAAACCAACAACATCGGTATTTGGTTGCTGACTTTAGTAAGCCTCAAGAAGTTCGTGCTTCAGCAGAAAAATTAGCTTCAGAAACGATTATCCATATTTTGGTCAATAATACCGGCGGACCCGCAGCCGGTTCTATTTCTGATGCAATACCGGAAGCCTTTCAAAGTGCTTTTGAGCAACACCTAATCTGTAATCATCTGCTTACTACGACATTGGTTGCAGGAATGAAAAAAGCCGGATATGGTCGGGTCATCAATGTGATATCAACATCTGTCAAGGTTCCGCTTAAAAACTTAGGTGTGTCCAACACCATTCGAGGAGCAGTTGCCTCTTGGGCAAAAACCTTTGCTAATGAATTGGCTTCCTATGGCATTACTGTCAATAATGTGTTACCCGGTGCTACATCAACCGCTCGATTAGAAAACATCATTAGCAACAAAGTGAAAAAGACAGGAATTACAGAGGATGCTGCTACCGAAGAAATGCTGAGTGAAATTCCCGCCAAACGTTTTGGAAAACCAGAAGAAATAGCAGCTATGATAGCCTTTTTAGCTAGCCCGTTAGCAGGATATGTAAATGGGACGAGCATTCCGGTTGATGGAGGAAGAACAGGATGTTTATAAATGTTCTTCTGAGTTTAGACAATCATTGATCATCGGTTTTGATGATTCTGGTTGGGGTGTTTAATGACAAAAAACTGACAATGAAACATACAGAAAATTACAATGCAGCTCGAAACCCGCGCCCAGCGCGGAAAGTATTTTTTGAAAAAAGGGGTGCAAGTTTTAAGCTTGTGTTGTAGTTTTGCCGTCGCTTTGTCTAAAGGAAAGTTAATTCTCAATTTTATTCCTGTGTTAGAATCAGTTAAGCCAATGTTTAGAAAAATTGCTTCGAGCATATTCAGTTTAGTTTTCGTATTGCTTTTTAGCAATCTTACTGCTGTTGCTCAAGATGGTAAAGCTTTGTTCAATTCAAATTGTGCTGCTTGCCACAACCCAATCAAAGATGCAACCGGTCCTGCCCTTCAGGGAGTTGACCAACGGAGAGAAAAAGATTGGATTTACAAATGGATCAAAAATCCGTCAGCCGTCATAGCTGCAGGCGATCCTCATGCAAAGGAATTGGTTGACAAATATAAAATTGTCATGACCGCATTCCCGAATCTCACACATGAAGAGATTGATGCGATTATCAAATATGTGGATGACTACAAAGCTCCGGGTGCTGAACCGGCTGCTGCCGGACAACCAGCTGCTGAACCGGCTGCTGCTGAAAGCAATGGTTGGCTATACACATTCATCACTGTAATTCTTTTGGCATTAGTTATTGTGCTATGGCGTGCAAACTACGGACTTCGTAGAGTGGCTAATGAAAAAGAAGGATTGCCAAACGAAAAAGAAGTTCCATTCTATCGCAATAAAGTAGTGATAGCGATTGTAGTGATTCTTGTATTTATATTTTGTGGTTATTGGCTGACAAACGGTGCAATCGAATTGGGTCGTCAACAAAATTATCAGCCGGAGCAACCTATCTTCTATTCCCACAAAGTACATGCAGGTGTAAACCAAATAAACTGTTTATACTGTCACGCCGGTGCCGAAAAGAGCCGCCAAGCAATGGTTCCTTCGCCTAACGTTTGCATGAATTGCCACAAACAAATCAATGAATATACCGGAAAAGAAAAATTAGTTTCTGCCGAAGGAAAAGAAATTGATGGAACCGCTGAAATCCAAAAATTGTATAAATATGCCGGTTGGGATCCAGCTAAGAAGGAATATATTCGGGATGCTAATGGAAACATAAAAGATCAACCCATTGCATGGACTAAGATTCACAATCTACCGGACCACGTTTATTTTAATCACTCACAACACGTGAAAGTTGGTCAGGTTCAGTGTCAACGTTGTCATGGTGATATTCAAAACATGGATGAGGTCTATCAGTTTGCACCTCTGTCTATGGGCTGGTGTATCAACTGTCACCGTCAAACAGAAGTGAAGTTTGCCGACAATAAGTATTACAGCATTTTTGAAAAATATCACGAAGAAATAAAATCAGGAAAGCGCACCGGTGTTACCGTAAACGATATAGGTGGAACTGAGTGTGCTAAATGCCATTATTAATTAGTGAAAATTAGCTAATAAAAGGTCAGTCAAAAAACAAAAGACAAATCCTTTTAGAAGCGCAAAATATAAGTATCGCATTTTTGCCTTTTGAATTTTGAATTTTCTATGAGTCAAAAACAATATTGGAAGGGGTTGGAAGAGCTGAATAAGCCCGCACAACAAGAGGTAGCAACGGATGAGTTTAATGAAGATTTACCGTTTGATTTAAGTGGTAATTTACTCGACGCTACTACGCCTCGCCGTGACTTTTTAAAATATTTGGGTTTTAGTACAGCCGCAGCCATGCTTGCTGCCAGTTGTGAAATGCCCGTGCGTAAGGTAATCCCTTATGCAATAAAGCCGGATGATATCACACCGGGTGTGCCAAACTACTACGCATCTACTTTTGTTGATAATGGCGATTATTGTGCTATTGTAATCAAAACTCGCGATGGCCGTCCCATTAAAATAGAGGGTAACGAAAAGTCCTCTATTACACGTGGAGGTACTTCTGCCCGTGTTCAGGCATCTGTGTTAAGCCTTTATGATAAGGCAAGACTACGACAGCCGTTCTCTGAAGGTCATGAGGCAACCTTTGCCGCTATTGACAAAGCGGTAGCCGAAGGAATGTCTGGGCTGAGTGGTCAAGCATATTTGCTAACCGGCTCTATCCTTTCTCCAACAACTAAAGAGGTAATCAATCAATTTATTGCCAAATTTCCTACCGTTAAGCATATTGTATATGACCCTATTTCCTATAGCGGTATGCTTCAGGCTAATGAAGCAAGCTATGGAAAACGAGCCTTACCTTCTTATCAGTTTGATCAAGCACAAACTATTTTTAGCTTAGGTGCAGACTTTTTAGGAACATGGTTGTCACCTATTGAATTTGCAAAACAATATAGTGCCGGTCGCCGTATAGGTGTAAAAAACCTGAAAATGTCCAAACACTATCAGGTTGAATCTATACACACCATAACTGGAGCAAAGGCAGACGAACGCGCTGTTTGTAAGCCATCTGAAATGGGTGCTGTCGCAATTGCCTTATATAATGCAGTAACTACCGGAGCCGCTCCAAGTTTTGGCAGCAAAAAACTAAATGATACTATTTCAAAAGCTGCGGCCGACCTCAAAAAAGGTAATGGTTTGGTTGTTTGTGGCGCAAATGATGTAAACCTTCAAACGGTTGTTAATGCAATTAACGACAAGATTGGTGCGAATGGCACTACTATAAATTGGTCCATATCCAGCAACTACAAACAAGGTATTGATAGCGATATGGTAAACTTGGTTAACGCAATGAATAGCGGCCAAGTTGGAGCTTTGTTTATTCATGGTGTCAATCCAGTTTACGAATATTTTCAAGGAGCTAAATTTGCCGAAGGGCTGAAAAAGGTAAAACTAACCGTTTCCTTTGCAGATCGTATGGACGAAACAGCTCAACAGTGTAAATTTGTTGTACCCGATAATCATTATTTAGAAAGTTGGGGTGATGCTGAACCTAAAACAGGCTATATCAGCCTAATGCAACCAGGTATTGCACCTATTTTTAAAACACGTGCATTTCAAGACAGCTTATTGACTTGGGCAGGTGCAACAAACACCTATGGTCAATTTTGGAATCAATATTGGTCTTCCAAATTAGGAAACCAAGAAAATTTTGACCGTACCTTACAAGAAGGTATTATTGAACCTGCTACTGCTCCTTCTGCCTCCGGCGCAACATTTACCGGAAATGTAGCAAATGCAATTAATGCTCTCCAAAGTTCAAAACCTGCAAGCGGCAACAAAGAATTAGTTCTTTATGAGAAAGTAAGTATCGGACGTGGTGCATGGATGAGTAATAATCCTTGGTTGCAGGAAATGCCAGATCCTATAACTCGAGGAACTTGGGATAACTATGCTTGTGTTTCTCCTAAAACAGCCTTCGAACTGGGTGCTGAACTCACTAGTATAAATGAAGTTGACTATAAAAAGCATGTAATAAAGATCATTGCAAATGGTATTACTATAGAATTGCCTATAGTTACTGTACCGGGCATGCACAATGATGTAATTGCAATCGCCGTAGGTTATGGCCGTGATGAAAAAGTAGGCCGTGCAGCAGCTAAAACCGGTAAAAACGCTTACCCTTTCCAAACATGGAATGGTCTAACATTTGATTTGCATACCGGTGTCAATATTGAAAAGACGAATGATTTTTACGATATAGCTCTTACTCAAACACATAACAGTTATGAAGGTCGTGCCATCATTCATGAATATTCTTTAGAAGAATTTAGTAAAAACCCAGAAGAGCTGTATCGCGATCGGGAAGAAGAAATTGGTCACTATACCACATTACCTTGGAAAAAGGAAGGGCATGAGGGCACTGAACCTAAATTAGGCGAATATGCTGCTGCCGTTCCAGCAACGGATGCCTTAGAAGAAGGCTTTAGAGAAAATGGAACGCTTTATCCAAACCATGAGTCTCCGGGAATCCATTGGGGAATGTCCATTGATCTAACAGCATGTATTGGTTGTGGAGCGTGCGTAATAGGTTGTCAAGCAGAAAATAACGTTTCTGTAGTAGGAAAAACCCATGTCTTGAAGGCGCAAGAAATGCACTGGATGCGTATTGATCGCTACTTTTCGGGTATGCCAAATGATCCGGATACTATTCAGACTGTTTTCCAGCCAATGTTATGCCAACATTGTGATAATGCACCTTGCGAGAATGTATGTCCAGTAGCAGCAACGCCACATAGCTCTGAAGGTCTAAATATGATGACTTACAATCGTTGTATTGGTACAAAGTATTGCGCCAACAACTGCCCTTATAAAGTTCGTCACTTTAACTGGATGGATTGGAATGGTGCTGATTGTTTCCAAGATAACTTATATGAGGATGGTCGTCGTGATGATATGAACGATGATTTGACGCGTATGGTATTGAATCCTGATGTAACTGTTCGCTCTCGTGGTGTAATGGAAAAATGTACCTTCTGCGTTCAACGCCTGCAAGATGCAAAACTTCATGCGAAAAAAGAAGGAAGACCATTACAAGATGGAGAGGCCAAAACTGCTTGTCAACAAGCATGCCCTACAGATGCAATTCTTTTTGGCAATGTGAATGACAGATCGAGTGCTATTTATAAATTACGTGCTCAAGAGCAAGTTCATAGAAAATTTTATGTTTTAGAACAATTGCACACACTACCTAATATTAACTATTTGTCGTTAATTCGCAACACAGATGTTATTGTAGGTGGAAATGAAAAATTGGATGGCTTGATGAATGATCATATTTAATTGAATTCAGGATTTTACTGAATCAGAGTATATGATTGTTTAATAAAATTGAAATAATTAAAAGGAACTATTACTAATTACGTGCTATGCATTTAAAGTACGAATCGTTTGTACGGGAACCACTGGTAGATGGTGATAAAACGTATCACCAAGTAACAGAAGACATCGTTCGCCCAATAGAGCAAAAACCCGGTCGCATGTGGTATGTCGGGTTCTATTTTTCTGTATTACTTTTATTGTTCGGGGTATTCTCTGTAACATGGGCTGTTTATTGGGGACTTGGAACATGGGGTGTCAATCGAACCGTTGGTTGGGGTTGGGATATTACCAATTTCGTATGGTGGGTTGGTATCGGTCACGCCGGTACACTGATCTCTGCCATCTTATTATTGTTCCGCCAAGGTTGGAGAACGGGTGTGAATCGGGCTGCTGAAGCAATGACTATCTTTGCTGTAATGTGTGCTGGTCAATTTCCCATCTTTCACATGGGGCGTGTTTGGGACGGCTTCTTCGTATTGCCATATCCCAATAGTCGCGGACCATTGTGGCCAAACTTTGATTCACCGCTTCTTTGGGACGTATTTGCGATATCAACGTATTTTACCGTTTCCCTTTTATTTTGGTACTCCGGTTTAATTCCCGATTTTGCAACAGTTCGTGATCGGGCTAAAACGAAATTCAGAAAATTGATGTATGGTTTTGCCTCTTTTGGTTGGACCGGTTCAGCAAAAAGTTGGCAAAGACACGAGGCCTTATCTTTAGTTCTTGCGGGTCTTGCTACACCATTAGTTCTCTCAGTACATACTATCGTATCTTTTGACTTTGCGACTTCTGTAATTCCTGGTTGGCATACGACCATCTTCCCTCCCTACTTTGTTGCCGGAGCCATCTTTTCCGGTTTTGCAATGGTGCAAACGCTCTTAATTGTTTGTCGCCGGATTATGGGGTTAGAAGAATATATAACGGTTGGTCACTTAGAAGCAATGAACAAGGTAATTGTTCTAACAGGTTCTATTGTCGGAGTTGCTTATCTGACCGAACTGTTTATGGCTTGGTATAGTCAAGTAGTTTATGAACAAGCTGCATTCCAATGGCGTATTGCCGGTCCTTATTGGTGGAGTTATTGGGCAATGATGACTTGCAACGTTGTATCACCACAATTGTTTTGGTTTAAAAAATTACGTCGTAATATTCCATTTACCTTCATTATGTCAATTGTAGTGAATATCGGTATGTGGTTTGAACGATTTGTAATTAT
Organism: Bacteroidota bacterium; assembly: GCA_018267925.1. Taxonomy (GTDB): domain Bacteria; phylum Bacteroidota; class Bacteroidia; order Chitinophagales; family Chitinophagaceae; genus JAFIGV01. The sequence goes on along the minus strand of JAFDXO010000100.1, from coordinate 12,273 downwards.
CGTTACTTCACTTTATCGGGACTATTTACCCGGAAGTTGGACTTATTATAGCCCTACCTGGCCTGAAATTGGTTTCTATTTAGGTACATTTGGTTTGTTTTTTACTTGCTTCTTCTTATTTGCTAAATATTTCCCTGTAATTGCCATAGCAGAAATTAAATTTGTGCTAAAAACATCAGGTGAAAGCTATAAGAATAAGATGGATAAAATAGATGCTAAAAGCACTGAAGAGTTTATTCAAGAACAAGCTGAATCGCATCACCATTAAAAGTAATAATGATTGAATTGCCAAATGTAAATTTGGGACGAACAATTAACATTGAATTTTTGAATTGAAATGGCTATAAAAAAATTTGCAGTTGCATGCTATGACGACGAGGAGGTTTTATTTCCCGCCGTTAAAAAAGTACGTCATAGCGGCTATAAGATGCATGATGTGTACACTCCATTTCCTGTACATGGATTAGATCAAGCTATGGGTTTAAAAGAAACCGACTTGCACGTTGCCGGATTTATATATGGAATAGCCGGTACAGCAACCGCTTTAGGCTTTATGGGTTGGATTTTTACTTCCGATTGGCCTATGGTTTTTGGTGGTAAGCCACATTTTGCACTTCCGGCATTTATTCCTATTACCTTCGAATTAACAGTATTGTTTTCTGCTGTCGGAATGGTGCTAACATTTTGTTACCTCAACCAAATTATGCCCGGAGTTAAAAAGCATTTATTTCATCCACGTCAAACAGATGATTTATTTGTAATGGCAGTTGAATTAAACGATCAAGTTACTGAACAAGAAGTAATTGAATTTTTAAAAACAACCGGTGCTGTAGAAACCAGTGTGCAGAATGCTGAAACAGAATGGTGGTATGGGCGTTGGGATAAAGAAGAGGATTATCAATTAGCCGGCTCTTAACTATCTGGCATTAATTTAAACATTGAATTTTGTATTTTTTTCAGTTTATATGAATAAGACCAAAAGCATAGTAGTGGCAAGCCTCATGGCAGGTCTCGGACTCACGGCGTGTAACCAAAATGGGGAAAAACACCGAAATCCGGGTCGTACTTATGCACCGGATATGGTTTACTCAAGGGCTTATGATGCCTACACATATAACCCTGTGTTTGCAGATAGCCAATCTAGTCGTTTACCGGTACCTGGTACAGTTGCACGGGGTCATGAACTTCCCGATCATTTAAAGGAAGGTGATACAACTGCTTACAAAACATTTACCACTAACCTTCGTTTTTCAGATGATGAATTGAAGGAAGGTAAAAGATTGTTTGATATATATTGTGGTATCTGTCATGGACAAAAATTAGACGGTCAAGGACCTTTATTTGCCAGTGGTAAATTTGCCTCTATGCCGGCTAATTTTAAAGATGCCAAGTATTTGCACATGCCCGTAGGTCAAATGTATGCTGCCGTAAAATTCGGTAAGAATGCAATGGGATCTTACTCAAGCCAACTTGACATAAAGCAACGTTGGCAAGTGATTGCATATATTAAAAAAGTGCAATCAGAAAATGGAGGGGCACCTTTTGCTTTGGGCATCAACAATGTACCTGCTAATTCAAGTACCCCGAAAGCAGATTCATCAAGTGTTCAGAAAACCAGTGATGTTGCTAAGGCATCGCATTAATTTTTAAAAAGTAAATTTACGAGAAACTATTAATAAAGTCAACCAATGAACGAACGTTTTGAGATACCGGCACGATTAAAGACCACGAGTTTGGTATTGATGATAATCGGTGTGGTTACCCTTCTGATTGGTGCTTTCACCTTGCTCAATAGTCATGCGGCTAACCATGAAATAATGCATGCGGAAAAAACTCGCTTTTGGATCGTATTGCTGCATAACAGTGTATTCTTTTTACTGATTACGGTAGCATGTGTATTTATCCAGGCTGCAGTATCATTAGCACAGGGTGGGTGGCTTATAGCTTATAAGCGTGTTCCCGAAGCAATAGGTGCAAATGTTTGGATTTTTGGATTAATCACTATGATTATCCTATTTCTAATAGCATTTGTATTTAATATTGATGGGCACAACCCCATTTATCATTGGGTGCATCCAGAAGGTGATAAAATATTGGAAGGGAAAAGCGGCTTTTTAAATCCGGCTATGTTTGTTGGATTTACTGTTGCTACAATCGGTCTTTGGTCGTTCTTTGGTCGTAAATTTCGAGCTATTTCGATAGACCAAGAGTCGGCTCCTAAAAATGCTACTAAAAATTATTGGAAGACAATACGTTGGTCAGGAGCATTCTTAGTTGTATATGCTCTGACGCAAATGAGTACTACTCCTTGGATGTGGATTATGAGTATTGATGCTCATTGGTATTCTACTATGTTTAGTTGGTACACTTGGGCAAGTGCATTTGTAACTGGCATGTCTGTTATTTTATTGATTGTTGTTTATTTGAAAAATCAAGGGAACCTTGAAATCGTGACTAAAGAACACATTCATGATTTAGGTAAATTTATGTTTGCCTTTAGTATCTTTTGGACGTATGTTTGGTTTGACCAATATATGTTAATTTGGTATGCCAACATTTCTGAAGAAACAACTTATTTCAAAATTCGTCAACAAGGCCCTTATGGATTAATATGGTATGCGACCTTTGTTATTAACTTTATTATGCCCATTTTGATATTAATGTCGCGTCCAAGTAAGCGTAACTATTTTACAGTTAGTTTCATGGCTTTAGTTCTGATTTTTGGACACTGGTTAGATTTTTATATCATGACTATGCCTGGTCCTTTAGGTGAGCATTGGCACTTAAGTTGGTATGAATTAGGTATTTTTGCTGGATTTATCGGACTGTTTATTTACACGGTTGCTAATTCATTAACGAAAGCATCATTAATACCCAACAATCATCCATTACTCAAAGAAGCTTTATTACACCAAAGCTAACCGGTATAGATATTTTTGGAGTTTAAATAGTTTTTTAGTACTTAAGAATAATTAATTAGTAAATACAACGTACACTGACCATGTCGGGATTTCTAACAATAACACTAATTGCACTGGTATTTATCATTATCTATCAGATAGCAAAGGCAAGCGAATATGCAGCCATACTTCGTGGGAAGGAAAAGGTTGAACGTCAAACCAATCGAACGATTGCATGGCTTATGGTTGCCGTGTTTGTTTTTGGTATTTGGGGAATTTGGGAGTGCCATGAATATATGATGCCCAAAATGCTTCCGATTTCAGCATCAGATCATGGTGTGAAATATGATGACATGCTGAAAGTAACTTTGATTTTAACTGGTATTGTATTTTTTATTACTCAAACTTTATTGTTTTGGTTTACGTACCGTTATCAAGCATCTGAAAAGCGCACTTCTTATTATTTTCCCCACAACAATAAATTAGAATTGTTATGGACAACGGTGCCTGCGATTACAATGGCTGTTTTAGTTGCCATTGGTTTGCGTGCATGGTCAAGCATGACTGCTCCTGCTCCTGAAAATTCCCAAGTTGTTGAAATTGTAGGAAAACAATTTAACTGGATTATTCGTTATCCGGGTAAAGATAAGGTTCTAGGTAAGCGTGATTTTAGAAACATTAACGATGCCAATAATGTTCTTGGATTGGATTGGAATGATAAAGCCAATCATGATGATGTTATTGCCGAGAACGGCGAAATGCACTTGATTGTAAACAAGCCGGTAAAGCTCATCATTGGTTCTCGTGATGTTATTCATGATGTTGGTTTAGCACATTTTCGTATGAAAATGGATGCTGTTCCGGGCATTGTAACAACAATGTGGTTTACTCCAACAATAACAACTGCTGAAATGAAAAAGATTACAGGAAATCCTAACTTTGTTTACGAAATTTCTTGTGATCAAATGTGTGGTAAAGGTCACTATTCTATGCGAGGAACAGTTATAGTAGAAACCGAAGTTCAACATAAGGCGTGGCTAATGATGCAAAAATCATATTATGCAACAGTGAACGCTCCTTCTGATGCAGCTACACCGGCTACTGACTCTACTGCAAAAGCAACGACTTCTAAAGCAATCACTATGAACTAATCTTTTTTTTAAATTTAAGGGTTAGAAAAGCAATAAATAAAGAGAATACAATGGCTAATCAAGTTATTTTAGAAACAGCAAATGTTGGACATCCACCAAGCCTTCACGGAGGACATCATGGACATGATCATGAACACCACGAGCAACATTTCATCACCAAGTATATTTTTAGTCAGGATCATAAGATTATTGCCAAGCAATTTTTGATTACTGGCATTATTTGGGCTATTATCGGAGCCTTATTTTCAGTTTTTTTCCGATTGCAATTAGGATTTCCTGAACATACATTTCCAATTATGGAAACATTTTTAGGAGATTGGGCAAAAGGTGGTAAACTTAGTCCGGAGTTCTATTATGCGTTAGTTACCATGCACGGTACTATTCTTATATTTTTTGTACTAACTGCGGGACTTACGGGTACTTTTGCTAATTTTTTAATTCCCTTGCAATTAGGTGCAAGAGATATGGCTTCTCCCTTTATGAATATGCTTTCATATTGGTTTTTCTTTTTAGCCAGTATTATTATGTTTAGCTCTTTGTTTGTTCAAACAGGGCCGGCATCCGGCGGGTGGACTGCTTATCCTCCACTAAGTGCTATTCGTGAAGCTTCTTTAGGTTCCGGATTAGGTATGGATTTATGGTTGATTGCCATGGCTTTATTTGTTGTTTCGTCCTTGTTAGGGGGGTTAAATTACATTTCTACAATCTTAAACATGCGTACTAAAGGCATGAGTATGACTCGTATGCCATTAACCATTTGGGCACTTTTCTTTACTGCTGTTATTGGTGTATTGTCTTTCCCTGTATTGCTTTCTGGATTTGTATTGTTAATTTTTGACCGCAACTTCGGCACCTCCTTCTATTTGTCTGAAATATTTATTGGTGGCAAAGCACTTCCGCACATTGGTGGTTCTGCTATCTTATATCAACATTTATTCTGGTTCTTAGGGCATCCCGAAGTTTATATTATTATGCTTCCGGGAATGGGTATTGCTTCTGAAATGCTTTCTAACCATAGTCGGAAACCAATTTTTGGTTATACAGCCATGATTATTTCCCTTATTGGAATTACCTTTTTATCTTTCTTAGTATGGGCACACCACATGTTCGTAACAGGTATGAGTCCGTTCTTAGGTTCCATATTTGTTTTAATGACTTTGTTGATAGCCGTACCTTCATCAGTAAAAACCTTTAACTGGCTTACTACTATTTGGCGTGGTAATCTTCGTTTTACAGTACCTATGGTGTTTGCTTTAGGCTTTGTATCAATGTTCATTTCTGGCGGTCTTACCGGTATTTTTCTTGGAAATTCAGCTTTAGATATTCACTTACATGATACTTATTTTGTCATTGCTCACTTCCACATGGTAATGGGTGTGTCGAGTTTCTTAGGAATGTTTGCTGGTATATATCATTGGTTCCCGAAAATGTTTGGACGCTTTATGAATAATACACTGGGTTATATTCACTTCTTCTTGACATTTATTGGTGCATATGTGATTTTCTGGCCTATGCACTATGAAGGAATTGCCGGTATGCCTCGTCGTTATTATGATTACAGTGCTTGGGAGTCTTTTAAACAATTTGATGGACTGAACGCTTTTATTTCTATTGCTGTAATAGTCGTATTCTTTGCTCAGTTATTATTTGTTTTCAATTTCTTTATTAGTATATTCCGTGGTCGTAAAGTAAATGAATTAAACCCTTGGGGAAGCACTACCTTAGAATGGACAACTCCGATTGTTCCAGGTCATGGTAATTGGGAAGGAGAAATTCCAGAAGTACACCGTTGGCCTTACGATTATAAAGATGATGGAAATGGTAAGGATTTTATTCCTCAAACTGTTCCAGCTCGCCCCGGTGAAGAAACACATTAGCAGACTATTTTTTATTGCCAAAATATTTTTCAAAGCTATCTTCCAAAAGAGATAGCTTTTTTCTTTTCTAAATTCGATTGAAACGGTCTAATAGAATATCTTTATGAGTGCGAGATATAGGCAATTTTATTCCGTTTTCTAAAGTAACAATATTATCATTCCGTTGAAGAGACACAATCTTGTTTAAATTGACCAAATATTGACGATTTATTCGTAAGAAATGAGATTCTTCAAATATTGATTGAATTTCTTTGAGCGTTTTAGAAACAACATGTTTTTCTCCATTGACACTAAAAATAAATACATAGTTATCATTAGCTTCAATGTAAATGATGTCTTGAAAGGAAATAAAGCGAAACTCTGTAGCTGACGGTATAGCTATTTTGTCAATCGGTACTTTTGATTGGTAAATTTCTTCTGTTGCAGCAAGGTGTTCAGATGACAAGCCGGTGTTGAAAATTTTTGCCTTTGAAATTGCTTCAATTAATTCAAAAGGATCAACCGGTTTCACTAAATAATCTAAAGCTGCACACTTAAAAGCACGAAGGGCATATTGATTATAAGCGGTTACAAAAATAGTTGGAAATTGTATGGGAGTGAGTTTTTTTAGTAAATCAAAACCATTCATTATGGGCATTTCTATATCCAAGAACAACACATCCGGTTGATGTAAAGCCAAATGATCACAGGCTTTTGCGCTATCATGAAAAACTATTTCAACTTCAACCTCTGGACAATGACGTTTTAACATGATTTCAAGAAGTTTGGTACTATCCCTTTCGTCATCTACTACAATAGCTTGCATTTTTTTCATTTGTAAGGAATGTTTATGGTAACTAATGTTCCGCCACTTTTCATTGCATCCATTTCTATGTTACTGTGGTTAATTGACCAAGAGCGTTTGAATTTATTGCCCAAAAGTTTCAACCGATCAGAAGTTAATGACATGCCACGCGAAGGTCTGGCTTCGTTTTCTTTTTTTTGAGATTTTGATTCTTTCATACCTATTCCATCATCTTCTACTTTTACTATAAGAATTCGATTTATGGGATCACTTTTCATTTGAATGGATACATTTCCACCGTTAGGCTTAGGCATTAATCCATGCCAGATTGCATTTTCAACAAAAGGTTGAATAAGCATGGGGGGTAAATAGATATCGTGTTGATTGGGTAAATCTAATTTCATTACAAAAGAAAGTTTTTCCTTAAACCGTAGTTTTTCTAGCTCAAGATATAAATTTAGAGAGTCAATTTCATCAGTAATAGAAACAAATTCTTTAGAAGAAGACTCTAATATCAGTCGAATAAGTCGAGAGAACTTAATCAAATAGGTTGATGCCAAACTACTATCGTTTTGTTCTATTAATAATCGAATACCATTCAGGCAATTGAAAATAAAGTGAGGATTCATTTGGGTTTGCAAAGCGCGTGAGGACAGTTCATTCATTTTGTGTTCAAAGTCTGCTTCTTGTATTTTTTGTAGCAGGGATTGTTGAGTCAATTTATTATTAAGCTGTGTGTTAGATAAATTTCTTTGATAGAGTAGAATGATCATAAGGGTAAGCAGAATGCCGGCACCTATCAAAAAGTATAAAATAGTTTGTCGTTTTTGGTAGTCTTCAACTAATTTTTTATTAAAATAAGTGGTTAGTTGCAATTGTGTTACTTGACTTGCAAAGGCTAAAGAATCTTTCGATCGTTGATAAACATAACCTACAGATCGGGCAACCGCCTCTCTTTGATTAGCTTTACTGAAAATGCTGTCAGATATTTGTTTTGACAAGCTTTGATAGTGATAGGCTTGCTTGAAGTTTCCTCGAGCTTCATTCACCATTTGTAAGACATAATAGGCATTTTCCAGTTCATGCAGCGTGTTCTCACGCCCATTTCTAATGACTTGATATATTTGCTTTTCAGCCTTTTTTAAATAGTATTCTCTTTCGGGTTGGATGAAAGTTTTTTTGCTTAGTAAATAGTATAGATTCCCTATTTGTAGATGGCTTTCATTGATTTGCCCATAGTGCTTTATTTGTTTGTATAAGTTAATTGCTCTTGTTCGATATACTAATGCTTGTTTGTAGTCTTTTTGCGTGGTTAGAAGATTACTCAACATATCATTACAAAAGGCGGCTCTATATGGCTCTAAAATGCCAAATTTTTCATTTACCAAACTATCTAAAAGTGCTTTACCGAAATTGAACTGATTGCTGGTTACAAAAAGTTCAGCTAAATTTATTTTTCCGGAAACAAATTCTCTTGGAATGCGGTGTTCTAAAGCATTTCTAATTCCATATTCAATAATAGACTTTGCTGTATCATATTGTTGAAGGCTCATGTGAGCGTAAGACAGATCATATAATGCGCCGATAAAGCCTTGGTAGTTTTTAATTTTTTTAAAAGCATCTGCACCGTTGGTATAATAAGCTTTTGCAGAAGAAATATCGCCAATGGCTTGGCTAACGGTACCTAAGCTGATTAAGTTTTGTGCCACTAAATTGTCCATCCCTAAAGCTTTGTACAATTGAATGGAGCGTAGGTAATCGTCCACAGAAGCCTTATAGTTGCTAAGTGACCAATAGCAGGCACCTCTTGATTGTAAAGCAATAGCAGCCCCTTTTATCCAATGCAAAGAATCGGAAATGGTTAATGCTTCCGTAGCTTCACGAACACCGGCACTTGCATCTATGCTATAAGAATAAAACGATTGCTTAGCCAGCAAAAGCGCTCTGGTAGTGTCTTTTTGAGGATGTTGCTGAATTAATCTATGCAATGAATCAGCCAAACGCCCACCTTCCTCTTGCGCCCATGAACCGGATGCTAAAAGTAAAAGAGGCAGCAATTTTGCAACACATAAGGCTATCCACTTCATCGTATTATGGTGGACAAATTGTAAGAAAAAGTGTAAATATTGACTAAAAATTTTGTAATTACAAAAAAGTAACAAAAGAAATGGAGAAGCTGCCAGATAGCAAATTAATCTTTTTCGGTCTTATACAGCACTCCATTGAGGTGCTTTTTTTGTACATAGAAGTAATATGGCTTTGTAACCTGATATTTTTTAAAAAAAGGGCTTGCTGGTCTAAGCACTTTATATTGGCTTATTCCCTTCATGCTCATCTCTTTGGAGGGCTGCTTAAATCCTTTTGCCAAAGCGGTAAAATCCATTAGATGAGAATAGGTAAAAACTTCCTTCCCTCAACGTTTTGCATCCTTCCCTCAACGTTTTGCATCCTTCCCTCAATTTTTGCCGCCCTTCCCTCATTTGCTCATAACAAAAAGGGAATATTTACTGACTTTTACACGGACAACTCCATTATGATTGTGTTGTATTAGTATCAAGCCGTAATGTTTTGTAAATATATTTACCCCTATTGAAGCGAGAGTCTGTAAACCCTTTTTACAAGTAAAATATAAAAACGCACAAAAATAAACTATAAAACGAATTGCATATTATGAAACAGTTATACTCGCTTCTCTTCTTTATTTTAATTTATGTAAATATTCAAGCACAAATCCTTACAACTATTGCCGGTGGTGGCACCGGAGATGGAGGCAGTGCGGTGTTGACCGCTGTCGCTCCTTGGCAATTAGCGGTGGACAATAATGGAACAATCTATTATAGCGACAACTCTTTTAACTGTACCCGAAAAATTGTTTCCGGCACTGTGAATACGATATTAAATTTTACAGTGGATGCTCTTCAAGTGGATGCCGCCGGAAATATCTATTATGCGTTAAATGCGCAAAATAAAGTTTTTAAAAGAAGCGTAAACGGCACCGAAACCTTGTTTGCCGGAACCGGCATCGCAGGGAATACGGGCGATAACGGACCGGCAACAAGTGCTACCATCGGCACTATTGCCAGTATTTCGGTTGCCCCTAATGGAGCAGTCTATTTGCAAGACACCTTAAACCATGCCATGAGGGTAGTAGATGCTTCTGGAACAATTACATCCATTTCATCGGGTGCTATGTATAATGCTGCTTATGGAGCATTTGCCATTGGGGGAACCTCAACCAATTACTTTTTATATCAACACTACAATGGCTATTTGTATAAGTATTCTGTCAATAGTAGCACTCCGGCTTCTATTTCATTTCTTGCATCAGTATCCATTCCCAACATCAGTATAGCAACAGGCATAGCAGCTACTTCAGGGAATATTGTATATGTTGCCGGTAATAATTATATATACAAAATAACGGCAATGTCATCGAATAATGTATCTCTTTTTGCAGGTACAGGTGTTGCCGGCTACAACGGTGATGGAATTAGTGCAACAACGGCACAGATTGTCCTTTCGAATGTAAGTAGTCCACTGGCTGTTTCGGGAACTAATGTGTTTTTAGGCGAAGCTTATCGTATTAGGCAGATTGATGGATCAAATATAATCTCTACCATTGCAGGAATGACAAATACGGGTGCAGCAATTCCTATGGCGGGAGATGGCTTAGATGCAAGAATGGCCGGCTTTGCATCAATCAATAAAATAGCAACCGATGCTTCGGGGAATATCTATGTAGTAGATAAAAATGCCAGTCGAGTACGAAAAATTAGTGTAGGCACCAACATCATTTCCACCTTTGCCGGAGGCGGCACCAGCATAGGCGATAATGGACCAGCCACCAGCGCAAAATTATTGACCCCAACCTCAATAGCGTTCGACAATTCAGGTAATGCCTATATTGTAGATGCAGGGCAAAGCAGAATCCGAAAAGTGGATGCTTCCGGGACAATCACTACTTATGCCGGAGGTGGAACCACCAGCTTAAGCAGCACTTGGACTACCGCAACGAATATGAACCTGGGTAGTACACTCAATGATATTGTTTTTGCAAATGGTAAAATATATTTCACATTGATAGGTGGAAGCCCTGCTGCGCCTCGTCTTGTTTATGTAAACGCTTCGGGTATTTTAACCAATTCCGCAGCAACTTTTGGAAGCTATTTAACAAGTTCTTCCCAAATGTATCTTGCAAGTTTTGGAAGTGTAATTTATTGTGAAGGGCTATCTTCAGGTAGCAATACTCCAACAATTTATTTATATAATACGATTTCTAACACTACAGGTAGTTCATACATTCCATTGCAAGGATATGCTACACCGATTACTTGCGATAATATGGGCAATATTTTTTATGGTGCGCTACATTATATTGATGTATCTAATAATAATCACGATACTTTGCTTACCCAAAAAGGAAGTTGCATTTATTACGGTAATGGTATCCCATTAAGTAACTATTGTGGAGGAATGGGTTCAATATGTTCAACTCCTCAAGGCTTATTGATAAATGTTGCAAATAAAATCATGTTTGCCTGTGTCAATAGTGCTCTTGTGAACGGGAATGTTAGCCAATCCTTTCACTTGGACACAACCGTAACTCCTCAATTGCTTATGGACTATTGCAACCTTTATGCGGGCATACAAACAAGTGGCAACAATCCGGCAAGAGGTACTATCACTTCAAAGGTTTCCTTCAATTCATCGGTACCTTATGCCAGCAGTGGCAACCCTTATGTGCAACGTCATTACGATTTAGAACCTTTAGCTTCCCCATCATATACTACCGGAACACTTACCCTTTTCTTCACACAAACAGAATTTGACAACTATAATGTTGTGGCAGGAACTACCTATCCGCATTTTCCAGCCAACCCTACAGACACTGCCGGCATTGCCCATGTGCGCATTACCCAAGTACACGGCACCGGCACTAATCCATCAAACTATACAGGTTATGTGGGCAATGGCCCATCAGCTGTATTAATTGACCCTGCTGATAGCAACATCGTATGGAATAGCACCCAAAACCGATGGGAAATTACCTTTAATGTTACCGGTTTTAGTGGGTTTTATTTGCACACAACCAATACTGCCGCCCCCCTATCTGTCCACCTTCTTTCCTTCACAGGGCAAACCAAAGACAAAGACAATCTGCTGATTTGGCAAACCTCAGACGAGCAAAATAATGCCGGATTTGAAGTAGAACGCAGCATAGATGCCGTTCAATTTGAAGCAATCGGGCATGTACAGTCAAAAGGGTATGATAATCAGACAAACTTGTACACTTACTTAGATATTCAACCTAAAGAACCTGTCTATTATTACCGCTTGAAAATTTTGGACAAAAACGGTTCATACACCTTTAGTAATGTCGTAAAATTAGAACGAAAAAGTGTTGATAAACCCAGCTTTGTCATACTGCCTAATCCGTCCAGCACCTTAATTAATATTTCCACCAGCGTACCCGGAAAAGATTTTATTCTTTATGACATAACCGGGCGACAACTGATTCGTCAGCCAATAGTCAGCGAAAAAACAACGGTTGATATATCTGC